>NZ_JBIVYL010000001.1:0-858444 GCF_044772225.1 Rhizobium sp. NPDC090275 | reverse complement strand
CGACAAGACCTCGTCCCCGATGCCGTCCAGCAGGGGAGTGGCCAATCCGTCTACCGCAATATGTTGTAGGTCCCTGAGCAAGCGGGATAAGCAGTATCAAAAATGCTAAATTGATCTTTAGAATTATTTATATGATAAACTACTATTGATTCATTTCTCTGGATAACGTTGTATTGATCGCAAATCTGAATAATCTTCTGATGAAGATTCTCAATATCCTCAAAAGAAGTAAGATGATTAAACGATATTGACTTTGATATCTGTTCTTTTTTGCCCGTAAACTTCGCGTATACGTCTTGCAAAACTTGCATACTAACTTCAGATCCCCCAACGGGCAGCATAACTGTACCGTTTGAAGCATTATTTGCATGCACTGTCATATACTGTTCCCTTATTGCGAATCACATTTAAAGAGTACGCAACGATAATAATCAGAGAAGCACAACCAAGACGTTATTTCGCCAGCTCCGCCAGCTGCGTCATGATGACGGCCGCTCCCTGCAGCCGCTTTTCCGGCGTCGGGAGGTCGCGGGTCAGGAACACGCTGTGGTCTGGGCGGATCTTCGCCATCGAGCCCTGCTTGGCGATATAGCCCACCAGATTGCCTGGGTTCGGGAATTCCTTGTTGCGGAACTGGATGACCACGCCCTTCGGCCCGGCATCCACCTTTTCGACATTGGCGATGCGGCAGAGCGACTTGACGTAGACGATCTTCAAGAGATGCTGCACCTCGATCGGCATCGGCCCGAAGCGGTCGATCATCTCGGCGCCGAAGGCATCGATTTCCTTGAGCTCGGTGATCTCGCCGAGACGCCGGTAGAGCGCCATGCGCAGATGCAGGTCCGGCACGTAACCGTCGGGGATCATCACCGACGTGCCCACCGAGATCTGCGGCGACCAGCCGGTATCCTGGATCTCGTCGACGCCCTTCACCTCGGCCACCGCCTCTTCCAGCATCTGCTGGTAGAGTTCGAAGCCGACCTCCTTGATGTGACCGGACTGCTCCTCGCCCAGCAGGTTGCCGGCGCCACGAATATCGAGGTCGTGGCTGGCAAGCTGGAACCCGGCGCCGAGCGTATCGAGCGATTGCAGCACCTTCAGCCGCCGCTCCGCCGTCGCCGTCAGCACCTTGTTCACAGGCAGCGTGAACAGCGCGAAGGCGCGCACCTTGGAGCGACCGACGCGGCCGCGCAGCTGATAGAGCTGCGCGAGGCCGAACATGTCGGCGCGATGCACTATCAGCGTATTGGCCGTTGGCACGTCGAGGCCGGATTCGACGATGGTCGTCGATAGCAGCACATCGTAACGCCCCTCGTAGAAGGCGTTCATGATGTCCTCGAGCTCCCCCGGAGGCATCTGGCCGTGGGCGATGGCGACCTTCAGTTCCGGCAAATCGGACTGCAGGAAGGCATGAACCTCCTCCAAATCCGCCAGACGCGGGCAGACATAGAAGCTCTGGCCGCCGCGATAATGCTCGCGCATCAGCGTCTCGCGGATCACGAGCGAATCGAACGGCGAGATAAAGGTACGCACCGCCATGCGGTCGACCGGCGGCGTGGTGATCAGCGACAGCTCGCGCACACCCGTCATCGCCAATTGCAGCGTGCGCGGGATCGGCGTGGCAGATAGCGTGAGGACGTGAACGTCGCTCTTCAGCTCCTTCAGCCGCTCCTTGTGCTTGACGCCGAAATGTTGCTCTTCGTCGATGATCAGCAGGCCGAGATTGGCGAACTGGATGCCGGAGCCGAGCAGCGCATGCGTGCCGACGACGATATCGGTCTTGCCATCGGCGATCTCCTTCTTCGTCAGCGCCAGCTCCTTGGAGCCGACAAGGCGCGAGGCCTGCTGCACACGCACCGGTAGCCCGCGGAAGCGCTCGGAGAAGGTCTTGAAGTGCTGGCGCGACAGAAGCGTCGTCGGAACCACGACAGCGACCTGAATGCCGTTCATCGCCGCGACAAAGGCGGCGCGCAGCGCAACCTCCGTCTTGCCGAAGCCGACGTCGCCGCAGACCAGGCGGTCCATTGGCCGCCCGGCACCGAGATCGGAGCGCACCGCCTCGATGGCGTTGTCCTGGTCTTCCGTCTCGTCATAGGGGAAGCGAGCGGCGAACTCGTCGTAGAGCCCCTCGGGCGTCGTCAGCACCGGCGCATGCCGCGTCAACCGCTCGGCGGCGATGCGGATCAGGCCGTCTGCCATGTCGAGCAGACGCTTCTTGAGCTTGGCCTTGCGCATCTGCCATGCGCCGCCGCCGAGCTTGTCGAGCTGAGCCTCCGTCCCCTCGCCGCCATAGCGCGACAGAAGATCGATGTTTTCGACGGGAAGGAACAGCTTCGCCTCGTCGGCATATTGCAGCTCCAGGCACGCATGCTGCGCGCCGGCCGCCTGAATAGTCCTGAGCCCGATGAACCGGCCGATGCCATGCTCGGCATGGACCACGACAGAACCTTCGTCGAGACCCGCGACCTCGGAGATGAAGTCGGCGGCCCGCTTGCGGCGTTTCGAGCGGCGCACCATGCGGTCGCCGAGAATATCCTGCTCGCCGATGACGACGAGATTACCGACCTCGAAGCCCGTCTCCAGGCTATAGACCCCGGCAGCCGCCTCGCCCTGATCGAGCTTGTCGATCTCCTTCAGCGCCGCAATCGGCTTGACACGCGCCAGCCCGTGCTCGGCGAGAACCTGCAGCAGCCGCTCCAGCGACCCTTCCGTCCAGGCGGTGATCAGCACCTTGGCGCCGCTCGCACGCTTGTCGGCTATATGCTTGACGACGACGTCAAATACGTTGACGCGCTCGGCATTGCCGCCACCCTCGGCACTCGGTCGCGCCCAGCGTTCGCCCTGGCGGGCATCGAGATTGACGACGCGGCGCGCCTCGCCCTCGTGCTCGTTGAACGGCGTGATACGCATCGCATCGAAAGCGTCGAGCGTCGCCGCAAACGTCTTGCCGTCGAGATAGAGCTGACCGGGCACGACGGGCTTGTAGGGCGTGCCCTGCGACATGCCTTTCACCGGCTTGCCCGAGTTCAGGCGCGCATCGTAATAGTCGAAGACCAGCTTCGAGCGCTCCTCGGCCGCCTCGCGCACCGTATGGTCGGTGACCAAACGGAAGCCCTTGAGATAGTCGAACACCGTTTCCAGCCGGTCGTAGAACAGCGGTAGCCAGTGCTCCATCCCGGGATAGCGCCGCCCTTCCGAGATCGCCAGATAGAGCGCGTCGTCGCGTGTGGCGGCACCGAAGGTCGAGAGATAGTTCTTGCGGAAGCGGCTGATCGTATCGGGCGTCAGCGTCACTTCGCTCATCGGGTTGAGGTCGAGCGAACGCACCTGCCCCGTCGTGCGCTGGCTGGCCGGATCGAAGCTGCGGATGCTCTCAAGCGTATCGCCGAAGAAATCGAGCCGCACCGGCTCTTCCGAGCCCGGCACGAAGACATCGAGAATACCGCCGCGCACCGCGTATTCGCCGACCTCGCGCACCGTGGCGACGCGGTCGAAGCCGTTGCGCTCCAACCGCCCGGCGAGGTCGTCCATCCGCACCTGGTTGCCGGGCCGCGCCGAGAAGGTCAGGCTTTCGATCACATCCTGCGGCGCCACCTTCTGCAGCATGGCATTGACGGTCACCAGCACGATCGCCGCATGCGGCTTCTTGCGGTGCGCGATCAGCCCACCAAGTGCGGCGAGCCGACGTGCCGACGTGTCTGCACTCGGTGACACACGGTCGTAGGGCAGACAGTCCCAGGCAGGCAGCGTCAGAACGGGAATATCGGGTGCTACGAAACCAAGCATCTGCTCCAGATCGGCCATACGCTGCCCGTCGGAGAGCACATAGGCGACCGGCGCGCCGGCGCGCGCAAGCTCGGCCAGCAGCATCGGCTCCAGTCCGGCCGGCACATTGCCTATCGTCAGCGGCACGTTAAGCGCCGTCAGCTTCTTCGCATCAAAACCGGGGATCATCATCCATTCCTGGGCAGGCTGTCGGCGGGGTATTCGAAGTCGGGCTTGTAGGCGCACAGGCGCGTAAACATCGGTGTCTGGAAACGCTCGGGGATCGGCCAGGTTCCCATGATCCAGCGCACCAGATCATTATCCTCTTCCGCCATGATCGTCTCGAACTCGTCGAGCTCCTCATCCGAGAGCCCCGCGATCTCGCGCTCGGCGAACTGGCCGAACACCAGATCCATCTCGCGGATGCCGCGATGCCAGCAGCGGAACAGTATCCGGCGGCGGCGGGGATCGAGATCGGCGCTCGAGAGTGTGACACCTGTCATGGCATAGCTTCCTGTTGATGCGCCTCTATAGACCCTCGAAAGCGGCTTGTCAGCCTTGCCAAGCACGCATTGTTCGTCGCATTTTGCCGGCATGCGCCCCGCCATTCTCGATCCGCTGTTTTCCTCCGTCTCCGGCCTGCCCGGCGTCGGCCCGAAGATCGCCGAACTGCTCGCCAAGCTCTTCGGCCGCGAGACGCCGGAGGATTGCCGTGTCGTCGATCTGCTCTTTCATGCGCCGCACTCGCTGATCGACCGGCGTAACCAGCCAGGCATCGCGCGCGCGCCGCAGGGCGCTATCGTCACGATCACCGGTCGCGTCGACCGCCACCAGCCGCCGCCGAACAAGAAGAGCAACGTCCCCTACCGTGTCTTCCTGCACGACGAGACCGGCGAGCTGACGCTCGTCTTCTTCCGCGGCCAGTCGACATGGCTGGAGAAACAGCTCCCTCTCGATGAAGAGGTGACAGTCAGCGGCAAGATCGACTGGTTCAACGGCCGCGCCTCGATGGTCCACCCGGATTACATCGTCAAAGCCAGCGAAGCGGAAAACCTGCCGCTGGTCGAGCCGATCTACCCGCTGACAGCCGGCCTTTCGCCGAAGACGCTGCGCAAGATCATCGAAGCCGCCCTGCCGAAGACGCCCGTGTTCCCCGAATGGATCGATGCGGCGCTGGCCCAAAAGCAGGGCCTGCCCTCGACCGCCGATGCCTTCCACGGCCTGCACGAGCCGCGCGATCCCGCCGATATCGATCCGCAGGCGCCGGCCCGCCGCCGCCTCGCCTATGACGAATTCCTGGCCGGCCAGCTATCCCTGGCGCTGGTGCGCCAAAGGTTGCGCAAGGTCGCGGGCCAGCCGGTGCATGCGACGGGCCACCTCAGCCGCCAGATCCTCGAAGCCCTACCATTTTCGCCGACCGGCAGCCAGACCGAGGCGATCGCGCAGATCCTGAAAGACATGGCCGGCGACGATCGCATGCTGCGTCTGCTGCAGGGCGATGTCGGCTCCGGCAAGACGCTGGTGGCGCTGATGGCGATGGCCGCGGTCATCGAAAGCGGCGGCCAGGCCGTGCTGATGGCGCCGACCGAAATCCTCGCCCGCCAGCATCACGCGACCATTGCCAAATACACGGCCGCCGCCGGCATCCGCATCGAGGTGCTGACCGGCCGCACCAAGGGCAAGGAACGCGACGAGATCCTTGAGAGGATCGCCTCAGGCGAGGCCCAGATCGTCATCGGCACTCACGCGCTGTTCCAGGATACCGTGAACTACAAGAACCTGATGCTGGCCGTCGTCGACGAGCAGCACCGCTTTGGTGTCCACCAGCGCCTGCGCCTGACCGCCAAGGGCATCACCCCGCACATGCTGGTCATGACAGCAACGCCGATCCCGCGCACGCTGGTGCTGGCAGCCTTCGGCGATATGGATGTCTCCAAGCTCACAGAGAAGCCCGCCGGCCGCAAGCCGATCCAGACGATCACCATCCCCACCGAACGTATCGGCGATATCGTCGGACGCTTGAAGGCGGCGCTGGCCGACGGCAAGAAGGCCTACTGGATCTGCCCGCTGGTCGAGGAATCCGAAGAGAGCGACCTGATGTCGGTCGAAGAGCGCCACGCCACGCTGGTGTCCGCACTCGGGCCAGGCGTAGGCCTGATCCACGGCCGGATGAGCGGCGCGGAGAAGGACGCGGTGATGATGGCGTTCAAGTCAGGCGAGATCCGCCTTCTCGTCGCGACCACGGTGGTCGAGGTGGGCGTCGACGTGCCGGATGCGACGATCATGGTCATCGAGCATGCCGAGCGTTTCGGTCTGGCACAGCTGCATCAGTTGCGCGGCCGCGTCGGGCGCGGCGACGAGGCCTCCACCTGCATCCTGCTCTATCGCGGACCGCTGGGCGAAACCGGCCACGCGCGTCTCACGATTATGCGCGATACGGAAGATGGTTTCAGGATCGCCGAAGAGGATTTGAAGCTGCGCGGAGAAGGCGAACTGTTGGGAACGCGGCAGTCCGGAACCCCGGGTTTCAGGATTGCGAGCCTGGAGGCGCATGCCGATTTGCTGGAGATCGCCCGCAAGGATGCGGCCTATCTGATCGAGCGTGATCCGGACCTGACGTCCGAAAGAGGCAACGCCGTGCGCACCCTGCTCTATCTCTTCCGCCGCGACGAAGCGATCCGCTTCCTGCACGCCGGCTGATCGCCGATATCATCAGACATCGACAGGTTGAAAAACGCCGCGCGACCGATGGGGCCGCGCGGCGTCTAAAATCAAATCTGGGCGCCGCGTGCCTTGGTCGTGGCGTCGAAGGCCTTCTGGACGTAGGTGTCGCGGTCGTAGACGTCGTTGAAATACTGAACGACGCCGTTCTTGTCCGGCCAGGCCGTGAAGTAGGCGATGTAGACAGGGAACTTCTGCGGCACCTGCACCGCGTGGTTCTTGCCGGTCGCGATCTCCTGGCCGATCTTGTCGACCGTGGTGTTCAAGACAGCAGCCGCCATCGCGCGTGGATCGGCGAGACGCACGCAACCGTGGCTCAGCGCGCGCATGTCACGCTTGAAGAAGCTCTTCGAAGGCGTGTCGTGCATGTAGATCGCATGCGCGTTCGGGAAAAGGATCTTCAGTTCGCCAAGCGCATTGTCACCGCTCGGTGGCTGGCGCACGGAGACGTTCGCGGTCGAACCGTACCAGTCGACGCTGGAAGACGGTACGGCGCGGCCGCCGACGGCGACTTCATAGCCCATGCGATCGAGATAGTTCGGGTCGGAGCGCAGCTTCGGCAGCATCTCGTTGATGATGATCGACTGCGGAACGCCCCAGAACGGGTTGAATTCGACCGTCTGGATCTGGTCCTGAAAGAAGAACGTCTGGTGCGACGGCTGGCCGATCACCACGCGCATCGACAACTGTTCTTTGTTGTCGTTGTGGTAGTAGACCATGAAGGCAGGCTGGTTGATGAAGACGTAGCGCGGGCCAAGATCGGCCGGCAGCCAGCGGGCCTGTTCCATCGCCACAACAACCTTCTCGATCTTCGAGCTGTTACTGTCGCCGCCGGTCATGGTGCGAACGGTCGCCTGGCCGACGATGCCGTCAGGCTTCAGACCATGTTCCTTCTGGAAGGCTTCGACCAGCGTCACGATCTCGGGCGAGTAATCGATACCGCCGGTATAGGCGGCCAGTGTCGCCGCGTTCTCGCTCTTCAGCGCGGCCGAGCCGTGCTTGTCGATCGCCTTGACGATGTTCGGGATTTCCGAAGAGGTTTCGCCGGGATGCAGCACGCCGCTGAGTTCGATCTTGATCGGCTGCTCGCCATTGCCCTGGCCCTTCAGCTTGGCAAGCTCGGCCTGCAGTGCTGCGAACTGCGGACCATTCGGCGTGCGGCTCGAGAGATAGGCGCCGACATCGGGGCTCATCCGTGCCAGCTTCAGCACCGGATCGAGATTGACCGTCTTGCGGGCGAAGTCGTGATAACCGGAGAGCTTGTTCGGGTCGACGCGGCCACGGATCGTATCCTGCACATAGGCCAGAACCTTGGCCGACAGCGCCAGCTCGAACTGCGTCAGCGCGCGGTCGCGCATCGCGGGATCCGGATTGGCCGGATCGACAGCGGGAACCTCGACGGCATAGTCGGCCGGGTCGAGACCGACGGAACCGGCATTGGCGAGGAAGGCCATCGCCGCCTTGGCGCGATCGTTGACCTCGGTGCCGGTCAGCCAGACCAGTTCGTTCTTGGTGTCGCCGTAGTAAGTCTCGAGCGCCTTCGCGACTTCGACCGGTGCGCGGACCTTGGCATCGATCAGATAGCGACGCTGCACCGATGGCGTTGCATCGCTCGGCGTACCGACGGCGGCAACCGCGCCGGTGACGACGGGATCGGTGAACTTGCCGGTATCGACAAGCCGCATCGGATCCACCTTGTAGGTGTAGTAACGCGGTGCGGACACCTTCGGCAGCGGCGCGCTGGTATTGACCTGCGGCGGCAGCACTTCTGGAGCCGGATTGATGATGGTGCTCTGGGTGCGGGCACGATCACCTCGGATCATGTCCATCAGCGTATAGGCATGCGCGGGTGCGACACCCATAGCGGCCATGCCGCAGGAAAGTGCCAGTGCGGAAACCGCACCTTTCAAGAAGAATGTCATGCTTTTTCCAGTCCCAGTCTCATGCTGTCTTCGGTCATGGGCATCGCCCAGCTCAAACTCTTTACTCACCCGTCGCTGTCAGGTGACATGGCAGAAACGGGACGCCACCGCCACCCTCGAAGAACTCACTCTTCCGTAACGTAGCAAACCCGCCGCCTCCCGGCAGTTCACACAAAATTATGAAATTATTGGTTAATTTTTTACTTTATTTTCGCCTGCTCACACAGTCCCCCAAAAGACGTTGTTAGATAAAAAATAAGACGTGGCCAAAAAACCACGTATAGCGCAGCCGCTAATATGACTTCGCGGCTCATATTTTTGATCCCCGCTGTTTTCTTGGGCTGGCTTGAGATCTATAAGACGGCATCTCCGCAGCCGCTCACGCGAAAGAAAGGCATGGCCATGACTTCCACCCGTATCGAAACCGATACTTTCGGCGAGATTGAAGTACAAAGCGACAAGTATTGGGGCGCGCAAGCGCAACGCTCGCTCGGCAACTTCAAGATCGGTTGGGAGAAGCAGCCGCTGTCGATCGTGCGCGCGCTGGGGATCGTCAAACAGGCCGCCGCACGCGCCAACATGGCGCTCGGCAAGCTGGAACCGGCGGTCGGCAACGCCATCATAGACGCCGCCCAGGAAGTCATCGACGGCAAGCTCAACGACCACTTCCCGCTGGTCGTCTGGCAGACCGGCTCCGGCACGCAGTCGAACATGAATGCCAACGAGGTGATCTCCAACCGCGCGATCGAGGTGCTCGGCGGTGTCATGGGCTCGAAGAAGCCGGTGCATCCGAACGACCACGTCAACATGAGCCAGTCGTCGAACGACACCTATCCGACGGCCATGCACATCGCCTGCGTCGAGCAGATCGTCCACCACCTGCTGCCGGGCCTGAAGCATCTGCATGCAGCGCTCGACATGAAAGTCACCGAGTTCAGCCACATCATCAAGATCGGCCGCACGCATACGCAGGACGCGACGCCGCTGACGCTTGGCCAGGAATTCTCCGGCTACTCAGCGCAGGTCGCCTCCGCGATCGCCAATATCGAACTGACGCTGCCGGCACTCTCCAAGCTCGCCCAGGGCGGCACCGCCGTCGGCACCGGGCTCAACGCGCCCATCGGCTTTGCCGAGAAGGTCGCCGAAGAAATCTCCACTATTACCGCCCTACCCTTCGTCACCGCGCCGAACAAGTTCGAGGCGCTCGCTTCGCATGACTCGATGGTCTTCGCCCATGGCGCGATCAATGCGGCCGCCGCTGCCCTCTTCAAGATCGCCAACGACATTCGCTTCCTCGGCTCCGGCCCGCGCGCCGGCCTCGGCGAACTGTCGCTGCCGGAAAACGAGCCCGGCTCCTCGATCATGCCCGGCAAGGTCAACCCGACGCAGTCGGAAGCGCTGACGCAGGTCTGCGCCCACGTCTTCGGCAACAACGCCGCGCTTACCTTCGCCGGCAGCCAGGGCCACTTCGAGCTCAACGTCTACAACCCAATGATGGCCTATAACTTCCTGCAGTCGGTACAGCTGCTCGGCGACGCCGCCGTCTCCTTCACCGACAATTGCGTTGTCGGCATCGAAGCCCGCGAGGACAATATCAAGAAGGGCGTGGAGAACTCCCTGATGCTGGTGACAGCGCTCAACGGCCGGCTCGGCTACGACATCTGCGCCAAGATCGCCAAGACCGCCCACAAGAACGGCACGACGCTCCGCGAGGAAGCCGTCGGCGGCGGTTACCTGACGAATGAGGAGTTCGACCAGTACGTCCGCCCGGAAACAATGATCGGCCCGAAGTAAGCGCCATCCCGGATCATCGATGAACCACCAGACACCGCCACGGCCTCCGTGGCGGTGCTTTTTGTGCATTCTTGAGCGTTTTTCGAAGGTTTTAGAATGATTGCAATTGGCCAGATGCCCGCATAGACCGTCTGCGATTTCCATTCCGGCCCGCACGAAAGGTCATTCGATGGCTGACGATCTCTTCCCTCTCGGCAAAGACTCCACCCAGTACCGCAAGATCAGCAGCGACCACGTCTCTGTCGACAGCTTCAAGGGCCAGGATATCCTGACCGTCGAGCCCGAGGGCATCCGTCTGCTGGCCGAGACCGCCTTTGCCGACATCAACCACCTGCTTCGCCCCGGCCACCTGAAGCAGCTCGCCTCGATCCTCGACGACCCAGAGGCGACCGACAACGACCGCTTCGTCGCCTACGACCTCCTTAAGAACGCCAACATCGCCGCCGGCGGCATCCTGCCCATGTGCCAGGACACCGGCACCGCGATCATCATGGGCAAGAAGGGCCGCCGCGTGTGGACCGAGGGTGAGGACTATTCGGCGCTCGCCAAGGGCGTGATGGATGCCTACGAGAAGAAGAACCTGCGCTACTCGCAGCTCGCCCCGATCAAGATGTTCGAAGAAAAGAACACCAAGAACAACCTGCCGGCCCAGATCGACATCTACGAGGAAGGCACGGACGAATACAATTTCCTCTTCGTGGCCAAGGGCGGCGGTTCTGCCAACAAGACGTTCCTTTATCAGGGCACCCCCTCGCTGCTGACGCACGACCGGATGATCGACTTCCTCAAGGAGAAGATCCTCACGTTGGGTACGGCGGCCTGTCCTCCCTACCATCTGGCGATCGTCATCGGCGGCACCTCGGCCGAGATGAACCTGAAGACCGTCAAGCTCGCCTCCACGCGCTATCTCGACGATCTCCCGACCGAGGGTTCGGAAAGCGGCCACGCCTTCCGCGACGTCGAGATGGAAAAGGAAATCCACAAGCTGACGCAACAGATGGGCGTCGGCGCGCAGTTCGGCGGCAAGTATTTCTGTCATGACGTCCGCGTCATCCGCCTGCCCCGCCATGGCGCCTCGCTGCCGATCGGCCTCGGCGTCTCCTGTTCCGCCGACCGCCAGGCAAAGGGCAAGATCACCCGCGAAGGCATCTTCGTCGAGCAGCTGGAAACCGATCCGTCCAAGTACATGCCCGAGATCGACGAGGCAAAGCTGTCGGAATCGATGGTCAAGATCGATCTCAACCAGCCGATGGCCGACATACTTGCCGAACTCAGCAAGCATCCGGTGAAGACGCGCCTGTCGCTGACGGGCACCATCATCGTCGCCCGCGACCTCGCACATTCGAAGATCCGCGAGCGCCTTGAGAAGGGCGAAGGCATGCCGGATTACATGAAGAACCACCCGGTCTATTATGCCGGCCCGGCCAAGACGCCCGCCGGTTACGCCTCAGGCTCCTTCGGCCCGACCACGGCCGGCCGCATGGACTCATATGTCGACCAGTTCCAGTCCTTCGGCGGCTCGATGATCATGCTCGCCAAGGGCAACCGTTCGCGCGCCGTGCGCGAGGCCTGCAAGACCCATGGCGGCTTCTATCTCGGCTCCATCGGCGGCCCGGCTGCGCGTCTCGCGCAGGACTGCATCCGCAAGGTCGAGGTGCTGGAATATCCGGAACTCGGCATGGAAGCCGTCTGGAAGATCGAGGTCGAGGACTTCCCTGCCTTCATAGTCACCGACGACAAGGGCAACGACTTCTTCCAGGAATTCAACCTCGGCTGATTTTTTTCAGTGGGCAGTTGCGGTCACGCGGCCGCCAGCCACTTCGCCTTTGCTTGTCGCGGTGTAATCGCTCGCGACGAGCACATCTTCGGCATTGATGCTTGCCAGTATTTCCGAAGTAAATGCACCATGAAAGAAGCCTTGTTGCTGGATCAGGAAAAGAGATCCGGCAATAACAGCGGCAGCGAGCACGGCTGGAGGCGAGTTATGGGACGTTTGCATGGCGTTTTGCTTTCTCATGGCGCCGCTACGGTGCCTTGAAGCACAAATTGCCACTTCCTTATCGTTCACAAAAGAACCGATATCGGAAACCGATTGTCAATGGATCATTGACGGCGATGATGTCTGGCGAATATTTCGCTCAGGCCATCTAAAGAAAGATACCCTCAAGGCGGGTAGACGCCCTCCGCCTCCACTTTGATTCCGATATAAAAATCATAGAGATAAGAACAGATCTGCCAATCGGAATAAAATTCACATGTAATCTCTGGTATATCCAACCTTAATCATTTCAAAACAATTGTAGCTTAAGAAATAAGAGAAGACTTTTGAGATGTACCATGAGGAGTGGCCGGATGACGACGGCTGTGGCGCCAAAGACGCAGGTTCCCGATGTGGCGAGCCAGATCACTTTTGCGATGCGCTCCATGGGTGTTGCGCCCATTCCGCGAAACTATGAACTGTTCTACGAAGCCTATATTGGCTCCAACCCGGCATTGACGCGCGATCTTGCGGCCCTTGGCAACCAGGCGACCCAGGAAGAACTCGACGAACTCGGCGCGCAGCATTTCAGCCACGGCGCTGGCCGCGTCTTCGACGACGCCCATACCCGCATCGCCGCCGAACTCGAATCGGTGCTGCGCGTTCTGCGCCAGGAACAAACGTCGCTCGAAAGCTACAACAGGCTGCTCGGCGAGACCTACAACCGCATCACCTCGAAGAACACCTCCAGCGCCGACCTCATCCAGAATGCACTGCATCTCCTGACCGAGGCGACCGGGAACACCATGGCGCACGGCGAGCGCACGGTCGAAAACGTCGTGCAGCGCTCCAACGAAATGGATCAGGTGCGCAAGGAACTCGACGAGTACAAACGCATCGCCAATACGGATTCGCTGACCCGCCTCTCCAACCGCCGCGCCTTCGACGATCGTCTCGCCGCCGTCTTCAACAATCCGGCCATGCGCCCGATCACGGCGCTTGTTTTGGCAGATATCGATAACTTCAAGAAGATCAACGACACCTACGGCCATCCCGTCGGCGACAAGATCCTCGCGACGGTCGCGTCGGTCATCCGCGCCAACGTGCGCCGCGATGTCTTCGTTGCCCGCACCGGTGGCGAGGAGTTCGCGCTGATCATCGAAGGCAACACGGCCGACGAAGTCATGGCCGTCGCCGAGCGCATCCGCCGCACGCTTGAAGCCACGCCGTTCAAGAATTCCCGCACCCGCGTCAACTATGGACCGGTCACGGTATCTGTCGGCATCTGTATGGCATCGAGCGCCGAGGATGCGGGCGAGCTCTATCACAAGAGCGACGTCGCCCTCTACGGCGCCAAGAACGCCGGCCGCAACTGCAGCGTCCTCTTCGAGGACGGCATGCAGAAGGACTTCACCAAGAGCTGGCTGATCTACAAGGCCTGAGCCGCGACGAACCGCGGCCCTATATCAAACGCTACCACATCGTCTTGGCCGCGCGCGCGGCCCATTCGCGATCATAGGTCTCGTGATCGAACGCCTCCGTTGCCGCCTTCAGCATCAGGCCCGGCGTGGGAAGCCCTTTCGGATCGACAAACTTGTCTGGATTCCACAGCTCCGAGCGGATCAGCGCCCGAGCGCATTGGAAATAGACTTCTTCGATCGTCACCACGATAACGGTGCGCGGATGTTTGCCGTCCATCTCGAACGATGTCAGCAGCGCCTCGTCGTTGGAAACGACACCGCGCCCGTTGATCCGCATCGTCGTATTCGACCCCGGGATCAGAAACATGAGGGCGAGCCTGGGGTCCCGCACGATGTTCGACAGCGAATCGACACGGTTATTGCCGCGCCAGTCAGGCATCTGAAGCGTCTTGTTGTCGACAACGCGCACGACGCCTCCGAGGTCACCACGCGGAGAACAGTCCAGCCCCTCTGGACCGACGGTTGCCAATGCAACGAAGGGCGAAGCCTCGATCATCTGTCGATAGAGCGGCGTCAGGTAATTGGTCACCTTCGCCACGGATGCCTCCGACAAGCCGCCACCGTAAATGGTGGCCAGTTCTTCAACGGTCTCGATGATTTTCATGGCCGTTCCATCGTGTTGTTTCTTTTCAGTAATTAGCCGCCTAAAATGACGCTGGCGTGACATGCGCCATCTCGTTTGAGGCTACGCGCGACGGCGCGCTCAGCGCGGCTTTTCCGAGGTATCTCGGTTCATGCCTTTTTCACTAAGCTCGTTCTCGTAGGCCGCGAAAAGCTCTTCACCGCGCTCCCCAAGTTCGCGCAGATACGACCATGTGAAAATCCCGGTGTCGTGCATGTCGTCAAAGCCGATCCTGACAGCATAATTGCCGGTAGGGGTCATGGAGATGATCGCGACATTGCGCTTGCCGGGAACGGTGACCTTCTGGCCCGGTCCATGACCCTGCACCTCCGCTGACGGTGAAAGAACGCGCAGCATCTCGGCACTGAGCGTGAAACTCTCTCCATTATTGAAGGTGATGACCAGCTGTTGCCGATCCTTCGTAACCTTCAGCTCCGTCGGCCAGATGTCGCTCATATGCTGCTCCTCTTCGTTTCGAGGAGTAGGCAATGCGTCCGTGCGAGGCAAGTTCAATTTATTGTAAGCGAGCGGCCTCTTGCTTGACGTTGCGGTGCACAGTACGCACATTATTGGAAGATTGGAGACTGTAGTGAACAGCAAGGTTGGAACGATCGCCAACGCCACGCCTCTCGTGGCCGATGCGAAACCCATGATCGACCCTTTTCAGCGGGCCGTCACCTATCTGCGCGTCTCGGTGACCGATCGCTGCGATTTCCGCTGCACCTATTGCATGGCCGAGAACATGAACTTCCTGCCGAAGAAGGATCTTCTGACGCTGGAAGAGCTGAACAGGCTCTGTTCCGCCTTTATCGCCAAGGGCGTTCGCAAGCTGCGACTGACCGGCGGCGAGCCGCTGGTGCGCAAGAACATCATGCATCTCGTGCGTGCGCTCGGCAAACAGATCGGCTCCGGCCTCGACGAGCTGACGCTGACCACCAACGGTTCCCAGCTCGCGCGTTATGCCGACGAGCTCTATGATTGCGGTGTTCGCCGCATCAACGTGTCGCTGGATACGCTCAATCCTGACAAGTTCCGTGAGATTACCCGCTGGGGCGACTTCCACAAGGTTATGGAAGGCATCGACGCCGCCCAGAAGGCGGGCCTGCACATAAAGCTCAACGCCGTCGCCCTCAAGGGTTTCAACGACGTCGAGATGCCCGAGATGATCCGCTTCGCCCATGGTCGCGGCATGGATCTGACCGTCATCGAGACCATGCCGATGGGTGAAATCGAGGAGGATCGCACCGATCGCTACCTCCCGCTCTCCAAGCTGCGCGCCGATCTCGAAAAGCAGTTCACGATGAGCGAAATCGGCTACCGCACCGGTGGCCCTGCCCGCTACGTCACCGTCGAGGAAACCGGCGGCCGCATGGGCTTCATCACGCCGATGACCCATAATTTCTGCGAGAGCTGCAACCGTGTGCGCCTTACCTGCACCGGCACGCTCTACATGTGCCTCGGCCAGAACGACGCCGCCGACCTGCGCTCGGCCGTACGGGCAACAGAGGACGACGGATTGCTCTACGCCGCGATAGACGAGGCGATTTCCCGCAAGCCCAAGGGCCACGACTTCATCATCGACCGCACCCATAACCGCCCCGCCGTCAGCCGCCACATGAGCGTCACCGGCGGGTGACCTGCTGCGCGCGGTAGGTTGAGCAGCGCCATTGTGCACTGCGCAATCGAATTATGACGACTGTGTCCAGCATTCGATTCCAATCGCCCCGCTCTCGCACTACAAGAGCGCGGGGTGGAATCGGAATCTCTTTATGCCGCGGTCAAGCAATACTCAGGGTGCGATCTACATGACGATCGCGATGGCCTTCTTTTCCGCGGGCGATGCGCTGTCGAAATCGGTCATATCGGAAATGAACGCGGGCCAGATCATGTGCATGCGCGGCGTCATTACCAGCGCGCTGGTCTATCTGATCGCCCTCCGCATGGGCGCACTGCGCTCCTGGCGCATCCTACTGCAGCCAATGGTCGCCACTCGCGTCATCTGCGAAATCCTTGCCGCCGCGACCTATATCACCGCGCTTGGCATGATGCCGCTTGCCAATGCATCCGCCATTCTCCAGTCGCTGCCTCTGGTGGTCACCTTCGGCGCGGTGCTGTTCTTCGGCGAACCCGTGGGCTGGCGACGGATGCTGGCCATATTCACCGGCCTGATCGGCGTGCTGATCATCGTCCGTCCTGATGCCGATGGTTTTACGGCTGCAGCGCTCCTTTGCATCGCGAGCGTCCTCGTCACCGCCGGCCGCGACCTTGCCACTCGCAAGATCGATCCGGAAATCCCTTCGCTGATGATCACTGTCATCACGGCAATGGCGGTTGCCGTATTCGGCGCGCTGCTCACGCCCGTGCTCGGCGGCTGGAAGCCTGTCACCACCACGTCCTTCTCACATATTGCCGTTGCGGCGATCACGGTGCTGGTCGGCTACCAATGCATCATCGCCGCAATGCGCACCGGCGAAATCTCCTTCGTCGCGCCACTGCGTTACACGAGCCTCATCTTCTCAGCGCTGCTTGGCTGGTTGTTCTTCTTCGAAGTCCCTGACAGCTGGACCGTGATCGGCGCCGCGATCGTCATCGCCTCCGGGCTCTACACCTTCTATCGTGAGGCCAAACGGCGCGGCGCGCCGGTCGCGCAGGAATCCGAACCGAGAGTACCGGTCTGATGGCCAAGCCCCCGATCCTCACCCTAGCGAGCGGCTTCACGCTCGACCGATTGAACATTCCAGGCGTCGTGCTTGCTGGCGGACGCTCCTCGCGCATGGGCCGCGACAAGGCAGGCGTCACGCTGTCAGGTCGCACGCTGCTCGACCGCGTCATCGAGCAGCTATCGCCGCAGGTCATCTCCGTCGCGGTCAATGCCGACGCCGCGCCGGATCGCTGCAACCGCCCGTTCGTCCCCGACATCGTCCCCGGCAAGGCCGGCCCCATGGCCGGCATCCACGCCGCCATGGCGCATGGTGCCAGCCTGCCCGCCGTGACGCACGTGGCAACAGTCTCCGTCGACAGCCCATTCTTCCCGCACGATCTCGTCGACTGGCTGGCAGCCGCCATCGACACGCCCACGCGGATCGCCATCGCGACCTCCGAGGGCCGCAGCCACCCCGTCTTCGGCCTCTGGCCGGTGGCGCTTGCCGACGACCTCGAAAGCTGGATCGCAACCGACGAGAAGCGCCGCGTTCGCGACTTCCTGTTACGGCATGACGTTACGGAAGTCGCCTTCCCATTGCGCCCGACGCGGGCAAGCCTGCTCGACCCGTTCTTCAACGTCAACACGCCCGATGACCTCGCCGAGGCAGAGCGCTGGATGAAGGTGCTGACATGAGCGAGCGGCCAAAGATCTTCGGCATTTCCGGCTGGAAGAACTCCGGCAAGACCGGACTTGCGGTTCGCCTCGTCGAAGAGTTCACCCGCCGCGGCTACCGGATTTCGACGATCAAGCATGCCCATCATGATTTCGACATCGACAAGGTCGGCGCAGATAGCTACCGCCACCGCCAGGCCGGCGCGCATGAGGTGACGATCGTCTCCGGCACGCGCTACGCCATCATGCACGAATTGCGCGGCGCGGCCGAACCGAGTTTCGAGGAAATCCTCGCCCGTATCTCCCCCTGCGATCTCGTCCTCATCGAGGGCTACAAGCGCGAGCCGATCCCGAAGATCGAAGCCCGCCGGCTGGAATCGGCAAACCGCGAGCCGCTGGCGTCAGGCGATCCACACATCGTCGCGATCGCCGCCGATCATCCGGTCACCGACACCACCCTGCCCGTCTTCGATCTCGACGACACGCTTGCCATCGCCGATTTCATCGCGGCAACAGTCGCTCTTCCGCCGCTGAAATAAGCCGATCTGAAACAGGAAAGGCCGCCGATCGCCCGGCGGCCTTCCCATTGTCGTGCTTATGCGCGCTCTTAGTTGCGCGAGGCAACCGGCCGCACCAGCGCCGTCACGCGGCGAATGGTGACGCGGCGGTTTTCCTGCTCCGGTCCCTGCGTGTTGACCTTCAGGTAGCGCTCGCCATAGCCTTGGGTCGCCAGGTTTTCCGGCGGGATGCCGTAGACATCGGTCATCACGTTGGCGACCGATTCCGCGCGCTGGTCGGACAGGATCAGGTTGCTCTGATCGGAGCCGACAGCGTCGGTATGACCTTCGATCAGGAAGGTCTCGGTCGGGTCCTTCTTCAGCACTTCGTTGATCGCGTCGGCCACCTTGCGCAGGCTGCGCGCCTGGCTCATCGGGATTTCGGCGCTACCGGTCGCGAACGTTACCGTATCCAAGTCGATACGGCGAACCTTGTCGCGGATACGAGCCGAATACTTCACTTCGTTCAGCGAATAGACACGCTCGACAGGCTCGACAGGCGGCTCGCGCAGGAAGTCGTAATAGTCGCGATTGTCGTCGCTGCTGGTGTCCATGATGTAGTCCTGCAGCGGAATGCGCAGGCGCATCGGCGGCAGATCGGCACCCGGATCCTCGAAGTAGTCACGGTCGGGATTGTCGTAGAGATCAGGCGTGTAATAGAGCACGTGCTCGCGGCCGCGATTGTCGATCCGCGAACGCTGGATGATGTCACCGTAGCGGTTGCGCACCGTCACGATCTGGTAGCCGTCGCGATCGATCGTCTCGCGATAGCGGTCACGCGGCAGCTGCTCGTAGATCGGACGTTCGCCGTCGCGCAGGAAGCGGCTGTCGTCATCATGGCGAACATAAGTCTGGTTGTTGAACTGGATGATGACCCGGTTGTCGTCACCACGCTGGCCGAAATTCGCACCGTCGGGACGGGCAAATTGCGGGCGCTGGTCCAGACGCTGGCCCTGCTCGGCGGTGATCGCTTCGATCTTGATGGGCGCAGGCTTTGCGGCACCGGGCGCCGCCAACTGCGCGTCGGCATCCGATTTCGGCACGCGCACCTGCTGCTCCTGACCGCGCTGTTTGTCGCGGTCGCGGCGCGACTGAACACCGCCGGAACGATCCGCATCCTTGTCGCTGTCGAGAACGGCTGCACCGTTCTGAACAGGCAGAACCACGGTCTCCGTGCTCTTGCTCGGATCGGCGGCGATTTCCTTGCGACGCTCGAGTTCCTGCGGCGTCACCTTCTCAGGAGCCGGGATCGGCTGCTCGGTCTGGGCAACGGGAGGCTGACCTGCCGGCGGCTGGCCGGCCTGATCGGCGGGCTGACCGGCTGGTGCGCCCGGCTGGGCCGGAGCGACCTGTTCTCCCTGCTGCTGCGCGGGCGCTTCGCCGGGCTTGGCCTGACCGGGCGCCACCTGGGGTTGCGCTTCGGCAGGCTGCTGAGCCGGAACGGGCGCCTTGCCCGCGGGTGCTTCCTGCGGCTTGGCTGCGTTGTCGGGAGCGGGCTGTTCGGTTGCGGGCGCGGTCTCCGCGGCCGGCTTTTGCGCGGGCTCGGCCTGCGGTGCTTCGGCCGTTGGCTTCTTGTGTGGCTTTGCGGGCTGTTCGCTGCCATCGGCGGCGCCCGGCTTGCCGTTCTTGCGTGGCGGCTTTGCCTGCTCGGGCTGGGCCGGCTCGGCCTGCGGCTGTTCCGCCTGCGGGGCGGCCTGCTCGGCGGGCTGCTGCTGCGGCGCGGCTTCTTCCTGCTGCGGCTGCTGGTCGCGTTTCTTGCGGCGCGGCTGTTCGGCCGGCTGCTCGGCGCTCGGTGCTGCCTGCTCCTGTTCGGCGGCAGGCTGCTTCTGGCGGCGCGGCTTTTCAGCGGGCGCTTCCTGCTGGGCGGGCTCGGCTGCCTGCGGCTCGGCGGCAGGCTGTTCTGCAGCCGGCTGGCGCTTTCTCGGCTTCTCGGCAGGCGCTTCGGCCTGCGGCGCCGGTTCGGCGGCAGCCGGAGGAGCTTCGGCGGGTGCTTCGCGCTTGGGTGCCGGTGGCGGCTCGGCCGGAGGTTCAGCGGCCTTCGGCGCTTCGGCCGGTGCCTGCTGCTGCTGTTCCTGTTCCTGTTGCTGACGCTTCTTCAGGAGCTCCTCTTCGGAGGTCGCATCCTGCGCAACCTCGAAGCTGCCCGCGACGGCCCGATGGCCTGCTCCGACCTCTTCTACGCTCGGCGCTGCCGCAAACACGTGCGCCGGGGGCAGCACAAGCGACAGGGACAGAAGCGGAAAGGCCGCGCTGGCAAACAATCTGGATTTCATTCCCATAAGGTTTCCTCGTTCCTTGTTTATTCTTCGCGTTCGCAACGACGTCTCTTTTCGGCACGCAAACAAGCCTTGCTAAACTGAGCACGTCAGGATTCGTTCCATGGTCTTAAGAATTGCCGCATTAACCCGGTATGAATATGACGGTCTGCAAACGTTCAGCTTCGCCATAGTTGCGATGCACGACAAGGCAGTGAAAGCAGTTGCAATCCACGTAAAAAAGGTTTGATTATCGCGGCAAGGCGTTGCAAAGCAGCGTCCTGCTTCATGCCACCAAAAAAACAAAGGGATGGCATGCGGTAACCAACAGAGAGGATTCACATGCATATCTCCACCCGTTTTCTCGCAGCCGCCTCGATCGCCGCGATGTCTCTTTTCGCGGGCTCGGCAATGGCCGATGGCGAGAAGTATGTCATCGGTACGGACTCGACCTATCCGCCCTTCGAATATGTTGACGCAAGCGGCCAGTTCCTCGGCTTCGACATGGACATCGCCCGTGCGCTGTGCACGCAGATGAAGGCCGACTGCACCATCGTCAGCAGCGACTGGGACGGCATCATCCCCGGTCTCAACGCCAAGAAGTTCGACATGATCATCTCGTCGATGTCGATCACGCCTGAGCGTTCGAAGCTCGTCGACTTCACCAACAAGTACTACAACACCCCGCCGGCAATCGCCGTGCCGAAGGACTCCACCGTCACCGACGTTGCTGGCCTGAAGGGCAAGACGATCGGTGCGCAGACCTCGACCACGCACGCCAACTACGCTGAAAAGCACCTCGCCGACACCGAGCTGAAGCTCTACCCGACGGCTGACGAGTACAAGCTCGACATCTCCAACGGCCGCGTCGATGCCGTCATCGACGACGTCGTCGTTCTGTCGCAGTGGGTCAAGTCGGATGCCGGCGCATGCTGCAAGATCCTCACGACCCTGCCGGTCGACAAGGAAATCAACGGCGTTGGCGCTGGTATCGCAGTTCGCCAGGGCGATCCGCTCCGCGAAAAGCTGAACACGGCGATCGCGGCGATCCGTGCCGACGGCACCTACAAGAAGATCCAGGACAAGTATTTCGATTTCGACGTCTACGGCGCCGAATAAGCTGTAGTCCTGAAACAAATGCGATGGCGGGAGGCTTGCCCTTCCGCCATTTTTGTTTGACAAAGAGTGCAATATCAAGGCGGCAAAAGCCGCGAGGGGAAACTTGGCATGGGCGGATTGTCCTCCGCACTGGGTTCGCTCTGGACCTGGATTGGATATGTGTTTGACCCGCTATGCGGACCCGTCGGCATTTTCACATGGCTCGGTCAATCGACGATTCTGGCCTGTGGCGACACCGGCTGGGGCGATGAGATCGCCGCCGGCCTGAAGGTCACGGTCGCCGTCGCCCTCGTGACGCTCCCGATCGGCCTTTTGATCGGCTTCATGGTGGCGCTTGGCCAGCAATCGGAAGAAAAGGCGGTACGCCTTGCCGCCGGCATCTACACCACCATCTTCCGCGGCCTGCCCGAACTGCTGACGCTGTTCATCATCTACTACGGCATGCAGATCCTGCTCCAGTCGCTGCTCGCCTGGGTCGGCTATGACGGCCGCATCGAGATCAACGCCTTCGTCTCCGGCGTCATCGCTCTTTCTGTGGTGTTCTCGTCCTATTGTTCGGAAGTGCTCCTGTCGGCCTTCCGCGCCATCCCCAAGGGCCAATACGAAGCCGGCGACGCGCTCGGCCTGCATCGCGGCCGCACGATGGTGCTGATTATCCTGCCGCAGCTGGTGCGCATCGCTCTTCCCGGCCTCGTCAATCTCTGGATGATCCTCTTGAAGGACACCTCCTACGTCTCGATCATCGGCCTTGCCGACGTGCTGCGCCAGACGGGCGTGGCGGTGAAGGTCACCAAGGAGGCGTTTCTGTTTTACACACTGGCCTGCGGCATCTATCTCGGGCTTGCCATCATTTCCTCGTTCGGCCTGCGCTATATCGAACGTTGGGCGAAGCGCTCGGAGATTAGCCGATGAGCCACGCAGAGGTGCTGATCCCCCCGCAGCCGGCCCCGAAAAACCTCGATAAGCCGCTGACGCTTGCCCGCGTCATGGGCTGTCTCGTGGTTGGCCTGTGGATCATTCTCGCCATCGCGCTGATCGGCATGATCATCGAGGGCTGGGATGTCGAGAAATTCACTCGCTACGGCCCGCGCTATCTGCATGGATTGATGACCACGATCGTACTGGTTGCCGTCTCTGTCGTCTGTGGCGCAGTCTTGTCCGTACCCCTCGCCTTCGCGCGCATGTCGAAGAACAAGATCATCAACGGGCTCGCCTTCTGCTACGTCTACATCTTCCGCGGCACGCCCCTGCTCGCCCAGCTCTTCCTGATCTATTACGGCCTCGGCCAGTTCCGGCCGCAGCTGGAGTCGGTTGGCCTCTGGTGGTTCTTCCGCGATGCCTGGTATTGCGGCCTGTTTTCCATGACCATCAACACCGCCGCCTATCAGGCCGAGATTTTGCGCGGCGCCATCGAGAGCGTACCGCGCGGCCAGCATGAGGCAGCCTCCTCGCTCGGCATCCACAAGATCATCGCCTTCCGCAAGATCGTGCTGCCGCAGGCGCTGATCGTCGCGCTGCGCCCCTATGGCAACGAGATCATTCTGTTGATCAAGGGATCGGCTGTCGTCGCCATCATCACCGTGCTCGATCTCATGGGTGAAACGCGCTACGCCTTCTCGCGCACATTCGACTACCAGACCTATCTCTGGGCGGCGATCTTCTATCTCGCCATGGTCGAAAGCCTGAGGCACCTCTGGAACTGGATCGAGCGCCGTCTGACGCGGCACCTGAAACGATCAGCCCCTTGGCAGCACTCTCGACGGAGAGCTGCCAAGCTATTGAAAATAAATAATGATATCCATTTTCTTGTAGCCTTTTCGCAAGCTTCGCGTAACCATGTCATGTTCTCATTTAAACGGACGCTAATAAGCGCCGAATGGGAACAGCGAGGCATCAAATGCACAAGGACATGGAAAGACAGCTTCAGGGTTACGGCCTGACGACGGCCCAGATCCTCTACCGCATGCCGGATCATCACGCGATCCTGCAGACCTACATCTGGCAGGATTACGATCTTGCACCCGACTTTCCCGAAATGCGCGGCTTCCTGAAGTTCTGGCAGGAGACGCTGGACGGACCGCTGCACTCGGTGCGCTACATTCACCGCAAGCTGATCTCGGCCACGGAATGGCGCGCATTGAAAGGCGAGTTCATCATCAACTGAGCTGCCGCCATCAACGTCGCCATTGCAAAACCGGGCCGCGCGCCTTAGAGGCAGGGCAACAAACGAACGATGGTGAGCAGACATGGCCCAGAAGATCGACGAAGAGGCACTCGCGGAAGCCTATAACCGCGCCCTTTCCCTGGAAAAGGCCGGCGACGTTGATGCCGCCGTGAAGGCCTACGAGGAAGTCCTGGCGATCGATCCCGACGACCACGGCGGTGCTGCCGTGCGCATCGCCGCCATGGGCCGTGGCGAGACGCCGGCGAAAGCCCCCGACGCCTATGTCGAGACCCTCTTCGACCAGCATGCTGAAGTCTTCGAGGACGTCCTCGTCGAGCAGCTCGGCTACCACGTGCCGATGCTGGTGCGCCAGCGGCTGCAGGCGCTGAACCTCGGCCCCTTCAAGCGCCTGCTTGATCTCGGCTGCGGCACCGGCCTGACCGGCGGCACGCTGCGCGATCTCTGCGAGGAGATGACCGGCATCGACCTCTCGGAGAACATGGTCGAGATCGCCCACGAGAAGGACCTCTACGAGACGCTGTTCGTCGCAGAGGTCGAGGACTTCCTCGACGACAATGACGAAGACCCCTTCGACATCATCACCGCCACCGACGTCCTGCCCTATCTGGGCGGCCTCGAACCCCTGTTCTTCGGCGCCGCCGAAAACCTGACACCGGGCGGCCTCTTCATCTTCTCCTCGGAAACCCTGCCCGAGGAAAAGCTCGCCGGCCGCGCCTACATGGTCGGCCCGCACCAACGCTTCGCGCATTCCGAGGCTTACGTCCGCGAACGCCTCGACGCCACCGGCTTCGAGCTGATCGAGATCACCGATATCAACGTCCGCATGGAAGACGGCCAGCCGACGCCGGGACATTTGGTGATTGCGAAGCTGCGCTAAAGCGTCCGCAGACGGATAATCGCTTGCCGCTTACATGACGACATGCTGATATCGCGCCATTCGAAACCTCCGAATGGCGCGAAGGATCCGTTCTCATGACACTCGTACTGCATCAGCATCCGCTTGCCTCCTTCTGCCACAAGGTGCTGATCGCGCTCTACGAAAGCGGCACGCCGTTCGAGCCCGTGCTCGTCAATCTCGGCGATGAAGCCTCGCGCACGGCCTTTCTGGCGCTCTCGCCGCTCGGCAAAATGCCGGCGCTTGAGGATACGGGCCGCAGCCGAACGGTTTTCGAGACCTCCATCATCATCGAATATCTCGACCGCTATCATCCCGGCAGCGCGCGGCTGATCCCAGACGATTTCGACGCGGCGCTGGATGTGCGGCTATGGGACCGCTTCTTCGATCTCTATGTCCAGGAGCCGATGCAGCAGATCGTCAGCGAGCGCATGCGCGCCGATGGGAGCGAGGCCAGAGCAGAAGAGGCGCGTCAGGCACTGAAGCGTGCCTATGCAGTGATCGAGGCCAAGCTGGCGGCTGACGGCTGGATCACTGGTGCGAGCTTCACCATGGCCGATTGTGCCGCTGCACCCGGCCTGTTCTACGCAGAGACGCTTGTGCCTTACGGCAGCGACGTCCCGAAACTCGCGGCCTATCACGCGCGCCTGATGCAACGCCCGTCGGTAGCCAGGGTGCTTGAGGAAGCCACGCCCTATTTCAAGTATTATCCCTACAAGGAAAACCTGCCCGCCCGCTTCAGGCCCACCGACGCCGAAGCTTGAGGCCCAGCCTGAAGCGCACCCGTCACCAATCAGTGACCGCCGTCCGTTCCGAGGATGGCCGATAGCAACCGCCCCTCGAGTTCCGCCAGATCGGCATTACCGTGACGCCGTGGATGCGGATGGGGAATGGCGAGGTCGAGCGACACCCTGCCCTCGTCGAGCACGATCACCCGGTCCGCCAGATGCACGGCCTCGCTGACATCATGTGTGACCAGCACAGCCGTGAAGCCAAGCTCGCGCCAGACCCGCGCCAAGAGCTCCTGCATGCTGATCCGGGTCAGCGCATCGAGCGCGCCGAGCGGCTCGTCCAGCGCCAGAACACCGGGACGGCTCACCAGCGCGCGGGCAAGCGCCACGCGCTGCCGCTGTCCACCCGAAAGCCGCGCCGGCCACTCGCCGGCCTTCTCCGCCAGCTGCACTTCCGAAAGCACGGCCTCGACCTCTCGCGCCGCCACCCGCCGGTCGACCTTGTCGCCAAGCCCGACCGCGACGTTATCGGCAACATCAAGCCATGGCAGCAGCCTCGGCTCCTGGAAGACGATACGCGCATTGGCCTCGCCCCCATCAAGCGTGTCGAAGGAAAGCTCGCCCGACGTCGGCGCGTCCAGGCCCATGAGAGTGCGCAGAAGCGTGCTCTTGCCGCAGCCGCTCTTGCCGATCACAGCGACGAACTGCCCGGCCGGAATGTGCAGGTTGATCCCCCGCAGCACCCTGTTGGCGCCAAAGCTCTTTTCCAGCCCTTTCAGGGTGATCGCGGCGGCACCGCTGCGCGCGGGCATATGTGCGTCATGCGTATATTCCGGCGCATCGGCAGCGCCCTGGAAGCGCTCATGTGCGACGAGGGTCATGGCCTCTCTCCTACTTCTGATAGACCGGGTTCCACCTGAGCGCCCGGCGCTCGAGCGAACGGGCTACGACATCGGCGAGCTTGCCGAGAAGCGCGTAGATGACGAGCGCCAGCACCACGACATCGGTCATCATGAACTCGCGGGCATTGTTGGCCATGTGGCCGATCCCCGACGACGCGGCGATCGATTCCGAGACGATCAGCGTCAGCCACATGATGCCAAGCGCATAGCGCAGCCCGACGAAGATCGACGGAAGCGCGCCCGGAAAGACCACCTTGCGAAACAGCGTCCAGTTGCTCATCCCATAGACCCGGCCCATCTCGATCAGATCGCGATCGACATTGCGCACACCGTGATAGGTGTTGAGATAGACGGGAAACAACACGCCGAGCGACGTCAGGAACAGCTTCGATTCCTCGCCGATCCCGAACCACAGGATGACCAGCGGGATCATCGCCAGATGCGGAATGGTGCGCAGCATCTGCAGCGTCGTATCGGTCAGTTGCTCGGACAGCTTCGAGACGCCATTGGCGATCCCCAGCAGAAAGCCGATCGCCCCACCAACGACGAGCCCGGCGAAGGCACGGCCGGCGCTGACGAGAATATCATGCGGCAGCTGCCCTGAGAGCGTCGTCGACCAGAAAGCCACGGCGACGTCCGCCGGCGACGGCATGATGCGCGACGAGATCCAGCCCAGCGAACAGCCAAGCTGCCATGCCGCGATGATGGCAAGCGGCACCAGATAGGGCAGCAGCCGATCGCGCCCCGGCACCGGCAGCCGGAAACCTTGTTTCTGTGCCGTCCTGCCCGCTGTCCGCTCCGTCAGCGCGCGGCCGATCGGCGTATCGAATGTCGACATCGAGTTCTTCCTCGCCTCTGTGTCGCCGCAGCCTCAGGCCCGCTGGCAGACATCCGTCCATTGAAGCGCTGCCAGCGTGTCGCGGGCAGCGCATCCGTTCGATCAGGATCCGGAGACCACCTTGAGATTGCCGCCATGGCTGCCACCAGCGAAAACCTGGCGCTTGCCGAAGTCGCTGTCGAAGCCGTGGCGCTGCTCCTCGCGGGTGATGCCGAGTTCCGGAAACAGCAATTCGGCGACGCGATAGGCCTCTTCCAGATGCGGGTAGCCGGAGCCGATCACCGTGTCGATGCCGACATCCTGATATTCGCGCAGCCGCGCGGCCACCGTCTTCGGCGAACCGACCAGAGCCGTACCGGCGCCGGCGCGCACCAGCCCGACACCCGCCCAGAGGTTGGGTGACACTTCGAGCTTGTCGCGGCGGCCACCATGCAGCGCTGCCATGCGCTTCTGGCCGACGGAATCGGACTCGTTGACGAAGCGCTGCTGCGCCTCCTGGATGGTCTCGTCGTCGAGCTTGGAGATCAGCCGGTCGGCTGCGGCCCAAGCCTCCTCGTCGGTTTCGCGAACGATGAAATGCAGGCGGATGCCGAAGCTGACCTCGCGGCCCTTCTCTGCGGCGGCGGCCCGCACTTTCTGAACCTTTTCCGCCACCTGCGCCGGCGGCTCGCCCCATGTCAGGTACTTGTCGACGCGGCCGACCGAAAAATCGATACCGGCATCCGAGGAGCCGCCGAAATAGAGCGGCGGACGCGGGTTTTGCACGGAGGGGAAGCCGAGGCGCGCATTGGTCGCCTTGATGTACTTGCCGTCATAGCTGGCTACACCCTTCTCCAGCAGCTCCTCGAACACCGTGAAGAACTCGTCGGCATGGGCGTAGCGCTCGTCATGCGCCAGCGTGATGCCGTCGCCGGCAAGTTCGCCCGGACTGCCGCCGACGACGATGTTGAGCAGAAGACGACCGTTCGAGATGCGGTCGAGCGTCGTCGCCAACCGCGCGTAATAGGCGGGCGACGCCGTGCCGGGACGGATGGCGACCAGGAACTGCAGTTTCTCCGTCTTGGTCGCAAGTGCCGCCGCCGTCACGAAGGATTCCTCGCAGGACACCCCGGTGGGAAGAAGCACGCCGGAATAGCCGAGACGATCGGCGGCTTGAGCGATCTGCGTGAGGTAGTCGAATTCCGGCGCGCGGTTCAGATCGTTGGAGCCGAGATAGGCGCCATCTCCCGATGTCGGGATGAACCAAAGAAAATTAATGGGATCGTGCTTGTTGCTCATGGAAATGATCCTTGTACTGGAAACTGTCTTAGCTGGCGGGATGCCAGATGGCGCTGCTGACGGTGAGCTGCTTCGGTACGATCCCGAGATTGTAGAACTCGTCGGCCAGCGCCTGCTGGTATGCCGCCGCGTCGTCGCTGATCGTTGACACACCGCCAAGATCGGCACCCGCCCGTGTCAGCGTCACGCGGGTGATATCGGCGGGAACGCCGGTTATCTCGGAAAGCTCCTTGATCGTATCGTCGAGCTTGCCCTGCGCGGACCGGCCGACCTTGGCGAGTTCGTCGATGACATCGCTGACGACCTGGCCATTGGCATCGGTGAAACCGGCATTGGCAAGGAAGTAGCTGTAGGATGGCACGATCCCCTCGGCGGTGGACAGGATACGCGT
This sequence comes from Rhizobium sp. NPDC090275, assembly GCF_044772225.1. Taxonomy (NCBI): domain Bacteria; kingdom Pseudomonadati; phylum Pseudomonadota; class Alphaproteobacteria; order Hyphomicrobiales; family Rhizobiaceae; genus Rhizobium; species Rhizobium sp. NPDC090275. The sequence goes on along the minus strand of NZ_JBIVYL010000001.1, from coordinate 829,694 downwards.
CTGCGGATCGGCCTCGACAATGGCGAGATAGGGATCCCAGATCGACCATGCGTCGATGCTGCCGTTCTTGAAGGCGGCCCCGGCGTCCGGTGGCGACAGGTCGATCGGCTCCACGTCGTCGATCTTGAGGCCGGCCTTGCGGAGTATCTTGACGGTCACGTTATGGGCGCTTGATCCGCGCTTGAAGGCGACCTTCTTGCCCTTCAGGTCTTCGACCGTCGTGATATCAGAATCCGTGCGGACAACGATCGCCGAGCCGGCGGCGCTGCCGCGATAGGTGCCGACATAATAGAGCTGGCCGCCGGCCGCCTGTGCGAATAGCGGCGGCACATCGCCCGTCGCCCCGAAGTCGAGCGCGCCGGCTCCCAACGCTTCCAGCAGCGGTGGCCCCGAGGTGAATTCGGACCAGCTGACGGTGATGCCCTTGTCGGCAAGCCGCTTCTCCAGCGATCCTCGGCGCTTGGCGAGCGCCAGCACGCCATTCTTCTGCCAGCCGATGCGAAACTCGGTGGCGGCGGCGCGCGCCGGCCGGATGGCGGGCAGTATGGCGGTTGCGGCAGCGGCGCCGAAAAGCCCCAGTGTCTGTCGACGAGAAATCATGGCTATCCCCTTTCGATCAGCGTGTCTCGGATCCGATCTCCGAAGCCGCTGTGTTTGCGATGGAGGAAATTCTGCTGAAATCTATAAATTATATCGACAATTATGTTTGTGATTTTCGGCGCGCTCGAAATTATCCTGACCCGATTTCGGGCCTTGAACAGAAATTTGTTCCAACAGCGAACACCGCGCATCATTTCGGCGGCTTTTCGCCCCGCCCTATTTGGGCTACTCCTCATGCCGGCATTCATGAAAGGATAGGTACATGGCAAAAGTCGCATTCATCGGTCTCGGCGTCATGGGTTTTCCCATGGCAGGTCATCTGAAGGTGAAAGGCGGCCACGATGTCACTGTCTATAACCGCACCGCCGCCAAGTCGGCCGCCTGGGCCGAGAAATTCGGCGGCAAGTCGGCCCCGACGCCAGCCGAAGCCGCCCGCGACGCGGATTTCGTCTTCACCTGCGTCGGCAATGACGACGATCTCCGCTCGGTAACATCGGGCAAGGACGGCGTTCTGCAGACGATGAAGGCAGGCGCGATCCTGATCGACAACACGACCGCCAGCGCCGATGTTGCCCGCGAACTCTACGCCGCCGCCAAGGAAAAGGGCGTGGGCTTCATCGACGCTCCCGTATCGGGCGGCCAGGCCGGCGCAGAGAATGGCGTGTTGACGGTCATGTGCGGTGCCGAGGACGCCGTCTATGAGCAGGCCAAGCCAGTGATCGACGCCTTCGCCCGCATGGTCGGGCTGATGGGCGCGCCGGGTGCCGGACAGCTGACCAAGATGATCAACCAGATCTGCATCGCCGGCATCGTCCAGGGTCTCGCCGAGGGCATCCATTTCGGCAAGCGCGCCGGCCTCGATATCGAGAAGGTCGTCGACGTCATCTCCAAGGGTGCCGCCGGCTCCTGGCAGATGGAGAACCGCCACAAGACGATGAACGAAGGCAAGTACGACTTCGGCTTCGCCATCGACTGGATGCGCAAGGATCTCGGCATCGTTCTCGACGAAGCCCGCCACAACGGCGCCAAGCTGCCCCTCACCGCGCTCGTCGACCAGTTCTACGGCGACGTCCAGGCCATGGGCGGCAATCGTTGGGACACGTCCTCGCTGCTCGCCCGCCTCGAAAAATGATCGACCCCTCCTCCAGCGCAGCGGATCTGATCGCGCATCTGCGCGCGTTGCGCTCGGAGGAAGCGATATCAGGAATGCGCCGTTTCGGCATCGTGACCGATACGGCGCTCGGCATCTCCAACCCGGTCATGCAGGCGATCGCCCGCACGGTGAAGAAAGACCACGCGCGGGCGTTGGAACTTTGGAAAAACGATATCAGGGAAGCGCGCCTGCTCGCGCTCTACACGGCCGACCCGAAGCAACTGACGGAGACCCAGGCCCGAAAATGGGCCGATGACTTTCGCTCCTGGGAGATCGTCGATACCGCCGCAGACCTCTTCGTCAAGGCAGGGCTGCTACCACTGATCCCAGATATGGCGGCGGATGATCGCGAATTCGTCCGCCGCACCGCCTTCGCGATGATCGCCAGCGCCGCCGTTCACATGAAGACGGAGCCGGACGAAACGCTCATCGGCTTTCTGCCGCTCATCGAACGCCACGCCACCGATCCGCGCAACTTCGTGCGCAAGGCCGTCAACTGGGCGCTCCGCAACATCGGCAAGCGCAACCAGCATTGCCACGCCCTCGCGTTGACGCTGGCGGAACGGCTGGCCGCCGACGCGGACAAGACGGCAAGGTGGATCGGCAAGGATGCGGCAAGAGAACTGACGAGCGAGAAAATCCTCGCCCGAGTTCAGAAGAAGAGCTGACGGCCCTGACTTCAGTCCTCAAGGGCTGAACTCAGTCCTCGTTGGACTTCGAGTTGTCGAGGATCATATAGTCGAGCGGCAGCTGCGTCGAATACTTGATCTGCTCCATCGCGAAAGCCGAGGAGACGTCGCGGATCTCGATCTTGGCGATCATCCGCTTGTAGAAGGCATCATAGGCCGCGATATCCGGCACGACGACGCGCAACAGGTAATCCACGTCGCCGCTCATCCGGTAGAACTCGACGACTTCAGGGAAGTCCGCCACCACTTCCGAAAACCGCCGCAGCCATTCGATCGAATGCGTGGCTGTGCGGATGGAAACGAAAACCGTGACCTTGGTGTTGACCTTCTCAGGATCGAGGATGGCAACACGACGCTTGATGACGCCGTCTTCTTCCATTTTCTGGATACGGCGCCAGCAAGGGGTCGTGGAAAGACCGACCTTCTTTGCGAGATCGGCAACCGCCAATGTGGAATCTTCCTGCAAAAGGCGCAGAATTTTGCGATCAAGACGGTCCATTTATCCCCACCCCTACGAATTATTTTCTATGTATAGCGCGATTCCGGCCGTTTGAAAGAAATTTGTTTCAGTTCACAAGCATTGTGATGCGCGCCCTCAAGACCGGCAGCAATTCCTCTTCGAACCATGGATTACGCCTGATCCAGCCCGTGTTGCGCCAACTTGGATGCGGAAGCGGCAGGATGGCCGGCGATCGGTTGGCAAACAGGACTTCCCGCCATGCCTGCACCGTCTCGGTCACGCTACCGCGCCGCTCGTTGCCCAGATGCCAGGCCTGCGCATATTGCCCGATGACGAGCACCAGTTCGATCTGCGGCATGGCCGCGACCACAGGCGGCCGCCACCGAGGCGCGCATTCGCGCCGGGGCGGCAGATCGCTGCCCTTGGCGTCGTAACCCGGAAAACAGAAGCCCATCGGCACGATGGCGAAACGATCGCGATCGTAGAATGTGTCGCGATCGACCTGCAACCATTCGCGCAACCGGTCGCCTGACGCATCGTTGAAGGGAATGCCGCTCTCATGCACCTTCAGCCCCGGCGCCTGCCCCGCGATCAGTATCCTGGCTTTGGTCGAAATCACCGCCACCGGCCGTGGCTCATGCGGCAGCCGGTGATCGGGCCCGCGCAGCGGCTCGTCGCGACAGATCCGGCAGCCGGCGATCGCCTCGCGCATCTCCTCCAGCCCATCCGCCGCACCTACCATCCTAAAAATCCTCTGACGCCGCCCGCGCGTTCGGCATCCTGCCTGTGGTCGCGGAAGTCACGCAGCCTCTCGAAAACGCCGGCCCAAAGACCGGCCTTCTCCGATCGCGCCTCAGCCTCCTCGTCACCATAAGCGCCATAGGAAACCGCCATGCCCCGCCGCACCATCACGGCATTGATATCCGTACCGTCCGCATGGCACACGACAAGCAGCCGCTGAAAGCGATCCCTCTCGGTTCCCACGCAGCGCGCATCATCACCGGCAACAAGGCTCTGCAGCAAGCGCTTGGCTTCCTGCCCGCACGCCCATCGCGCCCCACCACGCTCGCAGGTCTGCGCAAGCTCGGGCGCATCGATCCCCTTCAGCCGCATCCTCTCCTCGCCGATCGCAAGGCTGTCGCCATCAGCCGCGTGGAAACGGCCGGCGTGGGAGATTTCGGGGACATCGTTCAGCTTGGCCGCGATCAGCCAGATGAACGCGAGCAGCGCAAAGGCCGTCACACCGTCACGAACGGTTCTGAAACCCCGCGTCACGGTTTCGCCTCCTTCAAAAACAAACCCTTGGGAAAATTGGCAAACAACTTCTTAATATTTGAGCCCTAGTGTGCAAGCATCCGCAGATCAAGCGTCACGTGTATAATGAGTAACGGCGTAAGCACATCGACAGATAAGAATATCGTCGACAAATCACGGAGTCACCGCAACAAGCCCGTCGCAAAGGCTGTGCGGGTGACGCGTGATCGCCTGCAATCGAGCCATGCGCCAAGCGGCGCCTTCGATCGCGATGTGCTGAACCTCTATATCAATGCCGTGCTGCAGGGCGCCTCGATCATCCCGCTGTTCGTGATCATCATCGCGATCCTCGGTATCTATTTCACCGGCGACACCCAGATCGTGCTCTGGGCCATACTGACGCTGACGGCCCATGCCGTGAACGTGTTTCTCGCTCGCCGTGCCCGCAAGCGCGAGATGACGGCGATCCGCACCCGCAAATGGCGCCGCCTGCTGCTGCTCGGCCAGTTCCTGATCGGCTGCTGCTGGGCCTATTTCGCCATTCAGGACTGCGCCGCCTGCGAGCCGGCAAACCTCGTGCTCTACAAGGGCGCGACGCTTCTGATCGCGCTGTCGCTGACGGCGATGTGGAACTATATGCTGACGCTGTGCGTGCTGGTGACCTTCTCGCCCGTCGTCTTCGCCCTCGTTGCCAAATCCGGCATTTCCCGCGAAATCCTCGAGATCAGCCTGACCGCGACGCTGACCACCACCGTTATCTTCTTCCACTACATCAGCGACCGCCTCTTCCGGCAGAACCTGCGCATCCTCTCCTACCAGGCGGAGAAGGACGACCTGATCGCCGAGCTCGAAGTCGCCAAGTCCATGTCGGATGAAGCCCGCCGCCGGGCCGAAGAGGCAAACCTCGCCAAGTCCCGCTTCCTCGCCTCCATGTCGCACGAACTGCGAACGCCGCTCAACGCCATCCTCGGCTTCTCCGAGGTGATGTCGGCGGAAGTCATGGGACCGCTGAACAACGCGACCTACAAGGAATATACGAGCGACATCCACCGCTCGGGCCAGCACCTCTTGAACCTGATCAACGAAATCCTCGACCTCTCCCGCATCGAGGCCGGCAAATATGAGCTCAGCGAAGAAGCGATCTCGCTGCTCGATATCTCCGAAGACTGCATCGGCATGGTGCAGCTGCGCGCCCGCGGCAAGAACATCACCATTTCGCAGCAATTCGAGCTCGAACTTCCGGCCGTCTGGGCCGACGAGAAATCGATGCGTCAGGTGATCCTCAATCTTCTGTCCAACGCCGTGAAGTTCACGCCGCAGGGCGGCGAGATCATGGTCAAGGTCGGCTGGACCGCCGGCGGCGGCCAGTACATCTCCATCAAGGACAACGGACCGGGCATTCCCGAAGACGAAATACCGGTCGTCCTTTCCGCCTTCGGCCAAGGCTCGATCGCCATCAAGAGCGCCGAACAGGGCACCGGCCTCGGCCTGCCGATCGTTCAGGCGATCCTCGCCAAGCACGATGGCCAGTTCATCCTGAAATCCAAGCTGCGCGAAGGCACCGAAGTCATCGCCATCCTGCCGGCACGACGCGTGCTGCAGTCGGTTCCGGCCGTCGAAGACGCCCAGGCTGTCTCCCGCAAGCGTCGCAGCTTTGCTTGAGGCGAATTACCGAACGATCGCCTTGAAGTCCTTGTCATCGGCAAAGTCCTGCAGATCGTTGTCGTAGCTGGCTGCATCCGCGAGTTCGGCAAGTGCCGTCTTGAAGTTCGAATTCAAACGCACAGCCTTTCGAGCCGCATCAAGCACTGCCAGACGCGCAAGCCGTTGCTCGCCCTCCGGGGCTCCCGACTCTCGCAGTGCATGGAATTTCTGGCCGTATGCGGCCGCCATCAGGTACCAGTAATAAGCGATCTTGACCGCCGGTGTCTTCACGAGCTTGTTGCCGAGCGTGATTGCGTTCCGATAGCCCTGCGGTTGATAGAGCACATTCTTGATGATCTCGAGACTGTCGTTGATCGAGAGTTCGTCAGAAACCGACGTGTAGGCCATCGGCACACTCATTGACGCCTCCCCGATCATCGCCGCTGCGTCCTTGAAATCCGGGACATCCGTCTTCAGCGGCAGGTCGCCGATCTCCTCCGAGAGCCTGATCTCCACATATTGAAAGAGAGGCGACAGGTAGATGCGGGTGTAGATGTAAAAGAAGATAAAGCCACTAACGAGACCGCAGACGAGAAGAAACGGCCCCACGGCGGGAAGCGCGCCTGCGCTGGCATGTCCGTCAATGATGAAGACTTGTGCCTTGCGGCTCAAGAAGTCGCTGAACTGGTTAAACGCGCGGTCCAGCGAGCCTATCTGCGTCAGCCCCACGCCGACCAACATCGTCGTCAACCACTCCGATATTCGCTCTAGGTTGGTATTCGACCCCAGCAGTCGTTCTCTCTTCAGTGCCGTATTGGCCACAGCGGCTTTCGTCCGAGACGTTGCCTCTTTGGCGGCAGGCGCCGGTGACGGATTGTCTTTTGCAAGTATCCGCGGAACGGAAAAGAGAAAGCCGAGCAAGCCGCCGATAGAGATCCCGACAAACACGATCAGCCCGCCTATGCCGATCGCAGCAACCCAATCGCCGAGTTGTGCCAGGGCCATGAAGCCAAGCGTTGCAGTCGTTACGACAGCGCCGACAATCGCGAGTAAAACCGCATGTCGGTTTCGCTCAGCCTCTTCACGCTCGTTCCGCTCAGCTTCGTAAACGCTGCTTACAGCCACAACCGCCTCCCCCTCCCTACTCTGGAAAGGACAGCATGGCGGATATCAAAAACACCTAAAAGATGCACTTACGGCGTAAACACAACCGATTACATCATAGACTAGAAACCGCCCCTCAGCCAAACATCAAATGCTTGCCGATCGTAAACAGCATGAAGATGCCGCAGGCGGTGAGCATGCAGAGAACGGCGAAGGAGCCGAGATCCTTGGCATGCTTGCCGACGCTAGAGATCTCCGGCGAAATGCGGTCGATGACTTCTTCAATCGCGGTGTTGAGCGCCTCGATGGCGAAGACGATCAGGAATAGGACGACTGCGATCATCAGCTCGACAAGCGTCGCGCCCACCGCCAGAAGCAGGATCAGCGCGACGGCGGCGAAAAGAAGCTCCTGCCGGAACGCGGCCTCCTTGATCAGCCGCTTGAAGCCGCCGAGCGAGTAACTGGCGGCGGCAAAAAAGTGGCTGATGCCGGTGAGTTTGGTCACGGCAGGTTTCATCAGGCGTCCTCGTCGTCAGGTAGATGGCGGCAATGCCTGCCGCTTCATATCAGAAAAATGCGAATAGCGTGTACACGCTCGCGTCGCAAGCCATCTGTCATAAACCTGTCACGAACCTGAACGCAGACGATCAGTTCAGTGTTCGTGCTTGTTTGTCACACCTGCCTGCGCGAAGGTCGCCATGCCAGAATGGCAGGCAGCGGCCGCCTTGACGATGCCGGCGGCAAGCGCTGCCCCCGTGCCTTCGCCGAGCCGCATGCCGAGCGCCAGAAGCGGCGTCTTGCCGAGCATTTCGATCGCCTTCAGATGGCCCGGCTCGCCGGAGACGTGACCGATCAGGCAGTGATCGAGCGCCGAAGGGTTGGCGGCCTGCAGGATCGCGGCGGCGGCCGTCGCCACGTAGCCGTCGATCAGCACCGGAATGCGCTCGACGCGGGCAGCCAGGATCGCGCCCGCCATCGCGGCGATCTCGCGGCCGCCGAGGCGGCGCATGATCTCGAGCGGATCGTCGAGATGATCACTGTGCAGCGCCACCGCCTTTTCGACAGCGGCAACCTTGCGCTCGAACATCTCACCTTCCGAGCCGGTGCCGGGGCCGACCCAGTCGCGGGCATTGCCACCGTACAGCGCGTAGTTGATCGATGCGGCGATCGTCGTGTTGCCGATACCCATTTCGCCGATACAGAGTAGATCGGTGCCACCGGCGATCGCTTCCATGCCGAAAGCCATGGTGGCGGCGCAATCGCGCTCGGAAAGCGCCGGTTCCTCGGTGATGTCGCCGGTGGGATAATCGAGCGCCAGGTCGAACACCTTCAGCCCGAGATCGTAGGCGACGCAGATCTGGTTAATGGCAGCACCACCGGCCGCGAAATTCTCGACCATCTGCTGCGTCACAGTCGGCGGAAACGGCGTGATGCCCTGCTTCACGACACCATGGTTGCCAGCGAAGATCGCCACCAGCGGCCGGTTGACGGCGGGCGTGCGGCCCGTCCAGGCGGCGAGCCAGAAGGCGATTTCCTCAAGGCGCCCTAGCGAGCCGGGCGGCTTGGTCAACTGGGCATCGCGCTCGCGGGCAGCGACCAGCGCCCGTGGATCCGGCCCCGGCAGATCGCGCAGAAGTGTCCGGAAATCGTCGAACGGCAGGCCTGAAACGCTCATGGATGCGGCTTCCTTGTCTCGTCTGTAAACTTGTCTTATGGCTGCAAATCAGCTTCTTTCGCGGCCACTCTTAAATCCAGCCGCGAAGCGGAACAACTCTAAAAAGCGCCAGACATCATCCCCGGGAGCGGACGCGCCATGAACATCGCAACCTATGTGGCGGATATCGCGCGCGCCGTCGCATTCCTGAGCCGCATTCCCATGCCTAGCGCGGCTTTCGCGGGATATGACGGAAAACTCGGTCGCGTCGCGCGCGCCTTTCCGGTCGCCGGCATCATCATCGGCCTGCTGCCCGCAATCGTTCTGCTCGTCATGCTCGGCCTGCGCGCCGACCGGCTGATGTCGGCGCTGGTGGCGCTGGCGGTACAGGCGATCGTCTCCGGCGCGCTGCACGAGGATGGCCTTGCCGATTGCGCCGACGGTATCGGTGGCGGCCGCGACCGCGCCCAGCGGCTGTCGATCATGAAGGATAGCCGCATCGGCACCTATGGCGCCATCGCGCTGATCCTCTCCTTCGCCATTCGCGCCGCCGCCATTGCCGCGATCGCACGTGGCGTCGTACCGTTTGCCGCCGCCCTCGCCCTGCCCGCCATCGGCTGCATCAGCCGCGGCGCTCTGGTCTGGCACTGGCACCGCCTGCCGCCGGCCAAGGCCGATGGCGTGGCCGCAGCCGTTGGCCAGCCCAGCGAAGGCGTCATGCAGATCGCGGTCGTCTCGGCCTGCGCGCTGGCGGCACTCTTGATCTGGCCGAGCCTCGGCCTGCTGCCGCTTATCTGCGCGCTGCTTGCCTGCGGCCTCAGTGCGATGATCTTCACCCGACTGGCCCGCGTGACCCTCTCCGGCCACACCGGCGATACGCTGGGCGCCACCGCTCAAATTTCCGAGATGGCGGCGCTGTGTGCTCTTGCCATGGCTTTGTGAAACAACGATATCATTTGTCATGATAAGCCCGTGCATCAACATCTGCTCCATTGATTCATCCAGCGGCTTTTGCGCGGGCTGCGGCCGAACGATCGAGGAGATTGCCGGCTGGGCGGCGTTTTCGGATGAAAAGAGGGACGCGGTCATGCGCCTGCTGCCCGCCAGGATGAAAGCGATACCGCCCTCGGCATCGCGCGAGACGATGGCAAGTACGGAGCTCACCGCATGAACAGGCTGACGATTGGACTTGGCGGTCTCGGCATCGGCCTTCTCATCTTGCTCTTCAATCACGACAGCCCCAAAATCCTCGGCGTCAGGACCGACGATTTCGGCCGCATGCTCTATCTTCTCCCCATCGCGCTCATGCTGGCCGCCGGCATATGGGGACGGCGCATCAGCGTCGGCGAGACGATGCGCCACATGATGATCTGGCTGGTGCTGATCCTCGGCCTCGCCACCGTCTATCTCTATCGCTACGACGCGCTCAGCGTCGGCAACCGTCTGCTGGCTGGCCTCATTCCCGGCCGCGCCGTGGTCGTGACCACCAGCGAAGGCGGCAAGGAAGTCATCCTGCACAAGCTGCTGAATGGTCATTTCGAGGCCGATGTCGAGATCAACGGCCAGACCATCACGATGTTGGTCGACACCGGCGCCAGCATGATCGCGCTCTCGCGCGAAGACGCCGAGCGCGTCGGCATCATCCCAGATAACCTGACCTATTCGATGAGCGTGATGACCGCCAACGGCCGGGCCCAGGCAGCACCCGTCACGCTCTCTGAAGTGGCGATCGGCCCCATCGTGCGCAACAACGTCGCCGGCAGCGTCGCCGAGGACGGACGGCTGGACCAGAGCTTGCTCGGCATGAGCTTCCTGGAGACCTTGGGTTCGCTGCAGATGCAAACCGACGAACTCAGGATGCGCGACTAGCCGCAGTCATGGCCCAACTGCCTAGCGCAGGGCGGGAAAACGAACCAGCACGCGCGTTCCGGGCTGGTTATCCTCCAGAACCACCTCGGCCGAATGCAGGTCGGCAACAGCCTTCACGAGGCTCAACCCCAAACCGCTGCCAGCCGACGTCCGGCCCTTGTCGAGCCTGTAGAGCCGGCGAAACACCTTCGTGTGTTCCGCGGTGGGAATTCCGACGCCATTGTCCGCCACACCGGCAAGAAGCAGATTGTCGCGGCGGACCAGCGAAAGCTCGATCAGCGTTCCTGTCCCACTGTGGGTGATAGCGTTCTCGATCAGGTTGACGAACATCTGGATCAGCAGCTCGCGGTCCCCCATCAGATGCATGCCGGCAGCATCAACCGCGACAAAACGCAATGTCTGGCCGGCGTCGACAGCCACATCACGGTAGATCTCCGTGACCGATGACATGACATCGGCCAGGTCGACCGATTGAAAACGCGCCCGCCGGGCACCGGCCTCGATCTGGGAGATTCTCAGCAGCGCTTCGAAAGTCGCGTTGATCTGATCGCTCTCCATGCAGGCGTCGGCGATCTGTTGCCCGACCGGCTCACCGCGTTCCGTTCGTTCCGCCGCGTCCTCAAGCGTCATCTTCAACCTGTTGAGCGGCGTCTTCAGCTCGTGCGCGATATCGGCGCTCACCTGCCGCATGCCCTCCACAAGTCCCGACAGCCTATCAAGCGCATGATTGATCTTCTCGGACACCAGATCAATGTCATCGCCATTCCCACGCAAGGCAATGCGCGTTGCAAGCTCGCCATTCGACACATCGATCATCGTGCGCGCCACCGCGTCGAGGCGCCGCTGGGCTCGGGTCGCCAGGAAAGCGCCGCCACCAACGGCGATCAGCACGATGACGCCGGCGGCCCAGCCGAGACTTACCAGCAGGATTTCGCCAAGCCTCTCCTTCTCCGCGAAGCTGCGGCCCACCACCAGCCGGTTGCCACCAACAAGACCGCTGCGCACGCGGTAGGAATGTCCGTCAGGCAACCCCAACGACGACGCACCAATGCTCGACAGACCTTCGCTCGTCACGGGGAGTGCCAGATTGCCCGCCAGCCGCTTGCCATTGGCATCGCTGAGTAAAAACACGCCCTGATCCGGCGAGCGCAGGCTCGAATAGGTGTTGACCGCAGCGATCAGGTCCTCGACATCGTTCTGCGCATAGGTCGAGGCGATCGCGCTGTAGATCTCGTTGACGGTATCATCCAGCTGGCGTTCGAGACCGCTGTTCAGCATGCGATAGGTAATCGCGCCGGCAACCAGGAAGGCGGCGACGAAAAGCACGCCGAAGGTCATCGCCAGGCCAAAGGGCGTGCTGCGCAGGAGATTAACGCGGCGCATGCAGACTGTAGCCCGTGTTGCGCACCGTATGCAGCAGTTGCACCGCAAACGGCCGGTCGATCTTTGCCCGCAGGCGGCTGATATGTGTTTCGACCACGCTCGTCTTCGGATCGAAATGGAAGTCCCACACGCGTTCCAGCAACATGGTCCGCGTCACCACGCGCCCCTCGCCGCGCATCAGCACTTCAAGCAGCGTAAACTCACGCGGCTGCAGGTCGATGATCTGCCCTGCCCGCGTCACCTGTCGACGCAGGAGATCAAGCTCCAGATCCGCGACACGCAGCACCGTCTTCTGCTCCTGCAGACGCGGCCGCCGCGCCAGCGCGTTCGCGCGTGCCAGAAGCTCCGAGAAGGCAAAGGGCTTGACCAGATAATCGTCCCCGCCCGCCTCAAGTCCATCCACACGATCGTCGACCCCGCCGACAGCGGTCAGAAACAGCGTCGGCGTACTGATCCGCGCGGCCCGCAAGGCCTTGACGAGGGACAGGCCATCAAGCCCCGGCAGCATGCGGTCGACGATCACGACGTCGTAGGCTTCGCGCGTAGCCTGAAACAGCCCGTCGCGCCCGTCATGAACGACATCGCAAGAATGGCCAGCCTGGATAAACCCTCTCGCCACGTAATCGGCCGCCCGCCGGTCGTCTTCGACCACCAATACCCACATGCCTGAAGTCCGTTGCTTCCGCCTACTATTCGGCATCGCCAAGCTACCCGTTTCCGGCGGGAATGCCATCGCGCTTTGCAAACCTTACGAAAACGTATGGTGCCGGCGAGGCCAGCGTATGTCACTGCCCCTAGTGTCTGTTTGCGGATCGGCGAACAACGCCGCGCCCCGCTCAACACGACCACTCAATAGAAGGACACGCATCATGAAGACCATCGCCGTAGCAGGCATCCTGAACGCCCTCGTCGCCCTGGGCTTCGTTCTCGTCTCGATGCCCGCGCATGCAGCACCGGCACCTTGCGAGGACATGCTGAAGGATATGCGCGCCACGAAGGCAACAGCGAAGCTCGCGGATGCTGACGCAAAGAAGGTGAACGACCTTGAGACCAAGGCGGTCGAACGTTGCAACGCCGACGACGATGCGCGCTCCGACAAGTTTCTGGCCGAAGCCATGAAGATCATGGGCAAGTAAGAAGCGAGGCATCGTGATGACAAACGCCATTCGAGCTGGCCACGAGCCCGCCAACCGCGTTCCGAACGTGACGGTCGATTTCTGGCTGATCAAGCTGATGGCCGTCACCATGGGCGAGACGGCCGCCGATTATCTCGCCGTCAATCTGGGGCTCGGCCTGACCGTGACCTCCGTGATCATGGCGGCCATCCTCGCTGTCGCCATCGCCATCCAGTTTTCGATGAAGCGATACGTCCCGTCGGCCTACTGGGCCGCCGTCGTGCTGATCAGCATTGTCGGCACCTTGGTCACCGACAATCTGGTCGACAACTTCGGCGTCCCGCTTGATGTCACCACCATCGGCTTTTCGATCGCGCTCTTTCTGACCTTCCTCGGCTGGTACGCGCTCGAACGCACGCTCTCCATCCACACCATCTTCACGACGCGACGTGAAGCCCTTTACTGGCTGGCGATCCTGTTCACTTTCGCGCTCGGCACAGCTGCCGGCGACCTCATCGCCGAACGGATGGAGCTCGGCTATCTCAGCACAGCCTTGTTGTTCGCCGGCGTGATCGCGGTGATCGCACTCGCCTACTATCGCGGCGGCATGAACGCCATTCTCGCCTTCTGGCTCGCCTATATCGTCACGCGTCCGCTCGGCGCATCGCTGGGCGACCTGCTGTCACAGCCGGTCGAGTATGGCGGCCTCGGATTTGGGACGATCTATACCAGCCTCCTCTTCCTCGGCGCGATCGTGGTCATCGTGACCTACATGACGCTGAGTGCCCGACCGGAGCGCGACGAGGATTCCCCGTCGCGCGAGGCCATCGATCGGCGATGAAGCAGCATCAGTTGCGCAGCTTGTAGCCGGTCCGGAACATCCAGCCGAGCGTTCCCAGGCAGATCGCCAGGAACAGCGAGATCATGCCGAGGCTGATCAGCGGATTGACGTCTGCAATGCCGTAGAAGCTCCAGCGGAAGCCGCTGACCAGATAGAGCACCGGATTGAAATGGCTGACCGCCTGCCAGAAGGGCGGCAGCATGTTGATCGAATAGAAGCTGCCACCAAGGAAGGTCAGCGGCGGCACGACCAGCATCGGGATCAGGTTAAGCTGCTCGAAATTGTTTGCCCAGAGACCGATCATGAAACCGAACAGGCTGAAGGTCACGGCGGTCAGCACGAAGAACAGCGCCATCATGAACGGGTGCTCGATCCTCACCTCGACGAAGAAATTCGCCGTCAGCAGGATGATCACCCCGATCATCAACCCCTTGGTCGCGGCCGCCCCGACATAGCCGAGCAAGATCTCGGCCATCGCCACCGGCGCCGACAGCACTTCGTAGATCGTGCCGGTGAATTTCGGGAAGTAGATGCCGAAGGAGCCGTTACCGATGCACTGCCCCAGCAACGTCAGCATGATCAGGCCCGGCGTGATGAAGGCGCCATAGGAGATCCCCTCGACTTCCTGGATGCGCGACCCGACGGCCGCACCGAAGACGATGAAGTAGAGCGATGTCGAGATGACCGGCGAAACCACGCTCTGCAACAGGGTGCGGCGAGTGCGGGCCATTTCGAAGAAATAGATGGATTTGACGGCTTCGAAGTTCATTTTGCGCCTCCCACGAGCGCCACGAAGATATCTTCGAGCGAACTCTGCTGCGTCGACAGGTCTTTGAAATGGATGTTGTGTTCGGCAAGCCGCGTCAGCAACGCGGCGATGCTTTCCTGGTCGTTCTCGGCATCGAATTCGTAGGTCAGCCGGTTGCCGCCGGCGGTGAGCGCAAGCCCGTTGCCCGTGAAGATTGCCGGTAAAGCCTCAAGCGGCTCGGTCAGCTCCAGAATCAGCTGCTTGCGACCGAGCTTGGCCATCAGCGCCGTCTTGTCCTCGACCAGAAGCAGCTCGCCGCCATTGATCACGCCGACGCGGTCGGCGATCTCCTCGGCCTCTTCGATATAGTGCGTCGTCAGGATGATGGTGACGCCCGCTTCGCGCAGCTTCTCGACGACGTGCCACATGTCCTTGCGCAACGCCACGTCGACGCCGGCCGTCGGTTCGTCGAGAAACAGGATTTCAGGCTCGTGGCTCAATGCCTTGGCGATCAGGACGCGCCGCTTCATGCCGCCGGAGAGCTGGCGCAGCGTATTGTCCTTCTTGTCCCAAAGCGACAGGTCGCGCAGCACCTTTTCGATATGCGCCGGATCGGCCTTCTTGCCGTGCAGGCCGCGCGAAAAGCTGACCGTGTTCCACACCGTCTCGAACTGGTCGGTGGTGAGCTCCTGTGGCACAAGCCCGATCATCGACCGTGTCGCCCGGAAGTCCTTGACCACGTCGTGGCCGCCGACAAGCACGGCTCCCCCGCTCGGATTGGCAATGCCGCAGACGATCGAGATCATCGTCGTCTTGCCGGCGCCATTCGGGCCGAGAAGTGCGAGGATTTCGCCCTTCTCCACATCGAGATCGATGCCCTTCAGCGCTTGGAAGCCGTTACCGTAGATTTTCGTGAGATTGCGGATGGAAATGATGGGGGCCATGAAGGGCTCTTGAAGACGAAAGGAAGGATTTCGCCGCTATATAGCCGCTCCGCGACAGTTTTACATCCCATTGACTGCGAACAGAGTATTCATTTGCTCGAAAACGATGCAATTGAAAACGCGGTTCCTCGATCGTCAGGACTACAAGGCCCCCACAGCCTTGCTACCAGGCGCCGTTCACGCTGCAACCGGCCGGCGGCAGCGTCTTGCCTTCGAAGCGCGCCTTCAGCATCTCGCAGCCTTTGACGCGAATGAAATCGGGCATCTTCATGTTGAGGCTGATCCCCACTTCATCGAACGGATCGCTCGCATAGGCCACATAGGCATACCAACGGCCGCCGAACACCGCGACGGCGGCGATCACCACGATCGCGATGAAAAACAGAATGTTCGGGCGCTTTTTCTCGGCCACAACGATCTCCTCTTACTGATAGGGAGCCCGTTTAAAGCGATTCCCGCAGCCGCGTCGATGCCGAGCCGCGAATGCCGTCAGTCGCAATAGACCTTGCCGCTCTTGCGCTCGCGAAGGTCGAAATGGAAGTGGTTCCAGTGCTCCGGATTGCTGCCGGGGCCGAGCACCGTGTTGAAATACTTGCAGCTATCGGTACGCACGGCCTTGAGCAGCCGGCCCTCGCGGAAGGAGAACAGGCCCTTCTTGCGCACGTCGATCTCGTGCCCGCTCTTCAACACGAACTTGCCGACATCGATCGCGTTGCCATGTGCATGCTCGGACATCGGATTGTAACGCTGGCGGCTGTTGTTCATGCGGCGGCAGCTATAGCCGCCAAGCGGCTGGATCGTCTTGATGCCGGACCAATAACGGAACCGTGCCGATGGCGCGAGCTCGTTCTTCACCCACTTGGCGAAGGCGAGCGTCACCTGGCAGTTCAGCGTCACCGCCGGGCGAACGCCGATATTGCCGGACAGACCCTGCAGCGAGATCGGATAAGGCACCTGGCATGCCGGCCCGTTGGAGATCGGTGGCTTGTCGGTGAAGACGACGCCCATCCGCTTCAGTTCGCGCCGGCAGGAGAGCTCCGAACTTGGCATCACGCCGGGCACAGCCGGTGCCGGCTGGCTCATCTGCGGCTCGCTGTCCATCGGATTGTTCGGCCGCAGCATCGCCACTTCCTGCGGCTCGCTCTCTTCAGGCACGCGCGCCGGCGCCACGACAGTGCTGCCGTCGCCCCATACCTGCTGCTGTTGCCCCATCGCCGCCTGGCTCGCTGGCCGTGGCGCGCGCATCCGGTTCATCTGCGTCGGGTTATCGGTGCCGATGCCATCGACGACGGGCTGGTCCGATTGCCCCTCGGCGATCTGTTGCTGCTCTTCCTGGGCAAGACCGGTAACCGGCTCGGCTCCAAGCTCGGCATCCATGTTGACGCCCTCGGGCGGCACGGCAAGCGTCTGCGTCCCGCCCCAGGTGGCCGGCTGGCCGCTGAACTGGCCCGCAGCACCGCGTGCACCGGCCGACGCCTGATCGTTGGTCATCGGAGGCGCTGCGCTCGCCTGTCCGCGACCGGCAAGATTGGGCGTATTCATATAATCGACGGAGCCCTGGACGGGCTGACTGCCGGCGGGATAGGCCTGATCGATGGCGCTGGAGGGCATGTTGACCGGCGCTTGGCGCCGTGGCGGCGAGATGGAACCGACCTTCGTGCCGCTATCCACGCTGCCGGGCGGAACGAGCGCATCCGTCGAGCACGTCGTCAGCGCTGTCGACAGCAGCACGGGCAGCACATAACGCCGCATGATGGAAACAAACGCCATACTCTCATCGCTTCCGAAGATCGGCAGTGACCAAAAAACTCGGTCCAAATTTAATAAAAAGCGGTGAACGAAACCTTACCCGCAGCTCCTACACGCCCGGACAAGGCCAGCGTGGCCGATCACGATTGCGGAAGCGTTTGAAACAAAAGCCCTAATCCGGGCGAAAAATCCGGGATCGGCGCGCGATAGTCACCGATCGGCGACGTGTGCGCTTGTCAGGCAGGAAAGAGGTGCTGCGAACAGCATGACGGGAACCGCAGCGTCAGCTGACGTAACGCAGATCCTTGTCGTCGGACAAGTTGATCGCGGCGCGACGAACCGGGCGGCCGCTGCCGTAGATCTCGTTCATGATCTTGGCGACCTCGACGGCATGGCCTTCGGTCAATCCGTTGAGGATCTGGCCGCCAAAGCATGCGGGCTCTTCTGCCTGATGGTCCCAGACCATCCACATGTCGAGCGGATCGCAAATTACATCGTAACGAGGTGTGGAGCTATTCATCGGGTAACGCCTTCAATACCCCACTCTCTTAGGTTGCCGTAAATTAATCGTTTACTTGCGCCACCCATGAAAACAAATGAGTGATTTATTGTAGTGGAGCCATATCCGGCAGAGTCAGTCTTGATGAATTGGCAAAGCCGCCCAAAGCGGCTTCGCCGGATCGCAGAGAATTACCGCGCCGGCACGCTTCCCGTGACGATGCGATCGGTCTTCGTCAGTTCCATCTGCGGCCAGTTGGACGCGGTTTCGGATGCAGGACGGCTGCCGATCGCAAGGATCGTGATCAGGCCGGCAACGACGGCGGAAAGAAGCAACCCGCTATAGGTCATCAGTTTGAACCTCAAAGATGTGGTTTCCCAGCCACTCCGGCGCAAACTGCTACGGGAGCCTAAACGAATCCATAATGAACGTGGTTAATCACGATCATATTCCCGCTTATGAACAGTCGAACCGACACAAACCGCCACCGCGCCACCCGACCTCAGTCGTTCCCGCCTTGAGCGGCCGCTTGCGCGAAACGCGTCTTCAGCGCCGCCACCTCGCCGGGATCGACCGTCAATCCGGCAACGGCGATCCAGGCGTCGATATAATGTTCGGGCGCATATACATGGCCGTAGCCCATCGGCGACGTCGTGGCGATCATCAGGTCGAACAGCAGCTGGAACATCGTCAGCACGGGAAACCACCTGAGGCTCGGCGAAACATCCGGCCCGCGCGGCGCCTGCATCCATGCCGGCTCGCGATAGAAGGAGTGCGGATCGAAGAACGTCACCGCATCGCTTGCATATTGCAGATAGACGATCCGCATCGGCCCCCATTGCGCTGCATCCGGGAGGTCCAGATGGTTCTCCTGGTTGGTGAAGCGGATCATCGAGCCGTCGCGGAAGGTCGGCAGCCAGGCCGGCGATTGTGGATTGCGCCCTGCCGTCACTGCATTCCACATCCGGCTCTCGAACGGCGGGCCGCTCCACAGAGCGCCTTGGAACGGATCGGCGATCACGTCGAAGATATCGGCCGATAGCTGCGAGTTCAGTGCGCCCAGGCTCAAGCCATGCAGATAGAGCTTCGGCCGCTTGTCGTGCGGCAGCGTCGTCCAGTATCCGTAGACCTCGCGAAACAGCGCTTTTGCCGACTGCGCGCCATATTCCGATTCAACCAGCAGCGACAGCCAGCTCGAGAGGTAGGAATATTGCAGCGCCACGCTCGCGACGTCGCCCTGCTTCAGGTATTCCAGCGTATCCATCGCCGCCGGATCGACCCAGCCGGTACCCGTCGGCGCGATGATCACAAGCATCGATCGCTCGAACGCTCCGTCCCGCTTCAGCTCCTCGAGAGCAAGCTTGGCGCGCGCCTCGATCGTATCGGCATTGTTGAGGCCGACATAGACGCGAATGGGTTCGCGCGCCTCGCCCTTCCAGAAGCCGCCGATATCGGAAGTGCTCGGCCCCGACGCCACGAAATGCCGCCCCTGCCGCCCAAGTCCGTCCCATGCGACCAGAGACGCCTTGCTTCCCGTCTTGGCCGGATCGGCGGGCATCGGAACGTTATCCTCGATCAACGCATCCAGCCGCTGCATCGAGGAATCGATCGCATGCAGCGCCCCGCGCATCAGCACCCCTTCGGCCACCGACCAGAACACTGCCACCGCGATCACGAAACCGATGACATTGGAAACGCGCCGTGGCACGAAGCGATCAAGGCGGGCAGAGATCCACCGGAAGGTCAGCAGGAACAGGCGTCCCAGCAGCACCGCGACGAGAAAGACGACGAAGGCAAGCGCCCCGAGCTTGAACGGCTCGGCGCTTTCGAGCGGCTCCATATGCCAGAGCTCGCGAATCGAGTTCTGCCAGCCGGCCGCCTGCCAGAGGAAGACCACGGCCACGATCAACCCGCAGATCAGCACCGCCATCCTCTGCGACAGAAGCGGTCCACGATAAGGCAGTTCGAGATATTTCCACAGGCTGACGGCGGCGACGCCGATGAGATAGCCGACGGCCGCGCAAATACCCGACAGCGCCCCCTGAACGATATAGGATCGCGGCATCAGCGTCGGCGTCAGCGACGCGGCGAAGAAGGCGAAGGCGAGCACCAGCCCGATCACCGACAGCGAGCGAAAAAGACCACCGAGCAGACGCCTCATGCAACTCCCCAACCTTTAGCCGCAACGACCGGCGGCGATCTCAGACGAAGATAAGACCTGCCCCGCGTGCCTTCTACTCACCCAGGCCAAGAAAGACGAAGGGCTTGGCATCCTTGAATTCCGATGTCGCGTTGCCGGAATAGGTATGGTCCTGGCTCTCGCCGAGGTCGAGCCGTTTCACCTTGCCGGTCTCCTTGGCGAAGTCGATCGCCTTCAGGTCGACCCAAAAGGTGTTGGGCGTCAGCGCCGACTCGAAAAAGTAGAGTTTGCGCTTGTGATCGAACACGGTGCGCCAGCGCGTCGAGGAGATGTTCGGCTCCTCCGGCGTGTTGAGGCCGTAGGGCACAGAGACATTGCGGATGACGCTGAAGACGCTTGCGAGCGCCCGGTTGGGGCTCTCATCCTTGGGGATCGCGTTGACGTAGAATGAGGCGCGCGCGAAGCGGTCGGCTGCCCGGTTCGTTCCCGGCAACATCACGGTTCCGCCGATCTGCTTCCAATATGAGTTCAAGGCGAGCTGCTGTTCGAAGATCGGCGAATTCGTCATCACCTGATACTTGCGATCGTGATGGATGACCTGCTTGCCGCCGATATACTCGACGATGGCGCTATCCCCTGTCGCGTCGGACATCGAAAGATGCAGCGTCGTCAGCCGGTTCTCGCCGGGCACATTGTCGGTGACAACGGTGAAAGGCTCCTGGCTGAGCGCCGCCACGGCCTCGTCAACCGTCGCGAAATTATCGAGCACATATTGCGCCCAGGCCGCGATGGTGAGGCCGGGCTTGCTAGACTTGTCGAAGGGCGGATATTCGGATTCGACCAGCCACAAGAGGTTGGCGTTCAGCCCCGCCTCGTTCACCCCATCGGTGGTCGATACATCATAGCCGGTCGCGACAACGCTCCCGTATTTTGAGGTCCAGTGAATGGAATTCGGCCCGGCCTTGCCGCTGCGCTCGGCGCCCCGTGGAAGGATATAGAGATTGGTTGTGATATCGCTCTTCCAGTCCATCGACCGCGCCGTGATGACGTTCGCATCGGGGCCGAGATAGACTAGGCGGGTGCAGGCATCGGCGACATCGGCGAAAAGCAGCGCGGACGCGATGACGGCGGTCGCGACCGTGCGGACGCGTGAGCGAGATGGACGGCGGTTCGAAGACACGGGGCTTCTCCAATATCGGTGATCGCGGAAGCTAGAAGCGCATGGAAAACCCGATCGCAGGGCCGTGCTGGCTGACGTCCCATTTGAACTTGTTCGCGCCGGTGAAATCGTCGTTTTCGTAATCCTGGTAGAGAAGCCTGTATCCTGCCCTGAGCACGGTCGGATGACCGAGCATCATGGTGCGATAGCCGAGATAGGCCTGCGCGTTGACGCTCACCCTCGACCCTACGCCGAAGCCACCGACATCGGCCTCGGCAAACAGGTTCCAGCGTTCGGTGAGATCGGCATTCATCCGCAGGCCGACGAAGGGATCGGTCCAGTCGGAACTCTTCGACGCGCGAAGGCCGAAAGCCTGGACATCGGCCTCGAGCTTCGTCCAGCGTACGCCGGCCGTCGGCTCGATCGACAGCGTTCGTGGCTTGCCGAACACCGTGTCGCCGCCGAGAACCGCCTCATAGGCTTTGAAGAAGGCGCCGGCCGACAGGGTGGTCGTGGTGATGTCGAGCCCGATCTCGTGTGAGAACACCTGCTCGTCCTGGCTGGTCTTCACATGCTGGCCGTCGAAGTAGACGCCCCATTGGCCATTGGTGATCTCGATATTGCCCATGAGAGCGAAATCGAGATGGTCGAAGATATCGGAGAAAGGAACGTCTACATCCGTATCGAAGCCGGCCAGCGATCCGCTGCCATTCAGCGATGCGGCCCACACGTAGGGGCTGACGATGACGGCCCACTCGCGCTCCGGCGCGATCCTGCTGTTGTCGAAATCGGCCGCAGCGGCCAGTCCAGGCATGAATGAGAGAGCGGAAAACAGCGCAAGGCCCACGGTCGCCACACCCATCGCCAAAAGCCGCATCGAAAGCCCCCATTTTCAATGTCCCACCGCGACCTTACTACCGGAGGGCGAAAACTCAAGCGAGATCAGCAGGATTGCTCGCTGACGGCGATCGAATGACGACTGCGGAGCTCAAAGAGAGGTGTGGTCGCGAGGGCGCGACACTTTTGTCGGAACGCTCCGATTTCGGTTTTTCGGCCGATACGCTAGGGTCCGCAGGAATCGACCCGAAAATCTGCCTTCAGAAGGAGCGCCAATGACTGAAGACCCCAAGCCGAAAGGCACGCTGACCCTGAGGACCATGGCGATGCCCGCCGATGCCAACCCGGCCGGCGACATCTTCGGCGGGTGGGTCATGGCGCAGATGGACCTTGCATCGGGCATCTCTGCCGCCGAGCGCGCCAAGGCGCGTGTCGTCACCGCCGCCGTCAAGGAGATGGCCTTCGCCCTGCCCGTCAAGATCGGCGATACGCTGTCCATCTATACTGAGATCGAACGCGTCGGCCGCACCTCGATCACCCTCGGTATCGAGGCCTGGGCGACCCGGGCCCGCTACAACAAGATGGAAAAAGTCACCGCCGGCACCTTCATCATGGTGGCGCTCGACGAGAACGGCCAGCCGAAGCCGGTTCCGGCCGAATAGACCAAAACGAGGAAAGGCAACTTTTCGGTTGCCTTTCCCAACGAACCGAGCGATAAAAAGGCAACCAGGAGGTTGCCAATATGTCCGATCGCATCGAAAAGACCATTGAACTCAATGCCCCTGTTGCCCGCGTGTGGCAGGCCATCAGCGACTACCGTGAATTCGGCGAATGGTTCCGCGTCAAGATCGACGCGCCCTTCGTCGCCGGAGAGGAAGCCACCGGCAAGATCCTCTATCCCGGCTACGAGCACCTCCGCTGGACGGTCACCGTCAAGCGCATCGAGGAACCGACGCTGTTCTCTTTCACCTGGCTCCCCTATGCGGTCGATCCGGATAGAGACTATTCCGCCGAAATCCCGACGCTGGTCGAATTCCGGCTGGAGCCGATATCGAAGGGCACCCGGCTGACCATCACCGAATCCGGCTTCGACAAGGTTCCCGAATACCGCCGCGCCGAAGCCTTCCGCATGAACGACGGCGGATGGGCTGAGCAGATCAAGAACATCAAGGCCCATGTCGAACGCTGAGCAAATGCCGAACTTTGGCGCCACCACGGCAGGCCGAGACGCCGCCGCACTTTTCGCGGCTCTCGGCGACCCCACCCGTCTGTCATTGCTGACCGCACTGAGCGACGGCCACCAGTCCTCGATCGCCGGTCTCTCCGGCGGCACGGAGCTGACGCGCCAGGCGATCACCAAGCACCTGACCGTTCTGGAAAAAGCTGGCCTCGTCGAAAGCATCAAGGTCGGCCGCGAAAGCCACTACAGCTTCCGCCGCGACCGCATCGATATCATGCGCGCCTATCTCGACGGCGTCTCCCGGCAGTGGGACGACGCGCTGGAACGCCTGCGCGCCTTCGTCGAGCGTTGAGCCCGGCGAAACCCGCCAGCCGGCTCACGCCCGCAGGAACTGCGATCCCTTGTCGAAGGTGACACCCGGAAATATCTTGGCCGTCAGATCATCCATGCTCACGTCGAACTGCCGGTAGAGCATGGCGGCGGCGATCTCCCGCACATCGGCGGTCGGCGCCAGATCACGCTGGTCGAGAAGCTGCTGATCGCCAATGCCCGGCCAGCGGCCGAGGATGCGGCCGCCATTGATCGCGCCACCCGCCAGAACAGCGCAGCCGCCCGTACCATGGTCGGTGCCTCCGGACCCATTCTCCCGAACCGTCCGGCCGAATTCGGTCATCGCGAGCACCACGGTCTTCGACCAGATATCCGGCCCCAGCGTCGACTTCAGCGTGGTGATCGCCTCCGTCAGATCCTGCACCGGACGCTTGAACTGGCCGATCTGGCCGACATGCGTATCCCAGCCGGTAATCGAGAAGCTGGCGATCCGATAATCGCCCTTCAGCATGTTGCCGGCAAGGGCCGCCACATCCGCCACCTTCTGCCCGCGCGGCCCGCCGGGCTCGGCCACCATGGATGCGCTGTTTGCGCGCGTCGCCTCCTCCATCGCCTTCGCAAAGGCCGGGTCGCCGGCGTAAAGCCGCTGAAGGAACTGCGTCTCGTCGCGGGCAGGCCCGAGATTGGAATCCGACGCCCAGACGTCGACGTTGTTGGGCCCGGTCAGGATCAGCTCCGTCGAGGTGTTGACGTCGATCGCCTTGCGCGCATCCGATCGCGGGATGACGGCAAGCGCCCGGTTCAGCCACCCGGTTTTCTCCTCCGAGACATGCTCGCCGCCCGATTCCAGCATGTCCTGCCCGTCGAAATGGCTGCGCTGGTCGCGATAGGGCGTCGACACCGCGTGCACGAAGGCGAGCTCGCGGCTGCGCCACAAGGGCATCAGATCGGCCGCCGAAGGATGGAGGCCGAAATGCCCGTCGAGATCGATAAGCCCAGTCTCAGGCGTCAGCGCCAGCGTCGGCCGGAACGCGGCGAAGCCAGCGTCGCCATAAGGCTGAACCAGCGCCAGCCCGTCCATCGCCCCGCGCAGAACGATGGTGACGAAGCGCTTGTCCCCTGGCATCGACGCGAAGGTGACGGGGGTGAGGATCGGGGCCGCCGCGAGGCAGCAGGCGGAAGCAAGGAAGCCGCGGCGCGATAGCGTGAAATCGGTCATTTCAAAGCTCCTATCGACGGTTAAACTCAGGCGACGCAAGCGCAAGCATCAGGCCGGTTGTCTTGTTGGGTGCCTGACTGACGACGCGGATCGTGTCGTCGCGCGCGGCATCGCCAAGCGTTGCCTTCAGGAATTCGCGGGGATCGAGCCCCTGCCCGAACTGCGCGGTCGCCCGCCGCGCCCAGCCGAGCCGTTCCGCCAACTGGCTGGCCGTGATCCAGGCCGAGAAACTCTCCTCGAAGCCGGCGGGGCTCGGCGGCAACCAGATCGGCTGCCCCATGCGCCTGAGCGCTCCCTGCCCGAGCGCCCTCGCCGTCTGCATCGCCTTGCGGCGCTTCGCCCTGTCCTCGTCGCCGGCATCGATCATCGACGGCCCGCCGCCAGCAGCGGTATCTCCGCCCTTCATATCGGCCTTTGCGCCATCATTCATCGCGCCGCCCATATCGGGAGCGCTCGGAGTCATGGCCCCCTGCGCGCCCATAGCCTGCTCGTCATCATCCTGATCATTGTCCTTGAAGAAAGCGACGACGGTGCCATCGCCGGAGCCCGCATTCATCGCCCTGAGACCGGCAACGACGAAATCGAATGGCTGGCGCGCCTTTGCGCCCTCGTTCGCCCAGGCGGCGGGATGGTCGAGCATGGCGCCATAGACAGCCCTGAGATCGCCGTCGGTCTTCTTCCACGCACCGGTCATCGCGGCGATCAGCCCGTCATCCGGCTGATCGGAAACGAAGTGCACCGCGAGCTTGCGACAGATATGCGCCGCCGTCTTCGGATTGGCGGCGAGATCGTCGAGCATGGCGAGATAATCGCCCGGCCGCCGCCTGTCGCCACCATAGCTGACGCCGAGAACCTCGTGACGACCGGGCTCGGCGATGTTGGGGCGAAACGCCATGTCCATCTCCTGCCGGTCGATCGTCAGCCCGGTCAGCACCATGGCGGCGGCCCGCACATCGGCCTGCGTATAGCCGCTGCCAGCCCCCAACGTGTGCAGCTCCAGCAATTCGCGTCCGAGGTTTTCGTTGAGCCCCTTCTTCTGCCGCATGCCGCCCTTGGAATCCGGCCCAAGCGATTCGGCCTGATCGAGATAGATCAGCATCGCCGGATGCTCGGTAGCGCTGCGCAACAGGTCGGCGAAGCGCCCGCCGATACGCGGCCGGATCGCTTCTGCCTCGTAGAGCGGCACGAGCAGCCGCATCGGCAGGCTCTTGTTGGCGCTGGTGGAAAAATGATTGGTCCAGAACGTGGAAAGCCGCTCGTAAAAACCGTTGGGCGACATCACCGCCTGCAGCAATCGCGCATTCGCATCCTGCTGGAAGGCCCGCTGCGCCTGTTTCTGCAACACCTTGCGCCGCTCGCGACGCGCCTGGTCATCGTCGCCGCTTTGCCTGAGATCACGGAGATTGGCCTGCAACTCTGCGATCACTTGGTGCCGTTGCTCGATACCGCCGACGGGAAACGCGACCGGTGCCCGCGCATCCGCGTTCACCTGTTTCAACAGGTCGTCTTTATTCTGCGCCGCCACCTCGCCCGGCCGAAAACCGTAGCCGAAGCGGATGGCCGCCATCGTCGGAAAGGAAAGACTCATGACCTGTCACCTCCATATCCCTGGATGGTGACAGGCTGCGGTCAAAACCGTCGGAAATTGAGGCAGAGACGTGACATGGACAATTTGTAATTCAAGGACTTACCCGGTCCCATCAGGCGGGACCGCAATCATCCGCGAAAGATGAAGGACGCCCCGACGGCGATCAGCGCAAATCCGATCGCATGGTTCCAGGTAAGGCTCTCGCCCAGCCAGAACACGGAGAAACCGGAGAACACGAGAAGCGTGATCACCTCCTGCATCGTCTTCAACTGCGCCGTCGAATAGACCGCCGAGCCGATGCGATTGGCCGGCACCGCCAGGCAGTATTCGAAAAACGCGATCGCCCAGCTGACGATGATGGCGACGAAAATCGCCGTCCCCTTGTGCTTCAGATGCCCATACCAGGCGAATGTCATGAAGACGTTGGAGGCAAGCAGCATGACGATCGGCCAGATGGCCGCGGGGCTAAGGGCAAAGGGCATGTGTGATTCCCGAGAGTTGAAGCTGGCGCCAGCATGTATCGCTGAACGAAAAGGCTTCAAGAGGTCCTACCGCCTCCGCGAAATATATCGTCGCCAAGGCGTCAGAACCTCACGCGAACCGGAACATTTCACCGGACAGGCCGTTTGAGGCAGCACCGGAAGCCAGGCAGCCCGAATGATGCCTCTGGCGATCTCGGGTCAACGGGCCCATTGGCGGAGACATGGCGTGAACTCAGTTTCGAACAGTGGTCTGTCCGGTCGCTCGCTGGTGGCGCTCGCGGTGCTGAATTTCTTCCTCGCCGACGCCCGCGACGGCCTTGGCCCCTTTCTCGATGGCTTCCTCGCTACCCACGGCTGGAGCCCGATGACATTGGGTATCGTGGCAACCCTTGGCGGCGTTCTCGGCCTGATCGCCACGCCCCTGTTCGGAGCCCTCGTCGATGCCTCGTCGCACAAGCGCCTGCTGATTGTCATCCCGGTGACGCTGGTCACGGCGGCCGCACTCTGGACGCTTGCCAGTCCCGGAAATGCCTCGGTTTTCGGCGGCCAGTCGATGACCGCGATCGTCGGCGCGGTGATCGGCCCGGCGCTGATGGGACTGACGCTCGGCCTCGTCGGCGAAAGCGCATTCTCCCAACAGGTCGCCCGCAACGAATTCTGGAACCATGCCGGCAACGTCTTTTCGCTCGCCTGCGTCTATGCCGCCACCATAGTCTGGGGGCTGAACGGCGTGATCGGCCTCATGCTTGTTACAGCGATCGCCGCGATCATCGCAACGCTGGCGATCCGCCCCGACGACATCGACAACGACGTGGCCCGTGGCCTAACCAAGGACAAGGATCTC
Source organism: Rhizobium sp. NPDC090275 (assembly GCF_044772225.1). Taxonomy (NCBI): domain Bacteria; kingdom Pseudomonadati; phylum Pseudomonadota; class Alphaproteobacteria; order Hyphomicrobiales; family Rhizobiaceae; genus Rhizobium; species Rhizobium sp. NPDC090275. The sequence goes on along the minus strand of NZ_JBIVYL010000001.1, from coordinate 802,209 downwards.
GCCAACCACCCGGACGAAAGACTGGCCACAACAGCCAGCCCCTCCGGCTATTCGGTGCTGGCGAACTCGCGTGGTCTTGTTCTGCTGGCGCTGACATTGCTGGTCTTCCACTTCGGCAATGCCCCAATGAGCCGGCTGATCGCCCAGAACTTCTCCATCCAGCTCGGCACGCCCTTTCGCACCACGGCGATCGTCACCGGCGTGTCGCAGCTGTCGATGATCGCAATGGCGCTGCTTGCACCTTTCCTCATCAGGCGCTTCGGCCTGGCATCCGTCTTCATCATCGCGCTCTGCGCTTTACCATTGCGTGGCGCGATCGCCGGCAGCGTGCCGAGCTTCGGCTCGATCTATCCGGTACAATTTCTCGATGGGGTCGGCGCCGGCCTGATCGGCATCGCAACGCCGATCGCGGCCGAGCGGATCCTCGCCGGCACCGGCCGCTTCAACGTCGGCCTCGGCGCGGTGATGACAGTACAGGGCATCGGTGCATCGCTGAGCAACGTGGTCGCCGGATGGCTGACCGACCGGGGCGGCTATGGCCTCGCCTATTGGGTGCATGGCGGTGTCGCGCTCTTCGCGCTGGCGCTTTTCATGCTCGGCCGCGAGGCAATCGCGCCGCGCGCATCGCCAAAGCTCAACGACGCCGAACCGAAGGTAACGCGAGCCTAGGACGCCACGTGAATGGCGGGCGCTTCGCGCGCCGGCGTGCCTTCCAGCATCACCCGGTTGCGCCCGGCATCCTTGGCTGCGTAGAGGGCTGCGTCCGCGCGGCCGATCGTTTCGGTCAGCGACGCGTCGCTTGATGCCACGCAGGCGACGCCGAAGCTCGCGGTGATCTTGCCGACACCGGCGACATCGGGTTGTCCGACCGCCGCGAAGGCGAGCCGGATCGCATTCGCGACCTTGCCGCCATCGGCGAGCTCCGCGCCCGGCAGAAACGCCACGAACTCCTCGCCACCGAAACGCGCGGCAAAGGCTCCCTCAGGCAGGCGCGCTTTCAATAGCTCGGCAAGGCCGGCGATGACGCTGTCGCCGGCGGCGTGGCCAAACGTGTCATTGATCCGCTTGAAGTGGTCGATGTCGCATAAAAGTATCGCACCCTTCAACGCGCCGCGCGCCTTCAGCCGCCTCGCCGTTTCCTCAAAGCCGCGCCGGTTGAGCAGGCCCGTCAGGGAATCGCTCTCGGCCGCATCGCGGTAGCGCTCGATCGTGTCGAGCGTCGTTGCAGCCAGCGCCGAAAGCGCAAAGAGCAGCGCTATGACCGACGCGCCCGCCTGCATGACGAACGCGTAAGTGGAGGTGCCGAAGCTCTCCAAATCGCCCCCAGGCGAGAATATCACCAGCAGGATGGCATTGCGGACGATCGCTTCGAGCACGATCAGCGAGGCAACGCCGAGCAGAATGCGGTCGATCGCCCTGCGCGTCCTGCGCAAAGAGGAGCCGATCGCGAAGATCAGCAAGGCCGAGCAGGCGATATCGCTGATGAGGAGCTCGGCCGGCAGGCTTTCGAGCACCACCACAGCATAGGCGAGCGCTGCGTAGGCCACGACGCAGACGCCGAGGCGCAAGGCAATACGCGACGGCCGGCGAAAGCGCTTCAGCAGTGCGCCGCTGTAGAAATAGAAGGCAGAGAGAAAGAGTACATCGGCGCTGAGCGCCTGAACGGGGATCGGCAGCCAAGCGAAAAACATCGGTACCGAGAAGGCGACGGCAGCGGAGAGAAAACCCGCGGCCCAGAGCCCGGCTTCGCGCGATCCGAACCTTGAAACGACGAGGAAGGTGCAGCCGAAGGTCAACATCATGACCGGAAGCATAAAGGCAAAATTCACTGCGGCACCCATCGAACGATGATGACGAGGCCCGGTGTGCAAACACCGCCTCGATGAAAAGCGCTAGCCACTCAACGTTAACAAAAGCCTACCTGAAGTAGACTACATATCGATCGATACGGGTGCAAGGGGCAGCCCCAGATTGTCAAAGGCCGCCCCTTGCCGCTCACGCGCGCAGGGCGCGGTGCGGCTCTCCGGCATCCTCCGAGCCGAAGCGCACATCTTTTTTCTCGTAGCCGAACGCCGCCAGCACGGCCACGACGACAGCCACGATGCCGGCGACGATCAAAAGCGCATAGGCGTAATCGCCGTTCCAATGGGCCGCGAGGCCGGACTGGATCGTGGCATTGCCCGATGCCAGCAGATTGCCGAGCTGGTAGGCAAAGCCCGGAAAGGTACTGCGGACTTCATCCGGCGAAAGCTCGTTGAGATGAACAGGCACGATGCCCCAGGCACCCTGCACGAAGAACTGCATCAGGAAGGCGCCGATCGCGAGCAGCACCGGACCCGGCGCATAGACCCACAGCGGCGCCACCGGCACCGCGATCAACGCCGCAATGACGATCGCCTTCTTGCGACCGATCCTCTGCGACAGCGCCCCGAAGAACAGCCCGCCGCAGATCGCGCCGATATTGTAGACGATGGCGATCGCACCGGTGGTGTAGCTGTCGTAGTTGCGCTGTGTCTCGAGGAAGGTCGGGTAGAGATCCTGCGTGCCGTGGCTGAAGAAATTGAACGCCGTCATCAACAATACCGACCAGATGAACAGCGGGATATTCTCCCTGAGCACCGTCAGGAACGGCCGGCGTCCCCGCTGCTGCTGCTTCAGGAAGGCCGGGCTCTCCTCGACGCTGCGGCGGATATAAAGCACCAGCAGCGCCGGTGCTGCGCCGACGAAGAACATGCCGCGCCAGCCGATGATGGGAAAGAGCAGGAAGAACACGATCGAGGCCAGGAGATAGCCCGAGGGATAGCCGGCTTGCAGGATGCCGGAGACGATGCCGCGGCTCTCTTCCGGCACGGTCTCCATCACCAGCGACGCGCCGACACCCCACTCGCCGCCCATGGCGATGCCATAGAGTGCGCGCAGCACGATGAACATGGTGAGCCCGGTGGAGAAGCCGGTGAGGAATTCGAAGATCGAATAGAGCAGCACGTTGACCATCAGCGTGATCCGCCGCCCGTATTTGTCGGAAGCCAGCCCGAACAGCAGCGCACCGACCGGCCGCATGGCAAGCGTCAGAAGGATCGCCACCGAGACGGCGGGAACGTCGGTCTTGAATTCGGCGGCGATATATTTGAGAACGAAGACGAGTATGAAGAAATCGAAGGCATCGAGCGTCCAGCCGAGATAGCTGGCGATAACGGTATTGCGCTGCTGCGGCGTCAGCCGGCGCAGGCTTTCCAATGCGGACATAACGGATCCTCCGTCCGAAAGCGGCGGCGAAGCGGGGCAAATCCGGATGCCGTCGAAGAGAGGGATCGCCCTGATATGGGCGGGGTGGAGCTGTGACAGGCAGCGCTTTCGAAACGTCAGCAACGCTGCCCTTGTTCCATCACGTTTGTCGTGATCGCGCCTTGCCCGTGGATGGGCCTTATCGTCGCCACACGCAACCGTTTGAGAAGCGACCACCAAAGGGCGAGCGTTTCATTCTGGCGCAAAAATTCCGGCCAAGTACCTGCTTCTAAATAGCTATTGCGATTATTAGCAAAATGTGAGATATAAATGTCAGGTTGCATATGCAACCATAAAAAGCAAGCACAGATAGATTGCATCCATACCGGCAATGCGCCCGCCAGTCTCTGGCGGCGATGATACCGCTTGCGAAAAATCGATGATTTTAGACCTGAGCAAGACAACAGCAGATCAACCGTCGGTCTGAGCAGTTCCAGCTATGCGTATGAAGACATCCTAGGCCGACCAGCCCCGAGGAGGAGGAGCCATGCCTTTCGATCTGACCCAACCGCTTTCATGGGAGAGCGCGGCGGGAGACGCCGCCGTGATGCTCGACGAACTTCAACCGAACATCGTCAAGGCCCACACCCGCGAATTCCTGACCATCCTGTTCCTGAAGTTCTCCGACCCCGCCGGCGGCCGCGCGCTATTGAAGGCGCTGTCGCAGCCGCCGACAGGCACGCCGCTCCTGAAATCGGCGAAGACCCATCTTCAGGAGGTCAAGGCCTTCAAGGCGACGGGCACCAAGGGCACGCCCTATGTCAGCGTCGGCCTCACCGGCGATGGCTACACGGCGCTGCAGATCCCCGCCCCGAAGATCCCGCCGGACACCTCGTTCCGCTCCGGCATGAAGAATGCCGGCCTGAACGACCCGGCGCCCGCGACCTGGGAACCGCATTTCCGCGACGCCATCCACGCCGTCATCCTCGTCGGCGACCAGATGTCCGGCCCGCGCAACAAGGCACTGACGGCGGTGCGCCACCTGATCCAGGCATGCCACGGCGTCCATATTCTCGGCGAGGAAAAGGGCCACGGCCTGCACAACAGCAATGGCGACGGCATCGAGCATTTCGGCTATGTCGACGGCCGCAGCCAGCCGCTGTTTCTGACCGAGGATATCGACGACGAACGCCTGACGGCCGACGGCGCCACCAACTGGGACCCCGCCTTCGCGCTGAACCGCGTGATCGTGCCGGATACCGCCGCCCCCGATCCGGCAAAGCATTTCGGCAGCTACTTCGTGTTCCGCAAGCTCGAGCAGAACGTCAAGCAGTTCAAGAAGCAGGAAAAGGCACTGGCCAAACGGCTGCACCTGAAGGGCGACGATGCAGAACGGGCGGGCGCCATGCTGGTCGGCCGTTTCGAGGACGGCACGCCGCTCACCACCCAGTTTTCCGACGGCAACCACCACCCGGTGCCCAACGACTTCGACTATGACAGCGATCCCAACGGCGCCAAATGTCCGTTCTTCGCCCATATCCGCAAGGTCAACCCGCGCGGCTCCGGCGGCTTCGAACCCGTCGACGGCGAACGCCTGCACATCATGGCGCGGCGCGGCCAGACCTATGGCGTGCGCACCGACCAGCCCAATGACGGCCGCATCGAAAACAAGCCGAGCAAGGATGTCGGCCTGCTGTTCATGGCCTTCAACGCCGATATTGCCGAGCAGTTCGAGTTCGCGCAATCGACCTGGGCCAACAACCCCGGCTTCCCCCGTGTCCCGCCGGGCGCCGGCGCCCCGGGCCTAGACCTCGTGATCGGCCAAAGCCCCAACCCGCGCCCCGACATCCACTGTCCGGTCGAATGGGGCGGCACGACCACCGCGACCACGACCGCGACACCGCAGGCGGTGACGATGAAGGGCGGCGAGTATTTCTTCATGCCGTCGCTGGCGTTCTGCCGGAGTTTGTAGGGTTGTCGGCTAAGAGCGGCGGCGTGACCGCCGCTCTGTCGGCATGATGTAGGTTTCACATCAGCAATTCACGAAAAATCATCACCACAATTTTCCCCGCGCCGAAACCCCGCCCTACACTGTCGGCGTCCCGTCATTGGATACACCGGCAGGCGTGCCGGCGAGGCGGGATCGGCGCGGAGCGTGAGGGTAGGACGCAAAACCTCGCGGTCCGGGTTCGCGGAAAATGATCTCCCTCCGGTGACGGCGGTTTCCCTCGCAAGAGGGTGCCTGAGTTGAGCCCGGACGTGCCTGTGAGGCACACATGGTCTCGCCGCGAAGTTGGGCGAGAAGGCAGAGAGATCGGAGTCGCGGATAAAAATCGCCGAACGGGGCGCTGGGAAGCGCCATATCTTACTTACTCAATCGAGGTGATTTCCAGCGCCCCGTCCGAGCGAAGTTTGGAATGGTGGAAACACGGGCTTTCGGGCGGCGTGGGGTTTTGGTGTGCCGTGGAGACGTCGTGCCTACCCCCTCAAGCGCTGACCGCATCCTCCACCACACCCGAAAAATCCACCGCGGCAAAAGCCGCCGCAATCACCTCCGGCCCGGCACCCGCCTTCACCGCGTCGGTCGACAATATCTGCCGATAACGCCGCGCGCCCGGCAACCCGGTAAACAGCCCCACCATATGCCGCGCCACCTGCTGCAGCCGGCCGCCATCGGCGATGTGCCGCGCCGCGTAGTCCATCATCCGGTCGCGCAGAAGCTCCCAGTCGAAGGCTTCCGCCTCTGCCCCGAAGAAGCGATGATCGACATCGGCAAGCACGCCGGCATTCTGATAGGCCGCCCGCCCGAGCATGACGCCATCGACATGCCGCAGATGCTCTTCCGCCTGATCCAGCGTCTGGATGCCGCCATTGATGCCGATGAACACATCCGGCCGCGCCTGCTTGGTGCGGTAGACGATGTCGTAATCGAGCGGCGGGATTTCGCGGTTCTCCTTCGGCGACAAGCCCTTGAGCCAGGCCTTGCGCGCATGGATCCAGATCGCGTCGGCACCGGCATCGAGCACCCGGTCGAGAAGATCGGGAAGAGCCCTCTCCGGCTCCTGCTCATCCACCCCGATCCGGCACTTCACGGTAACCGGCACCGAGGACACCTTCTTCATCGCCCGGATGCAATCCGCCACGATATCGGGCGTCAGCATCAGGCAAGCCCCGAAGGTGCCGGATTGCACCCTGTCGGAAGGACAGCCGACATTGAGGTTTATCTCGTCGTAGCCATAGGGCGCCGCGATCTCCACCGCCTTCACCAGCTTCTCCGGATCAGACCCGCCAAGCTGCAACGCCACCGGATGTTCGGCGGCGTCGAACGACAGCAGCCGCTCGCGCGGCCCATGGATGATCGCGTCGGCGACGACCATTTCCGTATAGAGCAGCGCGTTGCGGCTGATCTGCCGGTGAAAATAACGGCAATGCCTATCCGTCCAGTCGATCATAGGTGCGACGGCGAAGACTGGCCGCTTCGTTTCGAGCGCCTGTTTGTAGAAATGCGATGTTGTCATGCCGCGCTCATACCCCAAAGCGCGCGAAAACGCCAGTTTCCCCGCGCAGGGCAGCAATGCCGGAAAGGGCGTACCGCGAGCCCGCCTTCCACGCTTTCCCCGCGCTTGCTTTTGCGGCTAAGATGCCCGGACTCACGAAAACAGCAAGAGCATCCCCGTCCCATGTCCACCTCCTCTTCCGCCGGCACCGTCATCCCCCTTCCCGCGCCTGTCCTCCTCCCCGTCGAAGGCACATCCGATCGCTTTCCGGTGCGTCGCGTCTACTGCGTCGGCCGCAACTATGCCGACCATGCCATCGAGATGGGCCACGACCCAAGCCGCGAGCCGCCCTTCTTCTTCCAGAAGAACGCCGACAATCTCTTGTCCGACGGCAAGGACTTCCCCTACCCGCCGCTCTCGAACGACGTGCATTTCGAGGTCGAGTGCGTGCTGGCGCTGAAATCGGGCGGCAAGGATATCGCGATTGAGAACGCGCTCGATTGCGTCTACGGCTACGCCGTCGGCATCGATTTCACCCGCCGCGACCTGCAGGCCGACGCCAAGAAGCTCGGCCGCCCGTGGGAACTCGCGAAAGCCTTCGAACATTCCGCCCCGGTCTCGGCGCTCGTCCCGGCCGCAAAGCTCGGCCACCCCGATACCGGCCGCGTCTGGCTCGATCTGAATGGCAAGCGCGTCCAGGATGGCGATCTCAACCAGATGATCTGGAAGGTGCCTGAAATCATCGCCGAGCTCTCCAAGCTGTTCGAGCTTGCCCCCGGCGACGTGATCATGACCGGCACGCCTGCTGGCGTCGGTGCGGTGAAGCGTGGCGACCATATCGATTGCGGGATTGACGGCATTGCCAAGCTGTCCATCGACGTCGCCTAAGGAGGAATGACCATGCCGATCTATGCGCTCTCGGGCCACGAACCGGATCTGCCGCCATCAGGCACATACTGGATCGCGCCCGATGCGCATGTGATCGGCAGGGTCACGCTCGGAAGTGACGTCGGCGTCTGGTTCGGCGCGGTGCTGCGTGGGGACAACGAACCGATTACGGTCGGCGCGGCGACGAACATCCAGGAAGGCGCCATGCTGCACACCGATCCCGGTCATCCCGTCACGATCGGGCAAGGCTGCACCATCGGTCATCATGCGATTGTCCATGGCTGCTCAATCGGAAACAATTCGCTTGTTGGCATGGGCGCCACGGTGCTGAACGGCGCGAAGATCGGCAACAACTGCCTCGTCGGCGCCAATGCGCTGGTCACGGAAGGCAAGGAATTCCCCGACAATTCCCTGATCGTCGGCTCCCCCGCCCGCGCCATCCGCACCCTCGACGACAAGGCGATCGAAAGCCTCAGGCGCTCGGCGGAGAAATACGTCGGGAACTGGCAGCGTTTTGCGCGCGATCTGCAGCGGCTGGACTAATCAGGCCGCACAAGCCTCGCAAAGCCCGCGGATCTCGATCGTCGTCTTCTCAGCCTTGAACTTCTTGGACTTGGTCCAGTCCGTCAGGCGATGGTCGACTTCGTGGTCGTGGAATTCCATCACCTGGCCGCAGCTCTCGCAGATGGCGAAGGCGACGATGCCGTGGCTGTGGCAGTTCTCGCCGGGATGCGCGCAGGCGACGAAGGAGTTGATGCTCTCGAGCCGGTGCACGACACCATATTCCAGCAGTTTTTCAAGCGCCCGGTAGACCTGCAGCGGCGCGCGAAAACCGTGGTCGCGCAGTTTGTCGAGGATCGTATAGGCGCTGAGCGGGCCGTCGGCCTTTTCCAGAACGTCGAAGACAAGCGCCTGGTTCTTGGTCAGTGCGGGTGCGCTCATGAGCCTTGTCCTTCCGTGGCGGCCTGACCCCGCCCGAATTTGGGCAGCAGGCTGAGAATGAAGAGAATGAGGGCCGCGACCACGATCGACGGGCCCGACGGCGTGTCGTAGGTGAGCGAGCCGAACAACCCACCGACCACGGCGACCGCCCCGATCAGCGAGGCGAGCACTGCCATGATCTCGGGCGTCGACGAAAAGCGCCGGGCAGCGGCGGCCGGAATGATCAGCAGCGAGGTGATCAGCATGATGCCGACGATCTTCATCGCGATCGCGATGACGACGGCCATGAGCAGCATGAAGAACAGCCGCGCCCGCTCCGGCTTCAGCCCTTCGGCCTCGGCAAGCTCGGGATTGACGGTCGAAGCAAGCAGCGGCCGCCACAGCCAGGCGATAGCGCCAAGCACCAGAATGCCGCCGCCCCAGATGAAGGCAATATCGGCCTTGGAGACGGCGAGAATATCGCCGAACAGGAAGGCGATCAGATCGATGCGCACCCAGGTCATGAAGGCGACCATGACAAGCCCGATCGCCAGCGTCGCATGCGAGAGAATGCCGAGCAGCGCATCGGCAGAGAGAGCCTGCCGCTTCTGCAGCAGGAGCAGCAGGATCGAGACGGCGGCCGCGACGACGAAGACCGAGAGCGTCAGGTTGAACTGCATGAGCAGCGACAGAGCCACGCCAAGCAGCGCCGAATGCGAGATCGTATCGCCGAAATAGGCCATGCGCCGCCAGATGATGAAGCAACCGAGCGGCCCGGTGGTCAGCGCCAGGCCGACGCCGGCAATGATGGCGCGGACGAAGAAATCGTCAAACATGGCGCTCTCCCGCCGGATGCTTGTGCCCGTGCCCGTCATCGGTCGTATGATGGTGGGCGTGGTCATGATGCGCATGATCATGAGAGTGCCCGGAATGATCATGGGGCGCATGATCGTGGCCGGCGTGATCATGGCCGTGGTGGTGGCCGTCCTCAGGGTGGCAATGATCCGTCACCGAGCCATCCGCATGCAGCACGCGACCATCGGGGAGGTGCGTATGATCGTGATCGTGACTATAGACGGCAAGCGACTGCGCCGCGCGGCTGCCGAAGAGGCGCACATATTCCGCACTCTGCGTCACCGCCTGCGGCGTGCCGCGGCAGCAGACATGGCCGTTGAGGCAGATGACGGTATCGGTCGCCGCCATGACGACATGCAGGTCGTGCGAAATCAGCAGGATGCCGCATCCGGTCGTGTTGCGGATCGTCTTGATCAGCTCGTAGATGGCGATCTCGCCGGAGAAATCGACGCCCTGCACCGGCTCGTCGAGCACGAGCAGATCGGGCTTGCGAGCAATGGCGCGCGCCATCAGCGCCCGCTGGAATTCACCGCCGGAGAGGTGTTGCACCTCGGCATCGCGCATGTGGGAAAGCCCGACGGCATCGAGCGCCTCGTTCATGTCGCTTGCCGAAAGCGGCCCCGTCAGCGTCATCAGCCGGCGCACGGTGAGCGGCAGCGTCCAGTCGATGGCAAGCTTCTGCGGGACATAGCCGACCTTGAGACCGGAGGCGCGCGTCACCTTGCCCTCGTCGGCCTTCATCACCCCGATCGCCGTTTTCACCGTCGTCGATTTGCCCGAGCCGTTAGGGCCGATCAGCGTCACGATCTCGCCGCGCGAGACGGAAAAATCGACGCCGCGAACCAGCCAGCGGCCGTTTCTGCGGACACCGACATTGGAAAGCGAGACGAGCGGCCTCGCCTCGGAATTTGCGGGTAATGGCATCATTTTTCCGAAAGTGCTGTTGCGCCCTGCTATCGCACACGTTATAGCATAACGCAATTGATGTAATAACATTACCTATGCAATTCAAGCGGAGCATGCACATGAAACTCGCGACCGGCCTTTCCCTGGCGCTACAAGGCCTCGCACTCCCGGCCCTCCTCCTCGCCGGCACGGCCCACGGCGCCGACGCACCCGTCGTCGTCACCTCGATCAAGCCGGTGCACTCGCTGGTCTCCGCCATCATGCAGGGCGTCGGCACGCCGGAGCTGATCGTCGATGGCGCCGCTTCCCCGCACACCTATTCGATGAAGCCCTCCAACGCCAAGGCGCTGCAGGATGCCAAGGTGGTCTTCTGGGTTGGCCCGGGCATGGAAGCCTTCCTGGAAAAGCCGCTGGAAGCGCTCGGAGAGGATGCCAGCGTCGCCGAACTCGACAAGGCTCCGGGCCTGACCAAGCTCAAGTTCCGCGAGGGCGGCGCCTTCGAAGCCCATGACGATGGCGACCATGATGGCGATGCGCACGAGGCAGGCCACGATCACGATCACGCCACCGAGGCACATGACGATCACGACCATGACCACGGCCACGGCGCTTTCGACACCCATCTCTGGCTCGATCCTGTGAACGCCAAGGCCATGGCCGCCGAGATCACCACGACGCTGGTGGCCGCCGACCCCGCCAACGCGCTTGCCTACCAGGCCAATGCCGAGACGCTGAACGCCAAGCTCGACGCGCTCGACAAGGAAATCTCTGGCATCGTGTCACCGGTCAAGGACAAGCCCTTCATCGTCTTCCACGACGCCTACCAGTATTTCGAAAACCGTTACAAGGTGCGCGTCGCCGGCTCGATCACCGTCAGCCCGGAAACCATTCCCGGCGCCGAGCGCATCGCCGAGATCCACAAGAAGGTGGCGGACCTTGGCGCAACCTGCGTCTTCGCTGAACCGCAGTTCCAGCCGCGCCTCGTCGATGTCGTGCTCGAGGGCACCAAGGCCAAGGCCGGCGTACTCGATCCCGAGGCCGCAACGCTCGATGCCGGCCCGGATCTCTATTTCAAGCTGATGCGCGGTATCGCCAACAATCTGAAGGACTGCCTGTCGCGCGAAAGCTGAGACCGGCCCCACCGCATATCGAAAAAGGCGGGCGCACAGTCCGCCTTTTTTAGATCCATCGATGTAATATTATAACATTAACTGGAGATCGCAATGAACAGGAAACTGCCGGTCACCGTCCTCTCCGGCTTCCTCGGCGCCGGCAAGACGACGCTGCTGAACCACATACTGGCCAACCGCGATGGCCTGCGCGTCGCCGTCATCGTCAACGACATGAGCGAGGTCAACATCGACGCCGCACTGGTGCGCGACGGCGGCGCCAACCTGTCTCGCACCGATGAGGAACTGGTCGAGATGACCAACGGCTGCATCTGCTGCACGCTGCGAGACGACCTGTTGAAGGAAGTCCGCCAGCTCGCCGAGCAGAACCGTTTCGACTACTTGCTGATCGAATCCACGGGTATCGCCGAGCCCCTGCCCGTCGCCACCACCTTCGAGTTCCGCGACGAGGATGGCCTGAGCCTGTCTGATGTCGCCGAGCTCGACACCATGGTCACAGTGGTCGACGCTGCCGGCCTGCTCGCCGACTACGCCTCCACCGATTTCCTCGGCGATCGCGGCGAAACTGCCGGCGACGGCGATAATCGCACAGTGATCGACCTCTTGGTCGAGCAGATCGAATTCGCCGACGTCGTCATCCTCAACAAGGTCGGCACCGCCACCGCAGAGCAGCTGCAGGCCGCCCGCCAGATCGTCGTCGGCCTGAACCCGGATGCCCGGCTGATCGAGGCCGATTTCGGCCAAGTCCGCCCGCAGGAAGTGCTCGGCACCGGCCTCTTCGACATCGACAAGGCCGAGACCCACCCGCTCTGGTACAAAGAGATGCATGGCTTCAACGACCATGTGCCGGAAACCGAGGAATACGGCATCCGCTCCTTCGTCTATCGCGAGAAGCGCCCCTTCGATCCGGCGAAACTGCAGCGGTTCTTCGACACCGCCTGGCCGGGCGTCGTGCGCGCCAAGGGCTTCTTCTGGCTCGCGACCCGGCCGCATCATGTCGGCGAGGTCAGCCAGGCCGGCGCAATCCTGCGCACCAGCCGCATGGGTACATGGTGGTCGGCGGTGCCGAGGGAGCGTTGGCCGGACGATCCGCGCTTCATGACGGCGATCGGACCCTATCTGCACTCCGTCTGGGGCGACCGCCGCCAGGAAATCGTCTTCATCGGCGCCGACCCGATGGACGAAGCCTGGATCCGCGACCGTCTCGACGCATGTCTTGTCAGCGCCGTGGACTTCACGCCGGACAAGTGGCGCGACATGCCGGACCCCTTCGCCCGCTGGGGAGATCAGGCCGCATGAAGGCGCAGGCGATCAGGAGATATCAATGCGTCTGCGAGGAATGCGACCCGCTACCGCCGATCGAGGGGCTGGCAGCGGCACCCGAGCCCGAAGAGCGTAGGCCGGGCACTGGCGTTCTCAGCAAATTGGCGGCCCGGCTGGCGCGCAACACGCCCGAAAGACAGACATGAAAAAGGGCGGCCGAAGCCGCCCTTCCAACATAAGTCTCGTCAACCGATCAGCGGCCGACGACGATGTTCGAGATCACGTTGCTCGCGATGCTGATCATCAGATAGTCGTTGTTGACCTGCACCCAGCGATAGCCGCGCGGCGGAGGCGCCAGGCGATAGCGGCGGTAATCCCGCACTTCGCGCATGTTGCGGCGCTCGGCAGGGCTCATGCGATGGCCGCGGCTCCACTTGTACTTGGTGACATGCACGTCGCGCTCGACGACGACGGGACGGCGATGGTGTTCCTGCGCGCTTGCACCCGTCGCGGCAACCAGCGGCGCGGCCAGGAAAGAAGCGGAGAGAAGAACGGCAAACATCTTTTTCATTGGGGTTTCCTCGTGTTGAACACGCCCCGAACCTAGACCTGAAATGATGAACCGAAACTGAAAGTTTGATTAAACTTCAGTAATGAAAACACATGCTTAAAAGCATATATTAAATTAGCAGATGCGACATCACCTTGCGACAAGGCGATGTCGCCCCTCTCACAACTCGTCGTAATTGAACCAGTCGAAATCGGCGGTCTTCGCGCGCCCCGACGTATCGAAGGCAAAGACGCCGGCGAATGCGCCGGTAAACGACCCATGCTCACCGCGCCCGCCTTCGTCCGACACGACGCCAGCGTCGAGCACCGGCCCGATCGCCCGCCACGCGCCCATGCCCTCTGTCTGCCAGAAAAACTGCAGGTCGTTATCGCGGATTTCCATGGAAAGCTGGACACGGCCGCCAGCGGGAAGCGCCTCGCCGCTGCCGGCGGGAAAGCTCAGCCGCCCGTTCGGATAATCGCCGTCGCAGGACAAGATCGTCACGCAGCGTCCAAGCTTTTCGTGCAGCGTTACAGCAACCGCGTGAAACTTGTGCCTGTTGTAATAGTGCGTCAGCCCGGCGACCTGCTGGTAGGTATCGGGATCGAACTCGACCACCGTCTCGGCCCTGAAACTGTGATGCTCCTGCCGCCGCGCCACCAGCGCCTGCTCGAACCATGAGCCGATGCTCTCACGAGCGATGAGCCTCAGGTGACCGGGCCGCTCCGTGAGGTTGAAGATCCGCTCCGGCTTCGGCGTACGCAGCCACTGGAAGTCGGCAGGCAGCATACCGCCATCGAAGCCGTATTCGCTGCGCATGGGCTTTTCGGCCTGCACGGCACCACCAAGTCCCGGCACGGTGACGTCGGGCACCGTGGTGCCATTCTCAAGATAGAGCCAGCCGTCATCCTTCCAGACGCATTTCTGCAGGCTGGTTTCGCGCCCGAGCGTGCAACGCCGCTTCGGCGGCATCGGGCGGCCGCAAAGGTGAGTATGGTAGACCTGACCATCGGGCGTTTCGACATACTGCCCATGCCCTGCCCGCTGCAGAATGGCTTCCGGGTGGTCCTTCGAGGTGATGAGGTGCTTGTTCGGATGCATCTCATAGGGTCCGGCGATGTCGTGCGACCGCGCCATCGTCACCGCGTGGTCGTAGCCCGTCCCGCCCTCGGCCGTCGTCAGATAGTAATAGCCGTTGCGCTTGAAGAGGTGCGGCCCCTCGACCAGCCCGAGCGAGCTGCCCGCGAAGATGTTGCGGATCGGACCCTTCAGCGATTTCGTCTCCGCGTCCCATTCCTGCAGCAGGATACCATCGAAGGCCGGAGACTTCGGCGCGCCGCCAAAGCTCTCGGTGCGGTGGTTCCACTGCATGTTGAGGAACCACTTGCGGCCGTCATCGTCATGAAACAGCGACGGGTCGAAGCCCGACGAGTTCACATAGATGGGCTCGGACCATTCGCCCTCGATCGTTGGCGAGGTCACGATGTAATTATGCGCATCCTTGAAGTTGCCGTCGAAGCGCTTGACGTCTGTATAGACAAGCCAGAACAGCCCATCGGCATAAGAGAGACACGGCGCCCAGATACCGCAACTATCAGGGTTGCCACGCATGTCGAGCTGCGACGCCCGCTCCAGCGGCCGCCGCACCAGCGTCCAGTTCACCAGATCGCGCGAGTGATGGATCTGCACACCAGGATACCATTCGAAGGTCGAGGTCGCGATATAGTAATCCTCGCCGACACGGCAGATGGACGGGTCCGGGTTGAAACCCGGCAGGATTGGATTGCGGATCATCAGGGCCACCTCCTCCGAATGGCGATTTTGGTCTGCTGTGAGCTGCCAGGAAGGCCACCTCTCAGGCCCTCATCCCTGTGCTCGTCACAGGGATCCAGCCACCGCGCGTCGGCGCGGTGAAAGGACTCTTTCCAGCCCAAGGACTTGGGCTGGCTGGATTCCTGTGACATCGCCCGGACGAAGTCTGGGCACAGGAATGAGGGAGGAAATAAAGTTCCCTCCCTCATTGCATCAGCTCAATCGCGTTCCGCGGACTTCGCCCAGAGATTGATGTCCGCCTCGCGGGCGTAGCCATCGATCTCCTTCAGCTCCTCGGCCGTGAACTCCAGATTGTCGAGCGCCTTGACGCAGTCGACGATCTGCGACGAGCGGCTGGCGCCGATCAGCGCCGACGTCACGCGGTCGCCGCGCAGCACCCAGGCGATGGCCATCTGCGCCAGCGTCTGGCCACGGCGCTCCGCGATCTCGTTGAGCTTGCGGATGTTGTCGATGATCTGAGGGCGGATGAAGTCCTTCTTGAGGAAGTGGTTCTGCGCCGCGCGGCTGTCCTGAGGGATGCCGCCGAGATACTTCGTC
Source organism: Rhizobium sp. NPDC090275 (assembly GCF_044772225.1). Taxonomy (NCBI): domain Bacteria; kingdom Pseudomonadati; phylum Pseudomonadota; class Alphaproteobacteria; order Hyphomicrobiales; family Rhizobiaceae; genus Rhizobium; species Rhizobium sp. NPDC090275. Next base: position 786,604 of record NZ_JBIVYL010000001.1, on the reverse strand, counting down.
GTCAGCATGCCCTGCGCCAGCGGCGAGAACACGATCGAACCCATGCCGACCTCGTCAAGCGCATCGAGCAGCTTGTCGTCCTCGACCCAGCGGTTGAGCATCGAATAGCTCGGCTGGTGGATAAGGCACGGCGTGCCGAGATCCTTGAGGATGGCGGCGGCTTCGCGGGTGCGCTGCGAATTGTAGGACGAGATGCCGACATAGAGCGCACGGCCGGAGCGTACGATATGGTCGAGCGCGCCACAGGTCTCTTCCAGAGGCGTATCCGGGTCGAAGCGGTGCGAATAGAAGATATCGACATAGTCGAGACCCATGCGCTTCAGGCTCTGGTCGCAGGAGGCGATCAGATACTTGCGGCTGCCCCACTCGCCGTAAGGGCCCGGCCACATGTCGTAGCCGGCCTTGGACGAAATGATCAGTTCATCGCGCAGACCGGCAAATTCGGTGCGCAGAATCTCGCCGAAGGCGGTCTCGGCGCTGCCGGGAGGCGGTCCGTAATTGTTGGCGAGGTCGAAATGGGTGATGCCGAGATCAAATGCCGTGCGGCACATGTCGACCTTGCGCTCATGCGGCGTGTCGCCGCCGAAATTGTGCCAGAGGCCGAGCGAAACGGCCGGCAGCTTCAGGCCGGAACGGCCCGTGCGGTTGTACTTCATTTTCGAATAGCGGTCGGAAGCCGGTTGCCAGCTCATAATCCTCATCCCCAATATCAAACGGCGTATAGAAACGGCGCGGGCTCCTCGCCCGCGCCGGACCATAGACCTTTAGGCAAGCACTTCAAGAGTGCCAATCACTCCAGAAGCGCCAATCACTTCAAGAGAGCCGATCACTTCAGAAGCGCTTGGGCCTCTTCGATGCCGAGTGCGGCCGGCTGCGTGCAGGTCGTCGTCAGTTCGATGAAGCGGCCTTCCTCGCCCGACTTCAGGATCGAGGTCATGACGTCGACGCCATGCAGCGTACGGTCGAGCGAGCAACGCGCATCGCGTCCCTCGATGATCGCCATCGCCATGTCGGCGAGACCCGCTGTACGATAGTTGGCGCGCGGTCCCTGCGGGCTCTCCTGGTTGGAGATACCGAAGGGGTGCTCCCAGCCATCGAGCGGCTTGATGTCCTTGTCGCGGCCGCTTGCCTCGACCACGCCGCCGAAGAAGTTCGGATCCGGCACGTAGAGCGAACCGTCGGTGCCGTAGAGCTCCATGTTGGCATGGCGGTGGGACCAGACGTCCCAGCTCGCGGTCAGCGTGACGGTCGCGCCGTTGACGAATTCCAGGATCGCCTGGATCGTCGTCGGCGTCTTCACCGGTATCGTCTCGCCGTTGCGCGGCTCGCTGGTGATCGTGCGGGTCGGCGAAGCCATCGAGGTCATCGCGCCGACGCGCTTCACCGGTCCGATCAGGTTGATCAGGTTGGCGATGTAGTAAGGGCCGAGATCGAGGATCGGGCCACCGCCGGGCAGGAAGAAGAAATCCGGGTTCGGATGCCACATTTCCATGCCCGGGCTCATGACATAGCACGCGCCCGAGGTGACACGGCCGATGCCGCCCTCGTCGATATACTTGCGGGCCAGCTGATGCGCGCCGCCGAGGAAGGTGTCGGGCGCGCAACCGACGGAGAGGTTCTTCTCCTTGGCGATGCGGCGCAGCTCCTCACCCTGCTCGAGGGTGAGAACCAGCGGCTTTTCCGAATAGACGTGCTTGCCGGAGAGCAGGATCGCTTTCGAGACCGGGAAGTGCGCGTCCGGGATGGTGAGGTTGACGACGACGTCAACCTCTTCATTGGTGAGCAGGTCCTCGATCGTCTGCGCCTTGACGCCATACTCGGCGGCACGGGCTTCGGCGGCCTGCATGTTGAGGTCGGCGCAGGCGACGACCTTGAGGCCCTTGAACAGCGGGGCCAGCGAAAAGTAGGTGGTGGAGATGTTGCCGCATCCGATGATGCCGACGCCAAGTTCCTTGGTCATGATGGTCCTCAGTAGGTCTTGAAGGATGCGATCGAGCGGGTGATCAGGCGATCGATATCGGCGGGATTGTCATGCTCGACGACGTAGTGCTTGGTCTTGGTGCCCTTCAGCGCCGCGACGAGCTTCGGCCAATCAAGCGTGCCGTGGCCGACATCGGCCCAGCCGTCTTCGTTCTTGTTCTCGCCAGCTGGCGCAATGTCCTTGACGTGCGCCGAGGTGATGCGCGAGCCCAGCTTCTCGATCCATGCGAAGGGATCGGCACTGCCGCGAACGACCCAGGCGATATCCGCTTCCCAGGAAATGTCAGGCGCGCCTTCGAAGATGCGCTCGATCGGCAGCGAGCCGTCGGCGAGCTTCACGAATTCGAAGTCGTGGTTGTGCCAGCCGAACTCGTAGCCTGCATCCTTGTAGGGCTTGCTCATTTCCTGCAGGCGCTTGCCGAATGCCAGCCAGCCGGCGCCATCAGTCGGACGCTCATCGGCCGCCAGATGCGGCGCATAGATGGAATCCATGCCGAGGAGCTTGGCGATGTTCAGAGACTTCTGCACTTCGCCGTCGAGGAAGTCGGGGCTGAAGTGGCCGCTCGCCATCGTCAGACCGTTCTTGTCGAGTTCGGCACGCAGGCTCTTCAGGCCGGAATCGTCGAGATCTGCATAGATGCCGCCGAAGCCTTCGACTTCCTGATAGCCGGCCTTGCCGAGCTTTTCAAAGATCGCCGAATAGGGCTGGAAGTTGCGGGCGCTATAAAGCTGGAAACTCAGTTTCGTCATAATATCCTCCTCGGGCCTCGTGCCCATTCATTTAATCAGGATCAATCCACGGACTGACAGGATTGCAGGTCGTAGAAACGGAAGTCCGGCAAGGCGCCGCCTTCAAGCGGTTTGGCCGGGGTGAAGGTGATGCGACGCATTTCGCCCGCCGCCAGATCGAAGGCATTGTCGGAATATTTGCCGTCGGTCTCGGTCTCGATCATCACGAAGAGCGCAAGTCCCTTGGCGGTGACGTTGAGGCAGACGGAGCCGTCCTCCTCGACATATTCGTGTGTGACCATCAGGCCAGCGGGCTCGAGCTCCAGCGCCTTGTAGGTGCCGTGCACATAGTGCCCCTCGCCGCCCATGCCGTTCGATGCCGTGAAGCGCCAGGCAAGCAGCGTGCCCGCCGGAATCTCGGAGACGTCGATGCTGGCAGCCGTCACCGCAGCGTCAGGCGTGCAGACCGCCTGCACATCCTTGAGGTGCTTGCGCTCGCCCTTCATGTCGATGATCGAGATCGACAGGTCGACGCTGACGTCATCGAGCGTGTCGTTGACCAGCGAGAACCGGATCTGCTTGCCGTCATCGGATGGAATGGCGGCGACCGCGACCGGCTGGAAGAAACGCTTGACCAGATAGTGCATCGCCTTCCAGCGGCCGCCGTAATCGAGGCTCGACCACGAGGCCACCGGCCATGTGTCGTTGAGCTGCCAGTAGATCGTGCCCATGCAATGCGGCTTCAGCGACCGCCAGTATTCCACCGCCGTCTTGATCGCGAGACCCTGCTGGATCTGGCTGAGATAGACGAAGTTCGGGAAATCCTTGGGAAAACGGAAATAGCGGAACATCGTGCCGGCGATGCGCTCGTTGCCGCCGGCGTTCTTCTGGTGCAGCTCCATGACCGGCGACGCGACGTTCATGTCCTTGGCCTCAGCATAGGTCTTTATGACGGGGAGCGAGGTGTAGGACTGGAAGCCGAACTCCGAGCAGAAGCGCGGGCGAACGGAACGGTAATTGTCGAACGACTTGTTCTCGTGCCAGACCGACCAGTAGTGCATGTCGCCCGAGCCATCGGCATGCCAGGCATCGCCGAAGTCGAGATAGCCCGATGCCGGGCTCGACGGCCACCAGATCGCATCCGGTGCCGCCTTCTTCATCGCCTGCTCGATCACCCGGTTGAGGCGGTCGTAGGAGACAAGATAGCGGTCGCGGTCCTTGCGCGATTCCTCGAACCAGGTGAGCGCGCCGACGAGCTCGTTGTCGCCGCACCAGAGCGCGATCGACGGGTGTGAGTTCAGACGGCGAACCTGGTAGTCGACCTCGAGCGCGACATTGTCGAGGAAGTCCTCGGTCGAGGGATAGAGGTTGCAGGCGAACATGAAGTCCTGCCAGACCATGAGGCCGAGACGGTCGCAGAGATCGTAGAAATGATCATGCTCGTAGAACCCGCCGCCCCAGACGCGGATCATGTTCATGTTGGCGGATTTCGCCGATTGCAGCAGATCCTCGGTCTTCTCCGGCGAGGACAGCGAAAACAGCGCGTCAGCCGGGATCCAGTTGGCACCGCGGCAGAAGATCTCGCGGCCGTTGACCTTCAGCGCGAAACGGGCGCCGGCCACATCCGGCGTAGTGATGAGCTCGACGGTGCGCAGACCGATCTGTTTGGTGACGGCATCAGCAGGCAGATCGACGGTCAGCGCATAGAGCGCCTGCTCGCCGCTTCCAGCCGGCCACCAGAGGCGCGGCTTGGCGATCTCGAACACGTGGTTGACGACAGTCTCGCCGGCGCCGACGCCGACATCGAGGCGCACCCGTTCGCCGTCGAGCGAAAAATGCACGGGAACGATGCCCGGGTTCTTCGAAAACAGCGTCGCCGTGACCTTCAGATCGACAGAACCGTCGAGATTATGCACCTGCTGCGTCGTCACATGCTCGATGCGGGCCGTGTCAAGCCGACGCAGCGCGATCGTGCCGTAAAGGCCAAGCGGCGCGATCGCGATGTTCCAGTCCCAGCCGAAATGGCACTGCGGCTTGCGCAGCATGTTGCCGTTGGGGATCGGCGAGTTGCCGGTCGAATAGGGAATGTAGAAGGGCTGCTTGCCCTGCCGGTCCGCCCCCGCCGCGATGCTCGAATGCAGCACGATGCGGATGACGTTCTCGCCGGATTTCAGATGGCTGCTGACATCCGGGCGATAGCGGCGGAAGCTGTTGTCGGCAACGAGCGCCGGCGAGCCATTGATGAAGACGGCGGCCACCGTGTCGAGATAATCGATATCGAGATACCAGTCGCCATCGGGCTCCGACACCGTGAAACTGCGCTCGATCGACCAGTCGCGATGCGCCACCCACTGCACGACCTCTTCGTTGCGGCCGAAATAGGGATCGGGGATGAGCTTGGCGGCATGGAGCGCCGAGTGCACGTCGCCGGGAAGCGTGATCGGCGCGGTGATTTCACCATCCGTGGAGGTGAGCTTCCACGAGCCTGAGAGGTCGAGGTTGAACCCGTTGGTGGGCAAGGATGTCATAGCACTGTCCGATCAGGCCGCTCTTGGGAGAACCCGTCACCGGGCTGCGACCGAATGTGGTATTGGAAGAACGGGCGGAACCGCTTGGGATGGCCCCGCCCGCAGCGTAGTCGTCTAAAGGCGCAGTTCCGTCTCGGCGTCGAAGATCGACGCCAGCGACATATCGAAGCCGAGCTTGACCTGTGAACCTGGGCTGAAGCGGCGGGCACCGTTGATACGCACCGACATCGTATGCCCGGCATGCTTCAGCCAGAGCAGGTTGTCGGCGCCCATCGGCTCCTCGATATCGACCGTCGCGTCGTGGACCTCGGCGCCGAGGTTCTCGTTGACCTTGATATGCTCCGGCCGCACGCCGAGCGTCACCTTCCGGCCCGCCTGCAGCGGCCCGCTCGCCTCATAGGCATCGACGTTGAAATCGACACCGTTCGCGGTGAACACGGTGGCATCGCCCCGCTTGGCGATTTCGCCGCGCAGGAAGTTCATCGACGGCGAGCCGATGAAGCCGGCGACGAACAGGCTGCGCGGCTTGTTGTAGATGGTCGTCGGATCGGCCAGCTGCTGGATCTCGCCGTTCTTCATGATCGCGATACGGTCTGCGAGCGTCAGCGCCTCGATCTGGTCGTGCGTGACGTAGATCATCGTGTTCTTCAGCGACTGATGCAGCCGCTTGATCTCGACGCGCAGCTCCGAACGCAGCTTGGCGTCGAGGTTGGAGAGCGGCTCGTCGAACAGGAACACGTCGACATCGCGCACCAAGGCACGGCCGATCGCCACGCGCTGACGCTGGCCACCGGAAAGCTCCGCCGGCTTGCGCTTCAGGAGCGGCTGGATCTGCAGTATCTCCGAAGCCCGGGCTACGCGCTTGTCGATATCGGATTGCGGGATCTTGGCGACCTGCAGGCCGAAGGAGAGGTTCTTCTCCACCGTCATTTGCGGATAGAGCGCGTAGGACTGGAACACCATGCCGATGCCGCGGTCCTTGGGCTCTTCCCAGGTAACGTTGCGGCCCTTGATGTGGATCTGTCCCTCGCTGATGTCGAGCAGGCCGGCAATGCAATTCAGCAGGGTCGACTTGCCGCAGCCGGACGAGCCGAGCAGCACCAGGAACTCGCCGTCATTGATCTCGAGGTTCAGATCCTTGAGCACGCTGACGGCGCCGAAGTTCAGCGAAAGGTCTTTGATGGAAACGCTTGAATTCATGGATCAGCCTTTCACTGCGCCGGCGGCGATACCGCGGACGAACAGACGTCCAGACACGAAATACACGACGAGCGGCACCAGACCCGTGAGGATGGTTGCGGCCATGTTGACGTTGTATTCCTTCACGCCCTGGACGGAATTGACGATGTTGTTGAGTTGCACGGTCATCGGATAGTATTCCGGCCGGGTGAAGACGACGCCGAACAGGAAGTCGTTCCAGATGCCGGTGACCTGCAGGATCATGGCGACGACGAAGATCGGCAGCGACATCGGCACCATGATCTTCAGGAAGATCTGCCAGAAACCGGCGCCATCGACGCGGGCGGCCTTGAACAGCTCCTGCGGCAGCGATGCGAAGTAGTTGCGGAAGAGCAGCGTCAGGATCGGCATGCCGAAGATCGAATGCACGATGATCAGGCCCGTGAGCGTGCCGTAGATCCCCATTTCACGCAGCACGATGACGATAGGATAGATCATCACCTGGTAGGGAATGAAGGCGCCGATGACGAGGATCGAGAAGAACAGTTCCGATCCCTTGAAGCGCCAGTTGGCGAGCGCGTAGCCATTGACCGAGGCAATCGCGATCGAGACGATGACGGATGGGACGGTGATCCGCACCGAATTCCAGAACCCGCGCGAGAGACCGTCGCAGTTGAGGCCTGTGCAGGCCGTGGCCCAGGCCTTCACCCACGGCTCGAAGGTGATTTCCATCGGCGGCGAGAAGATGTTGCCCATGCGGATTTCGGGCATCCCCTTCAGTGATGTGACGATCATCACGTAGAGTGGCAGCAGATAATAGGCGGCGGCGACGAACAGCGTGCCGTAGAGCATGATGTTGCGCGGCGAGAGCACCCGCTTCGGCTTCTTGCCGTTCGGTCCGTCGAAGGACTTGACCGGTGCCAGTGCGACTTCAGCCGTCTTGAGAGCGATGGTATCAGGCACGTTTACGCCCTCCCCCGAATTCCAGATAAGCCCATGGAATGATGATGATCGCGACCGTGATCAGCATCATGGTCGAGGCGGCGAAGCCCTGCCCCAGGTTCTGCGCCTGGAACATGTAATCGTAGACATATTTGGCCGGCACTTCCGACGAGATGCCGGGTCCGCCCGATGTCTGCGCCACCACGAGGTCGTAAACCTTGACGATGCCCGACGCGATGATGACGAGCGTGGTGATGAAGACGGGACGCATCATCGGGATGACGATGAAGAGATAGGTCTTCCACATCGGAATGCCGTCGACGCGCGAGGCCTTCCAGATGTCCTCGTCGATCCCGCGCAGGCCGGCGAGCATCAGGCACATGACGAGGCCCGTTCCCTGCCAGAGTGCGGCGATCAACACGCCGTAGATGACGATGCTCGGCGTATAGAGCGGATCGAAGGTGAAGCTCGTCCAGCCGAGCGAACGCACCACCGACTGCACACCGAATTCGGGATTGAGCACCCACTGCCACACGAGGCCGGTGACGATGAAGGACAGGGCGAAGGGGTAGAGAAAGATCGTCCGGAACGCATTCTCGAACCGGATCTTCTGATCCATCAGGGCAGCCAGCGTAAAGCCGATCACCAGGCTGAAGATCAGGGAAAAGATGCCGTAAAGGGCGAGGTTTTCGATGGACACGATCCATCGCGGCGCGGCCCACAGCCGCTTGTATTGGTCGAAACCAACGAAGCTCATCCTTGGCAGGAGCTTCGAGTTGGTGAAGGAATAGAACACCGTCCAGACCGTGCCGCCGAGAAAGATGACCAGGGCAGTAAGGATCATCGGGATGGATGCAATTTTGGAATTCAGATTGCGCAGCAACTGATTTGGCCGGCCGGCTTTCGCTGGACCCGTCATTGTGTTTCCTCCTGACACGCACTTGCTTTTTTGACCGAGAGCAGCGGCCGATGCCGGACACCGCTCCCGTCTCTTGCCCCCGGATGGTTCCGGCCGCATCCTCCGCGGCCGGAAATCATCGGGAAAGCACTGCCACGAGCCCGCCGCCGCTGGCGGTTAGGGCAAATCCGGCTCCCGTTCCTGGGCGGAAAGCCGGATCGCGGCAGTACGAGCAGACGATCAGTCGGCGGAGCCGATGATTTCGGCAAAGCGCTTCTGCGCCGCCTCAGGCGTCATCGAGGCATTGGCGAAGAACTCCGAGAAGAGGTCTTCCTTCTGCTTCTGGCTGTCGGCCGAAAGCAGCTGGTCGGTGCCTTCGACGATGTTGCCCTTCTTCAGGATCTCGAGACCCTTCTTCATGCAGTCGTTGGCAGCCTCGAGATCGACGTCACCGCGAACCGGCAGCGAGCCCTTCTTCAGATTGAAGGCAACCTGGGTCTTCGGATCGAGCAGCGTCTTGGCGAGAACGTCCTGCGCCTTCGACTTGGCTTCGTCCTTGAGCAGCGGGAAGTAGAACGCATCACCACCGGTGGAGATGATTTCGTTCACGCCGAGGCCCGGAAGGCAGGTGTAATCGGTACCGGCCTTCTGGCCGGCGAGAGCGAATTCGCCCTGCGCCCAGTCACCCATGATCTGGCCGCCGGCCTTGCCGGTGATGACCAGATTGGTTGCCTGGTTCCAATCCTGGACATTGCTGCCCTTGGACATCTTGCGGGCGTCGTCGGCAGCCTTGAAGACCTTGGCGATCTCCGGACCGGCAGCCACGTCGGCGTCCTTGTCCTTGAATACCTTGTTGAACGTGTCCTTGCCGGCGATCGCCACCATCAGCGTATCGAAGGCGCCTGCAGCCTGCCACGGCTGACCACCGACGGCGAGCGGCACGATGCCGGCCTTTTCAAGCGCGGGAGCGGCGGCGACGAATTCATCCCAGTTCTTCGGCACGTCAACGCCGGCCTTCTTGAAGGCGGCGTTCGAGAGCCACAGCCACTGCCAGGAGTGGATATTGACGGGCGCGCAATAGATCTTGCCGTCGATCGTGCAGCTGTCGAGCAGGCTTGCCGGACGAATGATGTCCTTCCAGTGCTCGGCGGTCGCGACATCGGTCAGGTCGCGCATCAGGCCGGCCTGAACGAGTTCTTCTGCCTGACGGCCGTGGTTGAACTGGGTGGCGCCCATCGGATCGCCGCCGGTGATGCGGCTGACCATGATCGGACGCGCCGTGCCGCCGGAACCGGCGATGGCACCGTCAACCCACTTGTTGCCGGTCGCGTCGAATGCCTTGGCGAGTTCGGCCACGGCAGCGGCTTCGCCGCCCGAGGTCCACCAATGCGTGACTTCGAGATCGGTGGCGTGTGCCGCACCAAGCGGCAGGGCGACGGATGCGCACAGCGCTGCCGCCATCAAACGAATATTCATGAGTTCTCCTCCCTCACTGAAACGTTGCCGGAAAAACTTAGTTCAATCGATATTGCCGCGCAACAGCCACCCCTTAAAATTTTCTTTTCGACCATGTTTTGCTACCATTGCCTGCCGAAACGGCATCGTCGCCGCAAGACTGCACAAGCGATCAGCAAACCGATGTGCAACTGCACACATCGATTATTCTATTGTTTTATATATATTTATTTTACTGGTATCATGACATAATTTCGAGATGGCGTTCGCAGACGCAAAAAATTCGTGCAAAAATCACCGATTCAACCAATGAGAGTGATTGGGTTAGAACCATCGGAAAAACCGCTCGACATTTCTACTGTAACGTTACAGATTTTAAGGCCCGTGGGAGGGAACGGCATTTGTGTATTCAGGCTTACAGCACTGCGAAAAGCATCTATAAGCGAACCAAATCGCGTAGGACGGCCTAGAGGGATGAAAAACAAAGCGAATTTCGGGACGACGGTGACCGAGGGATCTCGGGAAAGACCGACACTGAAGACGATTGCCTTCATGACCGGCCTCGGCATCACCACTGTGTCTCGTGCATTGAAAGATGCACCTGACATCGGCGCGGAGACCAAGGAACGCGTGCGGATGGTGGCAAGCCAGCTCGGTTACCAGCCGAACCGCGCCGGCGTGCGCCTCAGAACCGGCAAGACCAACGTCATCGCGCTCGTTCTGAGCATCGATGAGGAGATCATGGGCTTCTCGAGCCAGCTGGTCTTCGGCATCTCCGAGGTCCTGACCGGCACCCCCTATCACATCGTCGTCACGCCGCATTCGCACAGCAAGGACCCCATGCTGCCCGTCCGCTATATCCTGGAGACAGGCTCCGCCGACGGCGTCATCATCTCCCGCATCGAGCCCGACGATCCCCGCGTTCGTCTGCTTAGCGAGCGCAACATGCCGTTCGCCACGCATGGCCGCACCGATGCCGGGCTGATGCACCCGTTCCACGACTTCGACAACGAGGCTTTCGCTCACCAGGCGGTCGAGAAGCTGGTCGCGCGCGGCCGCAAGCGCATCGCCCTGCTCCAGCCCCCGAGCAAGCTCACCTATTACACGCACACCCGCATCGGCTTCCAGACCGGCCTGCACGACTATGGCGCTGAGGAAGTGCCGCTGCGCGTCACCATCGACACGCCGCTGGACGAGATCCGCAACGCCGTCGAGACCATAATGCGCTCCAGCAACGCGCCTGACGGTATCGTCTGTCTCGCCGGCAGCGCCGCCATCGCCGTCAATGCCGGCATCGAAGCCGCCGGCAAGCGCCTTGGCCACGACGTCGACATGGCCTCGAAGGAATCGGCGCCGATCCTCAACTGGATCCGCCCGGAGATCATCACCGCCTATGAAGACGTCCGCCACGCCGGCCGCGAGATGGCCAAGGCCGTCATCGCCCGCATCGATGGCGTCGAACCTGAGATGCTGCAGAGTGTCAGCCAGCCGATCTGGACCAAACCCGCCCCATAACGACGCCAGTCGACCGTCACCGGCCCTCGACATGCCGTTGCTGATCACTCCCCTAAACGCAAAACAGCCGGGCCAATGACCCGGCTGTTATCATATTCAGAGAAGGAACCTTAGAAGGTCGCCGCACCGCTGCCCCATGGGCCGTGGTGGAAGTCCTTGCCGTCGAGGCGATCGAAGCCGTGGGCGCCGAAGAAGTCGCGCTGTGCCTGGATCAGGTTGGCGGTGCCGCGGCCCTGGCGATAGGCGTCGAAGTAGGTGAGCGCGGAGGTCAGCGCCGGAACCGGCAGACCGGCTTGCAGGGCGGCACCGACAACGCGGCGAAGCGCCGGCAGCGATTCCTTGACCATATCCGCGAAGGCCGGCGTCACGATCAGGTTGGCGACGTCAGGCGCCTTGGTGAAGGCCGAGGTGATCTCGTCGAGGAACTGCGAACGGATGATGCAGCCGTCGCGCCAGATCTTGGCAATGGTTGGCATCGGCAGCGACCACTTGAACTCGCGCGAGGCTTCCGCCATCACCGCGAAGCCCTGTGCGTAGGCGCCGATCTTGGCGGCGAACAGAGCCAGTTCCAGATCCTTGACGAGCTCAGGACCGTAGGCGACCGGGAAGTTGTATTCCGGCTTGCCGAAGATCTTCTCGGCGGCTTCGCGCTCGGTCTTCATCGACGACAGGCTGCGGGCGGCAACGGCCGCTTCGATCGCCGTTGCCGGGATGCCCATGTTCTGCGCTTCGATCGCCGACCACTTGCCGGTGCCCTTCTGGCCGGCCTTGTCGAGGATCATGTCGACCATCGCACCGCCGGAGATCGGGTCGGTCGCGGCCAGAACCTTCTCGGAGATTTCGATCAGGTAGGAGTTCAGGCGGCCCTTGTTCCAGTCGCCGAAGATGCCGGAGATGTCCTTGGCGCTCTTGCCGAGACCGTCGCGCAGGACGCCGTAGATTTCGGCGATCATCTGCATGTCGGCGTATTCGATGCCGTTGTGGATCGTCTTGACGAAGTGGCCGGCGCCGTCATTGCCGAGCCAGGCGACGCACGGGTCGCCCTTGTACTTGGCGGCGATCGAGGTCAGCACCGGCTCGACGCGCTTCCAGCTATCTTCCGTGCCGCCGACCATGATCGACGGGCCGTGACGCGCACCTTCCTCGCCACCGGAAACGCCCATACCGATGAAGGTCAGGTCGGTGTCCTTGAGGCGGTCGAAGCGGGCGATCGTGTCGCGGAAGTTGGCGTTGCCGGCATCGATCATGATGTCGCCCTTGGAGAGATGCGGACGCAGCAGCTCCATCTGCTGATCGACCGGCTCGCCGGCCTTGATCATGATGATGATCGGGCGCGGCGGGCGGATCGCCTCGACGAATTCCTCGATCGTCTTGCACGGAATGATCTGCTTCTTCAGATCGCCGGCGCTCTCGTAGAACTCGTCCGTCTTGTCGGGCGTGCGGTTGAAGACCGCAATCTTGTTGCCCTTTTCCGCGATGTTCAGAGCGAGGTTGGAACCCATGACCGCAAGGCCGATCAGCCCGATTTCTGCCTTTTCCACGATAACTCTCCGGTTAGTCAAATTGGACGGGTGTTGTGGCACTCTCTGGCTCATACGGCAAGTTCGATTCGCCTCGGATCGGTCGCGTATTGCGTCCGGCGCGAAGTGAACCATATTGCCAACGAGGCCCTGATGTCGGCGGTTTTGGTGCCGTTGGCAGCCTGGGCGGCAGTGATGCGCGGTCAATATGCGACGTTAAGCCGCCCGCGAAAATGAAGGAGGAGAACCCCGTGGCAACCATGCCTGCAAGAATCATTCACCGATCCATCGAGCGGAGCTTGCGCGACGTCTGGGCTTTTGCCGGTGCGCCTGAAAACATGCCGCTCTGGGCATCGGGTCTCGCATCCGGCCTGGAAAAAAGCGGTGACGACTGGATCGCCAAGGGCGTCCTCGGCACTGTTCGCGTCAGCTTCGCTCCCCACAACGAATTCGGCGTTCTCGACCATACCGTCACGATCGCCAATGGCTTGCGGGTCTATAACGCGCTGAGGATCATTCCGAACGGTGACGGTTGCGAGGTGATGTTCACTTTGCTGCGGCTACCGGATATGACCGATGAACAGTTCGAGGCCGACGCGGCGCATGTCGCTCGCGATCTCGAAGCGCTGAAGATGCTGATGGAAATCTAGGAAGCACCGATGACATCTACGAAAACCGAGCTTCGCATCGACTATGTCGAGTTCAACGTCGCCGATATCGAGCGCTCCAAGGCCTTCTATGGCAAGGCGTTCGGCTGGCGCTTCACCGATTACGGCCCCAACTACTGCGAGTTCGACGATGGGCGGCTGAAGGGCGGCTTCACCAATCTTGAGGTACCCCGCCCCGGCGGCCCGCTCGTCATTCTTTACGCCGATGACCTTGAGGCGGCGCTACAAGCGGTCGAAGACGCGGGTGGCAAGATCGTTCGCCCGATCTTCGGCTTCCCGGGCGGCAGCCGCTTTCACTTCGCCGATCCCGATGGATACGAACTGGCGGTGTGGACGAAGGCTTGATCAGGCGGCCAGATTTGCCGCCGATGACGACGATGATCCGGCATCTTGCGAGACGACAAGCGCGCCGATGATATAGCCGGACGAATCGCGCAATGGCGACATGCGATACCGCGTGCGCTGAACGACGTTTTCCTCACGTCGTTCATAGGTGTGATCACATGTTTCCCCCGCGAAACAAGCGTCGAGCATTCCCTTGACGCAATCCACGAACCGAGTTTCCCCGAGAACATCCTTCACATGCCGCCCGACCATCTCGAAGGGCTTGCGCTTGGCGTAAGCGGAGCTCGCCGCGTTGGCGTAAAGGTAGCGATAGTCCTTGGTCAGGACCGCGACGCGATCCGGCAAAGATTCGAGGATGGCAGAATTCAGGAAATTGCCGTTGTCGGTATTGGGCACATAAGCTGCAGGAGCCGAAACCCGCTCTCGGTCGATGCGCTCCAGTGGTGGCATCTGCCAGCGCGGAACGGTCGAACCGAGATATTGTTCCATCATGTAAGAAAGCAACTTCACGTGCTCGCGCACGGATTCGCTGTCTTCGGCATACTGATCTATCAGACAACCGACAAACTGCATCTGCATGTGCGCGTAGAATAGATTGGTGGCGCGATAGCCGAGGATCGTGTCGATAAGCGCATCGATCGAGCCGTCTAGGCTGCTAACCCGCGCATCGTCACCAAGCCTTATGGCCTCGTCGATCTGCGAACACCGCAAAGAAAACGCCTGAAAAAGCCCGAGCACGACACCTCCCATGCCGATTTCCGTGAGGGAATTGCTTCGATGTAAAAGATCATGACGGCGTCTTTACCGTTCATAATCCCCACTGTCAGAAATCGGTAACATGACGCGGTTTCATGTTCAATGACGAAGAGGTCTTGTTTTTCAATGGCAAGATGTGAGGGAGCACCCCTACTACATAACTTGGCGCTTGATTTCCCACCGATCGTGATACCAGAGCCACTGCTCCGGGTATTCCCGTACCCAGCTTTCGACCTTATCGTTCAAAAGCTGCGCGGTGCCGGTCATATCAAGGTTGCCGTTCGCATCGCGCGGCAGCTCGACCTTCGGCTCGATTTCCAGCCGGTAGCGATTGCCGGGAAGACGGATACAGCGAGCCGGATAGACCTCGCAGTTGAACTGGCGCACGAGCTTTCCGAGCAATGGATTGGTCTTCACCGGCAGGCCGAAGAACTCGGTCTTCAGGCCGCGGCCGAACTTCTGGTCGACGAGCACGCCGACCCCCTGCTCCGCTTCCAGCTGGCGGGCGAGCGCGAAAGACGATCCGGCATGCGACGGCACCAGCTTGCCCATGCGCGCGCTGCGGAAGTCGAACACCTTCTGCGCCACGTAGGGATTGTTCGGCGGACGGAAGAGGACACTGACATAGAGGCCGAATGCGGCACCGGCGACGGG
Source organism: Rhizobium sp. NPDC090275 (assembly GCF_044772225.1). Taxonomy (NCBI): domain Bacteria; kingdom Pseudomonadati; phylum Pseudomonadota; class Alphaproteobacteria; order Hyphomicrobiales; family Rhizobiaceae; genus Rhizobium; species Rhizobium sp. NPDC090275. Next base: position 771,435 of record NZ_JBIVYL010000001.1, on the reverse strand, counting down.
CAGCAGTTCGAAATTGCCGGTATGCCCGGTAAACACGATGAACGGCCGCTTGTTCTCAAGCAGGTCGAGGAAGATCGGAATACCCGATACCTCCACCCTGCCCGGCTCGCTCTTTTCGGGATCGAAGTCGAACAGCCGGTCGAGAAACACGTATTCCGCCGCCAGCCGGCCCATATTCGCCCAGCTGCCCAGCGCGATCTGCTCGATCTCCGCATCGCTCTTTTCGGGAAACGCGTTGCGGAGATTGGCGAGCATCAGCTTGTGGCGCTTCATCTTCGGGCCGATCTTGCGCATCAGCCAGTCGATGAAGTTGATCGCCCCGTCAGCCGGAAAGATCTTCAGGAAGTTCAGGAAGCCGAACATCAGCTGCGCGATCAGCCACTGGCGAAAATGGTCCAGTTTCAGGACGATACGCGTGATGAAGAGCTCCAACGGATCAATCCATCTTCAGGATGATCTTGCCGAAGATCTGGCGCGATTCCATGCGCTCCAGCGCCCGGTCGATATCGTCGAAGCTGACTTCAGTGTCGATGACGGGATGCACGAGGCCGCGGCCCATCTTCTGCATGGCGTCGGCCATGTTTTCCATGCGGCAGCCAAACGAGCCGAGCAGCTTCAGCTGCTGCTGGAACAGCATCATCAGGTTCATGTCGGTGGAGACGCCCGATGTCGAGCCGCAGGTCACGAGACGCCCACCGCGCTTCAGGCAGAGCATCGAGCCAGCCCAGGTATCCTTGCCCACATGTTCGAAGACGACGTCGACGCCCTTCTTCTTGGTGAGCTTGCGCACAACGCCCTCAAAGCGATCCGTGCGGTAGTTGATGACGTGGTCGGCGCCGAGCGCCTTGGCCTTCTCGATCTTGTCGTCGGAGCCAACGGTGGTGATGACGGTGCAGCCGATCTTCTTCGCAAGCTGGATCGCCGCCGTGCCGATGCCGGAACCGCCGGCATGCACGAGGATCGTTTCGCCCGGCTCCAGCTTGGCGTTGTCGAACAGCATGTGCTCGACGGTACCGAAGGTAACCGGTGCGACGGCAGCACCTACGGCATCCACGCCGGGAGGTGCAGGCACGAGCAAGCGTGCCGGAAGGTTGACCTTCTCCTGCGCGAAACCGTCGAGGTGGAAGCCGTGAACGCCCGAGACGTGTTCGCAAAGATTGTCGCGACCTTCACGGCACGGACGGCAGAGGCCGCAGGTGCGCGCGCCATAGACCGCGACCAGCTGGCCCGGAAGCACGTTTGACACGCCGGGACCGATCGCCTCGACGACACCCGACGCCTCGGCACCGATGACGAGCGGCATCTTGCGCTTGGCGAAGGCCATGCCGCGCCAGCCCCAGACGTCGATATGGTTGAGCGCGACCGCCTTGACGCGCAGCGTCACTTCGCCGGCGCCCGGCGCATCGGGTTCGGGCAGATCGGTGATCTCAAGCTTGCGGTCGTCGATCAGTTGCAGAGCGCGCATGGCAAAATCCTTCACGATCGCACCAGCCGGACGGCCGATGCGCGGTTTATGTTTGCTGTTGCGTCCCGCAGGCCGTTGCTAGGCGCGGCCGCAACAATGGAATTTATGGTCGCAAACCGCTTAAGCCGGTTCCAGCGCCATGACAAGGCTGGCGTTCTGGCCGCCGAAGCCGAAGGAGTTGGAAAGCACGGCGTTGACCTGCGCGTCCCGCTTCACATTCGGCACCACGTCGAGAACGATCGCCGGATCCGGGTTGGTGTAGTTGATGGTCGGCGGCAGCGTGCCGGTGCGCATCGTCTGCAGCGAGAACACGGCTTCCACGGCGCCAGCCGCCGTCAGCGTATGGCCGATCATCGACTTGTTCGACGACAGCGGAATGGACGCCATGCGGTCGCCGAAGACAGCGAGCATCGATCCATATTCCATCTTGTCGTTCTCAGGCGTCGAGGTGCCGTGCGCGTTGATGTAGCCGATATCGCCTTCATCCATACCGGCATCGGCAAGAGCCGCGCGGATCGTCGCGATCGCCGGGCCGCCATCCGGCGAGGATCGGGTGCGGTGAAAGCTGTCGGCCTTCTCGCCGGCGCCCTTCATGATACCCAGTACCTTCGCGCCGCGCGCGATCGCCGATTCCAGCGACTCCAGCACCAGCGTCGCCGCACCTTCTGCGATGACGAAGCCGTCGCGATCCTTGCTGAACGGCTTGGAAGCCTTGGTCGGGTTGTCGTTCTGCGTCGACAGGGCCGAGAGCAACGAGAAACGGATCAGCGCTTCGGCACTCACCGAGCCATCGGTCGCCACGGCAAGCGCGCGGTTCGTGCGGCCCTGGCGGATCGCCTCAATGCCAAGCTGGATCGCGGTCGCGCCCGAAGCACAGGCCGTCGACAGCGTCACCGGAAGACCGCGCGTGCCGAAACGATCGGCAAGACGCTCCGAGATGGCGCCGAACAGCGCCGCCTCGTGGAATGCCGGATCCGGACGCTGACGCATCGCGGTCAGGAAGCGGTCGTAGGCATCGCCCGGCTGCGAGGGCGGCGGCGAACGATCGCCGAGTTCGAAGCGGGCAATCCATTCCGGCTCGATCGGCGGTGCCGCGAGAAACAGCGGGCCGTTGAAATCGCCTGATATATCGGCGTCAGCCAGTGCCTCGATCGTCGTCTCGCGCGCGAAGGCGTAGGAACGCTCGACAGCGTTCGGCGCCGGAACGTCGATGAAATCGACAGTGCCGGCGATCCGCGTCGAAAGACCGTCCGTCGGAAAGCGGTTGATGTCGTGGATACCGGATTTGCCCGATATCAGCGCCGACCAGTTGTCCTTGAGGCCCTGCCCCAGCGAGGTCATGATGCCGACGCCGGTAACAGCCACTATCGGGCGGCCGAGATGATCCTTGTAAGCTTGATCCGTCATGTGCCTGCTCCTCACGCGTCCGCCGACAGAACGGCGACGCCTTCGCCACGCTGATGCCCGACCGTCGTGACGACAGCGGCCTTCGTGCCTGAACTCATGGATTTTTCATGGGCGCCGTCGAATGCCGGCACCTTGGCCTCGCCGTCGATGGCAAGGGCGGCCAGCGCCAGCCCGAGGGTGAAATGCGCCTCCAGCCCATGGCCGGTCACGCCGCCGAAACCACGGATGGCAGCGCCCGGCAGCTGATGCTCCAGAACCGCCTTCTCACGCGATGCGAGCTCGGGCATGCCGGAGGAACCGGAGAAGATCGCCGTGCTTTCAGCCGGCAGGCCCTTTGCCGGCTCGAGCAGCCGCTCAAGGCGCTTTTCGAGATTGCCGGCGCCGCGATTGCCGCGATCGCCCTCGATGGACGAGATCGTCGAATAGATATGGGCGCCGCGCTCTTCGGCATGCGCCCGCGATTCGAGTACCAGGAACGCGCCGAGCGAACCGCTGGTGATGCCGCCATCGTTGCGCGACCACAAGGGCTGCCATTCGCCGCGCGAATGCGAGCCGATCGCCTCGAACAGCAGAACCATGTCGAGACGCTCGGCAGAAAACGCGCCGCCAACCAGCGCATGCGAGGATTCGCCCGACTTGATGCGGTAGAACGCGGTCTCGACGGCGGAAATGCCGGCCGATTCCTCGCCCATGAAGGTGCGCGAGGAGCCAGTGACCTTGTGGACGATCGAGATATTGCCGGCGAGCAGGTTGGAGAGTTGCGCCAGGAAGAGCGTCGGACGAAGCTCGGTCGTCAGCTTCTCGTTCAAGAGCACTTCGCGGTCATTGCGCTTCAGGCCTTCGTCGACGATCAGCGTGTCGACATTGATGTCGCGCTCGCCGCCGCCGGCCGCCACGATCATGTCCATCGTGCCGCAGGCTTCGACATTGTCCTTGAGACCGGCGTCGTCGAGAGCAAGACCCGCCGCGAACACGCCGATGCGCTGCCAGTTTTCCATCTGCCGCTGATCGCCGCGCTTGGCGATCTGCAAAGACCAGTCCACCTCGGGCAGCGGATGGATCGGATAGGGCTTGAACTTCTCGGTCTCGACAACAGTCTTCGGCGCGTCGGCGGCGTTGAGCAGCGCTATATGCGGCTCCTTGCCGACGCCCTGACAGGTTACGATACCGACGCCCGTGATGACGACATCATTCTGAGCCTTGCTCATCCATTCACTCCCTGCGCAGCGATTGCATCCATCAGGCCGATTTCACTGGCGCGTTTCTTGACGATGTCACCAAGCGGTACTTCGCTGAACGGCATGGTGCGCAGCTTCAGCTGCGCGTCGCAAACCTTCTTGCCGCCGCTTGTGATCTTGGCCTTGGTGACCGCGAAGCCCGAGCCGTCGTGCTCCAGAAACGCCTCGATATCGAGGACTGCCTCCGGCTCGACGAAGGTGCGCATCTTCGCGCCATCGACCGACATCAGGAACGGCATGGCCGCGAAATCGGTCGCCGCCAGCACCAGCATGCCGGATGCCTGCGCCATGGTTTCAATGAGAAGCACGCCCGGGACAAGGGGCATGCCGGGAAAATGACCTTCGAACACCGGGCTCTTGGCCGGCACGACGGAGCGTGCCTTGAGTGTCTTAGTCTGAAGGTCGACCGCCTCGACGCGATCGATCATCTGGAAATATTCCAGGAGCATCGGATCCTCCGGCCGCACAGGCAACATGCCGTCGGCTAGAGCGCCGTGCATCCGAAGGGACGCACAAAGGACGCTCTATCATTTTCTAATCGACAGGACCGAGCCTTGCGAAAATCGGAGCCGATTTCGCAAAGCGCGACCCTGTGGGCCTACTTAGTAACAAAACCGCCCGGCCGCCATGGTGAATGGCGACAGGGCGGGGAAAAAAATTGTGCGTATCGATCAGGCCTTGGCGGCGCGCAGTTCGTCGATCTTGGCGCAGAGGTTCTTCAGAACGAAGTATTCCGACGTGGAAACCTTGCCCTCGTTGACTTCCTGCGTCCACTTCTCGAGCGGAATCTTGATGCCGAATTCCTTGTCGATGGCGAAAACGATATCGAGGAAGTCGAGGCTGTCGATACCGAGGTCGTCGATCGTATGGCTTTCCGGCGTGATCGTATCACGATCGATCTCGCTGGTTTCTGCAATGATGTCGGCAACTTTATCGAATGTAGCGGTCACGCCTGTACCTCTTGGAAATGATAGTTTTCCCCCTCATAGGCAAATCCATTTCAAAAGCCAATGCTTTCGTCCAGCCCGAGGCGCAATTTGCGCAGGCACTGTTGCTCAAACAGCATGCACCGAAAGGCAGCCGGCAACCGTTTCCGCGACGTTTCGCCTCGCTCAGTTGGTCACGACAACCCGCGTATTGGCCAAGCCTGCCTGCCGCGTCATGTCGAAAAACTGTGCCGCATTATTGGGATGCAGGCGAATGCATCCATGCGATGCCGGGCGGCCGAGACGCTTGAGATCGAAGGTCGCATGCACCGCGTAGCCACCATTGAAGAACACCGCGTATGGCATCGGCGCATCGTCATACTTCTTCGAGCGATGATCGCGCGACAGCCACTTGGCGCTCCACGAACCAACAGGTGTCCTATAACCGGAGCGCGCCGTCGAAACTTTCCAGCGATATTTGACGAAGCCGTTTTCGGTGACCGTCATGGTTTGCGAGCTGATGCTGATCTTCGCGATCAAGGTCGAGGCCTCGGCAGCAACGGCCGATAACTGCAGCAATACGATCGCCGCAGCTCCTGCAAGTATAGTTCTCATCGTCCCCTCGTTCATTCTGCATGAATACAGTTGAACAAGACTACGCCGGGAGACGTTACATCCGCTTAAGGAGCATGGTAATCAATATGATAACAGTATCGCGTTGATCTACAGAAGAAACAGGAAGAACACCAGCGCGACAAAGGCGAGAACCGAACAGCTGGCATAAAAGACGGAGACCGCGCTCTCGATATCCTCGATGACGGCGGTCTCTCTGCCTCCGCCGTTGATCATCGGCTCCATCACCACGACACCGGAATAGACGCGCGGCCCCGCGAGTTGCACGTTGAGCGCGCCCGCCATCGCCGCTTCCGGGCGTCCCGAGTTCGGCGAGCGATGCATGCCCCCGTCGCGCATCGCGATCTTGAACGCCTCGCGGCAAGCATCGCCGCCGCGTCGGAGCCACGCACCCGCCGCGATCAGCGCGATCGACAGCCGCGCCGCCGGCCAGTTCGCAAGATCATCGAGCCTCGCCGACGCCCAGCCGAAATCGACATAGCGTTCCGACTTGTGGCCGATCATCGAATCCGCCGTGTTGAGCATCTTGTAGGCAAGCAGACCCGGCAGGCCGAACACCAGATACCACAGCGCCGGCGCGACGACGCCATCCGAAAAGTTCTCGGCAAGGCTCTCGATCGCCGCCCGGCAGACGGCCGGCTCGTCCAGCGTCTCCGGATCGCGCCCGACAATCATCGACACGGCCTTTCGCCCACCATCGAGGCCACCCTGCCGAAGACCGGTGGCAACCGCCTCGACATGATCGGCAAGGCTCTTCTGCGCCAGGAACACCGTGACGCAGAGAACCTCGAGCAAGATGCCTGCAAGCCCGAACAGCGCGAAGAACAGATGCAGCGCCACACCAGCAGCGATCGCGATCAAAAGCAGGGCCGCGATGACGAGCATACCGTTGCGCCGCCGGGTCTTGCCCGACAGTTCCGTGCGGTTGAACAGCGTCTCCATCCGCGAGATCGCCTTGCCGAAGAGCACGATCGGGTGCGGCAGCCGCGCCCACAGCACATCCGGATCGCCAACGATCCTGTCGAGCATAAGAGCAAGCACCAGCACGAGAAGATTCAGTTCAAAAATCATCGATTGAAGCTCATCAGGGCATCGGCGAGCCTGAGGTCGCCAGTGGTATCCGCGGTCACGCCGAAGCGCAGCCAGGAAGGGGCATAATCGAACTTGCGGACCAGAATGTGGTGCACGCACAGATGTGCCTGCAACGCATCCGCGGCCTCGTCTTCGACCAGCGAGAAAAGCGCGGTGCCGCCGCGAATGCGAAGCCCGCCTTTGGTCAGAACGTCGCGCATCGCCTCGCTACGCTCAGCGATCGCGCGCCGCAGCGGCTCGGTATCCGTGCGCAGAAGGGAAGCGGCGATCGACAGTGCAGGGCCAGAGACAGCCCAAGGGCCGAGCAGGCTCTCGAAGCGATCGAGAAGCTCCCGCGCCGCAATGACGAAACCAAGCCGCAGCCCGGCAAGACCGAAGAATTTGCCGAAGGAGCGAAAGACGATGAGATTGGCGTGATCCACGACATCGCCAGCAACGCTGGCCTCGGGCACAGTATCGCCGAACGCCTCATCGACCACGAGAATCCCTCCCCGCGCCGCCAACCGGCGTGCAAGATCAAGGAGCATCTCCGGCTGGTAGATCCTGCCATCGGGATTGTTGGGATTGACGATGACGATAAGCGCGTGATGGTCACCGATCTCGTAGATCCCATCAAGCCGATCGACAGGGACACCCGCCATCACGAATGCCCGCTCATATTCACCATAAGTCGGCCCGAGAACCGCGACGCACCCACCCGCCGCAATCAAGCGCGGCAGAAGCTGAATGACGGATTGGGTGCCGGGCACCGGCAACGGCAGGCTGACGCCGCTCCCATAATATTCCCGCGCCGCCTCGCGCGCCTCGTGGACGAGATGCTGATCCGGCAGCCGGTGCCAGGCGCGCATGGGGATCTCCGGCAGGACGGCCGGAAACGGGCTGATCCCGGTGGACAGGTCGAGCCAATCCTCAGGCTTGCCGCCATAAAGGGCTGCGGCAGCCGTTATGCCGCCGCCATGGATGATCGGGGCATTCATCGTGCCGGTCCGCCCGCGCTACCCGCCGGTCCGCTCATCTGCGCTGCCACATCGATGAGATGCATATAGGACCCGGCCACCTGCCAGCGCTGCAGGCCGGCCGTGCCGAGATCGTTGTTCAATGCGTCGGTCACCTTGAAAAGCCGGTCCGCCTCGCCTTCCGAAACCACCGACGAATAATGAAACTCGTGCGCCGTCATCGGTTGCGTGAAGAACGAGCCGTTGATCGGATAGACCCGGCGATAGCCGAGATGACGCCTGCGCTCCTCATAGCTGGTGACCAGCGGCAGCAGACCGAGCATTTCGTGGCGCTCACCACTGGCGTCAACCAGCCCGTCGCCCATAACCATGTAACCGCCGCACTCCCCATAAATCCGCACCCCGCCTTCGGCCGCCTGGCGCATGCTCTCGCGAAAGGTCGAAGCAGCCGCGATCCGTCCGGCATGCAGTTCGGGGTAGCCGCCGGGAAGATAGATGGCGTCGGCGGTCCGGTCCGGCTGTTCGTCGGCAAGCGGCGAGAAAAATGAGATATCGGCACCACGACGCCGCCAGCCGAGCAGCATGTGCTCATAGCAGAAGGCGAAGGCGATATCGCGCGCCACGGCGATCCGGCTGCCGAGCGGCGGCAGGCGGTCGATATTGGCGGTCGAGGGCCGTGCGAAACCCTGTCTTGCGACACGCATCAGGAAGTCGAAGTTGCAGTTCTGCGAGACCGCCTGCGCCGCATGCTCGACGAATTTCTCCAGCGCCTCATGCTCGCCAGCCTGCACCAGACCGAGATGCCGCTCCGGCAGCGCGATCTCGGCGTCGCGGCGCACGACGGCGATCACCGGCATGCGGCTAGCCTCGAGCGCCTGGCGCAGCATCATCTCATGCCGATCGCCGCCAACCTTATTGAGGATGACGCCGGCGATCCGCACATCGGCGCGGAACCCGGCAAAGCCGGCCACAAGGGCCGCGACGGATTGCGACATATGCGAAGCGTCAACCACGAGAACGACCGAAAGCCCCAGCATCGCCGCCAGATCCGCCGCCGTCCCCTTTCCGTCGGCCGCCCCGTCGAACAGGCCCATCATCGCCTCGATGACCAGCAGCCGGTCGCCGGAGCGATGCAGTGTCGCGTTCGCCGCGATCAGCTCGGGGCGCATCGCCCAGGGATCGAAATTGAGGCAGGCGACGCCACTTGCCGCAGCATGAAAGGCAGGATCGATATAGTCAGGCCCCGCCTTGCCAGGCGCGACCTCCACCCCGCGCTTGCGAAGCGCCCTGAGGAGCCCAAGCGTCACCGTCGTCTTTCCCGACCCGGAGGACGGGGCTGCAATCAACAGACCACTCATGCCGTCTCCTTACTGCCGGACCTCCGGAACGGATCGGGATGCAACCGTCGTCCGGCCAGCGCACCCAGCCAATCGAGAGAACCACGCAACCGCACAACCTCGCCGACCACCACGATCGCCGGCGGCTCGATACCCGATGTCAGCGCCGCGGCCGGTGCCTCGCCGAGCGTTGTTTCCAGCACCTGTTGCGCGCTCGTCGACGCGTTACAGACGAAGGCGACCGGCTCGTTGCGCGAGCGCCCCGCGGCAATCAGGTTGGCACTGATCTCGGCAATATGCTTCATCGCCATATACATGACGATGACGGGCGAGCCCTTGCCTATAGCATCCCAGTTTATCGCGTCCGGCACCAGCCCCGATGAATTGTGGCCGGTCAAAAACGTCACCGCATGATTGATGTCGCGGTGGGTCACGGGGATACCCGCATAGGCAAGCCCGCCGATCCCCGCCGATATCCCCGGCACGATGCGAAACGGGACGTTATATTCGACCAGCGTCAGCGCCTCTTCGCCGCCACGACCGAAGACGAAGGGATCGCCACCCTTAAGCCTCAGAACGCGATTACCCGCCTGCGCGAGTTCGACGAGGCGAAGCGAAATGTCGCGCTGTTTGGCGGAAGGCTTGCCGCCGCGCTTGCCGGCATATTCGAGAACGGCGCCCGGCCGCGCCAGCTTCAGGCATTCGGCATCGACCAATGCATCATGCACGATGACATCGGCTTCCATCAGCCCCTTGACCGCAAGCAGCGTCAAAAGGCCCGGGTCGCCGGGCCCCGCGCCCACGAGCCAGACACTGCCGGGGTCCATCGCCGGGAGGTGAGAAAGTACCGTTTCGATCATGACGATGATCTATGCCCGGCGGCCGACGACGTCAACGCCGCAAACGCGGCGAAGATGCACGACACGATCACGCCGATTACAGCCCGCCAAGCGGACTCAGATTATGAAGATATCGGCGCAAGCGGCTGAATGGATTCGCCAATGCGCTTGCGCCGAAATACTGATGACGATTGCCGACTAAGCGTTGAGCAACGTGTCGCGGATCAGGTCGATGACCTCTTGCGACTGAATACCGGTGCAGGCGATCTGGCTCGGCAGGCCGTCCCAATCGCCCGGCGGGAAACGACGGCCGTCCTGCTTGATGATCGTCTGGCCATCGGCGATGCCACCGCACACGACCCGCATCGCGCCCGAGATCGTGGTGAACAGCTCCGGCGCCACGACATAGACGCAGGCGCAGCTGTCATGCACCATCATCCCGTCATCGACGGCATGCTTGTAGAAATCGATGTAGAACTGCGAGAGCTTGTCGAGCAGCTGCACGGCCTTGTCGCCCTTGGCAGCCATCTCGCCGAGATAGCCACGGCTCATCGTGGTGATGGCGGTGACATCGAGACCGATGACGACAACCTGCCACGGCGCGGTCAAAACGATATCGGCGGCCTCGGGGTCGCCATGGATATTGGCTTCGGCCACAGGTGTCACGTTACCAGGCACATAGAAGTTGCCGCCCATGATGACGACCTGCTTCACAAGCCCGGCAATCTCAGGATCTTCCTTCAGCGCCAGCGCAAGGTTGGTCATGCGCCCGACGGCGACCAGCGTCACCTCACCCGGATTGGCGCGCACGGTGTCGATGATGAACTTGTAGGCCGGACGCGGATCGAGCGGCACGTCGACCACCTCGGGAACGTTGATGTTGCCGAGCCCGTCATCGCCATGCACGAAGGTCGGCCAGGCGCCTTCCTTGCGCGACGGATCGATCGTCACACTCGCGCCCTTGGCGACGGGTGCCGGAATGCTCCATTCGCGCTTGAGGAACAGCGCATTGCGCGTCGTCGTCTCGATCGAGGCGTTACCGAACACGGTCGTGATGCCGATCAGATCGATGTCGGCATGACGGTGCAGGAAAAGCAGCGCCATCGCATCGTCAACACCCGGATCCGTATCGTAAATCACCTTATGCATAATCGTCCCTCTTGCATGTTTTCATGTCATCTATTGGCAGCCGCACGACAGAACCGCTGCGGCTGCATCGGCGGTCACCATAGCGAGCGCTATTCTTTCCGCAACAGGGCGCGTGCGATCGCGGCCGTCGCATGCGCTGATTTGATTTTCGGCAGCACAAGCTCGGCATGGGGGCCGATCGCCGCAAGTGCCGCGGATTCCGCAACCCCATGGCAGCCCACCCGCGCAAAGACGACATCGGAAGGGTTCTTGATCCTCGGCGTCTCCCGCTCGAGCGTTTCGGCATCGAAGAACACCGAGGGAACCGCAAGGCGCGCGGCAACCAACGCCATCGCCGGCTCGCCGCGACGGGAATCGATCGACGCCAGCCCGGCCACCTGATCGGGCGCGACTCCCGCCAACTCCAGAGCCGAAGCGACCAACGCCATGACTTCGTCGGGCGATGTCGCGCGCTCGCAGCCGAGGCCGAGCACGTAGCGGCGGGTCGTATCGAAGGAGAGTGCGGTCATATCAACGAAATGCCGGTTGCCTGTGTCACGCAAGCCATTGCAGCCTCAGCCCGTAAATGCAACAAGCGCGCCGACACAGTGCATTAGCATTCCCACAGGTTTCCCTTTGTCCGATCTTGCCCCCCACCTGCTCTTTCTCCTTGCTCTCGCAGCCTTCTTTGCCGGTTTCGTCGATGCGATTGCCGGCGGCGGCGGCCTGATCACCGTTCCGGCCATGCTGATAGCGGGCATCCCGCCACTCCAGACGCTGGGTACCAACAAGGTGCAATCGGTATGCGGCGCGGCATCGGCCACCATCGCCTACGCCCGCAAGGGCCACGTGAACCTGCGCGATCAGCTACCGATGGCGTTGATGGCGGTCATGGGTGGTGCACTCGGCGCGGCACTTGCAACGATCGTGCCGGGCGATGTGCTGAGGGCAATCATGCCGGTGCTCCTGATCGCGATCGCGCTCTACTTTGCTCTGAAGCCGAATCTTGGCGATGTCGACAAGCACCGCCGCATCACACCCTTCGCCTTCGGTCTCACGCTGGTGCCGGCCATCGGCTTTTACGACGGCGTCTTCGGCCCCGGCACCGGTTCATTCCTCATGCTCGGCTTCGTGTCGCTGGCTGGCTTCGGCATGCTGAAGGCGACGGCCCACACCAAGCTATTGAACTTCGGCTCGAACGTCGGCGCGCTCGCGATCTTCGTGTCCTTCGGTGCCATCCTCTGGAAGATCGGCCTGATGATGGGCGTCTGCCAGTTTCTTGGCGCCCAGCTCGGTTCGCGGCTCGCCATGCGCATCGGCGCCAAGCTGATCAAGCCTCTGCTCGTCATCGTCTGCATCGCGTTCACGATCAAGCTCTTGTCCGACCCCGCCAATCCGCTGCGCGTCTGGCTGGGGCTCTGAACCTCAGAACAGCGCGAGAAGCAACGCTCCTGCGGCGATCAAGCTGACGCCGAGCCAGTTCATCATGTTCAGCTTCTCGCCGAGAAAGACGACGCCGAAGATGGCGACGAGAACAATCGACAGCTTGTCGATCGGCGCGACGCGCGCCGCATCGCCGATCTTCAAGGCGCGGAAATAGGCAAGCCAAGACGCGCCCGTCGCAGCGCCGGAAAGGCATAGAAACAACCAGGTCTTCGACGAGATGCTGGAGAACGGCTGCCACTGCCCGCTCGCCAGCACGATGGCGCTGCTGATGACAAGAATGACGACGGTGCGGATCAGCGTCGCGAAATCCGAATTGACACCGGCGACGCCGATCTTCGCGAAGATCGCCGTCAGCGCCGCGAAAGAGGCGGACAAGACCGCCCAGAAAACCCAACTCTGCGTCATCAGAACTCCACGCCCGCCTGCCCCTTGATGCCCGAGCGGAATGGATGCTTGATCAGCTCCATCTCCGTCACCAGATCGGCAATTTCGATCAGCTCATCCTTGGCATTGCGCCCGGTGAGAACGACGTGAGTCATATAGGGCTTTTCCGTTTTCAGGAACTCCACGACCTCGTTGATATCGATATAGTCGTAGCGCAGCGCAATGTTGATCTCGTCGAGCAACACCATGGAATTGCGCTCGTCGCGGATCAGCTCCTTCGCCTTCTCCCAGGCAGCACCCGCGGCCGCAACGTCGCGGGCGCGGTCCTGCGTTTCCCAGGTGAAGCCCTCGCCCATCGTGTGGAACTGGCAGACATCGGAGAAATGCTTTTCGATAAGGTCGCGCTCGCCCGTCCACATCGCACCCTTGATGAACTGCACGACGGCCGATGGCTTGCCATGCGCGATATGGCGGAAGATCATCCCGAAGGCGGATGACGACTTGCCCTTGCCCTTGCCGGTGTGGACGATGATCAGGCCCTTCTCGCCCGTTTTCGTCGCCATGATCTTGTCGCGCGCGGCCTTCTTCTTGGCCATCTTCTCGCTGTGGCGGGCATCGTCGTGGCCAGTGGCCTCCGTCGTGGTCTCGGTGGTTTCCTCAGTCATGTCAAACTTCCCCGGATGCAATCTTCAATCGGTCGGCGGTGTCGGCACCGCCTGATCTGTCGTGTGTATGGTCTGTGGCAGCAAGATCGAACTGCGCCGAATTGCTGCGCGGCGTCCAGAGCCGTCGCTCGATCGCCTCCAACAGCCGCTCTCTCATCTCGTCGTAAGCGTGCGGATTCTTCTCGATCATGAAATCGCGCACGCGCTGATCGACGACGAAGGCCTGGTAGACCGCCTCGAAATGATGGTTGCCGACAGCCCCTGTGGTCGCAGCAAATGCGAAGAGATAATCGACGGTCGCGGCGATCTCGAAAGCGCCCTTGTAGCCATGGCGCATCACGCCATCGATCCACTTCGGATTCACGACACGACCGCGCACCACGCGAGCGATCTCCTCTTCCAGCGAGCGGATGACCGGCTTCTCCGGCATGGAGTGATCATTGTGATAGATCGACGGCCTGCTGCCGCCGAGCGTTTCCGCCGCCGCCGCCATGCCGCCTTCGAACTGGTAGTAGTCGTCGCTGTCGAGCAGGTCGTGTTCGCGGTTGTCCTGGTTCTGCACAACAGCCTGGATGGAGCGAAGCCGCTCCTCGAAGACACCGCGCTCGGCCCGGCCCTCTTCGCCGGCGCCATAGGCGTAGCTGCCCCAGACCAGATAGGCCTCCGCCAGATCGGCACGCCGCTCCCAGCCCTTCTCGTCGATCAGCGACTGCAGCCCGGCGCCGTAAGCCCCAGGCTTCGACCCGAAAATCCGATACCCTGCCCGCCTCTTCGCCTGCGCCGCATCTAGCCCAGCCTCTTCAAGCCGCGCCGCCTCGCCCCGCATCCGCGCCGCGATCGGATTATCGTCAGCATCCTCATCCAGAGCCCCGACAGCCCGGATCGCTTTGTCGAACAGCGCGATCTGCTCCGGAAAGGCATCGCGGAAAAAGCCGGAGATGCGCAACGTCACATCGACGCGCGGCCTTCTGAGCATCGCCGGCGGAATGATCTCGTAACCGGTCACCCGCCGTGATGTCATATCCCAGACCGGCTTCACGCCGATCAGTGCCAGCGCCTGGGCAATATCGTCGCCGCCGGTGCGCATGTTCGACGTCCCCCAGGCCGTCAACCCGAAGGACACCGGCCATTCGCCGTGATCCTGCACATAACGGCGGACCAGAAGCTCGGCCGACTTCTTGCCCAACTCATAGGCCGCCGGCGTCGGCACCGCGCGGCTGTCTACGGAGTAAAAATTCCGCCCCGTCGGCAACACATCCGGCCGCCCGCGCGTCGGTGCGCCCGAGGGGCCGGGGGCGACGAAGCGGCCATCGAGGCCACGCAGCAGCCCTTCGATCTCGGCGTCGCCGCAGGCGAGGATGGCAGGCTTGAGGCGGGTTTCGATCTCGTGGAGGACGGCTCTGGTTTGGGACCAGAGGGTTGGGACTGAAAGTTCGCCGGACACGAATTTGGCGGCCAGCAGTTCGATACGCTCGACGGTGTCGCCTTGGGTGCGCCACGGATCGGACGAGACGTCCGCGAGGATATCGGGGCGTGGGCCGGTCCATTCAGCAGCCATGTCGCAGTCGAGAGGGTCAAAGGTTGCGCTGGTGGATGGGGTGCCCCCCTCTGCCCTGCCGGGCATCTCCCCCACAGGTGGGGAGATTGGCTGGGCTTGCCCGCTCGCTCGAACCTCGCCGTTTGGTTGGGGAGCAGACCACGAGTCGATCTCCCCCCTTGTGGGGGAGATGTCCGGCAGGACAGAGGGGGGTAATCCACCCACCAAGCTCCCCACCACATCACCAACACTCCCAAAAACATCCCCAGCAATCGCCCGCTGCAAACTCCGGTCACCACCCTCACCCAGCCCGCGCGGCACCCGCGCCAACGCCACCGTCAGATCCGTCAGCAACCGCCCTGCCGGCGATACCCCAAACACATGCAGCCCATCGCGGATCTGCATCTCCTTGAGATCGCAGAGATAGGCATCAAGCTTCTTCAACGCCTCACTCTCGCTCTCCCCCTTCGCGATACCCGCATCCTGATCAAGCCCGATATCCGCAACCAGTTCGAGGATCTGCTTCCCCAACAGCCGAATCCGTCGCGGATCGCCACCAGACGCCTCATAATATTCGTCGACCAGCGCTTCGAGATCCTTCAGCGGCCCGTAGCTCTCGGCCCGCGTCAAAGGCGGCGTCAGGTGGTCGATGATCACGGCGGCGGTGCGGCGCTTGGCCTGCGTTCCCTCGCCGGGGTCATTGACGATGAAGGGATAGAGATGCGGCAGCGGCCCGAGGATCGCTTCCGGGTAGCAGCTCTCCGAAAGCGCCAGCGCCTTGCCCGGCAGCCACTCGAGATTGCCGTGCTTGCCCATGTGGATCACAGCGTGCGCATCGAACTGATGGCGCAGGAAGGCGTAGAAGGCGAGATAGCCGTGCGGCGGCACGAGATCCGGCGAGTGATAGCTTTCCTTGGGATCGATATTGTAGCCACGCGCCGGCTGGATGCCGACGAGCACATCGCCGAAACGCGTGAACGGCAGCGCAAACGCGCCATCCACGACATAGGGATCCGCCTCCGGCTCGCCCCAGCGCGCACCGATCTCGTCTTGAATCTTTTTCGGAAGAGTTGCGAGGAAATCCTTGTAACGACTCACGGAAAGCGTCTCGCGGATAACCTTCCCGTCACGCCCGGAATTGGTCGGCCCATCCACGATATGACGCATCAGCGCGTCACCATCAGCAGGGATATCGGCGACCGGATAACCGGCCTTGCGCATCGCCCGGAGCACTTCGATCGTGCCCGCGGGCGTGTCCAGACCGACGCCGTTTCCAAGCCTGCCGTCGCGGTTCGGATAGTTCGCCATCACAAGCGCCACCCGCCGCTCGACCGGCTTTGCCTGCCGCAGCCGGGCCCAGTTGGCGGCAAGCCGCGCCGTATAAGCCATGCGTCCCGCATCCGGTTCGCTGGCAACGATATTGGCCTCGACCAACGCATCGTAGCGCGCTGCCGATTTGAACGAGACCGCGCGGGAAAGAACGCGGCCATCGACCTCGGGCAACGCCACGTTCATCCCAAGATCGCGTGCCGAAAGCCCTTGCGAGGAGCTTTCCCATGCCTCCTTCGACGATGCGGAAAAGATCGCCTGCAGCACGACGGCGTCGCTGGCCTCGAGCACCGTTGGCTGCCGCTCCGCACCGGGCGCAGAGACCGCGAAGCCTGTTGTGTTGATGACGACGTCGGGCTTTGTGGCCGCGAAGACGCTTTCGAGGATGCCCTTGGAGACGGGGTCCTTGAGGCTGTAGGCGAAGACCGGCAGCGGTCGGATTCCTTGAGCGAGAAGAGCCTCGATCAGCGCCTCGACGGGTCGCGTTTCGCCGCTTTGCACCAGGGCGCGGTAGAAGGAGATGGCGATGGTGGGGGTGTTCGCGGTGGCTAGCGCCTCACTCGCGATACCCCCCTCTGCCCTGCCGGGCATCTCCCCCACAAGGGGGGAGATCGACTCGTTGTTATCTCCCAGCCAGACAGTTGAGGTTGGAGCGAGCGGGCGCTCCCAGCCAATCTCCCCACCTGTGGGGGAGATGTCCGGCAGGACAGAGGGGGGTAACCCGCCCGCCGACAGCAGCCGCCACTCCTCAACCCCGACAACACCCCGCCCCGGCCACCAGATCCCGGCCTTCATCAACGGCACTGCCGCCTCCGGCTTCTCAGCCCCTGACAGCATCGCCTCGGCGTAGTCGAGAAACGCATGCGTGTTCGCATCGCCCCCCTCGATCAGATAGGCCCAGAGCGCATTCAGATCCTCAAGCGGCACGTTCGAAAACGGCGTCAACCCCGCATCCGGCTTCGAATCTCCCGGCAGCACCGCAATCAGCGCCCCATGCCGCGCCGCCGCCGCATGCAGCGCCTCGAGCGCGTAATGGAAATAACTGGCCCCTCCGAGCGCCCTGACGATGATCAGCTTCGCATGCCGCGCCGTGCGTTCGATATAGGCATCGACAGACATCGGATGCTTGAGGCTCATCAGGCTGGCGATGCGCAGCGACCGCGCACCTGCTCGTCGGCCATGCGTAGCCGCTACCGCCGCCAGTTCGGTGTCGGCGGCGGAGAGGAACAGGATATCGCCGGGAGACTGACCAAGATCGATCGCCTCCTCGCCGTCGCTGATCGTTCCCTGCTGGGCTAGGAGAAGGTGCATCGTATTGCCTTATGCAAGCGCCTCGATCGCCTTGCGCACAGCACCCTCATCCATCTCATGCAACCCGATCACCACCAGCCGCGTGCCGCGCGCCTCGCCGGCAGCCCAGGCGCGGTCGAAATAGTGGTCGATACGGCTGCCGACAGCCTGCAGCTGCAGGCGCATCGGCTTGCCGGGAACGTCGACGAAACCCTTGACGCGCAGAACGTCGTGCTCGGCAATGATGCCCTTCAGGGTTTCGACAAAGGCGGCCGGATCGGCGATCGGCCCGAGCTCGACGACGAAGCTGTCGAACTCGTCGTGATCATGCGGCGTGCCGTCCTCATGCTCAAGTTCGTGATGGGACTTGCGGTTGCCGATATCTTCCTCGGTGCCGATGCCAAGGCCGAGCAGAACGCTTGCCGGCACGTCGCCGTTCTTCGCCTCGATCATCGCGGGCTTGCGCGCCGTGCGCGAAGCAACCTCGTCGCGGACGCGGGCAAGGCCGGCGCTGTCGATGAGGTCGGTCTTGTTGAGCACGATCAGGTCGGCGCAGGTGAGCTGGTCTTCGAAGAGTTCCTCGATCGGGCTCTCGTGATCGAGCGTCTCGTCCTCAACGCGGCGGGCGTCGACGGCATCGTGATCGTCGGCGAAGCGGCCGGCGGCGACGGCAGCGCTGTCGACGACGGTGATCACACCATCGACGGTTACCTGCGTGCGGATGTCGGGCCAGTTGAAGGCGGCGACCAGCGGCTGCGGGAGAGCTAGGCCCGAGGTTTCGATGACGATATGGTCCGGACGGTTCTCGCGCTCCAGGAGCTTGCTCATGGTCGGGATGAAGTCGTCGGCAACCGTGCAGCAGATGCAGCCATTGGTGAGCTCGATGATATCGTCCTCGGTGCAATTCTCAGCGCCGCAGCCCTTCAGCACTTCGCCATCGACGCCGAGATCGCCGAACTCGTTGATGATGAGCGCGATCTTCTTGCCGCCCGCATTGGTCAACAGGTTGCGGATCATCGTCGTCTTGCCGGCGCCGAGGAAGCCGGTGATGACGGTGGCGGGGATCTTTTGCTGGTTCATCAATTCAACCCTTCATTTTCAGCGGCAGTCCCGCCGCGATAAAATACACATCCGCGGCGACCGCCGCGATCATCTGGTGCAGCCGCCCGGCATGGTCGCGAAATTCGCGCGCCATCCGGTTCTCGGGCACGATGCCGAGGCCGACTTCATTGGAAACGATGACGAGGCGCGCCTTGGCCTTCGGCAGACAGGCGGCCAGTGCCGCAAATTCCGCCGCCATATCGCGCTCATCCATCATCAGATTGGTGACCCACAGCGTCAGGCAATCGACAAGCACCGCCCGCCCCTCGCCGTCGATCGCGGCAAGTTGGCCGACGAGATCGAGCGGCTCCTCATGCGTCGTCCAGAGGTCACCGCGATCGGCCTTGTGCTGGTCGATCCGCGCACGCATCTCCTCGTCCCACGCACGGCCGGTGGCGATGTAGTGGCGCTCAAGGCCGCTGTCGATGACGAGCTGTTCGGCAAAGCGCGACTTGCCGGAGCGGGCGCCACCTAAAACAAGCGTAGAGGATGCGGTCGTCATGCGTGGACGACTTCAAAGGAGCGCGTCCGGCCTGACGCCGACGCCAAAATCTCATTGTCTGCCATGACAACCTCCGTGCTGGCATTGGGCACACTTGCCCAGGGGTGGGCTTTGCGCCCGGCACGATTGGCAGGTCTCCTGGCTCGCGGGTCCAGGCGACGATCGGAATAGCCACGCAGGCCATCCCGATCGTGCCATCGGTTCTTCCTCGCCTTCCCGGCTGCAATCATGAAAAGGCGGACGATTCGTAGATAAGGAGGCGTCCAACCCCGGTTGATCATGGCTTGCGTCGCCAGTGGCTTTTCCGCCGCCTTCAGCCCCTCGCCCGCCTGCACCACGCAGGCAGCCAGCTTGGGAGCATCCGACGCCGGACGGAAGACCCTGACCGCTCTACAGTCGCGGGGTCGGCTGTGATGAAGGCGCCCTGGTTGGGTCCACCCCGTCACATTCCCTTTTCATCCGCACCGCTTTTGGCGATCCGGAACCATCCGTTATCGATCCATGGTTAGGCAAGCGCGGCTGCGAAGTCAATCGACCGCCAATCGCGGCCACCAGCCAAATTGACTGATATCAAACACCAAGACGATCATCTCTACCAGATTTATCGTCTATTATCAGAGACTTAATGTCATAAAAACTTGTTGCGTCAGCCGGGTTTTTGCCGCATTTGCAGCGCATGCGGCGCAGCACCGCAAATGTCCCCTCCTTTACCACCCTTGAACGGGCTTTCGCCCGCCTAGTTTCCCCATCATGCGCCTGAAAATCAATCTTAGACGGCTCGGCCCGCTACACACACTGCTCGATGCGGGGCGCATGCGCGCGCTCCTGAGGCGCAGCGAGATGGGCATGGTTCTGGCCGGCGCGCTGATCGGCGTCACATCAGGCCTCGCCGTCACCGGCATGAGCCTCATCTCGCGCGAGATGCACAGCCTGATCTTCGGGATCAGCGACGTAGAGCGTCTGAGCTCGTCTCAAATCGACGACAAGTTCCTGCTGATGGCGGCCCCCGTCTGCGGCGGCATCCTGCTCGGCCTGTTGATGTATGTGCTGGCGAAGACCCGCAAGAAGCCGATGGTCGACCCGATTGAGGCCAACGCGCTGCATGGCGGCCGCCTGTCCTTGACCGACAGCATCATCGTCGCCATCCAGAACCTGATCTCCAACGGCTTCGGCGCCTCGGTCGGCCTCGAGGCCGGCTACACGCAGTTGGCGTCTGGCATCGCATCGAAACTCGGCTTCAAACTGCAGCTGCGCCGCGCCGACTTGCGCGTTCTCGTCGGCTGCGGCGCCGCCGGCGCCATCGCGGCCGCCTTCAACGCGCCGCTGACGGGCGCCTTTTATGCCTTCGAGCTCATCATCGGCACTTATACGATCGTGTCGCTCACACCCGTCGTCGTCTCGGCGCTCGTTTCCACGCTGGTCGCACGGCTGCTGGCTGGTAGCGACTTCATCATCGATGTCGGCGATTTCGGCACCGTCATGCCGGCTGATTATGTGCCGGCCATCCTGCTCGGCGCCTTCTGCGCCGGCATCGGCATCCTGATCATGCAGGGCGTCGCCTTTATCGAGGAGCTCGCACGCCGCAGCTCGATCGCGCTCCCGTTCCGCCCGGCGCTTGGCGGCATCATCGTCGGATTGCTGGCGCTGGTGACACCGCAGGTGCTGTCGGCAGGCCATGGCGCCCTGCATCTCAATCTCGACCGCGAGGTCGTGATTCCCGTGCTGATCGGCCTTTTCCTGCTGAAGGCGCTGGCCTCGGCGATCTCGATCGGCTCCGGCTTCCGCGGCGGCCTGTTCTTTGCCTCGCTGTTCATGGGCGCGCTGCTCGGCAAGTTCTTCGCCTATTCGGCCCCTTATTTCGCCCATGCGACGCTGACGCCGATCATCTATGCCGTCGTCGGCATGAGCTCGCTTGCCGTCGCCGTCATCGGCGGGCCGTTGACCATGACCTTTCTGGCGCTGGAGATCACAGGCGACTTCCCGATCACGGCGTTGGTCTTGGCCGCCGTCATCACCTCGTCGCTGGTCGTGCGCAGCACCTTCGGCTACTCCTTCGCCACATGGCGTTTCCACCTGCGTGGCGAAAGCATCCGCAGCGCCCATGATGTCGGCTGGATCCGCAATCTGACGGTCAACAAGCTGATGCGCGCCGACGTCAAGACCGCGAAGGTCGGCATCAGCATCGAGCAATTCAAGGAAAGCTTCCCGATCGGTTCGGCCCAGCGCGTGATCCTGGTCGAGGACAGCGGCAAATATGCCGGCCTCGTGCTTGTGCCCGATATCTACGCCAACCTCACCGACACCGCCGACGAGAGCAAGGGCCTCGACGAATTCGTGCGCTACCGCAACGACTTCCTGACACCGCAGATGAACGCCAAGCAGGCCGCCGCGATCTTCGACAAGACGGAGAGCGAAGCGCTTGCCGTCGTCAACAATCTCGTCGAGCGCACCGTGGTCGGCCAGCTCAGCGAAGCCCACACGCTGCGCCGCTACAGCGAAGAACTGGACCGCCGCCGCCGCGAGGTCTCGGGCGAGATTTAACCCAACAGGTTGTCGAGCCAGCGCTTGTCCAGATGCGTTTCGAGCTCGGCGGCAACCTCGTCAAGCGCCTGCTCGACGCCGGCGCGATAGTCGCGGCTTTGGCCCGTCAGGCCGAAGCTTGCGAGCAGCCGAGACCGGTAGCCATCGCTGGCAAACAGCCCGTGCAGATACGTCCCAATGACACGCCCGTCCCCGGATATCGCGCCATCAGGCTTGCCATCGACGATCGCGAAAGGCCGCACGCGGTCGGCGCCTTCGGTAATCCCGAGATGGATCTGGTAGCCCGAGAGGGCCTCGCCATTCTCGGCCGAAACCGCCACGCTGTTGCGAACGGTCTTCTCCGCGTCCATGACGGTCTCGACGTCGAGCAAACCGAGCCCCTCGATCTCGCGCACACTCCCTTCGATCCCCAGCGGATCACGCACCATGCGCCCTAACATCTGGTAGCCGCCGCAAATGCCGATGACCCGTCCGCCGCGCCGGATATGCGCGGAGAGATCCTTATCCCAGCCTTGAGCCCTGAAATCCGCAAGATCGGAAATGGTCGACTTCGAGCCCGGAAGGATTATCAGCTGCACATCGGCAGGTAGCTGTTCGCCAGCGCGAACGAAAACCAGCTCCACATTCGGCTCCGCCAGCAGCGGATCGAGATCGTCGAAATTCGCGATCCGCGGCAAAACCGGAACCGCGATCTTCAGAGCCCCGGCCTGCCCCCGCGCCAGCCGCTCCAGCGCCACCGAATCCTCGGCCGGCAGCCGCGCGGCGGCCTTCAGCCACGGCACGACGCCGAAACAGGGCCAGCCGGTGAAACGCCCGACAGCAGCGATCCCGTCGTCGAACAGCGACACGTCGCCACGAAACTTGTTGATGATATAGCCCGAGATCATCGCCCGGTCCTCGTCAGACAGGATCGTGTGCGTCCCGACCAGCGAAGCGATCACCCCGCCGCGATCGATATCGCCGACGAGCACGACCGGCACGCCGGCCCTCGTCGCAAAGCCCATATTGGCGATATCGCCGGGCCGCAGGTTGATTTCGGCCGGCGACCCCGCCCCCTCGACGATGACGAGATCGGCGCCGCGCGAAATCCTCTGAAAGCTCTCGGTGACATAGTCGAGCAATTGCGGCTTCAGCCGCTGGTAGTCGCGCCCCTTGGCCTGCCCCCAGACCTTGCCCTGCACGATGATCTGGCTTCCCACATCCGATTGCGGCTTGAGCAACACCGGGTTCATGTGCACGGAGGATGGCACGCGCGCGGCCATCGATTGCAGCCACTGCGCCCGCCCGATCTCGCCGCCATCATCGGCGACCGCGGCATTGTTCGACATGTTCTGCGGC
Source organism: Rhizobium sp. NPDC090275 (assembly GCF_044772225.1). Lineage (NCBI taxonomy): Bacteria > Pseudomonadati > Pseudomonadota > Alphaproteobacteria > Hyphomicrobiales > Rhizobiaceae > Rhizobium > Rhizobium sp. NPDC090275. The sequence continues at coordinate 748,281 of NZ_JBIVYL010000001.1, read as the reverse complement.
TTGAACGGGCGCACCGAGATGCCGCGATTGGCAGCCAGCCGGCATAGGCCGGCGACGAGCACCGTCTTGCCGACATCCGAGCCGGTTCCTTGCAGCATGATGGCTTTGGTCATTGGCGCGGCGCTCCTCAAAACTGAAGACGGCGTACAACGGCGTTTTAGTCCCGGTCAATCGCAACGGCTCAATCGGAGCCGCTTGAAATGCGAAAGCCGCGCAGACCTAAGGTCGCGCGGCTTGCCGAAATACGCTGGCGCTTTGCCCATACACGGCCAAGCTCACGTTCCCCGGGACGCAATACCTGATCCGGAGAAGCAGCGGTTGTCCCCCGCCACGTCGCTATTCTTAACGCCACATTGTTACCGGATGGTTAGTGAGCACTTAACCAAATATGAATTCGCGCCCTTTTGACGATTTTGTTTCGGCAACGATATGAGCGGGTTGAGACAGGCTGCCGCACAGGCGACAGGTTTCCGCAAGCAAGCACGTTGCATATAAGTCGCCAAAGACGACTCGCCGCTTCCAGCGACGAATGACACGACATGGAGAATGACGATGACCTCAGCCCCGTTTCCCGATTCCGAGACGATCGCCGCCAAGTTTTCCGCGCTGGGCGAACAGGACAAGTCCTATCTCGGGCTGATCATGGAAAATCCGGTGCAGGACGACAGCCTGATTGATGGCGTCCATCGTCACCTCGACAATGCGTCGCGCGCGCCGTTCCTGAATTCGCTGAAACTCGAGGCATTCGGAAAATGGGTTGGAGACGCAGCGCCGCCGCGTCTCCAGATTCGCTTGATGGAAGCTTCCAAGTCCAGTCAACATCCCGCCTATGCCGCCTTCCGCAAGGGCCTGACGGCATCGGGTGGACTGGAAAAAGCCTATCCGCAGGCGAAAATCTGAGCCGGCTTACTTCTTGGCAGCGTGATTGACGCTACGGCCGGCATCCTGCGTGGCGTTGACGGCGTTTGCCGTATCGCGACCGACGCCACGGATGGTGTTGGCGCAAGAAGCAAGAGTGAACAGAAGCATGATGGCAGCACCAATCTTTACCGTGGTGGTCATAGTCGGAAATCCCTTGTTTAAAAAACCGCTCTCCGCAGCCAGTCGCACGACTGCTGCGCGCTGATAACGCACTGAACCCAAAAAGGTTTCAGCCGGACTTCTCTTTTTTAAATGAACGATATTAGCCGGGCACGAATTCCGTGCCCGGATGACCGTCAGGCAGCGATCGCCTTGGCCTTCTCGCTGAATGCCAGTCGGATGCTTTCGGCCACCGTTTTCATCGGCGCGGTCATCTGCGAGACGGTCAACAGGCGGATATCGAAGGAGCCGAGTTCGGGCAGCCCGTCCTGCGCGCCGAGGATTTCCATATCCTCTCCGACATAGGAGCGCGGCAGCGGCGCGATCGCGAGATCGGAGACCACGGCGGCGCGTTGCGCCATCGTATGGCCGCTTAGAAACGCCACGCGGAAATCCCGCTTCATCCGCTCGAGCTGCGCAAGCGCTTCCAGCCGCCAGATGCACCCCTCTTCCCATATGGAGATCGGCAGCGGCTCGCGGCGATGCGCGGTACCGCACTTGGCGCCGGCCCAGACCAGCCTTTCGCGATAGACGATCTCGCCATCGGTCGGCAGCGGGCGCGTGGCGCAGTTGATCAGCGCCAGATCGAGCCTCTGCTCCTCCATGCGCTTGCGAAGCCCCAGGCTCATGTCGATGGTGACATCGACCATGATGCCGGGAAAGTTCTCGGCGAAGTTCTTCAGGATGCCGGGCAGGATGCGCTCGCCGATATCCTCCGGCGCCCCCAGCCGCACGACGCCGCTTAACTCCGGCATGATGAAGCGCGACACGGCCTCATTGGAGAGAGCCAGCATGTTGCGTGCGTACGACAGCAGAACCTCGCCATGCTGCGTCAGCGAAACCGAGCGCGCGTCGCGCAGAAACAGCGTCGCGCCGAGCTGCTCTTCGAGTTTCTTGATCTGCATGGACACCGCCGACGGCGTTCGGAAGACGGCTTCGGCGGCCGTTGAAAAATTGCCGGTCTCGGCGATCGCCACGAAGGTGCGCAGCACATCGTTGTCGAGGAGCGGAATGGGACGGCGAAGCGGAGCTGTCATCATCTCATCTTTCAATTTTCTTGATACATAACACAATATCATTTTGTTTGATTGAAAGTCAACGGAGGTTCAGTCTGGTTGGCATCGGATTACTTCGATGAAGGAGACAAACCGATGACCACTCGAACCCTCATAGACAGCCTGCGCGACTTCATCGCCCGCCGCCGTGTTCTGGCGATGCGACGCACCGCCATCGAACAGATCGCCCGCCAGCCCGGCCACCTTGCCGCCGACGTGAACGTGCCGCGCCGGTATGTGCCAGCGGGCATCACCGTCGTCATCGTCAGCGCCATTGGCTGCCCGATCCAGATAATCGGCCAATCATTCAAAATGATTGATGATAGCCATAAACTCTATTCGTTTGATTGATGGGCCGCAAAGCACCATATCAGTAACAACGAATTCACAACCGAGAGACGTCGGTCGATACGAGAAAGGACATTCGACATGACCACGATCACCTTCAGAGACAACAAGCTGCCCCATGTGGCTCATCACGACCACTCCCTGTCAGCCTACGCCCGCAAGGTTGCCCGCGCATGGCATCAGTGGCAGGCAGCACGCGAAATCGAAGCCATGCCGATCGACATGCGCAAGGATTTTGGCTGGCCGTCGGCGGATAATGTAGACGACCACAAGGCGATGTAATGGATGCGACATACCTCCCCGCATGAGAGCGGCGCCTGCTTCCCCGCAGCGCCGCTTTCGTCGTTTTAGGCCGCTCGTGATTTAATCTTGAATATCAGGAACATGTATTTCCAAACCGACTTTTGGCGAACATTTGTTCTTGTCAAAAGCCAATTGACCGACGTCAATTAAAGCAATGTCGCATTTTTGCTCTTTGCGGCCGCATTTTTCCATGAGAATGTCGCTTTCTGAATATCTAAGCGGCGCAATCCAAGCACCAATAGCGCATTGGCCCTCCATCATGGATTTCTCGCATGAGCAAGATGTCGCATAAGAAACGCTCCATCGTCTTCTTCATGGTACCGCAGTTTACGATGCTGCCCTTTTCGGCCGCGATCGATACGCTGCGCATCGCCAACCGCATGCTGGGTTACCAGGCCTATACCTGGCGCCTGACCTCGGTTGATGGCGAAAAGGTCTATTCCTCCTGCGGCATCGGCGTCGAGGCCAACACATCGCTGGCAGACGAGCGTCGCAATCTCGGCGGCGAAAACCGCCCGAGCATGGTGCTGGTCTGTTCCGGCATCGACGTCGAGGAATTCAACAACAAGTCCGTCAATGCGTGGTTGCGCGAATCCTACAATCGCAGCGTCGCCGTCGGTAGTCTCTGTACGGGCGCGCATGTGCTTGCCCAGGCTGGTCTCCTGAATGGCAAGCGCTGTGCGATCCACTGGGAAAACCTGCCGGGCTTCTCCGAAGCCTTCCCGCAGGCGGAGGTCTATGCCGATCTCTACGAAGTGGACAGCAATCTCTACACCTGCGCCGGCGGCACCGCCTCGCTCGACATGATGCTCAACCTCATCGGCGAGGATTTCGGCGAGACGCTGGTCAACCGCGTCTGCGAGCAGCATCTGACCGACCGCGTGCGCAGCCCGCACGACCGTCAGCGCCTGCCGCTGCGCGCCCGTCTCGGCGTCCAGAACGGCAAGGTTCTGTCGATAATCGAATTGATGGAAGGCAATCTCGCCGAGCCGCTGTCGCTGCTGGAGATCGCCGACGGCGCCGGCCTGTCGCGCCGACAGATCGAGCGCCTGTTCCGCCAGGAAATGGGCCGCTCCCCTGCCCGCTACTATCTCGAGATTAGGCTTGATCGCGCCCGTCACCTGCTGGTGCAGTCGTCGATGCCTGTTGTCGAAGTGGCGGTTGCCTGCGGCTTCGTCTCCGCGTCGCATTTCTCCAAGTGTTATCGCGAACTTTACCACCGCTCACCGCAGCAGGAGCGCGCCGAGCGGAAGATGACAATGGCGACCGCCCGCCAAGCCATCGCGGCCTGAGCCCTACGACAAGTGCACACGATAGCGGCCGTAAACCGCTATCGTGGATGCGACATCATTCCGCCGCGGTCGTCACCACGCGCGCGTCGGAATAGACCTGATTACGCCCATGATGCTTGGCCATGTAGAGATACTGGTCGGCGGCATTGAGATAATTCTCGAACGTCTCGTAGCCGCCGATTTCGGCGACGCCAATCGAGACGGTGACCGAAATGTCCTCGTCCTCGGCCACGATCTTCAGCGTTTGTATATCCTCGCGCACCCGGTCGCAGAGCGCCGTCGCAGCGGCTGAATCCAGTCCCGCGAATAGCATCGCGAACTCCTCGCCACCCACGCGCGACAGGAGATTGTCACTACCGATGAACTCGCCCTGCAGCCGTGTCGCAACTGCCTTCAACACCCTGTCGCCAATCTCATGGCCATACGTATCGTTCAGCCGCTTGAAGTGGTCGATGTCGAGAACGGCGACCGACGCCGGCTCCGAGTTGCGCAGGCACTCCGTGACGATCCGCGGCCCCTGGTCGTAGAAATAGCGCCTGTTGTAAAGCCCGGTCAGATAGTCGCTCGCAGCCGCTGCGCGCAGCTGTTTGATCTGCGTCAGCGTCTCGATATTGTGCGAGATGCGACACTGAAGTTCCTCGGGAACGAATGGCCGATAGACGAAATCGCTGGCGCCGGCCTTCAGAAAGCTCGCCGACAATAAGCGGTCGCCCGACGACGAAATGCCGATCACGCGGATGCGCTCGGTGCTGTAGCGATTGCGGATCCGCCTTGTCAGCTCGTATCCGTCCATATCCGGCATATGATGGTCGGTCAGAACCAGCTCGATATCGCCGTATTTTTCCAGCACTTCCAGCGCCTCGACGCCGGTTCCGGCCTGGCACACCTTGAATTGCTGCGCTTCCAGGAGTGCAACGAGCGCGCTTCGGGCAGACACCACGTCATCGACGACGAGGACACGCGTCCTGCGGTTGGAGATGGCGCGGCGCACAGCGGCGATCAGGTTGTCCAGCGCGAACTCGTTATCCTTCACGACATAATCGACGACGTTGCGCGACGCGATCCGGTTACGCACGTCGACATTGAATGATGCGGTAAAGACCACGGCCGGGATGTCATGCGCAAGGATCTGGTCAAGCGCCTCTCCATCCCGCGAGCCCGGCAGATTGAGACCGACAACCGCCATGGTGAAACCGTCAGGCGCCTCCAGAAGCGCGGCGTCCAGCGCCTTCTGAGACCCGCAATGCGTCACCGTCAGCCCAAGCTCCGTCTCGAAGCGGTGCGAAAGCACGGACGAGAACATGCGCGAATCCTCGACGAGAAGAATCGTGCGTCCCTCTCGTTGCGAGGCCTGTCTCTCACGCAGAATGTCTGATTTCATGTCGGTCACCTGCCTCGTGCGCTTTGCCTGGCGAACAAAAATCCGTCCCGCGCCGCATCCGATCAAAAGACCGAAGGCCTGCGCGAAACGAGATTTTCATAGGTTGGGTATGGAGTGCATGGATTGGCCCGCTCAGGCGCTCTTGCGCGCCGGCTGCATCGCCTGGATCTGCAGCAGCGTGTCGAGGTTCTGGTTGACCCGGCAATAGAACTCTTCGTCGATGAACGGACGCAGCATGAAGTCGTTGCCGCCGGCCTTCAGGAACCGCGCCGAAAGCAGGCGGTTGGAGGACGACGAGACGCCGATGATCCTGAGTTCGTGCGAACCGATGCTGGAACGGATGCGGCGGGTAAGCTCGAAGCCGTCGATATCGGGCATGTTGTAGTCGGTGATCATCAAGCCGATATCGCGGTTCGCCTTGAGGGTTTCGAGCGCCTTGGCGCCGCTATCAGCGGTGCTGACGCGGAAATTGTAGCGCTTCAGGCGGCTGGAGAGCAGCGCGCGCGCCGTCGGGCTGTCGTCGACGATCAGCACGTGATGACGATGGTTGGTCAGGAAGCGGCAGACGGATTCTGCGAGGAGATCGACCGCGAAGACATTGTCCTTGAGGATGTAGTCGACGATCTCCTTGGCGATCAGCTTGTCTCGCATGCCTTCCTGGAAGGTGCCGGTGAACACGATCGTCGGGATGCTGAGATCCACCAGATATTCCAATGCCTCGCCGTTTTCGGCGCCCGGCAGGTTGATGTTGGAAATGGCGAGCGTGATTTCCTGGGAGGACTTGTCGTAGCAGAGCTGCAGCTCTTCGAAGTTGCGGCAGATTTCGACCTCGATGTCGAAAAGCTCCTTCAACCGCGTGCTGATCATGGAGGTGAAGACGTTGGAGTCTTCAGCGACAACAATACGTACGTTCTCAAACATGCCACCGGAATACTGCATCCCGGAAATACCCAAAAAAGCCATTTCAAAACCCCAAGAAGAAAATCGTCTGCTTGGTTCAAATCGCTACATCAGGCTGTTTGAATAAGTATTAAACGGACCCTTTCTTGGCCGGACAAACTAGCATCAGGCCCGAACAGCGGAGCTTTCTTGGCAACATGATTAAAGGACTATTTTGAGGACTTTAATCTATAACCTAGTGACCGGTTCAAGAGGTCACGCGCGGACGAGCGCGAGCACAGAGCCCGCGCTCGCATCGACTAGCCGTCAGCCTTTCCGCGAAGGCGACGCACTCTGCCATCGTCTTCCTCGATATCGCGGCTTTCGACCTGTTCGTCCGCCACAGGCTCCGGCGCCAGGATGTCAGCATCAGGGGTGACGGTATCCGGCTGGCGATGGAACACAACGTCGCTCTGCGGCAGCGGGATCTCGATCGCCTCCTGGCGGAAGCGCTTGAGGATCGCAATCCTGAGGTCATTGCGCACCTTCAACCCGTCGCCCATGTCGCCGAGCATGAAGCGAAGCTCGAAATCGAGCGAATACGGACCGAAGCGCAGGAACTCGACATGCGGCTCCGGATTGCGCAGCACCAGCGGCACGGCATTCACCAACTCGAGCAGGATATCCATCACCTTCTGCGGATCGGAATCATAGCTCACCGAAACAGGAATTTCGGAGCGTCCCATCTTGTTGCGATGGGTCCAGTTGCCGACATTGGCGTTGATCAACTCGGAGTTCGGCACGATGATCGACTGCTTGCGGAAGGTCTCGATCTCCGTCGCACGCACCGAGATGCGCTTGACGATACCTTCGGCCGTCCCCGAGACCACATGGTCGCCGACCTTGAACGGCCGTTCGACGAGCAGGATCAGGCCGGACACGAAGTTCGACACGATGTTCTGCAAGCCGAAACCGATACCGACCGACAGTGCCGAGGCGACCAGCGCGAAACTCGACAGATCGATACCGGCAGCCGACACGCCGATCAGCGCCGCGATGCCGACGCCGAGATAGCCGATGCCCGTCTTGACCGAGTTGCGCACGCCAAGGTCGACGTGGCTGCGGGCCATGACGTTGTTATCAAGCCAGCGCTGGATCCAGCGCGTCAGGAGATAGCAACCGGCAAACAAGAGAATGCCGGTCATGATGCCGACCAGCGATATGCTGATGCCGCCGAGACGGACTTCCGTGAACAGACGGTAGGCGATCAGCTGCAGGTCCTGCACATGGAAGCCCCAGAGCAGCAGGATAAGCGGAATACCGGTCGCCAGTGCCACTCCGTAGATGCAGAAGCCGACGAGCAGCCCGACCTGATCGATCACGACAGGACCAAGCTTGAAGCGCGTCGCCAGATATTGGCCCGGCCGCGTATCGCCGAAGGTTTCCGTCCGCGAAATCGCCTTGCCCGAGAGCAGGCCGATATAGGTCGTGACGCCGATCGCGCCGGTAAAGATCAGCTGCGAGGCGATGAAGCGCGCGAAACCGACATAACCGGTCAGCGCCGCGAAGATGAGACCGCCGCCCAGTACGCGCAGCACGATCGCCAGCCCCTTCGGCCAATGCCGGCCAGGCGCATCGGGATCACGGCTCTTCGCCATCATCGGTCGCCCGAAGGATGCCGCGATCAGGATCAGGCCGATGATCAGCGCCGCGATCCAGCTGCGGACGACGGTCAGAACCAGAGGCGAGCCCATCGATTCGCTGATGCTGCCGAAGAAGAAATCGAGAGCATGAACGATCGCCATCGCCAACAGGCAGGCGCTGATCGAGCTCGCGCCACGATTGGACAGGCGGACGAGACGCCATTGCGGATCGCGCGGCGCGAACACGGCATTGGTGAAGCGCCGAACGAAGTAGATGACGCCGATCGTCGAAAACAGCGCCGCAACGACGGGCGCGATGTCGGGTCTCAGGACATTGAAGCTATCGAGGAAGAGATAGGACGTGACCAGAAGCGTCGCGAGAGACAGCGTCCTGACCAGCGTCGACCAGAAGGCAATCGACAGGCGGCTGATATAGGAGGGCGGCTCGTCGCTCTCCTTGCGCTGCAGATAGTGCCCGAAGAGCCGGTAGCTGCCTGATAGAAGGATCAGCGCTGTTGCGAGCGACATGAAGATCGCCGCCGCAAAGGCGAAGGCCTTGAACTTCAGCACGAAGCCCAGCCAGCTCGCCAGCGCCTGCTGGAATGCGCCTACTTCCTGGACGAACGCGGTGCCGGCGTCGGCAAGCACGGAGGCGGAAATGTCGCTGCGGCGAAGCAGTGTCGCGGCAAACAGCTTGCGGCGCAGTTCCGCGATCTGGTTGCTCATCCGCCCGAGCGAGGCGGTCAGCGTTTCGGCATCGCCTTGCACGACGTTGAGCTGCGCGCGCTCTGCCATCAAGGCATTCCGCTCGTTGGCGACGATCTCGGCCTCGGGCGGCTGCCCGTCCTTTGGCGGCTCGCCAAGCTCGGCCAAGCGCGCCTTGATCTGATCGAGACGCGGCGTGATACCGCCGGAAATCCCGGCAACGCCGCGATTGAGCTCATCCGCCCGCCCCGCCAGCGCCACCAGCCCGTCATCGTCGTCGACGCTCTGCTTCACGCTCTCCTGAAGTGCCGCAAAATCGGCCTTCGCTTTGGCCATATGCTTGGCGGCCTGATCGCCCGGCCCGCTGGGTGCGGCAGCGTTCTGCTCGGCGGCGGGTTGAGCGCTCTGCGCCGGCGCGGCAGGTGGCGGTGTCTGCGCATACGTTGAACCAGCGCCGGCCACGGCCAGCGAGACAAACAATAGGCTCTGAAGCAGAAAACGTGTCAGCCGCAAGGTATCCCCGCCAAGTTTGGTAGCAAGTTCGACAGTAGAACGAGCGCCCGCTTTTCATAGGAAAGAAAGGCGACAGAAAGGCGACGCGGCTCGAAGCAATCATCTCTGCCCTCGCTATCACGTCACGATCCGGGCGGCGACGTGGAAATCGGCCGCACCTGGATAACCGTCCAGGCATTACCGCTGACGCTTGTGCCCCGAAACCTCGGCGCCGGCATCATGAGGCAATTGCAGAAACCGTAGCGTCGACACAACGCCGATCGCGCCGATGACAACGAAAGCCCAGCGAAAATCGACAAGTCCGGGATCGCCAAGCCCGCGAACGGCAGCCGACACGTTGAGAACAGAAGCCGCGATCGCGACACCCAGCAACATCGACACCTGCTGCAGCATGCTCGACAAGGTCGAAGCCGAGCTTCTCTGCGCGCCGCTGATATCAGCAAAGGCAATCGTGTTCAGCGCGGTAAACTGCATGGAGCGCGACAGGCCAGTGATGAACAGCAGGGCATAAATCACCACACGCGGCGTCTCCGGCACAAGAAAGCCGCAAGCCGCGATCGTCAGCGCCGCGATCAACCCGTTGAAGAAGAGCACCGTCCGGAAGCCGAACCGGGCAAGCAACGGCGTCGTCACCGTCTTCATGCTCAGATTGCCGAGGAAATAGACCAGCAGATAGATGCCCGCTTCGATCGAGCTCAGCCCGAAGCCGAGCTGGAACAACAGGGGCAGCAAAAACGGCGGCGCGTTGATGGACGTGCGGCTTGCGGTTCCGGCCGAGAGTGTGGCGATCGCAAAGGTCTGCACCTTGAAGGACGAAAGATCAAGCAGCGGATTGTCGACCCGCATGAAATGCCGGTAGGCGATGAGAGACAGGACTATGCCGGCAACCAGCATGGCGCCGACCGGCAAGAGACCGCCATGCCATTTCGCCGACAGTTCGAGCGCTGCCAGAAGAAGCGTCAGTCCGGCGCCGCTCAGGATAAAGCCACGCACATCGAGCCGCCCGGCATCCTCCTCGCGCTGCTCGGGCACGAAACGCCAGACGAGCGCCATGCCGAGCACGCCGATCGGCAGGTTGATCAGGAAGTTCCAGTGCCAGCTTGCATAGGTGGTGATGACGCTGCCCAAAAGCGGCCCGATGACGGGGGCCGTCAGCGCCGGCCAGGTGATCAGCGCGATGGCCTGCACCAGTTCGGATTTGCGTGCGTTCTTCAGCACGATGATTCGCCCCACCGGCGTCATCAGTGCGCTGCCGGCACCCTGGACAGCGCGGGCAAGCACGAATTCGGTCAGATTCTCTGAAAGCCCGCAGAGCAGCGAGGCGACGGTGAACACGGCGATGGACGCCATGAAGACACGGCGCGCGCCGTAGCGATCGCCAAGCCATCCCGAGAGCGGAATGAATGCCGCCATGGTCAGCATGTAGACGGTGATGCCGATGCTCATCGATATCGTGGGAACACCAAAGCTCGCCGCCATCTGCGGCAACGAGGTGGTGACGATCGTGCCGTCAAGGATCTGCATGAAGAAGGATACGGCGACGACAAGCGCCACTATTTTCGAACGGCGCGCGCTGCCCGCGTCACCATCCGCCTCGACCGTCTCAACTGCTGTCATCAATCTGCCAATGTGAAATCTGGATCAAACGGCCGGCAACTGCACGTGCGGCGTGGGGCGTCGGTCGACCCGATCGTAGATAGGCCGATCGTGCCGAGCGGGAAAGGGAAAAACGACCTGCGCGGGCAATTTCCATGCGCCGGCGCACATGACATCAATCAAATCTGCGGCATCCTCAGCCGAGGATATTGGTGATCGCGCGCATGAACACGCCAGCCCCGATCGGGATCAACGCCTCGGGAAAATCATAATCCGGATTGTGCAGTTGCGGATGCGTTTCGCCCGACCCGAGGAAGAACATCGCCGACGGCGCGACGGTTCGAAACAGCCCGAAATCTTCCGAACCCTTCATCGGCAGCAGGCGGCTGTCGCTCTGATGGCTGACGCCCTCGTCATCCAGCGCCCGGCGCAACGCATCCACCACTTCCGACGAATTGAAGCACTGATGAAACACATCCTCATAGCTGATCTCGATCGTCAGCCCAGCCGCATCCGCCTCGTTCTTCGCCAGCATCTCGGCGCGCTGCACCAGGCCGGCCATCCGCTCGTCGGTCAGCGTCCTCAACGTCGCCCAGATCTCGGCCCGCCCGGGGCTGATGCCGAAGGCAGGCTCGCCGAGCCGGGCGTGGGTAACGGTCACCAGCGCGAAATCGGGACCGACAGGTGCGGCGCTGCCGAGCGCAGTGATCCCGCCAAGCAGGCTCGCCAGCGCGAATGTCGGCGCAACGCCATCCTCCGGGCAGGAGGCATGGGACGTCTTGCCGTCGAGCACGATCTTCATCCCGCGCGACGCGCAGTTGACGGGCCCTTCGCGCAGCAGCACATGGCCCAAAGGCACACCCGGAAGATTATGCAGTGAGAGCGCCATATCGGGCTTCAGCGTCGCGAACTGAGGATCGGCAAGCACCGCGGCAGCACCCGCGCCATTCTCCTCGGCCGGCTGGAACAGCAGGATCACACGCCCCTTGTTCGGCCGCTTCTGCCCCAGCGCCGTCGCAACGGCCATCAGGATCGACATATGCCCGTCGTGACCGCAAAGATGCCCCTTTCCCGGGATCGTCGACCGGTACTCCTCGTTGGAGATCTCCTCGATCGGCAATCCATCGAGCTCGCAGCGGATGAGCACCGTCGGCCCCGGAATGGCGCCGTCATAGACCGCGGCGACGCCATGTCCGCCAAGGTTCGAGACGATCCGATCAGGCTTTGCCAGAAGCAGCGCTTCCTGCACCCGGCGCGCGGTCTCGACCTCTTCGCCCGACACCTCGGGATAGCGGTGGAGCTCGCGGCGAAACGCGGTGATATGGGAAAGCTCGTCCTGCGTCAGAAACATCGGCATCATCCTGCAAATCTGCTGCATGCTATGTGCGCCTGATCTGGGTAGCAAGCCGCTTCGTGAAACGGAGAAGTTGTCTCGGATTGCCGGGATCGCCGCCGAACTTTCCCTTTTCGGCTTCGGCTTATTTGTATATGTAAAGGCATATTCACAGGAGAACAGCATGGACGCGGATGAAGCCGACCGGTACCGGGCGCCTGCCTTGGACAAGGGGCTTGATATCCTCGAGCTTCTGGCGAGCGTCGAGGAGGGGCTCACCCAGGCGGAAATCGCCAAGCGCCTCGACCGCAGCCCCAACGAATTCTACCGCATGCTCGATCGTCTCGTGCGCCGCGGCTACGTCACCAAGCTCGAGGGCGACCGCTTCACGCTGACGCTCAAGCTCTTCGGCCTTTCCCAGCTGCACGCCCCTGCCCGCCGCCTCGCCTCATTCGCCATGCCGCTGATGCGCGACCTCGCGCAGCGCACCCGCCAGGCGAACCATCTCGTGGTCTTCGACCGCGGATCCGCCGTCGTCATCGCCCAGCACGAGGCGCCGAACTACTGGGGCATCTCGATCCGTGTCGGCTCGCATATGAGCCTGCTCGAAACCGGCTCCGGCCACGTGCTGCTCGCCTTCCGCACCGATGAGGAGCGCGAGATGATGATCGCCGAGCACGCCCGCGACCCCAAGACGAAGCGGCCGGGACGGGAGTTCTACCAGCGCCTGAGCGACATCCGCGAACGCGGTTACGAGAAGATGCCGAGCGCCCAGACCGCTGGCGTCCACAACCTCTCCGCCCCGATCCTCGGCCCCGACGGCCGCGTCATCGCCGCCCTCACCTGCCCCTATATCGGCCTCGTCAATGCGCCCGACGCACCCGATATCGAGCGAACGATCGTCATGCTGCAACAGGCCGCCCGCGACCTCTCACTGTTGGCCGGATCGGACGTGAAGATCACAGGCTGAGCGGGCGGGAAAGCGTTCGAGACACGGCATCGCGCCAGCCGGCGATCTTCGCCTGTCGCTCGGTGTCCGGCATCGTCGGCAGGAACTGACGGTCGCTGTACCATGCTTTCGCGAAAGCGGCGCGCTCCGGCCAGACACCCGCCCGCGACCCGGCAAGCCATGCAGCACCGAGAGCCGTCGTCTCCTGCGCTGCCGCGCGATCCACGGGATTGGCGACGATGTCGGCGAGGCGCTGCATGGTCCAGTCAGAATTCGTCATGCCGCCATCGACCCTGAGCACTGTCCCGGTCCGACGCTCGCCCCAATCCTTGCGCATGGCCACCAGCAGGTCCAACGTCTGGTAGGCGACCGATTCAAGCGCCGCATGCGCCAGCTCCGCCGGCCCGCTGTTGCGGGTCAATCCAAAGATCGCGCCGCGCGCCTGCGAATCCCAATGGGGCGCGCCGAGACCGGTGAATGCGGGCACCATGTAGACGCGCTGCCCATGATCGGCAGCAACAGCCAAGGCGCCGCTGTCGGAGGCACGCGAAATGAGGCCGAGCCCATCGCGCAGCCATTGCACGGCAGCACCCGCAATGAAGATCGACCCTTCGAGCGCATAAGTCGTTTCGCCATCCAGCCGATAAGCGATTGTCGTCAGCATGCGGTTCGATGAGGCAACCCGATCCCGGCCGGTGTTGAGCAGCGCGAAGCAACCCGTTCCATAGGTCGATTTCATCATGCCAGGATCAAAACAGGCATTGCCGATCGTCGCTGCCTGCTGGTCTCCGGCAACGCCCAGGATCGGGATTGCCGCTCCGAGGATCGACCTGTCCGTGACCCCGAAATCATCAGCGCATTCCTTGACATCAGGCAGCAGCGGCGCCGGTATCGCGAGCACGCCCAAAAGCTCGTCGTCCCAGGTCGCATCGGTGATGTTGTAAAGCATGGTGCGCGAAGCGTTGGTCGCATCGGTCGCGTGAACCCGCCCGCCCGTCAGGTTGAAGATCAGCCAGCTGTCGATGGTGCCGAAGCAAACACCGCCCATCCTTGCACGCTCCCGCAGCCCATCGACATTGTCGAGCAGCCAGCGCAGCTTGGTGCCGGAGAAATAGGGATCGAGCAGCAGCCCTGTCTTGGCGCGAACCAGCTTCTCGTAGCCATCCGCCTTCAGGCTGTCGCAGATCTCGGCGGTGCGCCTGTCCTGCCAGACGATTGCCCTGTAAAGCGGCCTTCCGGTCCTGCGGTCCCACACAACGGTGGTTTCACGCTGATTGGTGATCCCGATCGCAACAATTGCCGAGGCCGCGATGCCCGCCTTGTCGATCGCCTGCCGCGCGGTGGCGACGACGCTCTCCCATATCTCGCAGGCATCATGTTCGACCCAGCCCGCCTGCGGATAATGCTGCCGGACGTCCATCTGCGCCGAGGCGACGATCGTCATTCCGTTGTCGAAGATGATCGCTCGCGACGACGTCGTGCCCTGATCGATCGCCAGAATGAACCCGCCCATGATCTGTTCCGACTGAATAGGAGTACCGTTCCCGCCGCTCGAACGGCAGGTTGCCAACATGGATTTGAAAATGGAGAGAGCCGGCGACAGCCTTCGCGTGCCGCCGGCATAGAGATTGGCCGGGGTTTGAAACCCCGGCCGTTGGAGCCCATTACTGGGACTGCCAGCTCTTGACCAGTTCGTCGTAGTTGACGGTGACCGGCTTTTCCTTCTCGTTCTCGATCTTCAGCTGGGGAGCGAGGTTGCCCTTGGCGACCGCGTCCTTGTTCCAGTATTCGAGATCATGCTCCTCGGCGAGCTTCGGACCGATATCGCCCTGCACCTTGGCGCGCTCCAGGCGCTGCAGGACCTTTTCCTGCTCGGCGCAAAGCGAATCCATGGCTTCCTGGGCGGTCTTGGCGCCGGAGGACGCATCGCCGACGGCCTGCCACCAGAGCTGTGCCAGCTTCGGATAGTCAGGAACGTTGGTGCCGGTCGGCGACCACTGCACGCGGGCCGGCGAGCGATAGAACTCGACCAGACCGCCGAGCTTCGGAGCGCGCTCCGTGAAGCTCTTGTCGCGAATGGTGGATTCGCGGATGAAGGTGAGACCGACATGGCTCTTCTTCACGTCCACCGTCTTCGAGGTCACGAACTGCGCATAGAGCCATGCGGCCTTGGCGCGGTCGTCAGGCGTCGACTTCATCAGCGTCCAGGAACCGACGTCCTGATAGCCGAGCTTCATTCCGTCCTTCCAGTAGACGCCATGCGGGCTTGGTGCCATGCGCCATTTCGGCGTGCCGTCCTCGTTGACGACAGGCAGGCCCGGCTTGACGGCATCGGCCGTAAAAGCGGTGTACCAGAAGATCTGCTGCGCCACTTCGCCCTGCGCCGGCACGGGGCCGGATTCGGAGAAGTTCATGCCCTGCGCTGCCGGCGGTGCATAGGCCTTCAACCAATCCAGATACTTCTGGATCGAATAGACGGCAGCCGGACCGTTGGTATCGCCGCCGCGCGCGACGCATGAGCCGACGGGACGCGAGTTCTCGTCGACCTTGATGCCCCATTCGTCGACGGGAAGACCGTTCGGAAGGCCCTTGTCACCGTTGCCGGCCATCGACAGCCATGCGTCGGTGAAGCGCCAGCCGAGCGACGGGTCCTTCTTGCCGTAGTCCATATGGCCGAAGACCTTCTTGCCGTTCACTTCGCGACCGGTGAAGAACTCGGCGATATCCTCATAAGCCGACCAGTTGACCGGAACGCCGAGGTCGTAGCCGTACTTCGCCTTGAAGTCCGCCTTGTTCTTTTCGTCGTTGAACCAGTCGTAGCGGAACCAGTAGAGGTTCGCGAACTGCTGGTCGGGAAGCTGGTAGAGCTTCTTGTCCGGCGCGGTCGTGAACTTGGTGCCGATGAAGTCGTTGATGTCGAGTCCCGGGTTGGTGACATCCTTACCTTCGTTGGCCATCCAGTCGGTCAGCGAGCGGGCCTGCTGGTAGCGCCAATGGGTGCCGATCAGGTCGCTATCGTTGACGTAGGCGTCGTAGATGTTTTCGCCCGACTGCATCTGCGTCTGCAGCTTTTCGACGACGTCACCCTCGCCGATCAGGTCGTGGGTGATCTTGATGCCGGTGATGGCGGTGAACGCCGGCGCCAGCACCTTCGATTCATATTCATGCGTCGTCAGCGTTTCGGAAACGACCTTGATATCCATGCCGGCGAAGGGTTTCGCGGCATCGATGAACCACTGCATTTCCTTTTCCTGGTCGGCGCGCGAAAGCGACGAGAGTTCGCCGACTTCCTTGTCCAGGAATGATTTCGCCTCGTCCATGCCGGCATAGGCGGAACCCGCCATGGCCAGCAAGATGCCTGCTGTTGTCGCTAGTAGATGCCGTCGCATGATATCCTCCCAAGGTTTGCGATTGCAGTCTTCACGTCAGGCGGCCAGTACCCCCGGCCATCTGTATCTCCCTGGCCTCACACGTAGCGGAACACGCCGATGGCGTAGACTACGGCAAGCCCAAGAGCCCACCACAGGTTGGGCCCGACGAGGCCCAGCCATGCGAGATGAATGAACGCTGCTCCCAGCAGCGATATGAAAAGACGGTCTCCCCGCGTGGTCTCGAACCTCAAGACCCCCACACGCGGCGAGCCGCCCGGCGCCAGATATTCCCAGATGCTCATGCCGATCAGGAGCACGAGGATCGTCAGAAAGAACAATGCGGTCGGCAGCGTCCACGCCATCCAGGAAAAGTTCATGTCTGGTCTCCCCTTTAGACGCGGCCGAGCGCGAAGCCCTTGGCGATGTAGTTGCGGACGAAATAGATGACGAGTGCGCCGGGAATGATGGTGAGCACGCCGGCCGCCGCCAGCACGCCCCAGTCCATCCCCGAGGCCGACACCGTGCGCGTCATGATCGCCGAGATCGGCTTGGCCGCGGTGGTCGTCAGCGTGCGGGCGAGCAGCAGCTCCACCCACGAGAACATGAAACAGAAGAAGGCGGCCACCCCGATCCCCGATGCCACCAGCGGCATGAAGATGCGGATGAAGAAACGCGGAAACGAGTAGCCATCGATATAGGCCGTTTCGTCTATCTCCTTCGGCACACCAGACATGAAGCCTTCAAGGATCCAGACCGCCAGCGGCACGTTGAACAGGCAGTGCGCCAGCGCGACCGCGATATGGGTGTCGATCAGACCGAATGCCGAATAGAGCTGGAAGAACGGCAGCGCGAAAACGGCGGGCGGCGCCATGCGGTTGGTGAGCAGCCAGAAGAACAGGTGCTTGTCGCCGAGAAACCGGTAGCGCGAGAACGCATAGGCCGCAGGCAACGCCGCCAGCACCGAGATCACCGTGTTCATCACCACATAGGTGATCGAGTTGATATAGCCGTTGTACCACGACGGATCGGTGAAGATGATCGTGTAGTTCCTGAGCGTCGGGTTCTGCGGCCAGAGCGAGAAGGTGCCGGTGATCTCGGCATTCTCCTTGAAGCTCATGTTGACCAGCCAGTAGATCGGCAAGAGCAGGAAGATGATGTAGACGGTCGAGACGACCCAGGAGAAGTTGCCGGCCGGCTTGTATTTCATCGTCTGTGTCATGGATTGGGCCATGGTCCTCTCCTCCTCAAGCGTTCTCGTCGCCGCTGGTCATCACAGTGTAGAAGATCCATGAGAGCAGCAGGATGATCAGGAAGTAGATGATCGACATCGCGGCCGCCGGACCGAGATCGAACTGCCCGACGGCCATCTTCACCAGATCGATCGACAGGAAAGTGGTCGAATTGCCGGGGCCGCCGCCGGTGACGACGAAGGGTTCAGTATAGATCATGAAGCTATCCATGAAGCGCAGCAGCACGGCGATCAGAAGCACGCGCTTCATCTTGGGCAGCTGGATGTAACGGAACACCGACCAGCGCGACGCGCCATCGATCTTCGCCGCCTGATAATAGGCATCCGGGATCGACACGAGACCGGCATAGCACAGCAGCACCACAAGGCTCGTCCAGTGCCAGACGTCCATGACGATGACGGTGATCCAGGCATCGACCGGATCGCGGACATAATTATAGTCGAGCCCGATCGCCTCCAGCGTATGGCCGAGCAGGCCGATATCGACGCGCCCGAACACCTGCCAGATCGTGCCGACGACGTTCCACGGAATAAGGAGCGGCAGTGCCATCAGAACGAGGCAGATCGGCACGCCGATCCCCTTCTTCGGCATGTTGAGCGCGATGAAGATGCCGAGCGGGATCTCCAGCGCCAGGATGATCAGCGAGAAGGCGAGATTGCGCTGCAAGGCCGCCCAGAAGCGGTCGGATTGCAGCGTCTGCACGAACCAGTCCGTGCCCGCCCAGAAGAACTCGTTGTTCCCGAACGTATCCTGCACCGAATAATTGACGACGGTCATCAACGGGATCACCGCCGAGAAGGCGACAAGCACCAGCACTGGCAGCACCAGAAACCAGGCCTTGTTGTTCCAGGTCTTGTTCATGGCTCAGCCCTCCCTGCCGACGCGCCAGGAATCGGCGTAGATGTTGATGGCCTTGGGATCGAAGGTGACCCGGGCTTCAGCGGGGATCTCGGCATCCTCGGTCAACACGATGGCGATCGGCTGGCCCGCGAAATCTGCCCGCACGATCTTCTGCCGCCCGATATCCTCGACCCGGTTGATGGTGACAGGCATGCCCTCGCGCCCGAGGCGGATGAACTCCGGCCGGATGCCGAGCTCGGTCTTTGCGCCCGCAGCAGCCTTCGGCGCGTAGTCGAGCGACAGGCTCTCGCTTCCCACCGTCACCCTGCTGCCATCGAGCTTTGCCGGCAGCACGTTCATGCCGGGCGAGCCGATGAAATAACCGACAAAGGTGTGGCTCGGCTTCTCGAAGAGCTCGGCCGGCGTGCCGATCTGCACGATCTCGCCCTCGTACATGACGACGACCTTGTCAGCGAAGGTCAGCGCTTCCGTCTGGTCGTGCGTGACATAGACCATGGTGAAACCGAACTGCTTGTGCAGCCGCTTCAGCTGCGAGCGCAGCACCCATTTCATATGCGGGTCGATGACCGTCAGCGGCTCGTCGAACAGGATCGCGTTGACGTCGCTGCGCACTAGTCCCCGGCCAAGCGAAATCTTCTGCTTCTGGTCGGCGGTCAGCCCCTGCGCCTTGCGCCGCGCCATGAGCGTGAGATCGATCATCTCGAGAATTTCGCGAACGCGACGATCAACCTCGGGCTCCGATACGCCGCGATTGCGCAGCGGAAAGGCCAGATTGTCGTAGACCGTCATCGTGTCGTAGATGACGGGGAACTGGAACACCTGCGCGATGTTGCGCGCCTGCGTCGCCAGATTGGTCACGTCCTTGCCGTCGAACAGGATGCGGCCATGCGACGGCTGCAGCAGGCCGGAGATGATGTTGAGCAGGGTCGTCTTCCCGCAGCCGGATGGCCCGAGCAGCGCATAGGCGCCGCCGTCGTTCCATTCGTGGTCGACTTCGCGCAGCGCGTAGTCCTTGTCCGATTGCGGGTTCGGCCCGTAGGCGTGGCGGATGTGGTCGAGCGTGATGCGTGCCATGTCCCTACCCCTTCAAGCCGTTGCGCCGGACGAGATCGCCCGGCCGCCGGTGTCGAATGCCATCAGGTGGCGGCCATCAAGAAACACGTCGATATCGGTGTCCGGATCGATGTCGTGAATGCCGTGCGCCAGCATAACCCAGCGCACACCCTCGTAATCGAGATAGACGAAGCTTTCCGAGCCGGTGATCTCCGACAGCTGCGTGCGCGCCTTGAGCCGCACCGCGCCCTGCGTCTGCGCTGCAAGCCCGAGATGATGCGGATGAAACGCCACCGTCACCGGTCCATCGGCCATGCCGGCAAGGTGCCCCGGCACCGCAAACACCGCGCGACCGTCGCGCTGGAATGTCGCGCCGGCTTTCACCACGTCGATGAAATTGAGCGGCGGATCGGCGAAGGTCTTGGCGGTGGTGAGATCACGCGGTGTCCGGTAGACCGAAATCGTTGGCCCGAACTGCGTCACCCGCCCCTCGGATAGCGTGGCCGTATTGCCGCCGAGCAGCAGTGCTTCGGATGGCTCGGTCGTCGCATAGACGAAGATGGCGCCCGATTGCGCGAATATCCTGGGCAACTCGGCGCGCAGTTCCTCGCGCAGCTTGTAGTCGAGGTTGGCAAGCGGCTCGTCCATCAGCACGAGGCTGGAGTTCTTGACCAGCGCGCGGGCAAGCGCGGTGCGCTGCTGCTGACCGCCGGAGAGATTGAGCGGCGTGCGGTCGAGATAGGGCGTCAACCGCAGCAGATCGGCGGCCTTGCGCACCTCGCGATCGATGGTGGCGGCATCCTTGCCCGATATGCGCATCGGCGAGGCGATGTTTTCGTAGACCGTAAAGGCGGGGTAGTTAATGAACTGCTGGTAGACCATCGCGACATTGCGCTTCTGCACCGGCATGCCGGTGACATCGACGCCATCGAAATGGATCGTCCCGCTGGTCGGCCGGTCGAGCCCGGCCATCAGCCGCATCAGCGACGTCTTGCCAGACAGGGTCGGCCCCAGGAGCACGTTCAGCGTGCCGCGTTCAAACGCGAGATCGGTCGCGTGGATATGCGTATCCGCACCCACCGTCTTTGCGATGTTTCGCAATTCCAGCATTCAGGTTCCCGTGCCTCCTCACAGCGGGGACCACATGCCGCTCTTTTATCCGGCCATCTGAGCCGGTAGCGCGGCCATGTACTCCTCCAAAACCGCGGCTTGCTCCTTCGTCAGGCGCAAGCCCTCCTTCGTTCTCCTCCAGAGCACGTCATCGGCATGTCTCGCCCATTCGTGCTCGATCAGGTAGCGAACCTCCACCTCATAGAGGTCGCTACCGAAACAGCGCCCGAGATCCTCGGTCCCGCGCGCCTGTCCCAAAAGCACCGCGGCCTTCGTGCCGTAGCGGCGAACGAGGCGGCGGGCATGCGTATCTATGAGAAACGGATAGCTGCCCTTCAGCTTGCGAACTTCCGCCTCGTATCCCTGCGCCGGAAAATCGCCGCCGGGCAAATGGCTCTTGGCCGTCCACGGGGCACCCTTGGCGCCGATTGCCGCGCCGATCTTCTCCAGCGCGTGTTCCGACAGCCGACGATAGGTGGTGAGCTTGCCGCCGAACACATTGAGCAACGGCGCCTGTCCGCCCTCGCCCTCCAGCTTCAGCACGTAATCGCGCGTCGCTTCCTGCGCCTTGGATGCGCCGTCGTCGAACAGCGGGCGCACAGCGGAATAGGTCCAGACGATGTCCTCGGGCCGCACCGGCTCGTTGAAATACTCGCTCGCGGCCTTGCAGAGATAGGTCGTCTCCTCGTCCGAGATCCTCACATCCCTAGGATCGGCCTTGTAGTCGCGGTCCGTGGTGCCGATCAGCGTAAAGTCCTGTTCGTAGGGGATCGCGAAGATGATGCGGTTGTCGGGGTTCTGGAAGAAGTAGGCCCTGTTATCGTTGAACTTCTTCTTCACGACGATATGGCTGCCCTGGACGAGGCGCACATGCCGCGCCTCGTTCTGCCCGAAGGCGGCGCGAATGACGTGATCGACCCAAGGACCTGCCGCATTGACCAGCATCCGCGCCTGGAAATGCCGCTTCTCGCCGGTCACCGTATCCACGGTCTCGATCGCCCAGACACCGTTCTCGCGATGCGCCGAGACGACCTTGGTGCGCGGCATGATCAGCGCGCCCTTGTCGGCCGCATCGCGCGCATTCAGCACCACCATGCGGGCATCATCGACCCAGCCGTCGGAATATTCGAACGCCTTCGAGAACAGCGACTTCAACGGCTTGCCCGCCGGATCGCGGCGCATGTCGAGCACCTTGGTCGGCGGCAGAAGCTTGCGGCCGCCGAGATGGTCGTAAAGGAACAGACCAAGCCGGATCAGCCATGCCGGCCGGATGCCGCCCTTGTGGTAGGGCAGCACGAAGCGCATCGGCCAGATGATATGCGGCGCCATCGCCCACAGGATCTCGCGCTCCATCAGCGATTCGCGCACCAAACGAAACTCGTAGTGTTCGAGATAGCGCAGACCGCCGTGAATGAGCTTGGTGGCACCGGAGGACGTGCCGGAGGCGAAATCGTTCATCTCGGCCAACGCAACGGAATAGCCGCGCCCGATCGCGTCACGCGCGATACCACAGCCGTTGATGCCGCCACCGATAACGAAAAGATCGTGAATCTGACCGCTCACGCGTCCATGCCCCCAGAAAATGCCGCAACGCAAACAAGACAACGCAATTGCGAAAGCTAAAACAGTTAAAGCGAAACTCATTCGAATGTCAAACGAATGTTTCGCACAGTTATGCCGCGCGCCGATGTCGGGCGTGTGACAAGCCCACGTGCCGGATTCTGAAGTTACTCAGCGATTTCAAATGGGATCGGCAACGCGAAAGTAAGTGCGCGGCGGCGCGCCCAGCATGCGCTTGAACATGGTGGTGAAGGCAGCCACGCTTTCATATCCGAGATCGAGGGCAACCGAGGTTACCGACTCGCCCGCCGCCAGCCGCGGAAGCGCGGTGAAGAGTGCCGCCTGCTGACGCCAGGTGGAGAGGCTGATGCCGGTCTCGCGCCGAAACGCACGGGTAAAGGCACGGCGGCTCATGTTCAGTTGCTCGGCCCAATCGTCGATCAGAAGCCGTGCGGTCGGGCTGGAAAGAAAGGCGCGACAGAGTCCTGCAAGCTTCGCATCCGCAGGAATAGGCAGTCCGAGTTGTCGGTCGGGAAGCCTTGCGATCTCCTCCAGAAGCAGCGCCACGATCAGGCGCTGCCGCCGCGAGCCGCCGACATCACTTGCCGGAGACGCCGCTTGGATGATGAGCGCGCGCGCCAAATCCGTCAGCCCGACCACGCGGACCGCTTCCGGCAGGGAAACCAGCGCGTCGGAACTTATATAGACCGAAAGCATGGTCACCTCGCCGAGCATATCGACGGAGTGATCGAGACCGGCCGGGATCCACAGCGCATGCTCCGGCGGAACCATCCACCGTCCCTGCCGCGACGACACCATGATAACTCCGGTACGCGCATATGCGAACTGCGCCCGGCTGTGCCGGTGCAACGCCACATGATGGCCGGACGGATACTTTGACGGCAGGGTAAATACCGGCTCTACGGCCGCTTCAGTCGCCGCCAACCGCTCGATGTGCCGCTCCGCCAGTCCGGCAGCCGGCGAATTTTGCGACTCTTTCATTCAGCTTGGCCCAGTTGCGAAGACATTGGACCAAAACACGAAAGCGGGACTACCGCAAGGAGACTATGCGGATAGTCAGGTTCTCAGGAGGAACATCGTGACAACAGGTACAATGACGGCGGAGAAACACTCCGCGGAACAGACGGTTTTCAGCATCATCATGGCAGTCAGCTTCTGCCATCTCTTGAACGACACGATGCAGTCGCTCATCCCAGCCCTCTATCCGATGATCAAGGAGGGCTACGGTCTCGACTTCACCCAGATCGGCCTGCTCGGCCTGGTCTTCCAGGTCACGGCCTCGCTGCTGCAGCCGCTGATCGGCATCTATACCGACAAGCGCCCGCTGCCCTATTCGCTGTCGGCGGGAATGTTCTTCACCCTGATCGGCCTGGTGCTGCTCGCCTATGCACACGCCTATTGGGTGCTGCTCGTCGGCGCCGGCGTTGTCGGCCTCGGCTCGGCGGTCTTCCATCCGGAATCCTCCCGCGTCGCCCGCCTTGCGTCGGGCGGACGCCACGGTCTGGCGCAGTCGCTGTTCCAGGTGGGCGGTAATTTCGGCTCGGCCATCGGCCCGCTGGCCGCCGCCTTCATCGTGCTGCCGCGCGGACAGACCAGCGTCGCATGGTTCTCGGTTGCGGCTCTGACGGGCATGATCATCCTGTGGCGCGTCGGTGTCTGGTACTCCAACCACCGCCGCACCAATGCCGGCCGCAAGGCCGCGGTGCCTGCCGTCGTGCTGCCGCGCGCCAAGGTGATCATGTCGATCGCGGTCCTCGCCATGCTGGTCTTCTCGAAATACGTCTACATGACCAGCCTTTCGAGCTACTACACCTTCTACATGATCGAACGCTTCCAGGTGTCGGTCCAAGAAGCGCAGATCCTGCTCTTCGTCTTCCTGGGCGCGGTCGCCATCGGCACCGTCGCCGGCGGTCCGATCGTCGATTGGTTTGGAACGAAGTTCACCATCTGGTTCTCGATCCTCGGCGCCCTGCCCTTCACGCTGGCGCTGCCCTATGCGGGCTATACCTGGACGATCGTGCTGACCTTCGTGATCGGCATCATCCTGGCCTCCGCCTTCTCGGCCATTGTCGTTTTCGCGCAGGAGCTGGTGCCCGGACGCGTCGGCATGATCGCCGGCCTGTTCTTCGGCTTCGCCTTCGGCATCGGCGGCATCGGCGCCGCGGCACTAGGCATGGTCGCGGACCGCATGGGCATCGTCTTCGTCTATCACGTCTGCTCGTACCTGCCGCTGCTCGGCCTGCTCACCGTCTTCCTGCCGGACCTCGGCAAAGGCAGGCGCCACGCAACAGCGGTGAAATAGCAGCAAAGACGCAGCACCACCAAAACCACAAAAGGCCGAAGCACCCGCTTCGGCCTTTTGTCTTTGAACGTCATACAAAGCTTTGAGCCGGCCCGAATCCGGACAATAAAAAAGGCCGGGGCAAATCCGCACCGACCTTCCTATTCGCATCTCACACCAGTGCCAGTACATCCGTGGTCAAAAGCATAAAAGCGGTACCGGCAACTGCGAGCGTTCGCTGTGTGGAACACTGACCAGCAATGCCGATGGGCCTGATATGGGAGGTCAATGTGGCGAATTCAAGTCCGGGAGGAAGATAGCTTCAGAAAGTCATCTGGTGACAGATCAAACGATCCGCCTTGCGACAATCGAATGCCGATCGAGAGTACAAACTAGAGGTGGGGTAAACCGCCTCAAAACTCTGTAAACGGCTCCAACCTCGAAGTTGGAAAATCACCGTAAGTCATTGAATTGATTGGCGACCCCTGCAGGATTCGAACCTGCGACCACCTGCTTAGAAGGCAGGTGCTCTATCCAGCTGAGCTAAGGGGCCACACTGCCGATGCACCTGGGCGCATCGAAGGCATGGGCTCTGGAAGCGATCGGTGCGTCCGATCAGTGCGTCCAAGGCTGCGTGCGCGTATAGCGGAAATTATCCGGATATGCCACCGTCTGACGCTGCGGATCTTTCGGGGCGATCACCCGGTATTCGATGCCGTTGCGCTGCGCATAGGCTTCGGCCAGTTCCTGCGTTTCGAAATTCAGCTTCACCTGCTGGCGCATGTCCGACGACGAGGTGTAGCCCATGATCGGGTCGATCGTGCGCGGCGTTTCCTGATCGAACTCCAGCACCCAGAGGTGAGTCTTTGCCTTGCCGGATTGCATGGCGGTCTTTGCTGGACGATAGATCTTGGCAGACATAGCTGCACGCCTCCGAATTATGGCTTTCGCAATCAATGGACTGCCCCCGTGCGGAGCATCTTCATCTACGATCGCACAGATAGATGAATTTTGCTTAGCGGCGAATCCCTTCCTTTTCAAGCGAAAAGCCGTGGAAGCCGCGCGCCGACGGCCTACCCCTTGGATGTCGTCTGAACCGCCTTGTCCGGCACCTTCCGGCAGCCTGAGAACAGGTCGAGCTTCGCGTCGTAGACGCTGGTTTCGACATCCATCAGCCCGAGAACACTGTGGAAGAAATTGTCGTGCGACACCGGATTGGAAGCGCTCGCCGCAAGACAGGCCGTGTCGATGCCGGAGGCCGCGCTGAAATCAGGCGACAGCCAGACGATGATCGGCGCCCGCGTCTGCTCCGCCGGCGCGATGATATAGGGAGCGCCATGGAGATAAAGCCCATTTTCGCCCAGCGATTCGCCATGGTCGGAGACATAGAGCATCGAAGCCGAAATCGTGTCCTGATGCTTCTTCAGATTGTCGATGACCTTGGCGACCACGTGATCGGTGAAAAGGATCGTGTTGTCGTAGGCATTGACGATCTCCTCAGGCTTGCAGGCACCGAACTCCGCGGTCCGGCAATCCGGCGTGAAGCGGCGGAAATCGTCCGGGTAACGCCTGTAATAAGCCGGCCCATGGCTCCCGAGCTGGTGCAGCACCAGAACGCTGTCGCTCTTCACATTCGAGAGCCAGTCGCCCAACTTGTCGAGCAGCACCGTGTCGAGGCATTCGCCATCCGTGCAGAAACGTGGGTCGGCGGCATCGGGCAGGAAGCGATAGGGAATGCGGTTGGCGACGCCATAGCTGCCGGTATCGTTGTCCCACCACTCGACGTCGACCTTCGCGTGGCCGAGAATATCCGTGAGGTTATCGGTCTCGAGCCCTTTGCGATGCGTATAGTCCGCCCGCGTATAGACGGAGTACATGCAGGGCAAGGACACCGCCGTGGAGGTGCCACAGCTCGTCGAATTCTTATAGTAGATGACGCCGCGCGCCTTCATCTCCGGATTGGTCTCGCGCGGATAGCCGCCGAGCGAAAAATTCTGCGCCCTGCCCGTCTCGCCGGCAACGATGATCGTCACCCGGGGCTTACCATTGGCGCTCGCCGTGCGCTGGTGCGCATCCGTACCGAGCGGCCGGCGCACGACGGTGCGATCGTTTTCAGTGGCGAAGACGAAGCGTGCGGCGTTTCCGATCGGGATGAACGGGTTCAGCGTGAGCATGATATCCTTGTGCAGACGCCCGACCGCGGCATAGGTCTGCGAAAAGCCGAGGCCGGCAGCGACGAAAATCGCCAGGCACGGCAGAATAACGGCCATATTGCAGGCAAACTTCTTCAGAAACGGCTTGTGAACGATCTTGACCAAGGCGATCAGAAGCGACGGCAGCACGCCTAACAGCAGAATGTGAAGCACGAAGGAAAAGGTGATCAGATGCGCCGATTCTGCCCGCGTGGTCACCGCAGCGTTGCGGATCATCTCTTTGTCGATGATCACACCGAACTGATCTGTGAACCAGGAGGATACCACCGCGACCATAAGGAAGAAGATCAGCGCCGGCTTGGTCAGGTATTTGACAGAAAATGTGGTCAGTGCAGCGATGGTGATTGCAAAAATCCCGAGCACGAAGGCGATGAACGCCATTGGCGTGGCGGCCAGATAGCCGAAAGCCCGCACCCAGAATGTCTGGTTCGCCACCGCCAGAATGTAGACCGCCGTCAGCACCGACAGCGTGACACTTCCGATCTTCGGCCGATAGCCGGCCCGCGCACTCGATGAACCCGTATTTTCCAAAATGCATCCCAATGCCAGAGCGCGCACCAGCCAAGGCTGCCACGCCAACCAGGCGGGGATGGCATTGCTTACTGACATCAACCTGAAAGCCGCGGAAAGACGATCCTTGTGAAAAGACCATTTTAGTTATTGCAGCGCATGATCGAACCGTGTATTGCGCTCCTCGTTGGCACGGAGTGTAGCGCAGTCTGGTAGCGCATCTGGTTTGGGACCAGAGGGTCGGGAGTTCG
This sequence comes from Rhizobium sp. NPDC090275, assembly GCF_044772225.1. Taxonomy (NCBI): domain Bacteria; kingdom Pseudomonadati; phylum Pseudomonadota; class Alphaproteobacteria; order Hyphomicrobiales; family Rhizobiaceae; genus Rhizobium; species Rhizobium sp. NPDC090275. The sequence goes on along the minus strand of NZ_JBIVYL010000001.1, from coordinate 720,723 downwards.
AATCTCTCCACTCCGACCATCATCACCACGCTGAAATAGCTGGTAAATTTCCCTGAAAAATCTGAGCGATGAGCATTGCAAGCTGCCTTGCGAATGTCTTTAAGCAGCGCGCCGCTATATTCGGCGCGACGGTTGTTCAAACTGCGGGAACGCGCGACCATCCGCTTTCTCGACCAGTTGAACAAAAACCAAGTCCTGACGGCGCGGCAAATCATGCGCCTGCGCGATAGTCATGATCCCGAGCGGAATCAACAAGCCATTCCTTTGAATTGACACTTCGACAAGTGGCCTGCAGTCGTTCGCCATCCCTGTGTCCTCCTTATATCTGCCCACCACAATCCTCTCGCAGGCGATCGAGCGCGGCTGATAAAGGCGCCGGAAGCGTGAATTGCCAATAGAGCCGTTCCCAAAGCAATGCATCCGGATCCATATCGAGGAGCGCCTCTAGCGGCATCGAAGGAAATGGCCGTGTCTGCCCGGATGGCGGTTTGCATGCGATGTTGTCGCGAAATGCCTGGTGGGTCATCGCGCGTCCCTTTCGTTCTGTAAGAGGAGCCTAGTACCCGGTCGGCAATCTCGAAATCCTATTGGGGTGTAGCCGCGACCATACCAAGGTATGTGCTGGCGCCATTCGATGAACGAGGCAGAGCAGCTACGGCGCATACCGGCTCTGCGGCGTCCCGGACACGCCCGCTCCGACGCCTCGACGCAAACGAATCAAAAAACCATCCCCGACCGGCAAGACCAGGGATGGTTGACGACAGTTGACGACAAGGCAATCACTTCGGCTTACGCGCCGCGCCGCGTGCTCTCGAACAGGAACCATGCGCGGCGCTCGCCTTCGTCGATCCAGTTTTCCAGAAGGCTCGTCGTTGCGACGTCGTTATGCTCGGATGTCAGTTCGTGCAGCTGGCGCATCAGGCCCACAAGCTGCTTGTTGTCGTCGCGCAGCTCGGCAAGCATATCCTCCGGCGTCACGTAATCCGCATCGTTGTCGAGCAGCCGTTGCAGGCGCCCGATGTGGCCGATGGAGCGCAGCGTCGAGCCGCCGATCTTGCGGGCGCGCTCGGCGATATCGTCGGTCATGGCGAAGATCTGCTCGCTCTGCTCGTCCAGCATCAGGTGATAATCGCGAAAGTGCGGGCCGGACATGTGCCAGTGAAAATTCTTCGTCTTCAGATAGAGCACGAACACGTCGGCAAGCAGCGCCGTGAGCGCCGCCGCGATATCGGTCGTGGCGTTCGAGGGGAGATCGGTCGGGGTGGCAAGCGCTGCACGCTGGATCCGGGATGCGGGTTGGTATGTCATGGTCGGTGTCTCCAGATGGTGGTGTGGTGAATGGGGCGGGGTCAGTGGATGGTCTGCGCTATCAGCAGGACCGGCAGGCGCGTCTCGTCGTGATCGACGGTGATCGCGATCCGCCTCGGCCGCTCCGCTTCGGGCAGCTGCGTCGACGGGCTGGTTCCGGCTTGTTTGGCTACCAGCGAGAACAGTTTCTTGAACGACGACATGGGATCGGCTCCAGTCCTGTGAATATGGCTGGAGCTTAGGCGGCCTTCTTTGGCCGGCCTATTCTATCGTCGTCTAGTCTGACCACACCTAAGTATAGTTATGGAGCGGATGGGAAGGGAGTAGCTTCCTCTCATGCCTCACGTCCCCTCCGTGAGGCGGTAGCGCCGCACGCTACCTGTCTTCGATGCCGCCCCCGCATCGAAGACGCGGATCCCTCCCCCGGATCCGCCAGAGACCGCCCCTACCCCCCGGGGCGGTCTTTCCTTTTGGGGTTAAGCTTAGAAAATCACCCGATGCGGATGCGTGAAGATTTCGAAATCCTCTCCGCGCGCAACGGCGATCATGGTGATCCCGGCCTCCTCGGCGGTGCGAATGGCATAGGCCGTCGGCGCCGAAATGGCGATCAGGATCGGGCTGCCGAGGAACCCGGCTTTCTGGATCATCTCGATCGAAAGCCGGCTGGTCACAACAACCACGCCGCTGCCGCCGGAAACGCCCGAGGCGATGACTGCACCGCAGAGCTTGTCCAGCGCGTTGTGCCGGCCGACATCCTCGCGCACCGCCACAAGCCCGCTCTCCGGCACGAAAAACCCGGCGCCATGCACCGCGCGGGTCTTGTGGTTGAGCTGCTGGTGATCGCCAAGGCTCGCCACCGCGCGCGAGACATCATCCGGCGTGATCGTCAGGCCAGACGACAACACCGGCCGAACCGTACGCACAGCCTGCTCCAGCGATTCGATACCGCAGAGCCCGCAACCGACCGGCCCCATCATGTGCCGCCGTCGCGCACGCAGCTTCTCCTCGACATCGTCGACAAGCGCGATCTGCACGTCGATGCCAACCTCGTCCTGAACGATCTCGATCGCCTCGATCTGCGAGACCGTGTCGATCAGCCCCTCGGTGAGGCTGAAGCCGACGGCGAAATCGATGAGATCAGCAGGCGTCGCCATCATCACCGCATGCGAACTGCCGCCATAGGAAAAGGCAATCGCCACCTCCTCGGGAACGCTGCGCGTCGCTGGCGCTGCAACCCCGCCCCGAAAGGCGATCGTCTGCACCGCCTCATGGCTCGCTCGGCTGTCGACGAAACTGATATTCACTCTGCTCTTCCCTGAACAACGCGGCACGACCGAATAGTGGACCGCTCCGCACGCACTATAGGCCCGGACCGGCCGGTCTGTCCTCGTCAAAGAACGGCAGCCCGCGGCACGCACCAGCCGGGTCGGCTGCGAATACGGTCAATCACCTGAAACAAAAGGCAAAATCACCTTTTGCGCAAACGACACCTATGTATAGGTTAGAATGACGGTCGCGATCGCTATCATGCGCGCCAAGGTAGATGGGGATCTTATCATGAGCGCGGAGCGAGCCGGTGTGCTGTTCAATCAACGTGGCGGCACGGGCCATCGCGTCACCGTCGCGCTGATATCAGCCTTCCTGATGGCAATCGTCTTTGCGATCGACACTTTCACCGACATCGAAGGCGCGATCGCGGTTCTTTATGTCATGGCTCTCCTGCTTGGCTCGGAAATCTTGACCCGCACCGGACTGCTTCTGACGTCGATTGTCTGCATCTTCCTGACGGTCCTCTCCTACTTCCTGACCCATGGCCCCGATCCCGACCTGCAGACCTTCATCCGTCTCGCGGTCGCGCTCGCGGCGCTTGCCATCACCATGGCGCTGCTGTTGCGAAACGATGCCTTCCGCGCCGAGCTGATCGAAAGAAACGCCGAAATCCGCGAAAGCGAAGCCCGCTACCGCTCGATCTTCGATGGCGCTCGCGTCGCGCTCTGGGAGCGGGATTATTCGCAGCTGCGCGCCTACTTGATGGAATTGAAGGCCGCCGGCGTTGCCGATTTAGAAGACCACGCGCGCCGGCATCCTGAGATCATCGACCACTGCATCGGCCTGCTGCGCACCGTTGCGGCGAACGAGGCCGCCCGAGAACTCGTAGGCACATCTGCCGACAGCGACTCGCGGGAGTCCATGGCTCATTTCATCGCGTCCGGCGACAAGACATTCCTGCATCTGATGAATGCGATGTTCACGGGCCAGCCGTATTTCGAAGGGAAAGGCAGGATCACCACCGACAGCGGCGAAATCAGGCAGGTGTTGCTGAGCATCAGTTTCCCCGAGGACACCGCCGCCTTCAACCGCGTGGTCGTCGGCATGGTCGACATCACCCAGCGCGAGATGACGGAAGCAGCACTGATCGAGGCGCGCGCTGAATTCGCCAAGGCGTCGAAGGCTGCCACCATCGGCGCCCTCTCCGCCTCGCTGGCGCATGAACTCAACCAGCCGCTCGGCGCCATCGCCGTCAACGCGCAGACGCTGCTTCGCTGGCTGGATCGCGACCCGCCTGATCTCTCAGCGATACGCCGTTCCGCCGAACGCATCATCCGCGACGGCCAGCGCGCCAGCGACATCATCCACAACACCCGCAACCTCCTCACCCAGCAGGAGAGCAAGGCCGAGTGGATCGACCTGTCGACGCTGATCGATGAAACCCGCTCGCTGGTCGAGCACGACCTGAAACGCGACGGCATCGCGGTGACCGTTCGCCCGGGCGAAGGCGTGCCGCAGGTCAAGAGCGTGCGGGTGGAGATCCAGCAGGTGATGATCAACCTGATGACCAACGCCATCCAGGCGATCAACGGCGCCAAGTGCCCTGTTCGCGAGATCATCGTCGAAATCGAGCCGACTGATGGCATGGTGGGTGTATCGGTGAGGGATAGCGGCCCGGGCATCAGCCCAGAAGGCATGGAGAGGCTGTTCACGCCCTTCTACACCACCAAGGCCGAAGGGCTTGGGATGGGCCTGTCGATCTGCCGCAGCACGCTGGAAAGCCGCGGCGGCAAGCTCGACGGCTTCAATCATCCTGACGGCGGCGCCGTGTTCAAGATGACCCTGCCAATCGAGGATCCGCATCTTTAATCGCCCGCATCCGTAACCGGTTGTGCGCTCGCCCAACGCTCGGCGGACGTGAGCAACCTAAACCCTTGTATGATACCGTTTCGTGGCGTCGGAGCGCATATTAGAGGAAACAAGCAAGCATCCGAGTCCGAAATATCAACGTACCGGAATACCCATAGGTCCCTCTCTTGCCCCACATTTCCACCATTGCAATCGTCGACGACGACCAAGCCATCCGGGAGGCGCTCGACGATCTGGTTCTGTCCTGCGGCTACCAAAGCCTTCTATTTGCCAATGCCGAGGAGTTCCTTGCCTATAAGGATCGCGCCTCGGTCGACTGCATGCTGCTCGACGTCTCCATGCCCGGTCTGAGCGGCATCGAGCTTCAAGCCGAATTGAACAAAACGGCGCCAAGGCCGCCGATCATCTTCATGACCTCCTATCGAGACGACCGAACCCGGTCGGCAGCACTCGACGGCGGCGCTTTCGCCGTTCTCGGCAAGCCTGTCGATATCAAGCACCTCCTCGCCTGTCTTGAATCGGCGCTTCAACCCCAGACCTGACGGAAGGCGCCCGCACCCACATGCGGCGACGCGACAGACCAAGGCATAACTGACCAGTTCGTCAATTTATTCCATCGCTTTTCCCGTGCGGATATGTTCGTCTATACGGTAGACAGGGGCACTCCGGGGAACACCGGGGCACGTGGAAACAAACTGGGAAAACCATGGAACGCGCAGACAAGGCGAGCAGGTCGCCCACCGCAAAACGGTCAGACGCCAAGCGAGCCGAGGCCAAACGGGCGGACGTCGGCCAGATCCGGCGCAAGAACGAGGCCGGAATCCTGCGCGCGGCGACCCTGCTCTTCTCCCGCAATGGCTTTCAGGGAGTGCGCATCGCCGAGGTGGCCGAGGAAGCGGGGCTTCCGAAAGCCAACATCTACTACTACTTCACCTCCAAGGAGGCGATCTACACCGGTATCTTGAAGAAGCTGATCGCCGGATGGGACGAAGCGCTGGAGGAGATTCGGCCGGATCGCTCGCCGCGGGAGGCGTTGGAAGCCTATGTCCGCGCCAAGATCGACTACAGCCGCCGCAACCCGGAAGAATCGCGCCTCTTTGCCGCCGAACTGCAGAGTGGCGCGCCATTCCTGTCGGAAGAGGACCGCGAGCATATGCGCGAGGCAACCGATAAGCGCGTCGCGGTGGTCGAAGACTGGATCGCGCGCGGCCTGATGAAACCGATCAATCCGCGTCACCTCTTCATCATCCTGTGGTCGTCCACACAATTCTACATCGATTCCGACAAGCTCGCCTGCGACGCGCTGCGCGTCGCTACCTTGAGCGACGCCGACTACGACGAGGCCGCATCCACGATCGTCGAAACCGTGGTTGGCAGCGTCACGGGTTGACGCCGAAACGCAAAACGCCAGATCTTTCGACCTGGCGCTATGAAGCAGAGGCTTTCTCTTAAGCTGCGGAAGATTGCCGCTTCGGCAGCTTCCAGCCTGGACGCACGAAGTGGCAGGTATAGCCATTCGGAATCCGCTCCAGATAGTCCTGATGCTCCGGCTCGGCCTCCCAGAAATCGCTGACAGGGGCGAGTTCGGTCACCACCTTGCCCGGCCACAGGCCGGATGCGTCGACATCGGCGATCGTGTCTTCCGCGACTCGCTTCTGCTCATCGTTCTCGTAGAAGATGGCCGAACGGTAGCTGGGGCCGAGATCGTTGCCCTGGCGATTGGGCGTGGACGGATCGTGGATCTGGAAGAAGAATTCCAGAATGTCGCGATAGCTGGTTTTCGCGGGATCGAAGAGAATTTCGATCGCCTCGGCGTGGTTGCCGTGATTGCGATAGGTCGCGTTGGCAACCTCGCCGCCGGTGTAGCCCACGCGCGTCGTCTCGACACCTGGCATGCGCCTGATCAGATCCTGCATCCCCCAGAAACAACCGCCTGCAAGCACTGCGCGTTCGATAGTCATCGAATATCTCCATTCCCTGAGGTTCGTTACGGAATTCATCGGGCGGCAGTCCCGGATGTCTCCACCCATCCTGCCTGAGCCGCCTGTAAAGGCAACTCGCCGCGTGCCCTACAGATAGGGATTCGGCGTCATCTTTGCCAGTGCAACATGATCGGCGCGCTCATATCAGCAGCGGGACAATCAGCGACCGCTGATGAGAGACAATATCCAACCAATTGATTTTACTTTGACGGCTCCAGCCTCTAGGGAAGCATCATTGGCAGCGTGGCGCAGGCTCGATAACCCAACGTGATGTGCATCACGTAACGGGAACCGCAGGCGCGCCATACCCTTCATATCCAACAAGCAATTTTGAAAAGCGAGATCAAAATGACCGACGAACCAATTGTAAGAGACAGCAACGGCGCCGAGCTTCACGACGGCGATTCCGTCACGCTCATCAAGGACCTGAAGGTCAAGGGCACATCGGAAACCATCAAGCGCGGAACGCTGGTGAAGAACATCCGCCTCAACGGAAACCCCGGTGAAGTGGAATGCAACACCAAGCAGGTCAAAGGCCTGGTGCTGAAGACGGAGTTCCTCAAAAAGGCGTAGGCAGCAGAGATATGTGTGCCAGATCGCGACGTTTGATGCAGATCAATGTCGCGATGGCGCGCCGCGCTATTGTAGCGACATGAGCTTCATGCACGTCGCTCATAGCCGTACAACTTGGCTCGTCCTGGCGATACCGCGGGACGAGCCTTTTTTATGCAGGAACCGAAGAACCGGGAGCCGATCTGGGGCTATTTGTACTTCGTGATCGTCGGGCTGGTGACGCGGTCGCCCGCCTTTAGGCCGAGCTTGGCCGCAGCACCCGCATTGAGCTCAATCACGTACTTCACCGGGCTCACCGAATCGATGATATCGCGGGAATACGGCACCGCGTTCTGCTTGATGCCGCGAACGATACCAGCCCGATCGACGAACAGCATGTCGAGCGGCAAGACCGTGTTTTCCATCCACATTTGCACCCGCTTCGACGCGCCGAAATCGAAGATCATGCCCGCGTCGGCGGGCATTTCCTGACGGTACATCAGCCCGCGCTGACGTTGTTCGTTGGTATCGGCGATCTCGACGGTAAAGTTGTACTTCTGTCCTGCCGTCGTCTCGATGACCAGCGGCTCCTTGTCGAACTTGACGACGGACTGGGCGAATGCCGGCAGCGCCAGCATGAAAAAAAGCGCCAAAAAGGCGCTTCTGATCCGGTGCGAAACCATGTTCATCAGTGCGCCCGGCTCACGGGGGTCGGCGCATCCGGATGGATTTCAGCGGCCATCAGTCCCTTGTCGCCATCGCCGAAGCGAACGAGCACAACCTGGCCGGGACGAAGCTCGGTAAGCCCGAAGCGACGCAGCGTCTCCATATGCACGAAAATATCCTCTGTCCCCTCGCCGCGCGTCAGGAAGCCGAAGCCCTTGGTGCGGTTGAACCACTTGACCAGCGCGCGCTCCAGACCGCTGGTCGCCGTGACCTGCACATGCGTGCGCACCGGCGGCAGCTGCGACGGATGAACCGCCGTCGACTGGTCCATGGAGAGGATCTTGAAAGCCTGATATCCGCGATCGCGGCGCTGGATGAGCGCGACGATGCGCGTGCCTTCGAGGATGGTCTGGTAACCGTCGCGGCGAAGGCAGGTCACGTGCAGAAGCACATCCTGCATGCCGTTGTCGGGAACGATGAAACCGAAGCCTTTCGCGACGTCGAACCACTTCACGACACCGGTGATTTCGATGAGGTCGACCGCATCACCCGCGAGTTGTTCGAGGTCGGTGAATTCCGTCGATGAAATCCTGTCAGCCATTTCGCCAGCCCCTCAATACGCGTCACACTGTTACGGTTAACTGATTCTTGAGATCAAGATTAACATGTTGGTAACGGATTAGCGCAAGCCCTACTTTTCGTTTATTCGCAGCTGCCAATCTTACCCCCTAGTCTTGCCTGAACCTGACGTTCCGCCACATAAGAGGCGCGCCAGCATTTAGAGAGGAAACAGAATGCGTTATCTCCACACCATGGTCCGCGTGAAGGATCTGGATGCATCGCTCCATTTCTACGCGACCCTCTTCGGGCTCGAAGAAACGCGCCGCGTCGACAACGAGAAGTGCCGCTTCACCCTCGTGTTCCTGGCAGCACCCGGCGACAAGGCCGACGCCACCGCCAAGGGCGCTCCCTGCCTGGAACTCACCTATAACTGGGATCCCGAGGACTACACCGGAGGCCGCAACTTCGGTCACCTCGCCTATGAGGTCGACGACATCTACGCGACCTGCCAGAAGCTGATGGACAACGGCATCACCATCAACCGCCCGCCGCGCGACGGACACATGGCCTTCGTGCGCTCTCCTGACGGCATCTCGATCGAGATTCTGCAGAAGGGCGGCAGCCTGGAAGCGGCCGAGCCATGGGCATCGATGGGCAACACCGGCGCCTGGTAAGCCGAGGCTTTTGCGAGGCTTGCGGCTTTTTCGATTTCCGGCCACTGCGTCCGGATCGTCCTTGCCGCACAACTTCGCTGCGGGCACTCTCCGGATGACTCGAGGGGAAACGTGCGTTTTGCACGCCCCTCGCCTTCATTTTGGAGAATGCTCGCTTGCTCGCTGTTGAAAAGCGCACGCCTATCAAGGCGGCACTTCTGATCGCCGCCTCCGCTTGGGCGCTGTCGGGCTGCGTGTCCGACAAGCCCGCCGTCGATGCGCTCGCATCCGCCGCCGCCGAACCCGCGCCAGCGCAAGATCAGCAGACGGCCGCAAACACTGCCCCAACAGCAGCGACCGCCCAACAGGCCGGCTATCGCGACCCCAGGATGACCAACGTCTCTGGGATGACGAATGTTTACGGGATGACCAATGCCCCCGGCGCGCAAGCCGCCAATCTGGCACAAGCGCCCGGCCAGCCTGTATCGGCAGCGCCGGAAGCCATGGCCCCCGCCAATATCGGCGGCCTGGCCATGCAATCGACAGGCATCAACGCTCAGGCGATGAGCATCTTCTCGGTCAAGCCGAAGGTCCAGAACAACCCGACCTCGACCACATTGCAGCCCTCGACCGGCGTCGGCGCAACGCGCTCCAGCGTCTATTCGAGCCAGCTCCCGGTCGAGGAAGCGCCGCAGCCGCAATCACTGCAGCCGCAGCAATCCTCGCAGAACACCAGCACCAGGGTCGATCCGGTGCAGACCGCCTCGCTGGCGACAAGCTCTCTGCCCGGCCAGAGCATGAATGCGCTCTATGCAGCGCCGAAGCAGAACCTCCTCACCAGCCTCTCCGGCCTTATCAAGAAGGCGTCACTCCCCGGCATGACCCGCGTCGCGCCGAACGGATTGCATCTGCAGAACGACAAGGTCGAGGTCGGCTGCTTCAAGCCGAACCTTCTCAAGGTGATCAAGACGGTCGAGACTCATTTCGGCAAGCCCGTGATCGTCACGTCGGGTTACCGCGATCCCGAACACAACCGCATGGTCGGCGGCGCCGAGGAATCGATGCACATGAGCTGCGATGCAGCCGACATCCAGATCGACGGCGTCTCCAAATGGGATATCGCCAGCTATATCAGGTCGCTTCCCGACCGCGGTGGCGTCGGCACCTACTGCCACACCGATTCCATCCATCTCGACACCGGCCGCAACCGCGACTGGAACTGGGGCTGCGGCGGCCGACAGCCATCCGCTACCGTGGCGCGCGCGCTCTGATATCAAGCTTATTCCACTCATCGCCGTCCGCTGCCTTCCCCGCAACGGACGGCGTTCGTGTTTAGACGTTTGATTTCAAGGCAATACGCGCCTTTTTCCACACGCTGACATTTCTTGTCATTTTTTTGCAAAAAATCACTTCTTGCCGCTTGCGGGAATCCAAGTGCCTGATTATAAGGGCGCCACCACGAAGGAAGCGCCCTTCGTCTATCGGTTAGGACACCAGATTTTCATTCTGGGAAGAGGGGTTCGACTCCCCTAGGGCGTGCCACTTCTCTACAAAGATCGAGCTTTTTCAGTGCTTATAGAGCGGTTTCTGCCAACCGTTGTTGGCGGTTAGCAGATTTTTGTTTTCCGAACGTTCTCATGATGCGCCTTTCCACTTTTTAATAGCGCCAACTGACAGCTTCTTCTTGTCGATACCGGCGGCGCTGAAATCGTTTAAAACTAGTGCATGTAAGCGCTCAAAGCCGATGCAACTATTGCAGTAATCGATCGCCCAGATAACATCATCCCGATTGCAGACGGGGGTGATATATTAGCGTGAAGATATTCGAAAAAATACAATGGGAGCGAGCGACGCTCTTTATCGTCGGATTGGCGTTTCTGGCGTTCGCGCTCATAAAGATCAACGGGGGAGATCTCGCCACCGCCAGCGGTTCCGCACTCATTGGGTTGCTTTGCCTAGCATTCTCCAACCTCGCCCGTTTCAAGAAGTTTAAAGGGCTGGGATTTGAGGCCGAGCTTTGGGAAGAAAAGCAACAGGAAGCTGCCGATCTCATCGATCTTTTCAAAACCTACACCGACGAAATTGTCATGGGCAGCGTGATGAGTGGGCGGCTAGGTGGCAACGGTTCGGATTGGTCTTCGCGCTGGAAACTTTTCAATAGTCTCACGGGCCGCAAGCCAGTTGCGGGGGTCACGTTTGACTTCAGCGACCTACGCAAACGCGTTGAAGACGTGTTTCTTTTCGACATGAGTGCCAAATTCGGAGAGGCAATCCGAACGCCTCTTAACGAAGGCAGGCAAGCTGCCGCAAAAATCATACACGAAGAATTCGGCGGCGCGATTTCTGACGTGGATGCCTACACTGCTCGTGTGAAGCAGAATGATGTACCTACGTGGTTCGACAACCCCTTTGAGATTTCCAAGACCGACAACTTGGCCCGGAGAATGCTTGAATTGGCGGAGCAGTCGAGCGCAGCTCTGCAGACACATTTCGGCGTAACCGTCACGTTTGATACCGACAAGATGGCCCGCTTGAGAAGGATCGCGCAGATCGCCGACAACCGTCCAGTCACGGTGACGGACGAGTTGATCGAATGGGCCGACATGCGTTGATCATCGGATTTGCGATTTACTTTCAAATCAACTGATCCTCATTTCGTATCACAGCTCTGATCGCTTTGGACCATTTGCGATAGGGCATGCTCGACAGCCGCCAAGCGTTTCTCCAGCTCGTCACCATGCCAGACCGTAGCAGATTGCGGCCGCTTCCTGGCTCCGTTGATCTGCAATCATACCCCACTAATCAACTCGATCTTCGACCCATCGCTGAACCGCGACAGCCGGAACGCCTTGGGATCGACGATCGGCGCCCTGCCCGTCACGATGTCGGCCATCAGCCGCCCGGCGGCCGGCGCGATGCCGAAGCCGTGGCCGGAAAAGCCGGTTGCGATGTGAAAGCCCGGAATGGCCTCGACGTCGGAGATAACAGGCACCGCATCAGGCGTCACGTCGATATAGCCCGCCCAGCGCTGCGCGATCTCGGCCTTCTCGAAAACAGGAAACGCGGCTTTCAAATCAGCCAGCGCCTTGTCCTGCTTGCGCCTGGATGGGACGGGATCTAGCACCCTGTTATATTCGAAAGGGCTTGCCTCATCGAGCGACCACTGGCGCGGAATGCGGGCCTCGTCGAGGAAGCGCAGGCCGAGCCGGAAGGAGAGCGCCTTCCACTCCGAGCGCAGCGCCGGCAGAAAATCCATGGCGTGGCGAAACGACGCCGGCACGATATCGACGATATTGTCGTAGCCCGATGCCACCGTATACCCGCCGTCCTGCCGCTTGCGGATGGCAAAGTCGTTGGCCCAGATCGTCTGCTCCGGCCCGCCCTTGAGCGGCTTCGTTCTCAGAACGCTGTTCATCACCTTCAGCTGCGGAAGATCGATCCCGAAGCGGCCTGAAAACAGGCTGGACCATGCCCCACCGGCGAGCACCACGGCTTGGCAGGCGATCGGCCCGCGTTCCGTCACCACGCCGCAGACAGCGCCCGCCGCCAGTTCGATCCCGCGCACCGCGCATGCGGTGAGGATGGTGGCGCCCTTGTCGCGCGCGGCCTCGGCAATCGCGGGGGCCGCCTTCTGCGGCTCGGCGCGGCCGTCGGCGGGTGTGTAGAGCGCGCCGGCCATGGGTAGCTTCGAGCCGGGAAAGAGATCGCCGAACTCTCGGGCGCTGAGCATCCTAGTGTCGATCTGATAATCCTGGAGATTGGCGCGCCAACGGTCGTGATCCGACAGCTCCTTCCCGTTGGCGCAGGTAAAGATGATGCCGGCGCGCTTGAAGCCGGTATCGCGGCCCGTGCGAGCGTCGAGATTGTCCCAGATGCGCAGCGCTTCGGCCATCAGCGGCACCTCGCGCGGATCGCGCATCGAGATGCGCACCCACCCCCAGTTGCGGCTGGACTGCTCCTGCCCGATGCCGCCCTTCTCGCACAACACGACCTTCAGCCCGCGCTCGGCGAGTTCGAGCGCCGTCGAGCACCCGACGATCCCGCCGCCGATCACCACGACATCGCAGGCATCGGGAAGCGTTTCATCGCCGTGAACGGGAACGACATAGGGACCGGGCATAGAGGATCTCGCGGATGGTGGTTGTTTCACGAGATGGTCTAGCGCCCGCGACACCCGCTAGAAACAGCAAAACCGCCACAAGCGCGAATTTGCCGCGGATAAGAACAACTTGCGACGATCGCGCGGCGCATCGTGGTTGCCCGCGACCGCCAAAGCTATCAGGCTACTTCAACGGAAACGCAAACACGTCGACCGGTTCGCCAAGCCCGCGCAGCGGAAACGCGCCGAGGCTATCCATCTCGTCTTCCTGGCCCGCCATCTCCACAAACGCACGGGACAGAAGCACCGGCCGCTTGATCTCCTTCGTCAGGCTCTCCAGCCGCGAAGCGACATTCACCGCCGGGCCGATCACGGTAAAATCGAGCCGCCGGCGCGATCCGATATTGCCGTACATCACCTCTCCGACGTGCACGCCGATGCCATAGCGAAGAACCTCGCGCCCCTTGCGCTTGTTCTCGGCGTTCAGCTCGACCATCGACGCCTCGGCGGTCTTGATCGCCTGCAACAGGTTTTCGCAGGCCTGAGGATTGCTGAGCGGGAAGATCGCCAGCATGCCGTCGCCCATGAATTTCAGGATTTCGCCGCCATGCTTCTCGATCGGCTCCGACATCGCGTCGAAATAGCCGTTGAGGAGCTCGATCACGTCGTCGCGCGGCCAGTGATCGGAAATCGTGGTGAAATCGCGAAGATCGCAGATGAGGATCGCCGCTTCCACCGTGGCGCCGCTGCCGCGCGTGGTCGCCCCAGCCAGGATCTGCTCGCTGGCATGCGGGCCGACATAGGTCTGCAACAGCGTGCGCGCCATGATGTTCTTCAGCCGGATCTCTGTCACCAGCGTCAGCGCCGGCAGCAGGTCCTTCAGATAATCGACATGCTCTTCCAGGAAGCCACCGGGACGATCGCTCGCAAAGGTCACGATGTGCCGCTTGCCGAGTGTGTGCTCCATTGGCCAGGCGATATACTCGGTCACGCCCTCGCGCTTGAGATCGTCATAGAATTCCGCATGCCCGTCGCCGGGGCGAAGAGACTCGATATCCTTGCGCACCTCGCTGGCACCGCTGAAGATCTCGTTGACTGGGCTTCGCAGGAACTGCGGCGTGTTTTCGATGCCGTAGTCGAAGGTGGTGATCTTCGCCTCGGTCATCCCAGTCTGCCAGAGAATGCGCGCGCCCAGCCATTGCGGATGATGCGTCCTGAAATGCATCGTGGCGCGGCTGACGGGAATGCCCTCGTCGCGCAGCCGGTCGCAGAGTTGGACCAGAAGATTGTCGATATAGCGCTCGTTGCGTGTCTCGTTGACCAGCCAGTCGAGGCTGGCCGTCCTCTGTCTCGGCCACTGGCCAACGCTCGGCTCTGAAGGCTGTGGAGCCGGGTTTGATTGGAATTGCATCGCCCTACACTCCGCGAGATCCCGCGGCCTTCTCAACATCAAAACAAAAAATCATTCCTACGCCAGCTAAATGGGGTGGCCGGTCGTGGAATGGAATGCCTTATCGGCAACAGCTGGCGGAAAAAGTTTCGGCGAGCCCGATCGATCAACCAAGCAGCCGCCGTGTCTGCTCGATGGTTTGCGCGCTTGGCTGTGTTGGCCGATACTCCAGTCCTATCGCGCCGCGATAACCTTGAGCGACGAGCCAGTCCACGCGCGCCTTCAGGTCGATCGATCCGCTCCCCGGCTCGTTGCGGCCGGGATGATCGGCGATATGAACGTGAAAGATCTTGTCGATATCGCCGCCGATCACTGTGGCCGTATCCTCGCCCATGACGGCGGAGTGGTAGATGTCGTAGATGATCCCGATCTCCGCCCTGCCCGTCTCCTTGACGATATCGAGCCCTTCCCGCGTCGATTCCAGAAAGTAGCCGACATGGTCGATCAGCGTGTTCAAAGGCTCCACGCCGAGGCGAACGCCGCTGTCATCAAGCACCTCGCCGGCACAGCTGAGCGTTTCGGTGAGTGCTGCCCGCTGCTCCTCGCGGGTCTTACCGGCCAGATCGTCTCCGGCTTGCGCGATCAGCGTCCTGGCACCAAGCCGCCGCGCGACCTCGATCGTCCGCTTCAGCCCCTCGAGAAACGCCGCCTGGTTCGCGCGGTCCGTAAGCGGGATCATCGGCTCGGCCACGAAGCTGGCAAGTTCGATGCCGGTCTCGTTCAAGGCCCATTCGATGCTGCCGACATCCTTGTTGGTCCACCGCCAGAACTCGACGGCCTCAACGCCATGGCGGTGCGCCAGCCTGATCCGATCGGCAAAGGTCTCGGCTTCATCGGCAAAAAGCCATTCGATACAGGCAGAAAGCTTCATGACATCTCACTTCGTTTCAGCAAGGCAGACGGTGCGATCCAAGCAATTTCCAAGGACTGTAAGCGCGCCGCACCATCCGCGCCAGCATTAGACTTGCCGCCGCAATATTACAAACCACAGCGATAGTTTTCATGCAAAATACACGCATCATGTTTATTTTTGATTGTGTCGGCGAAATCCCAAACTAGGATATTGCCAGCGCCGATCTGCGCATACCCACCTGGAGACACCAATGCAGCTCGCGCCGCAGCACCGAATCTATGTCTGTTTCTTCCTTTTCGCGGTATCGATGGGCGCCCTGCTTGCCCGCATGCCGGACTTGCAGCTGGCGCTCGGCGTCGATCGTTCGGAACTGGGCCTGACGCTGATCGGAGCGGCCGTGGGTGCGCTGACGGCGCTCACATTCGCCTCCCCCATCATCGAGCGCCTGGGCGCCCGCACGACGGCCTTCATCACCGTGCTCGGCACATCGGCGCTGATCGCAACGGTGCCGTGGATGGCAAGCGCTCCCCTGGTGTTCTGCATCCTCATTCTCGAGGGCCTGCTGGCCGGCTCGCTGGAAATCAACCTCAATGTCGAGATCGACCGCATCGAGGCGCAACTCGGTCGCGGCGTGATGAACCGGGCGCACGGCTTCTGGAGCCTCGGCTTCTTCCTCACGGCACTTGCCGCATCGGGCATCCGCCAGGCAGGTGTGCCGATGCATATCCATCTCGGTATCACCTTCGCCTTCGTGCTCATCGTCGGCACCTGGGTCATCTCGGGCATGCGCAATGCGCCCGCGCGCGTCACGCACCATGAAGAAGCGAAAGCGCCGTTGATCGCGCTGCCGACGGCAGGCCTGCTGCCGCTCTGCGGCATCGGCATCGCCGCCTTCCTGATCGAGGGCGCCGGCATCGACTGGTCGGCGATCTACATGCGCGACGTCTTCAATTCCGAACCCTTCATCGGCGGACTGGGCCTCACCTCGTTCACCTTCTTCATGGCGGCCGCCCGTCTGCTGGTCGACCCACAGGTCGATCGTTTTGGCGCGCGCGCGGTGGCAACGGTTCTGCTGGTGCTGGCGGCGGCCGGCGTCATCGCCGTCTGGGCGGCACCGCATCCCTTCGTGGCATTGCTCGGCTTTGGCCTCATGGGCGCCGGCTGCAGCGCTGTCTATCCCCTCAGCGTCTCGGCGGCCGCACAGCGCACCGATCGCCCGTCCCACGTCAATGTCGCGGCCGTGGCGCAGATGTCCTTCGTGGTGTTCTTCTTGGCGCCGCCGCTGCTCGGCTTCATCGCCGACCATGCCGGCATGCGCATCGCCTACCTCATCTGCCTGCCGCTGATCATCTACGCGCTCCTGTCGATCAAGTCGCTGCCCAGCCGCAGACGTGCCGACCAGCCGACCGATGCGAGCGCCGGAAGCGCGGCCTAAATAACGACGGCAAGTTCGGAAAACGAATTTTCGCGACCGCCGATGGCGTTCGCGAGGGCACAGTGAATCGTTGAGCCGGCAAATCATGCACTGCGAAAAAATCCCGATTCGAATCGGGCTGGAACATGCTTTTCAGCATGGCCAGAGATCGCGCGACCGTTGTGATTCGGGCGGTTGAACGAAGATCAAAAACCGTCGGATAAAGTGCAGGCCCCGCCTTCCCGGCGGCACTCGCCGAAGCGAGTGTTGCATCTGCAATACTTTGATTTCTTTGAAAGAATGGTGGGTGATGTAGGGCTCGAACCTACGACCCGCTGATTAAGAGTCAGCTGCTCTACCAACTGAGCTAATCACCCGTCCGCGCTGTGTTGCGTGGTGTGAGAGGGCGTATAAACAGGATCGTTCGGCTTGTCTAGCGCCCTTCCGAAAATTCTTTCAACAAACGCGATTTTTTTGTGCGTTGCCGAAATCCAATGAAATCAAAGGTCCAGCGTACCGGTCGCAAGCCGCACCGCCTGGCCGCCGATCCGGGCGTTGGAAATCGCTCCGCCTTCGATATCCATATGCAGGTGGATAAAGGACGGCCGCCCCATCTCCACGCCCTGCTCGATCATGACGTCGTGATGACCATCCGGAAGCCGGTCGAAATGATGGATCGCACCTGACAGTGCCGCCGCCGCCGATCCCGTTGCCGGGTCCTCGACGATCCCCATCCCGCTCGCAAACATCCGCGTATGGAACTTCGCGACGTGGTTCACACCACCGCGACAATAGATGTAGGCGGAAGCCAAGGCCCCATCGACGAAGGGCACGGTCGCTTCCCAAAGCTGCGGATCGAAATCCAGCCGCTCGGCCACGCCGATATCGCGTACGGGAATAAGCAGGAACGGCACGCCGGCCGACCAAAGCGAGGGAACGTGATTCTCGAAGCCGATCTCGCTCGTCTTCAGCGACAGCGCCTTGCCGATACCGATCCTATCAAGCGGCATGGTGATCTGCTGCGATTTGCGCGGCAGGTCGAATTCCGCGAAGCTCGCCTCGCCCTCGTTCAGCCGCACCGCGCAGCGAACCGGGCCGATATTCTCTTCCAGCACCGAAACAAGATCGATGGTCGCGCCGCCATGGATGCGTTCCGCGAGCGCGATCGCGGTTCCAACGGTCGGATGCCCGGCGAATGGCAGTTCCCGGCCCGGCGTGAAAATGCGGATCTTGGCGACATGGGCGGGATTGCCGGATGCCTGCACGAAGACCGTCTCGGAAAGGTTCAGTTCCTTGGCGATGGATTGCATCGCCTCGTCGCTCAGATCGTCGCCATCGAAGATGACCGCCAGCGGGTTGCCCGTCAGCTTGCGATTGGTGAATACGTCATAGACGCTGTAGCTTCGCGCCACATCGGCCTCCTTGTATCGATCCTCGTGTCGCCAACCTGCCCGACCGCTTGAGCGAGCGCAAGGCGTTAGGTGAGCGAAGACTTATGGAAGTACCAGTCGATGACGGGCAGCATCGCGAAGTTATAGGAATAGGCCTCCGGATCAGCCGAGCGGATGGCAACCGCGCCCGCGATTTCCTTGTCGTCGGCAACCAGCATGTGCGCATGGATCCTCTCGACGATCTCGTCGGCCGTCAGGTCGAATCGGAACATCCTGAGCACGGTGACCGTGCGCCGATGATAGGTCGCGAAATATCCTTCGCCGGCCTGCGCATCGCGAAGGTCGAGACCGGTTTCTTCCAGAACCTCGCGGCGCATGTTGTGCTCCAGATCGCAGCGCCCGTCGAACGTATCCTCAGGTTCCAGCGAACCCGCCGCGAAATAGACCTGCCCGGGATTGGCCGTATGCGCCCCCATGCGGATCGCCACCAGCGCTCCATCGCTGCTTTCGATGACGGGATAGGCGAAAAGATGGATGCCGCCCTGCCGCTCCGGCTGCCGGCGCCAATACATGAAGGTGGAGAAGGGAATCATGTGCCCCTCGCCCACAAGGCCCTCGCTCGTCAGCGCCAGCCGCTTCTGGAAAATCATCCTGCCATCGAAAAGATGCGAATTGGCCGCCGTCTCGCTGACCCAGTTCTCAGCGATCGCCTCGCGATTGGAGCTGTAGAACGGATGATCACCCGCTAGAACCCTGAGATCGACGCCCGCGATCGGAAACACCGTGCGCAGCTCCGGCCAGCCGACGAAATCCTCTGAAAAATCCATCTCAAATCCATTCATGTCAAATCGAGTTCCATCACGACAGGGCAATGATCCGACGCCTTCGGCCGGTCCCAGCCGGTGCGGGGATAACGCTCGACCTCTTGGCCCGGCGGAAACACCGTGCGGAAGGGCTGACCGTTGCGAATGATCTCGGGCAGCCGTCCGGCATTGGTCTTAGCCAGCGCTGGCGACAGCCAGATGTAATCGAGCTGGCACAGCCACTGCTCCTCCGGTCCGCGCGCATGATAAAGCGTCCAGCGATCGAGAGGATCGCGGCGGCGCACGACGTTCTCCGCGAAGCCGCCGCGGCTGAATTCGTCGAGCGCGCTCTCGCTCTCGTCCTGATGTTTGAACGAATAGCCCGTCCGCCGCCGCCCGATCACGTCGACGCGCTCCTGGTAGTCGTTCATGTCGCCGCAGATGACGAAGCGCTTGCCGTCGGTGTGACCGGCCCCGAATCGACCCTCGATAATCCCCCGCACCGCTTTCGCCTCGGCTCGACGAACCGGCATCGTGTAGCGCCGACCGTCGACCCCCTCGCGCGGCCCGCCCATCGACTTGAAGTGCACGACGTAAAGCGTCACCGGCACGCCGCCGATCCTGAGATCGAGCTCGAGGCAATCGCGCTTGAAGATCTTGTCGTCGAGATGGGCGTGTTCCGCGAGCTCGTCGTTGAAGAGATCAAGATCGCGATAGGTGGCCGTCGCATGGCTCTTGATCTCGACGAGCTCGATCTTCTGTCCGTCGCGTGTCTCCTCGCGCATTAGCACGGCGACGTCGATGCCGCGGCTGTCATTGCCCTCCACCAGATATTTCTGCCGGTAGCCGTTGCCGACCATGCGGAACAGATAGCCGTATTCGAAGGCCTGCAGCGCCTCCATGTTGTCGATTTCCTGCAGGCAGAGGATATCGGCATCCGCGTCGGCAATCGCCAGCGCCGTCATCTGCCTGGTATCGTCGGTGGACGCGATCACCCGCGCCTGTTCCAGCTGCTGGTAGACGCCTTCGTTGTGAACCTCGAAGAGCTTGATCACCCGGTCCTGGCGCAGCTGGTTTCGAAATCCGGTGAAGTCGAACCGCGTCATGAGGTTTTCGACGTTGAAGGTGGCAATGCGTAGCGACATCAGGCACTTCCGGTTGGCATTGCGCCAACACTAGAGAGCAAATGCCGCTTCGGAAAGCCCGCTTCGCCGATCACAGTCGCCAGGCGCCGCGCACGATGGCCCGGACTTCACCGCCGACGACAAGCTTCGACCGGCTGAAGGCCCTGAGGATCTGCCCATCCGCAAGCCTGAGCCGCGCCGCGTAGCGCTCGCCTTCATAGAGCACGGATTCGACCGTCGCCGCGATCCCCTCGCCGCCGAGAATGACATCCTCCTGCCGCACCAGAATATCCGACCGCGAGGCCGAACCACCCGCACCCGCAAACAGCGGCTCAACCGCCACCCAATCGAGCTGTCGCGTATCACCATCAGGAGACTTCAGCGAAACGATCGCTCCTCGGCCGATCAACCCGCCAACAACGCGCCCTTCGGGACGCGCATAGATCTCATCCGGCGGCGCGACCTGCAGCAGCTGCCCTTCCGACATCACCGCGACATCGGTCGCCAGCGCCATCGCCTCGCTCTGGTCGTGCGTGACGTAGACCATCGTCGCGCCGGAACGCTGGTGGAATTCGCGAAACGTCTCCTCCATCTCCTGCTTCAGGTGCCGGTCGAGATTGGCAAGCGGCTCGTCGAGCAGCACCACGTCGGGCGACGTCACGAGGCAGCGCGCCAAAGCCACGCGCTGCCGCTGCCCGCCCGAGAGATCGGCCGGCCGCCGCTCCGCATAGGCTTCGAGCCTCACGGTCGATAGCGCCTCTCCCACCTTTTTACGATAGGCCTCCCCCGAGATACCGCGCACCTTGAGGGGATAGCCGACATTGTCGGCAACGCTCATATGCGGCCACAGCGCATAGGACTGGAACACCATGGCCATGTTGCGCTTTTCCGGCGGCAGCGATTGCGAGGCGTCGGCGAGCATCCGTTCGCCGAGATGCAGCGACCCGTCCGTCGGCGTCTCGAAGCCGGCGATCATTCTGAGCACCGTCGTCTTGCCGCAGCCGGACGGCCCGAGCAGCGCCAGGAAGCCGCCTTCGCGCACGTCGATCGAAAGGTTGGAGACAGCGGCACGGCCGGTACCGAAATCCTTGGCGACGCGATTGAGGATCAGTTTCGCCACGGCACAACTCCCTTCGGCAGCCGCTTTGCCATCAGTTCCAGAAGCAGCATCATGAAAACGACCATGAGAACGACGAGCACCGACAGCGCCGAAGCGAGATCGGAGCTGCCGCTGTCATCGAGATTGTAGATGGCGACGCCGAGCGTCTGCGTGCCCGCCGACCAGAGCAGCGCCGAGATGGTGAGCTCGTTGCAGGCAATCAGGAAGACAAGGATCACCGAGGCCCCGGCCGCCGGCGCAATCAGCGGCACAATGATATCCCTCAGCCGTCGAAAGAACCCTGCCCCCGACAGCCGCGCCGCCTCTTCCAGCGCCGGATCGAGCTGGTGGAAGGCGCTGACCACTGGCTTGAGGCTGACGGCGAAGAAGCTCGAGAGGTAGGCGATCAGGATGATCCAGACCGTGCCATAGATCGTCACGTTGATCAGCGGGATGGGTGCCGCGAAGACCAGGATGAACGACACCGCGACGACAATCCCCGGCAGCGAATACGGGATCTCGATGACACTGGCGACGACGCGCCCGAGCAGGTCCCTGCGCCGCGTCAGCGCATAGGCGGTGAGCACGGTCACCACAAGGAGCCACAAGGCGGTTCCCGCCGCCAGTGACAGCGAATTGACGAAAGCCGTCCGCGTCACCGCCTGTTTGAACAGGATCTCGGAGAAGGCATGGAAGGTCATCGTCTTGAAGGTCAAGGGCACGCCATAGGCCGGCACCAGTGCGCCTGCGAGCAGCGCGAAGAAGGGTGCGGCGAGCATGAAGAAGATGACGATCCAGAGCAGCGGCGCAAACAGCATCTTCCAGTATCCGAGCTCGAAAGTGGCGGTCGCACCCGAGAGACCGAGCACGCGATAATCGCGCCCGCGCAGCGCCCGGTCCTGGATGGCGAGCCCGGCCACCGAGATGATCGCGATGATCGCCGAGAGCAGCGCGACATCGCCGAAGGTGCGGCTTGTGAAGGCCGAGAACTTGGTGAAGATCAGCGTCGGCAGCGTATAGATCGAGGCAGGGATGCCGAGAATGGCCGGAATGCCGAAATTGCCGGTGCAGGACACGAAAGAGATCGCCGCGCCCGCGATGATCCCCGGCAGCGACAGCGGCAGGATGATGTCGCGAAACACCCGGAAACTGGAAGCGCCCGAAAGACGCGCCGCCTCGACCCCGTCGCGCGGCAGCGACATCAGGCTCGCCCGCAGCGCCAGATAGACCAGCGGCGCATGCTGCACGCCGTAAAGCAGCGCAATGCCGCCGATCGAATAGAGCGGCTGCGGCGAACCCAGCGGCGGCGCGATATGCAGCGCCTTCAAAAGCGGGCTCGACGGCCCCGACATCTGCACCCAGGCAAGTGCAGTCACCTGCGGCGGGATCATCATCGGCAGCACGAAGAGGAAGCTGACCAGTCCCTTGGCCCTGATATCCGTGAGCGTCAGCAGGAAAGCGAAGGCGCAGCCGATCGCAAGCGAGATGATCGTGCCGAGGACGGCAGTGACCAGCGTGTAGTAGGTCGCCGACCAGAGCGCCGGATCGGACAGAACCGCGATCGCGCCGCCATTGGCGAGTGCGGCAACACCCGTCATCGCCAGCCGCGCCAGCGGCAGCACGCTGAGAATGAGAACGATCAGAACGATAAAAGGAAACAGCCAGACGGGCTGGCTGTTTCCGGGACGCACATATCCGTACATCGAGATGAGATCAGTTCGAGCCGTAGATGCCCGAGAAGGTCTTCAGGTCGGCATCGGTGTTCTTGAGCGCGGCGGCAGCGTTGATCGGCAGCACCTTGATCGTGTCGCGTGCCGGGAAGCCTTCCGGAAGCTTCATGCCGTTGCGAGCAGGGATGTAGCCGAGCTTGACGAAGCCTTCCTGGCCCTTTTCCGAGAGCACGTAATCGACGAACTTCTTGGCGGCGTCGGCGTTCTTGGCGCTGGCAAGGATGCCGACCGGCTCGGTCACGGCAGATACGCCTTCGCTCGGGAAGACGAACTCGACCGGCGCGCCCTTGGCCTTTTCGCGGATCGGCATGTAGTCGACGATCATGCCGTAAGCCTTCTCACCCGAAGCGACGGCCTTGAGGATGCCGCCGTTACCGCCGGCAGCGGTCGCACCGTTTGCGGCCAGATCCTTGTAGAAGTCCCAACCGAGGCCATCGACGCCGGCAAGCGTCTGCGCATGGATGAGTGCGGCACCCGAGGTCAGCGGGCTCGGCATGGTGACGAGGCCCTTGGCTTCCGGCTTCGTCAGGTCCTTCCAGCTCGTCGGCTTCAGCGAGGCCGACGTGTTGTAGATGATGCCTGTCGTGATCAGCTTGGTCGAATAGTAGTAGCCGTCGGCGTCGTAGAGCGCGGCGTCGTAGTTGGCGGCTTCAGGCGACTTGTAGGCCATCAGCTTGCCGGCTTCCTTGAGGCGCTCCAGCGTCACGGTGTCGGCGATCAGGAGAACGTCGGCAACAGGATTGCCGGCCTCGATTTCGGCCTGCAGCTTGGCCATGATCTTCGGCGTACCGTCGCGCACCCAGTCGACCTTGATATCGGGGTTGGCGGCCATGAAGCCATCGACGGTTGCCTGCGCATCCTCGTTCGGCTGGCTGGTGTAGAGCACCAGGTTTTCGGCGAATGCCGGGATGGCGAACAGGCTTGCAGCGAGAAGGGCTGCGGCGGAAACGATGGTCTTCATGGATAATGCCCTCGGTGATGGAAGGCCCGTTCCTTAGACATCTGGATTAACACGATTGTGACAGTTGGCATTCGCGTTTGCGGGGCCGCCTGCCCCTTGACCCCATCACCTCACCCC
Organism: Rhizobium sp. NPDC090275; assembly: GCF_044772225.1. Taxonomy (NCBI): domain Bacteria; kingdom Pseudomonadati; phylum Pseudomonadota; class Alphaproteobacteria; order Hyphomicrobiales; family Rhizobiaceae; genus Rhizobium; species Rhizobium sp. NPDC090275. The sequence continues at coordinate 696,822 of NZ_JBIVYL010000001.1, read as the reverse complement.
TATCTTCTAGCCCGCGTTTTGATTTTCGATTTCGGGACAGGAGGAAGTCTTATGGAATATCGTCAATTGGGCCGTTCGGGCCTCAGGGTTTCCACACTCACCATGGGCACCATGACCTTCGGCGGCAAGGGCTGGGCAAAGACCGTGGGCGACCTCGGCGTCTCGGAAGCCCGTCGCTTGGTCGACATGTGCATCGACGCCGGCGTCAACCTGATCGATACGGCAGACGTCTATTCGGCCGGCGCCTCGGAGGAAATCATCGGCGAGATCCTCAGCGGCGTCAGGAAGAACGGCACGCTGATCGCCACCAAGGCACGCTTCCCGATGGGCGAAGGCCCCAACGACGCCGGCAATTCGCGCTACCACCTGATCAGCGCCTGCGAAGCCAGCCTCAAGCGCATGAAGACCGATGTGATCGACCTCTACCAGGTGCACGAATGGGACGGCCAGACGCCGCTCGAGGAAACGCTGGAGGCGCTGGATACGCTCGTGAAGCAGGGCAAGGTCCGCTATGTCGGCTGCTCCAATTTCTCCGGCTGGCACATCATGAAGGCGCTGGGGATCAGCGAACGCGAGCACCGCGAGCGCTTCGTCAGCCAACAGATCCACTACACGCTGGAAGCCCGCGACGCCGAATTCGAACTGCTGCCGATCAGCCTCGACCAGGGGTTGGGCGTGCTCGTCTGGAGCCCGCTCGCCGGCGGTCTTCTGTCGGGCAAGCATCGCCGCAATCAGGCGGCACCCGAAGGCACCCGCCAGTTCGCCGGCTGGACCGAGCCGCCGATCCGCGACGAGGACCGCCTGTGGAATATCGTGGAGACGCTGGTATCGGTCGCCGAAAGCCGCAACGTCTCGGCAGCCCAGGTGGCGCTCGCCTGGCTGCTCGGTCGCCAGGCGGTGACGTCGGTCATCATCGGCGGGCGCACGGAAGCGCAGTTCAAGGATAATCTCGCGGCGGCCGACCTGAAACTCTCGGCCGAAGAGCGCAAGCGGCTCGACGATGTCAGCCTGCCGCAGCTGCTCTATCCTTACTGGCACCAGCGCAACACCGCCAGCGACAGGCTTGGCGAGGCCGACCTATCCCTGCTCGGCCCGCACCTCAATCAATAACACCGAAACGGTCGGCGGCTCAGTGGCCGCCGATCTCGCCCGCGATCAGCTTTCCAAGCCGCGCGATGCCTTCCTCGATCTTCTCCTCGTTGCTCGACGAGAAGCTCATGCGCAAGGTGTTCTCGCCCGAACCATCTGCAAAGAAGGCGCGGCCGGGAACGAATGCCACCTTGACGGTCTCAATCGATTTCGCGAGCAGCTTCGCCCCATCCATCCCCTTCGGCAGCGTCACCCAGACGAACATACCGCCCTCGGGCTTCGTCCAGCTCACGCCCTCAGGCATATGCTTTTCGAGCGCAGACAGCATCGCGTCGCGACGCTTGCTGTAGGCCGCCTTGATCTTGGCGACCTGAGCGTCGAAGCCCTTGCGCGCCACCTCGGCAATGGCGATCTGGTTGATCGTCGAGGAATGCAGGTCGGCCGCCTGCTTCATCAGCACCAACTTGCGGATGACAGGCGCGTTGGCGACGATGAAGCCGACGCGCAGGCCGGGCGCCAGCGTCTTGGAGAACGATCCGCAGTAGATCGTCCTTGTCTTGTCGACATCGCCCTTCTCGGCGATCTCGAGCGACAGGATCGGCGCTATCGCCTCGCCGTCATAGCGCAGCGACTGATAGGCCGCGTCCTCGATGATGGCGATGTCCATCTCGTCGGCGAGCTTGATCAGCTTCTGGCGGCCCGCAAGGTCGACGGTCTCGCCGGTCGGATTGGAAAAGTCGGCGGAGAGATAGGCGAACTTCACCTTGCCGCCGGCTTCCTTGGCCTGCGCCTGGTAGGACGCCGGCGTGCGGTTGCCGTTGGGCGTCAGCTGGTCATAGGCGGGCTCATAGGCATTGAATGCCTGCAGCGCGCCGAGATAGGTCGGCCACGTCACCAGCGCCGTGTCGTTGGGCGAAAGGAACAGCTTGCCGAGATAATCCAGCCCCTGCTGCGAACCGGACACGATGAAGACGTTGTCGAGGCCGCAGGCAATCCCGAGCTTGCCCATCTCGCTCACCAGCCATTCGCGCAGCGGCTTGTAGCCTTCGCTCACCGAATACTGCAGCGCCGAGTTGACCGCCGTGCTGTCGAAGATATCAGAATAGGCCTGCTTGAACTCCTTGTCCGGAAACAGCGCTGGATCGGGAATTCCGCCCGCGAACGAAATGATGTCGGGCTGGTCGAGAAGCTTCAGGAGTTCGCGGATTTCCGAAGCGCGCATGCGCGACGAGCGGGTTGCAAAGATGTTTTCCCAATTCAGCATGGGGTTTCCTCGAAATTTTTTGTCTTTACTGGACAAGACCACGCAATAAATGATAAGTCAACATTACTGACCTATTTGTTTGCTACCATGACAATTTTCAGGTCTTTTAATGCGAAAGCCGGCGAAATCGGCCTTTGCAAAGCATAGGCTGCGGCAGTAGTGTCGCCGCCGAAATCAAACAGGCTATGAAGGTGCCAGGAAATGACCGCGTCGTCGAATACTCCCGAAATTAAGATCGAATTCCATACCTCGCCGGTCTCCGACGCGGACCGCATCAAGGCCCTGGAAACGCCCGGCTTCGGCAAGGTCTTCACCGATCACATGGTGCTGGCGAAATGGACATCGGACAAGGGCTGGCACGATGCAAAGGTCACCCCGCGCCGCCCGCTGGAACTCGATCCGGCCAGCGCCGTCCTGCACTACGCCCAGGAAATCTTCGAGGGCATGAAGGCCTACAAGGCCGATGACGGCCGCATCCTTCTCTTCCGCCCGGAACAGAACGCCAGCCGCTTCAACCAGTCGGCCGAGCGCATGGCCATGCCGCCGGTGCCCGAAGACCTGTTCCTCAAGGCGGTCGAAGAACTTGTCCGTATCGACAAGAACTGGATCCCGTCGGGCGACGGCAGCCTCTATCTGCGTCCCTTCATGTTCGCCAACGAGGCCTTCCTCGGCGTGCGCCCGGCGCAGGAATATATCTTCTGCGTCATCGCTTCGCCTGTTGGTGCCTACTTCAAGGGCGGCGCCAAGGCCGTATCGCTCTGGGTCGAGACCGAATACACGCGCGCTGCCGCCGGCGGCACGGGTGCCGCGAAATGCGGCGGCAACTATGCAGCCAGCCTGGTCGCCCAGGCTGAGGCCGCCAAGAAGGAGTGCGATCAGGTCGTGTTCCTCGATGCGGCCGAGCATCGCTGGGTCGAAGAACTCGGCGGCATGAACGTCTTCTTCGTGATGAACGACGGCACCGTCGTCACCCCGCCGCTTGGCGGCACGATCCTGCCGGGCATCACCCGCGCCTCGGTCATCGTTCTCGCCGAAGAAAAGGGCCTCAAGGTCGAGCAGCGCCCCTACTCTTTCGCGGAGTGGCAGGCTGATGCGGCCAGCGGCAAGCTGGTCGAAGCCTTTGCCTGCGGCACCGCCGCCGTGCTCGCCGGCATCGGCCTCGTCCGCCACGCCGGCGGCGAGTTCAAGGTCGGTAACGGTGAGACCGGCAAGCTGACGACGGAACTGCGCAACGAGCTGGTCGGCCTGCAGAAGGGCGTCACCAACGACCAGCGCGGCTGGACCCGCCGCATCATGGCGTAAGCCACCGGAAATTTCCGATCACGACGAAAGGCCGGCAAGGTTTCCACCTTAGCCGGCGTTTTCATGTCTGATGATCAGGAGCGCAGAAGTGCCGCAATCTGCGCCTGGCTCGGGATCTGCCCCTGCGGCGTCAGCTTGTCGACGACCCCGGGGAGAACCTTGGAAAGCTGGCTTAGCAGCTCTTGCTCGCTGATCCCGGCCTGACGCGCCAGATCGCTGATCGTCTGCGAGCCGAGCGCACTTTCCAGGTTACCGGGCGCGATCGGCTGGTTCTGCCCGGGCTTCACCCAGGAATCGGCAACCGACCCCTGCCCGGCTTCGGCCAGCTTGCCGAGCAATCCGCCCAAACCGCCGAGCCCACCCAGGCTGCCCGCCAAGCCACCGAGATTGCCAAGCAGCCCACCATCGTCGGCGCCGGCATTGGCTTGCTGGTTCGGCTGTTGTGGCTGTTCCGGCTCGCTCTTGCCACCGGCGCCAAGCAGCTTGCCGACGAGAAGCGCGCCGAGCGCGATCATGATCGGCTTCGAGATGTTCCCACCGGGAACGGCGTCATCAAACAATCCCATGTCATTCTCCTTCGGTGTTGTTTTGAAACGAAGAGCAAAAACACAACATGAGGCCCGGCCGAGCCTTGAATTCCGCCATGACAACTTTAGCTGATGCTGAAAGATGGTCGGATTGTCCGCCCATTCAAGGAGGGGAAAGCAAGATGTCTGTCATCGGGTGGATTATTCTCGGGCTGATCGCCGGCTTCATCGGTAGCAAGATCGTCAACAAGACCGGTTCCGGTATGCTGATGGACATCGTGCTGGGCATCGTCGGCGCCATCGTCGGCGGCGTCATCTTCACCTTCTTCGGCGCCTCCGGCGTCACCGGCTTCAACATCTACAGCCTCGTCGTATCAGTCATCGGCGCTGTCGTCGTGCTGTGGCTGTATCATGCCGTCAGCGGCCGCCGGTCGGTGTGACGCAGACGCTTCGAACTGGGACGGAGCGTTCCGCCGTGCGTGGAGCGCCGCAACGTTTTATATATACGTTTTGCAATATGCTTTGCCTCCCATCTGACGAGGCAAGGCATCATGTCCGACGAACCCACCTCATCCTTCTACAGAGACAACGCCGCGACCTACGCCGCGCGTGAGAGAACGCTGCCGATCCGCCGTCTCGATGCCTTTCTCTCGAAATTGGAACCGGGTGCAGCCGTTCTGGAACTTGGCTGCGGCGCCGGCCAGGACAGCGCCTACATGCTGTCCAAGGGCTTCGACGTTACCCCGACAGACGGCTCCGCGGAGCTTGCAAGCGAGGCCGAAACTCGGCTCGGTCGCCCGGTCGAGATCATGCGCTTCGAGGAACTGGACGAGGACGAGGCCTTTGACGGGGTCTGGGCCGAGGCGAGCCTGCTGCATGTGCCGCGCGCGCAGCTGCCCGATGTCTTCGCCCGTATCCTGCGCGCACTGAAGCCCGGCGGCCACTTCCACGCCACCTTCAAGGCCGGCGACGACGAGGGACACGACGGCTTCGGCCGCTATTACAACTACCTGTCCGCCGAACTTCTGTCCGATCTGTTGAGCGCAGCCGGCTGGCACAGCGTCGTCATCAGCGAGGGAGACGGCAGCGGCTACGACGGCAAGCCGACACGCTGGCTGTCGATGCGCGCGCAAAACTAAAAGGCCGGCGCTTTCGCACCGGCCTCTCATTTCAGCAAACGTGGCTGGCCAAGACGTCGGCCAGCCTGTTGCCATCGATTAGTTGACAGCCTTGTCGACGAGCTTGTTCTTGCCGATCCAAGGCATCATGCCGCGCAGCTTGGCGCCGACTTCTTCGATCGGATGCTCGTCGTTGACGCGGCGGATACCCTTGAAGCGGGCAGCGCCGGCACGGTATTCCTGCATCCAATCCGAGGTGAACTTGCCGGTCTGGATGTCCTTGAGGACACGCTTCATCTCGGCCTTGGTTTCTTCGGTGATGATGCGCGGGCCGGTGACGTATTCGCCCCACTCAGCGGTGTTCGAGATCGAGTAGTTCATGTTGGCGATACCGCCTTCATAGATCAGGTCGACGATGAGCTTCACTTCGTGCAGGCACTCGAAGTAGGCCATTTCAGGCGCGTAGCCAGCTTCCGTCAGCGTTTCGAAGCCGGCGCGGATCAGCTCGACGAGACCGCCGCACAGAACGACCTGTTCGCCGAAGAGGTCCGTTTCGCACTCTTCGCGGAAGTTGGTTTCGATGATGCCCGAACGGCCACCGCCGACGCCGCAAGCGTAGGAGAGAGCGAGTTCAAGAGCGTTGCCCGAAGCGTTCTGGTGAACGGCAACGAGGCAGGGAACGCCGCCGCCCTTCTGGTATTCGCCGCGAACCGTGTGGCCCGGGCCCTTCGGCGCAATCATGACGACGTCGAGCGAAGCCTTCGGCTCGATCAGGCCGAAGTGAACGTTGAGGCCGTGTGCGAATGCGATGGCAGCGCCGTCGCGGATGTTGCCGGCGATGTCGGCCTTGTAGATGTCGGCCTGCAGTTCGTCAGGCGTCGCCATCATGATCAGGTCGCCCCACTTGGCGGCGTCGGCAACGGTCATGACCTTGAAGCCGTCGGCTTCTGCCTTCTTGATGGTCGGCGAACCGGCCTTCAGCGCGATGGCGACGTTGGCAGCACCGCTGTCCTTCAGGTTCAGCGCGTGGGCGCGACCCTGGGAGCCGTAGCCGACGATGACGACGTTCTTGGACTTGATGAGGTTGAGGTCTGCATCACGATCGTAATAGACGCGCATTTGAATTGTCCTTCCCTTTGCTTGTCTTGTAGACTGTCAGTATTCGGTAAAACTTGTCGTCAGACGACGGCCGGCATGTCGGCCAGCGCCTTCTCCGTCCCGTAGAGCCGGAGGAAGGCGGTCACCGCCTTTTCCGCCTGGCGCGCGGTATCCGTAACGCCCGTGGTGTCTCCAAGCAGCATGCGCACATGCAGGTCGGAAACGATCAGGCCGTAGAGTGTGTGATAGGCTTCGTCGGCATCGTTGAAGCGCAGCAGCCCTGCCCGCTTGCCGGAATCGATCAGTCCCATGGCGCGGCGGTCGATCTGCCGGCGGCCGCGCTCGAGCAAGAGCTTGCCGAGCTTCGAGCCGTCGCGCGGCGACTGGCCGATCGCCAGCCGGTTCAGCGCCAACGATACGTCACCGGCCAGAACCTCAAGCAGATCGCGCGAGAAGATCACGAGATGGTCGTGGAGGCTGGCCGATGTCAGCCGCTCGCCGTTGCGCTCGAAGGTGCGTACCTTGCTCGCCTGGTAGGCGATCATCGCCGACAGCAGGCCGTCGCGGTCGCCAAACCACTTGTAGAGGCTTTCCTTGGAGCAATTGGCGGCGCGCGCCACGCCCGATGTCGTCAGCGCCTTTTCGCCGCCATCCACGAGCAACCGCAGCGCCTGCTCCAGAACGGCGTTCTGGCGCGGCGAAAATTCGCTGGGCTCCAAGTTTTCGACAGACACGGCATTCGCTCCCGATAAGTACCGTACGGTACGGTTCGTGAGCGCTTATCGCCTAGAAGCACTCTCTCGTCAAGAGCCCGCAAAAGGCAGAAGCATAAATTTTCGGCGTGCCGCGCTTGTTTATTCGGCAGCGTTCAACACGGCATCCACATCGCGCGCCGGCGACATTCCGTATAGACGGCTATATTCGCGGCTGAACTGTGACGGGCTCTGATATCCGACGCGGTGGCCGGCGGTGCCGGCATCCAGCCGCTCGATCAGCATCAGACGCCGCGCTTCGTGGAGCCGGATCTGCTTCTGATACTGCACCGGCGTCATCGCGGTGATCGACTTGAAGTGATGATGGAACGACGAGACGCTCATGTTGACGTGCTCGGCCAGCTCCTCGATGCGCAGTGTCCGCGCGAAATTTTCGCGCAGCCAGGCAATGGCGCGGGCGATCCGGTTGCCCTGCCTGTCGGCGATCGCAATATCGATCAGCTGGTCGCCGGCTGGGCCAGTCAGGATGCGATAGAGGATTTCCTGCTCGATCAGCGGCGCCATCGCCGGGATATCCGCCGGACTATCAAGCAAGCGCAGAAGCCGCACCGCCGCATCGAGAAGCTCCGGCGTCGCGACGTTGACGACGATGCCGCGTTGGCCGGAGGGAGGTGTCGCGCTGCGCTGTATGGTCGAGCGGCTGAGCAAATGCAGCAGCTTCTCGCTGTTGATCGCAAGCGTGATGCAAAGGTGCGGAACCTCGGCGCTTGCCTCCACCACCCGCCACGTGACCGGCAAGTCGACCGATGTCAGAAGATAGTCGCCCGCTCCGTAATTGATGGTGTCTGTCCCAAGCTGCAGGCTTTTCGCGCCTTGAATGACCATGGCGAAACATGGGCGATAACTGCTGTGACAAGGTGCACTCGGCGTCGCGCGGCGGCTGATCCCCAACCCTTCTATACCGGTCTGCACGTCTCCGTCGCCCGTCGCGAAGCGACCCGCGATCGACACGATCTCCTGGTAGCGGTTAAACAGCAAGCTCATCAGGCGCACTTTCAGGTGAGAACGGCATCATCGCCGTGTTGAAGGCCTATTTAGAATGGAATTGCCGCTTCGCAAATAGATCGACCTGAGACTTTTGCAGGATCGTGCAAGAACCGAAGAGGATCGCTCTAACGCTTATTGCTGCGTTGCGGCATAAATGCCGCCGTCCGAACCACCCCTCTAAATATATGGAGTTTTCCCATGGCTATCGCAAAAGGCTATGCTGCTACAGACGCCTCCAAGCCGCTGACGCCGTTCACCTTCGAGCGTCGGGAACCGAATGCGGACGACGTCGTCATCGACATCAAGTTTGCAGGCATCTGCCACTCCGACATTCACACCGTTCGCAACGAATGGCAGAATGCCGTTTACCCGATCGTACCAGGCCACGAGATCGCCGGGATCGTTTCGGCCGTCGGTGCCAACGTCACAAAGTTCAAGGTCGGCGACCACGTCGGCGTCGGTTGCTTCGTCGATAGCTGCGTCGGCTGCGCAACCCGTGACCTCGACAACGAGCAGTATATGCCCGGCCTCGTCCAGACCTACAATGGCGTCGAAGCAGACGGCAAGACGGCAACCCAGGGCGGCTATTCCGACTCGATCGTCGTCAAGGAAGGCTACGTCCTGTCGATCCCGGATAACCTGCCACTCGACGCGTCGGCACCGCTGCTGTGTGCCGGCATCACGCTCTACTCGCCGCTCGCACACTGGAAGGCCGGCCCCGGCAAGAAGGTCGCGATCGTCGGCATGGGCGGCCTTGGCCACATGGGCGTGAAAATCGGTTCGGCCATGGGTGCGGACATCACCGTTCTCTCGCAGACGCTTTCGAAGAAGGAAGACGGCCTGCGCCTCGGCGCCAAGGAATACTATGCGACCTCGGACGCATCGACCTTCGAAAAGCTCGCCGGCACCTTCGACCTGATCATCTGCACGGCTGGCGTCGCCATCGACTGGAACGCCTATCTGAACCTGCTGAAGGTCGACGGCTCGATGGTCATCGTCGGTGCGCCGGAGCATGCCATCCCGGTTCACGCCTTCTCGTTGATCCCAGGCCGCAAGAGCCTGTCCGGCTCGATGATCGGCTCGATCAAGGAAACCCAGGAAATGCTGGATTTCTGCGGCAAGCACAACATCGTCTCGGAAATCGAGAAGATCAATATCCAGGACGTCAACGAAGCCTACGAGCGCGTTCTGAAGAGCGACGTTCGTTACCGCTTCGTCATCGACATCGCCTCGCTGGCTGCCTGATCCAACGGATAGCGGCCTCGTCCGCTCCATCAGCCGAGAACCGAAGCCCCTGTCATCCGACAGGGGCTTTTTCGTTGCCGTTGCACGAAACAGAAAAGCCCCCGGTTCGCACCGGAGGCTTTCGAACGGTCTTCGCGATAGCCCGACGAGGCTTACTTCTCGTCCGCGATGGTCTCGCGCTGCGTGATCAGGCGGGCGCTGTGCTGGCCGCTGAGGAAGATCCACAGCCAGCTCCAGGCGACCGAAAAGCGCGAGCGCGTGCCGATCAGGAAGTAGATGTGGGCGATACCCCAGATCCACCAGGCGAGCCCGCCCTTGAGCTTGATCTTGCCGAAATCGGCGATCGCGGCACTCCGGCCGATCGTCGCCAGGCTTCCCTGGTGCCTGTACTTGAAGGCCGGCGGCGTCTTGCCCTTCATCCGTGCGTGAATGACCTTGGCGACAAAGGCGCCCTGCTGCTTGGCGGCGGGCGCGACACCCGGCACCGGCGCGCCGCTCTCCTGCGTCACCGAGGCGGTGTCGCCGATGACGAAGACATCGGGCAGACCCGGCGCCGTCAGATCCTTCTCGACGATCGCGCGTCCTGCGCGGTCAGCCGGGATGCCCAGCCACTTCGCGGCCGGCGATGCCTGAACGCCGGCAGCCCAGCTGATCGTCCGGCTCGGGATGAATTCGTCACCGATCTGCACACCTTCGGCCGTGCATTCGGTAACAGGCTTTCCAAGCCGCACCTCGACGCCAAGATCGTTGAGCGCCTTCAAGGCGTATTCGGACAGCTCAGGCACAAAGGTCGGTAGGACACGCGGACCGGCTTCCACCAGGATGACCTTGGCCTTGCGCGTGTCTATATTGCGGAACTCTCTCGGCAGCGTCTTGTGCGCGAGTTCGGCGATGATGCCCGCAAGCTCCACGCCGGTCGGGCCGGCGCCGATGATGATGAACGTCAGGCATGCATCGCGCCCGGCCGGATCGCGTGCGGTCTCCGCCCTTTCGAAGGCCAGAAGCACGCGGCGGCGGATCGTCGTCGCGTCCTCGAGCGTCTTCAGGCCCTGCGCCACCGGCGCCCAGTCGTCGCGACCGAAATATGCATGGGTCGCGCCCGTGGCGAGCACCAGCGTATCGTATTTCAGGACGTTGCCATCGCGCAGCGTGACCGACTTTGTGGCGGTTTCGACGCCCGAGACATCGCCGAGCAGTGTCGTCACTTCGGGGCGGTCGCTATAGAGATGGCGGATCGGCCAGGCGATCTCGGAGGTCGACAAAATCGTTGTGGCGACTTGATATAGCAGGGGTTGGAACAGATGGTGATTGCGCCGATCGACGAGCGTAATGCGGACACCAGCGCCTTTAAGGTCGTTTACGAGTTGCAGCCCTCCGAAGCCTCCTCCAACAACGACGACGTGATGATCAGCCATAAGTTACCCTTTTGGTAATTTGCATAAGAATTGACCAATGTCATCGAACCTACCCCCGTTTCAACCACCGTTTCAGCATAGCTAACCTGCGTTGGCGGGCCTGCGACCAATCAGCGCGCGGGCAAAGGCGGCGCCATTCGCGATCCCAAATGCGGCATTTGCCCAGGCAAGAGAACGGGATCGGCTGGCAATTTCGCCCGTTATTTGCATGATGCTCCGCCAAGCGGGAGACCGCCAGAAGAACGCGCGTCGCAAAGACGCGGCAGAAGCAGGAGGAATATCGAATGCGGACAATCGGCCTGATCGGTGGCATGAGCTTTGAAAGCTCCGCCGTCTACTATCGCCTGATCAACGAGATGGTTCGCGACCGCCTCGGCGGCTTCGCCTCCGCCGAACTGCTGATGCATTCCGTGAATTTCGACGAGATCGTCGCAATGCAGAAGGCCGGCGATTGGGACGCCGCCGGCAAGCGCCTCGGCGACGTGGCAGCACGCCTGCAATCGGCCGGCGCCGACTGCGTTCTGATCTGCACCAACACCATGCACCTCGTCGCCGGCCCGGTCGCGGAGCGCATTACCGTCCCGCTGATCCACATCATCGATGAAACCGCGGCAGCGCTGAAGGCCGCCGGATGCCGCCGCCCGCTGCTGCTTGCCACGCGTTACACGATGGAGCACGGATTCTATACCGATCGCGTGAGAAGCCTCGGTCTCGACATCATGGTGCCGGATCAGGACGACCGCACGACCGTTCACGACATCATCTTCAACGAGCTCTGCGCCGGCCAGATCCTCGATAGCTCGCGCGAAAAGCTCTTTGAGATCATCGAGCGCGAACGCGCCAAGGGCGCCGACAGCATCATCCTCGGCTGCACCGAAATCTGCCTGATCCTCGATCCCGACAACCTGCCCCTGCCCGGCTTCGATACCACCAAGATCCACGCCAAAGCCGCTGTCGATTTTGCCCTGGGCAATCAAGCCACACGAAAGTCGGTCGCTTAGCCGCAACAATTTAGTTGACTCAGTCAATCAATTAGAGGACAGGGTCTCCCAACAGGAGACCTGATCCATGCCCGATTCCGCCCTCATCGACGCAGCCCGCGACTTCAACCGCTTCTACACCAATTTCCTGGGGGTCCTGAACAAGGCCTATCTCGACACCCAGTTCACGCTGACCGACGCGCGCGTGCTCTTCGAAGTGGGCTCGCAGGAACGCGTCAGCGCCGTGGCTTTGGTCCGCGACCTGCACCTCGACCCGGCCTACCTCAGCCGCATCCTGAAGCGCTTCAAGGCCGAAGGCTTGATGGAGACGACGCCTGATCCCGACGATCGGCGCAGCCAGCTCATCTCTGTCACCGATCAGGGACGTGCGCAGTTCCAGGAGCTCGTCAACCGCTCGAACGCCCAGATCGCCGGACGCTTCGAGAAATTGGCATCGGGCGAACCGCAGAACGTCGTCGCCGCGATGAAGACGATCCGATCCCTGCTCGATCCCGAAGCCACGCTGCCGCCCCTGGTCATCCGCCCTCATCGCGCCGGCGATATCGGCTGGATCGTCGAAAGCCAGGCGAGGTTCTACAGCGAGGAATATGGCTGGGACATGCGCTTCGAGGGGCTCGTTGCCGAAGTCGCGGGGCGCTTCCTCACCAATTTCGATCCGGCCATGGAATACGCCTGGATCGCCGAGCGCGGCGGCGTCAACATCGGCTCCATCCTGATCACCAACGGCGGTGACGGGATCGCCAAGCTGCGGCTACTCTACATCGACAAATCGGCGCGCGGGCTTGGCCTTGGAAAGACGTTGGTCGACGAATGCATCCGCTTCGCGCGAGCCAAGGGATACCGGCAGATCTCGCTCTGGACCAACGATGTCCTGAGCGCCGCCCGCAACATCTACGTCAAGGCCGGCTTCCAGCTCGTATCCGAGGAGAAGCACTGCATGTTCGGCCCCGAGCTCAACGGGCAGACCTGGGTTCTCGATCTTTGCTAAATTGCGAAACCGCAAGTTTTCGGCTTGATTTGGAAACGATCATTTCCTAATCAGTCGATCCATGACCACACACGCACTCATCGACAGCAGCCGAGCGCGCGGACGCCCGCGTGAATTCGATATGGACGCAGCGCTTGGCAAGGCGCTCGACGTCTTCTCAGACCGCGGCTATCACGCCGCCTCGATCAGCGAGCTGACCGAGGCAATGCAGCTGACCTCGGGCAGCGTCTACAAAGCATTCAAGGACAAGCGCGGCATCTTCCTCGCCGCCTTCGATCGCTATAGACGAATCCGCCGCGCCCTGCTCGAAGCCCGCCTGCAAGACGCTGCCACGGGCCGCGACAAGGTCCGCGAGCTCCTGAGCTCTTATGCATCGTCTTCGCATGGCGCGTCCGGCACGCGGGGATGCCTGGTGGTCGGCAGCGCCAACGAGCTCGCGATCTTCGACGAGGAAGCCGCGCAACGTGTCTCGGACGCCTTCGATGCCAATGAAGCGCACTTGGTCGAGCTCATCCGCCTCGGCCAGAGCGACGGCTCCATTTCAGCCACGCTCGATGTCGAAGCCACGGCGCGCACCCTGCTTTGCCTGACCGCCGGCATGCGCATCGTCGGCAAGACCGGCCGCACCGCGCCCGATATGGATGCCGTCGCCCGCGAGGCGATGAAGCTTCTGACCTGATTGTTTTCCCATGAGCGCGCAAAACCGCGCTCGATCACCTCTACTGTCCGTCTGCCCCACCGGAGCCCAGCATGAGCCTTTCGTCCACCACACCGGAGACCGTTGCAGCGCCAACGATCTCGCCCTTGATGACATTCCTTTTCGCCGCCGCCTGTGGGCTCGTGGCCGCCAATCTCTATTACGGCCAGCCGCTCGCCGGCCCGATCAGCGCGGCGCTCGGCTTCAGCCCGGCCGCCACCGGCCTGATCGTCACGCTGACGCAGATCGGCTACGGCCTCGGCCTGCTTTTGATCGTGCCGCTCGGCGACCTCATGGAAAACCGCAAGCTGGTGCTGACCTTGGTCGTCGCCTCGGCCGTGTCGCTGATCGGCGCAGCCCTGTCGACGACGCCGACCATGTTCCTGACCGCCTCGCTCTGTATTGGCATGGGCTCGGTCGCCGTTCAGGTCCTCGTCCCCTTCGCAGCCAACATGGCGCCCGATGCCTCGCGCGGCCGCGTCGTCGGCAATGTCATGAGCGGCCTGCTCTGCGGCATCATGCTCGCCCGCCCGGTCGCAAGCTTCCTCGCCGAGGCCACATCCTGGCACGTCGTCTACTATGCGTCGGCCGTCGTCATGATCCTGCTCGCCGCCATCCTGCGCGTTCAGTTGCCGGTCCGCACGCCGCACACCCGGCTGAGCTACGGCGCACTGCTCGCCTCCATGGCGCATCTCGCCCTGCACTCCCGCGTTCTGCAGCGCCGCGCGCTTTATCAGGCCGGCATGTTCGGCGCCTTCAGCCTGTTCTGGACGACGACGCCGCTCCTGCTCGCCAGCCCCGCCTTCGGCCTGACGCAGAACGGCATCGCGCTCTTCGCGCTTGCCGGTGCCGCCGGTGCCATCGCCTCGCCGATTGCTGGCCGCCTCGCCGACCGCGGCCTAACCAAGATCGCCTCGACCATCGCCATGCTCTGCGGCATCACCGCCTTCCTGATCAGCCACTTCGCGACGGACGGCTCAACGCTCGCGCTGGCGCTTCTGACGGCAGCCGCGATCATTCTGGATTTCGGGGTGACGACCAATCTCGTGGTCGGCCAGAGAGCGATCTACGCGATCAGCCCGGAGCACCGCAGCCGCCTCAACGGCCTGTTTATGGCAACCTTCTTCGCCGGCGGTGCGCTCGGCTCGGCCATCGGCGGCTGGGCATTCGCCACCGGCGGCTGGACGCTGGCCGCCTGGATCGGCCTCTGCTTCCCCAGCCTCGCCTTCCTGCTTTTCCTCACGGAAGGGCTGCGGAAGCGCTGATCAGTATCGGGAACGGCGTAACGCTTCACCCCGCGCCGCAAGGCACGCAAGCGTCACGCACCCGATGCGTCGAACTTGACCCGGGCGGAGCGAACGGCTTCATGATTGTTCTCCGCCCAGTTCAACAGCAGTGCCAGCGTCTGATAGAGCGAGTTTCCGAGATCCGTCATCCGGTATTCGACACTCGGCGGCTTGGTCGGAAACACCTCGCGCTCGATATAGCCGTCGCGCTGCAGGTCCCGCAGCGTCTGCGTCAGCATGCGCTGTGAAATGTCCGGGATCATCCGGCGAAGTTCGCCGAAGCGATAAGGCCGCTGCGACAGAGCCTCCAGCATCAGCGTCGACCACTTGCCGCCGATCTGCTGCATCATGTCCCGCACCGGGCAATTGTTGAAATCGAGCTTGGAGAGATCGACCTCGTTCCGCACGCGCGGCTCGGCCTTGCTCTTCAGGTTGACGACGGTGCCGGCCATTCTGCTGGTTCCCTTTTGGTAACTTACGGCGCAAAAACTGCCTCCTTTACAGCTGTCGGTCAATCCCTATTTTAGCCCTAGTCTCTTTTCGAGACCAGCAATCGAACCTAGAGGTTTACAGACATGAGCGAAACGATCCTCATCACCGGTGCCGCCGGACAGCTCGGCCAGCGCGTCATCCATCACCTGCTCGAGACCTACAAGGTTCCCGCGGCCAACCTGATCGCCGCCAGCCGCGACACCTCCAAGCTGGCCGACCTCGCCGCCAAGGGTATTCAGACCCGCAAGGCCGATTTCGATGACGCCGCCTCGCTGGAAGCAGCCTTCAAGGGCGCCGACCGCGTGCTCATCATCAGCACCGACGCGCTCGCCGTTCCCGGCCAGCGCCTGAAGCAGCACACGACCGCTGTCTCCGCTGCGGTAAAGGCCGGCGTCAAGCACATCGCCTACACCTCGATGCCCTCGCCCGACAAATCGCTCGTCACCTTCGCGCCCGATCACCTCGGCACCGAAAACGCCGTCAAGGCCAGCGGCCTGCCCTACACGATCATCCGCAACGCCTGGTATCTCGACAACTACATGCATTCCATGCCGCACAATCTTCAGGGCGGCAGCTGGTACACGGCATCGGGCGACGGCAAGGTCCCGAACATCTCGCGTGACGATTGCGCCCTTGCAGCCGCCGCGGCCCTCGCATCGGGCACCAAGGACAGCGCCACCTACACGCTGACAGGCGCACAGTCGCTTTCCGCCGACGAGATCGCCGCCGCCATCTCGCAAGCCGCTGGTAAACCGCTCGCCGCCGTGAAGGTGACCGACGACCAGCTGCGCCAGGGCCTGCTCGGCGCCGGTCTTCCTGACTTTGTCGCTGACATGCTGGTTTCGGCCGACGCCAATGTCCGCGCCGGCAATTTCGATCATGTGACCGAGGACTTCACCAAGCTGACCGGCAAGCAGCCGCAGTCGCTGAAGGACTACTTCGTGGCCAACAAGGCAGCGCTCGTCGCCTGACAGCGCTCTCCCTGAAGCCACAACCCGCTCCGCACCACCGGAGCGGGTTTTTGTTTGGCCAAACTGGATTTAGATCTTCTGGCCGCAGGCCCGGCAGAAACGGCGCACGGTCTCGGCCATGCCGAACTCCAGCGCATCCGCCGTCAGCCCGTGGCCGATCGAAACTTCCGCGAGCTTGGGGATGCGCTTCACCAGCGGCGGCAGGTTGGCGACGGTGAGGTCATGGCCGGCATTGACGCCAAGACCAATGGCCAGCGCCGCATCCGCGGTCTTGCCCAGCGCCTCAAGGATCGGCCCGACCCGCTCCGGCGCGTCGTAACAGCCGCCGTATGGGCCGGTGTAGAGCTCAATCCGATCAGCGCCGACCGCTTTGGCAATGGCCACCGCCTCCTCGTCCCCGTCCCCATCGGCAAACAGCGATACGCGCGTGCCCATCTTCTTCAGTCGCGCGATCACATCCGTCAGCAGTTCACGGTCCTTGCGGAAGTCCCAGCCGTGATCGGAGGTCGCCTGCGAGGGATGATCCGGCACCAGCGTCACCTGCTCGGGCGCGGCCTTTACGCAGAGTTCGAGGAACTCGTCCGTCGGATAGCCCTCGATGTTGAACTCCGCTTCCGGAAACTCGTCGTCGATCAGGTTCCGGATGACAGGCAGATCGGAAAACCGGATATGCCGCTCATCGGGGCGTGGATGAACCGTCAGCCCGCTCGCGCCGGATTTGAGCGCGATGCGCCCCAGCGCCTCCACGCTTGGCCAGGGCAGATCGCGGCGATTGCGCAGCATGGCGATGGCGTTGAGATTGACGGAAAGCGTGGTGGGCATGGCGAGTTTCCATTCAATGAAAGAAGCTGCCCCGCTTTTAAGCCAAGGACGCCGTCGCGGCCAACGAGATTCGTGCATGATTGCATGTGAATTTCTGATTGGTGGCTCGCCGCCGCCACATCGCCGCAAGCAAAGTAACGCCAAGGGCAAGACGTATCAGAAAAACGATTAAGCATCTGGGACAGAAACGCGCCTGATGATTCGTTCATAAGTTGCAGTGCAGCCGTATGTACATTCGACTATTATTTACAAGTGACTATTTTTAAGGATAACAAATCAGTCGTTTAACGCATAGTCTGATCGCAATGGATCACCAGATCGAGGATCCGTTGCTTTGCATGCCGACCGGGAATGCATCGTCAAAACCGCTCGACCGCGCCCGTATCCGTGTCATGCGCGCACTTGATCATGCGTAGAACAGGAGGGCTCATGTCCGAACGACATAAGCAGGCTGCCAGACCAAACGCACCGCCCCAGGCGCCTCCCGATTTCAGGTTCCTGCCGCGCGTCGCGCGCCCGGCAAGCCTGCCCGGCGGCAAGGTCGCGATTGCCGACATGGCCAACGCCTTCGGCGTCACCCACCGAACCCTGCATTTCTACGAGGAAAAAGGGCTGATTGCCTCAAGCCGCATCGGGCTGATGCGCGTCTACGAACACGCCGACATCAGGCGCATGGCCGTCATCAATGTCTGCCGCGAGGCGGGCATGCCGGTCGCCGTCATCCAGGAACTGATGGCCGATCTCTGCAGATCCACTTCGCAGCAGGATGCCGACGCCGTCTTCGCCGCCGCCCTGGCCTCGCGAAAGCGCGAGCTGACCGCTGAAATGTCGACGCTGCACCGCCAGCTTCAGCAGGTGACCGAACTGCTGGAGAACACCGCTCCCGGAGACGAGCCGCCGCTCAACGACAACCAGCATGAGCGCTCGCTGACCGAACAGGAATATCGCTGCCTTGTGCTGATGACCGAGGGACTATCGACCCAACGCATCGCCCGCACGCTCGATCTCAAGGAGGAAGACGCGAAATCGATCGAGGCCGCGATCATCAAAAAGCTCGACACCAACAACCGCTTCCAGGCGATCGCCAAGGCGGTCCTGCTCGGCATCGTGCAGATCTGAAGCATGCCGCGCAAAACTGTGCAGCGCTTTTGCGGCGCCGACATGCGACGCGCTTGAAAAACCTCAGCGGACGATCGTCAGCGTTTCCGCCGCGCGCGTAATCGCCGTGTAAAGCCAGCGCTCCCTCGTATCGCGAAACGCCCAGCTTTCATCGAACAGCACGACATTGTTCCACTGCGAACCCTGCGCCTTATGCACGGTCAGCGCATAGCCGAAATCGAACTCGTCGTAGCGCTTGCGGGTATTCCAGGGAATCTCGCCCTCGACATCCTCGAAGGCCTGCTTCAGGAGCTTGATCTTCGCCGCCCCGCGATCGATATCGTCATCCTCGGGCCGGATCAGAAGGTTGATCCCCGGCTTCGTCGTCTCCTTAGAAGACGTCATCACCTGCCAGAGCGAACCGTTGAGCAGCCCCTTGGCGGGATCGTTGCGCAGGCAGACCAGCTTGTCGCCCGTCTGCGGATAATCGGCGGTGAAACCCTTCAGCTCGCGTAGCCGCTGATTATAGCGCCGCCGCGTGCGGTTGGTGCCGACGAGCACCTGATCGGCATCGAGCACCAGCGACTGGTTGACCTCGTTCTTCGAGATCACCTGCGCCGCGCCGTAATCGCCATACATGATCTCCTTGCCCTCGCGCACCTGCATGGCGAGCCCGATGATCGGGTTGTCGCGCGCCTGCCGGTGGATATCGGTCAAGAGATAGTCGGGTTCCTGGTTGGTGAAGAAACCGCCGCCGGAGACGGGCGGCAGCTGGCCGGGATCGCCGAGCACAAGGATCGGCGTGCCGAAGCTCATCAGGTCCTTGCCCAGCGCCTCATCCACCATCGAGCATTCATCGACGATGATCAGCGCCGCCTTGGCGACGGGGCTCTGGCGGTTGATGGTGAACATCGGCGCGATCGAGGTCTTGCCCGTCTCTTCGTCCTCGACAGCCTCTTCGCCGCGCGGACGATAGATCAGCGAATGCAGCGTGCGCGCATTGCTGGCGCCGCGTGTGCGCAATACCTGCGCCGCCTTGCCCGTGAAGGCCGCAAACAGCACCTCGCCATCGACATGCTCGGCGAAATGCCGCGCGAGCGTCGTCTTGCCCGTGCCGGCATAGCCGAACAGGCGAAAAATCGGGGCCTTGCCCTCCTTCAGCCATTTGGCAACGGCTTTCAGGGCTTCGTCTTGTTGCGGAGCAAATTGCATGATCCATCGACTTGGCAGGATTCGTCAGCGATAGGCAACCGCAAAATGCCGCGAGACGGCCGGCCTTCCCGCCCTGTCGGAAAAAATCATCGGCGCCAGGGAATAAAATCGCCCCTCGCCTTGTCTCATGTCAGGCAACGCAAACCGCGTGCGCCCAACCCGAGGAGACACCCGATGAAATCCGCGAAATTCCTGATCGCTCTTACCGTCGCATCCGCAGCCGCCACCGCCGCCTTCGCCGCCCCGCCCGTGAAGACGGTCGATTCGGCCAAGGGCAAGGTTCTCGCCGGCGAAAACGGCATGTCGCTCTACACCTTCAAGAAGGACACCAAGGACGTTTCCAATTGCTACGACGATTGCGCCAAGAACTGGCCGCCGCTGATGGCCGATGGAAATGCCAAGCCGGAAGGGGCATACTCGATCGTGGACCGCAAGGACGGCATGAAGCAATGGGCGAAGGACGGCATGCCACTCTACTTCTGGGTCAAGGACAAGAAGATGGGCGATATCACCGGTGACGGCGTCAAGGATGTGTGGGATGTCGCAAAGCCATAAGGACAGGACGGGCTTGACCGCATGAGGCCACCCGCACCCGAAACATTCGAGGGCCAAATCCTGGCCCTCCTCCCGTCGCTCAGGCGCTATTCCCGCAGCCTGACGCGCTCCGACAGCGATGGCGAGGACCTGCTGCAGGATTGCGTCGAGAAGGTGCTCGCCCGCCGCGCGCAGTGGCGCGGCCTGAACCTGCGCGGCTGGGTGCTGACGATCATGACCAACCTCTATCGCAACCAGCGCCGCACCATCGTGCGCGGCAACTTGGTCGATATCGACGGCGCCATGGACGTGGCAGCCCCCGAGACATCCGCCGATCCGCTCGAGCGCTCCCGCCTGGAAGACGCGCTGAACGGCCTGTCGGAAGATCATCGCGCCGTGCTGATGCTCGTGGTCATCGAAGGCTACACCTACCAGGAAGTGGCCGACATGCTCGACATACCCTTGGGCACCGTCATGTCGCGCCTGTCGCGCGCCCGCCAGCAACTGGCCGAACACATGAAATCAGACAACGTCATTACGCTTCGGAGACCGAAATGAACGCCGCCGACCAACCCGTGACCGAAGCGGACCTCCACGCCTATACCGACGGCGTATTGCCGGCCGCCGACCACCCACGCATCGAAGCCTGGCTGCGCGACAATCCCGACGATGCCGCAAGAATAGCCGAATGGCAGGCGCAGAACGCCGGCATCAAGGCGATGTTCTCAGGCTACGAAAAAAGCGGGCCCGGCGATGCCGACATGATCGGCACGCCACCGGCACTCTCCCCCTGGTCGAAGCGCCTCGCCGCAGTCGCGGCAACCTTCGCCGTCTTCGCCGCCGGCACGCTTGCCGGCCACTACGGCCCCGCTCTCTTCGAACGCCCCCAACTGCAGCTGACAGCCCAGGAAACCTTCCCGAGGGAAGCTCAAAACGCCTTCCTCATCTACGCCAGCGAAGTCCGCCACCCCGTCGAGGTGTTCGCCAACGAGGAAGCACACCTCGCCACCTGGCTCGGCAAGCGACTGGCTATATCGAACCTCAAGGTCCCCGATCTCACGAGCCTGAACTACCACCTCGTCGGCGGCCGCCTGCTGCCAGTCGACGGCAAGCCGGGCGCGATGTTCATGTACGAAAACCAGACCGGCGAACGCCTCACCGTCCTCGTCGGCCGCAACGCGGCGAACAAGACAACCAGCTTCCGCTTCGCCTCATCGGAAAACATCGAGACCTTCTACTGGATCGACGGCGAACTCGGCTACGCCGTCACCGGCGAGATTTCACGCGAGGAACTGAGGAAGGTCGCCGAGGAATGCTACCGGCAGTTTCCGTCGTGATGTCACCGCCAGGAGACGATCGCAGAACTAGCGCTGCGGATCATTGTCAAGCTCAATAGGCTTCCCATGCGGCGTCGCCTCCGCCGCCCGCTGCCAACTCTGCTGCAGGCCCATGATCGTCTCGGCGTCAGCAACACCGCGATCGACGAGGATCGACGACAAAGCCGCCACCCAGCAGTCAAAATAATCGCTTCCATCCTCCGCCCGGCCGGGCTTGTGCAGCTCACCGGACAAAGCCTCCGCCCACTCGGTCCATAAAAACAACCCGCGCTCATGCAGATGCACCGTCATCGCAAACGCCTCGGCCGCCCACGGCTCCGGAAACACCGGCTCGCCATCCTGAGAACGCGGCAGCTGTGGCGACTGGGCAAGCGGCGAGCGCGTGTCACACTGGCTCAAGATAGCTCTCCCAGGCATCGATCGACACCGTCAGCGACGCATCAGCCCCCTCGCCCCAGATCTCGCCGCCATCGAACACGACGGTGTAAACCCATTGCGGGTTCTCGCCCTTGCCATGGGCGTTATCGTCAGGAAACACGAAGGAGCCCTGCACCGCCTCGACAACACCGACCTTGGCGCGCGCATACCGCGGCAGCCGCGTATGCGTCGTTGGATTGAAATTCCGCGTCTTCACACGATCGCCGACAGCAAACCGCGCCGGCTGATCCAGCGGCCGATCGCACGGGCCACCCCTGGCGAGAACACCTGATACCATATCGGCCTTCAGCACCCGCTTCGGGGCAGCGCCGTCGAACTGTCTGTGGCCGCTCTCGATCTCCTCGGCGCTGGTAAAACCGTGCCGCTCGAGCAGCACCTCCAGCGCCCGCGTCCAGATCTCGTAATAGCTGGCCGAGAGATAGCTGGCCGGCGGAATGCTTTCGCGCGCATGCCGGCTCTCGTCGATGTTCCAGGCGCCGAACGCACCGCAGGAGAGCGTCAGCCCAAGCGCCCGCTTCTCCCACTCCGCGTGGAAATAGGGTTCGTCCTTCTCCGGCGCGACGGCGCCAAAGCCCATCTGGCCGCCGAGATCGTGCGGCCCGTTCATGCCGCCGCTCCCGGTGCTGCGGCAAGACCGGCGCCGATCATCGCATCGCGGCTGACGAGATCGGCAAGCTGCTCCTCGCTAAAGCCTTGAGTGCCCTCGGGCCGTTGCGGGATAACGAGATAGCGCAACTCCGCCGTCGAATCCCAGACGCGGATCTTCTGCTCTTCGGGCAGGCTCACGCCGAATTCGCCGAGCACCCCACGCGGATCGATCACCGCCCGCGAACGATAGGCCGGCGCCTTGTACCATGTGGGCGGCAGCCCCAGCACCGACCACGGATAGCAGGAGCACAGCGTGCAGACGACGAGATTGTGCGTCTCCTCGGTGTTGAACACCGCGCGCATGTGCTCGCCCTGGCGTCCGGTGTAGCCGAGGCTGGCGATCGCGGCCGTCGCGTCGCGCTTCAACCAGTCGGCGAAATCGGGATCGCTCCACGCCTTGGCGACCACACGCGCGCCGTTCCTTGGCCCCACCTTGGTCTGATAGGTGTCGACGATCACGTCGATCGCCGCCGGATCGATCAGCCCCTTCTCCGTCAGCACCGTCTCCAGCGCCTTCACGCGAGCCTGCATGTCGGAATAATGGTTGTCGTGGTGATGATCATGATGATGATCGTGATCATGGTGGTCGTCGTGTTCGTGGTCGTCGTGCAAGAGACTATCCTCCGCCAGTGTCCCGATATCCTTAGGCATTGGCGAAGCGGACGCCAAGCCCCGTCCGATGCGATCGGCCTATTTCAGCATCGGCCACAGGCTGAGCACCAGAAGCACAGCCATGGTGATGTTGAACCACTTCAGCCGCACCGGATCCGACAGCCAGTCGCGCAGGGCCGAGCCGAACCCAGCCCAAGTGGACACGCTCGGCACGTTGACGGCGGCAAAGGCCAGTCCGACAATCATGACGCTGACGAAGTAGATATCCTGGATCGTATAGGTCGCCATCGCCGTCACCGCCATGACCCAGGCCTTCGGATTGACCCACTGGAACGCCGCCGCCGACAGGAAAGACATCGGCTTCACCGCGCCCTTGCCTTCGCTCAGCGACCGCGACGTCGCGATCTTCCAGGCGATCCACACCAGATAGGCGCCGCCCGCAAACTTCAACGCCGTATAGACCGCTGGCACCGTATGCAGCACCGCGCCAAGCCCGAACCCCACGCCGATCAAAAGCGAGAAGAACCCGGCGCCGATGCCGATCATGTGCGGGATCGTCCGGCGAAAGCCGAAATTCACGCCCGAGGTGAACAGCATCATGTTGTTCGGGCCGGGCGTGATCGATGTGGTGAAGGCAAAGAGAAGCAGTGCCAGAAACGTATCCAGCGGCATGGGGCAACCTCCGTGGCCCGCGATCATCGCCACGAGCCTTGTTAATTTAGGTCAGCATAATTGACCTAAATCGGAGTTTCCATCTGCCTATTGTCATGGTGACAGGATTGTCAGCCGTAAGTACCGGCCGCTTCGAGGTCGAGCAGCCTGCCGACATAGCTTCTGACCAGTGTGACAAAGTCGGTAGGCAGTGTCTCAATCTGACGAAGCACGCGCTCCTCGTAGTCAAGCGAACGCACCTGATCCGCCAGAACCATGCCTTGCGTCTTGAAGCCATCAGGGATCGGTATCTTCGTCGGCCAAGGCGTCATATTTCTCGTGATCGGGCAGACGACGATGCGCTTGGAGACTTCGTGCATCAAGACATTTGAGATGACGAGCGCCGGCCGGATGCCGGATTGTTCGCTGCCTCTGATCGGATCCAGATTGACCACGACAACATCGCCAGCCGTCAAGATATGGCTACTCGTCATGATCGTAGAAACGTTCGGAACCGACATCCCGGCCCCAATCGACCGTCTCCGGTTCATTTTCCGGCCCCAGGCGCCGGATCTCGGCAACGATCTCCGCAAGGGAAGGCGCCAGCTGCTGCTTCGGCTTTTCCAGCGTCGCCTTGCCGTCGCGAACGTCGAGGTTGACGATATCGCCGGCGCGCAGGTGCAGCTCATCCGTCACCGCCTTGGGCAGGCGGATCGCGATGCTGTTACCCCACTTGGAAATCGTTACCTTGGTCATATCTAGCCCTTGATATCCAATGTATATCACTTGCCGGAGACACCGACAACACGAGGCCCACCATGCAAGACGATCCGATCCCAACGCTGACCATGCGCGACGACACCGAGGTGCCGGTGCTCGGCCAGGGCACCTGGAACATGGGCGAAAAGGCGTCCGAGGCCAAGCGCGAGATCGAGAGCCTGCGCGCCGGCCTCGACCTCGGCATGACGCTGATCGACACCGCCGAGATGTATGCGGAGGGCGGCGCCGAGAAGATTGTCGGCGAAGCGATCCGTGGCCGTCGCGACGAGGTCTATCTGGTCAGCAAGGTCTATCCCTGGAATGCCGGCCGCAAGGGCACGATCGAGGCTTGCGAAAACAGTCTGTCGCGCATGGGCACCGACCGTATCGATCTCTACCTCCTGCACTGGCGCGGCAACCACCCGCTGGCCGAGACCGTCGAGGCTTTCGAGACCTTGAAGGCTCAAGGCAAGATCGGCCAATGGGGCGTCTCCAACTTCGATACCGACGACATGGAGGAGCTGCTGAGCGCTCCCGCAGGCAGCAATGTCGCCGCCAACCAGGTGCTCTACAATCTCGGAAGGCGCGGCATCGAGTTCGATCTCCTGCCCTGGTGCCAGGAGCACAACATTCCGGTCATGGCCTACTCGCCGATCGAGCAGGGTCGCATCATCCACCATCCCGAAATCATCCGCATCGCCAAGGCCAACCAGGCGACCCCGGCGCAACTGGCGCTGGCTTTCCTGCTGGAGCGCGAAGGCGTCATCGCCATCCCCAAGACCTCGAATGCAGTCCGCGTCGCAGAAAACCGCGACGCCGTCTCGCTCGACCTCAGCGACGAGGACCTAGCCGCCCTCGACGCCGCCTTCCCGCCGCCATCAAGAAAAAAGCCGCTGGAGATGCTCTGACCTCCAGCGGCTTCGGTTTCAACGGACTTGATGTGAAGCGTCACATGCCCTGCGGACCACGGTTCATCGCCGCGATGCCGGTGCGGCAGACCTCAATCAGGCCGAGCGGCTTCACGATCGCCACGAACTGGTCAATCTTCGAGGACTTGCCGGTCAGTTCGAGAATGAAATGTTCAACGGTCGCATCGACGACCTTGGCATGGAAGGCATCGGCAAGGCGCAGCGTCTCGGCGCGTGTCTCGCCATCGCCGGCAACCTTGATCAGCGCCACTTCGCGCTCGATCGGCCGCTCCTGGCCGAGCTCGCGGGCGCGCACGGTGAGATCGACAACGCGATGCACGGGAATGATACGCTCGAGCTGCGCCTTGATCTGCTCCAGCACCTGCGGCGTCCCGCGCGTCACGATGGTGATGCGCGACAGATGCGCCTGGTGCTCGGTCTCCGACACCGTCAGGCTTTCGATGTTGTAGCCGCGGCCGGAAAACAGGCCGATGACCCGGGCAAGAACGCCCGGCTCGTTGTCGACGAGGACCGAAAGCGTGTGGTTCTCGATCGCCGCCGTTTCCGGCGAAATGAAGTAGGCGGAGCCCGTCGGCTGTAGGTGTGCGTTCATGTCTTGGTCCGTTTCCTCAGATTATGTCAGGACGCCAGCTCAACGCTGACGGAATTCATGTGTTTTTGGGCAAGCTTGACGAGACCTTTGTCGAAGGTGAGGAAGGTCTCGCCGGCAGCGGTGAGGCTGACGTGCAGGGCGTCGGCGAAGTCCATGCCGGCGGCATGAGCGCGAACGGCAACAGCCACGGATGCGTGCTGTTCAAAGTCAAACGCTCCGATCTCAAGAGCCGCGGAAAGAAGCTGATTGATTGTCTGACGCGAGATTTTCATGATCCCGCGCATCACCCATTCACCTTCAAGCAAAACGGTCGGCGTCACCACAAGGGTAGCGGATGACAGCAAAGCTTCAGCGATGCGGCCGTGCTCCGATGCTTCTTTCACCAGTGCACGCACGAAGACGTTGGTATCAACGGCTATTCTTCTCATCCCAGCGCCGCTTGGCCTCCTCCAGAACCGCTTGCTCGATCATCTCGTCTGTGATCGGCGGCCCCTCGTATTTTGGCCGCATCGCCAGAAACTCATCGATCGTGAGCTTCTTCTTGGCAAGTACTTCCTGCTCCGCCTCCACCGGCTGCAACACCACCCCGCGCCCGCCATCGACGATCTCGAGCTCGGCGCCCGGCTTCCAGCCATGCGCATCACGAACCGCCTGCGGCAGTGGCACGCTTCCGTTCTCCGAAATCCTCACTCTGGCCATGGCACCTGCTCCAACAAGGAAGGGACGCGCTCAATCTACCGCGTCCCTCTGTTTTGATCAAACGAGCGCACGCCCCTTGGCGTCGA
This sequence comes from Rhizobium sp. NPDC090275, assembly GCF_044772225.1. Lineage (NCBI taxonomy): Bacteria > Pseudomonadati > Pseudomonadota > Alphaproteobacteria > Hyphomicrobiales > Rhizobiaceae > Rhizobium > Rhizobium sp. NPDC090275. Next base: position 670,152 of record NZ_JBIVYL010000001.1, on the reverse strand, counting down.
TGGCGTTGGCGACGGCCTCGTCGGTGGCTTCATCCGGCAAAAGCATCTCGTTGTGTGCCTTGCCCGATGGGATCATCGGGAAGCAGTTGGCGAGATTGGCAACGCGGCAATCGAAGATCACGGGCTTCTTGACGTCGATCATCTCCTGGATGGTCGCGTCGAGATCGCCGGGCTTTTCGCAACGCAGGCCGACGGCGCCATAGGCTTCCGCCAGCTTGACGAAATCGGGCATCGCCTCGGTGTAGGAGTTCGACAGGCGGTTGCCGTGCAACAGCTGCTGCCACTGCCGCACCATGCCCATGTACTGGTTATTCATGATGAAGATCTTGATCGGCGCTTCATACTGGATCGCCGCCGACATCTCCTGGATGCACATCTGGATCGATGCGTCACCTGCGATGTCGATGACGAGGCTCTCCGGATGCGCGATCTGCACGCCGAGAGCGGCCGGCAGGCCGTAGCCCATCGTTCCCAGGCCACCCGAGGTCATCCAGCGGTTCGGCTTCTCGAAGCCATAGAACTGAGCCGCCCACATCTGATGCTGACCAACTTCGGTCGTGATGAAGGCGTCGCGATCCTTGGTCAGCGCATAGAGGCGCTCCAGCGCGTATTGCGGCATGATCACGTCGTTGCTGTGCGTGTAGGCAAACGAGTTGCGCGCGCGCCAGCGGGTGATATCGGCCCACCAATCGGCGATCTGGCCCTTCTCCGGCTTCTTCGGCAGGGCGCGCCACAGGCGAACCATGTCTTCCAGGATATTGCCGACGTCGCCCCGGATGGGAACATCGACGCGAACATTCTTGTTGATCGACGACGGATCGATGTCGATGTGGATCTTCTTCGAGTTCGGCGAAAACGCGTTGAGGCGGCCGGTGATACGGTCGTCGAAGCGCGCGCCGATGCAGACCATGACGTCGCAATCATGCATCGCCATGTTCGCCTCGTAGGAGCCGTGCATGCCGAGCATCTTCAGCCAGTTCTTACCGGATGCCGGATAGGCGCCGAGACCCATCAGCGTCGAGGTGATCGGGAAATCGGTGAGCTCGACCAGCTCGCGCAGCAGCTTGGAAGCCTCAGGCCCCGAGTTGATGACGCCGCCGCCGGAATAGATGATCGGACGACGCGCCTTCGACATCAGTTCGATCGCAGCCTGGATCTGGTTCAGATCGCCCTGAACCTTCGGCTGGTAGCTCTTCTGGATCTCGTGCGCTGCCGGCGGCGTGTAGGTGCCGGTGGCGAACTGAACGTCCTTCGGAATATCGACCAGAACCGGACCCGGACGGCCCGACTGCGCGATGCGGAAGGCTTCATGGATGATCGCCGCCAGATCGTTGACGTCCTTGACCAGCCAGTTGTGCTTGGTGCAGGGGCGCGTGATACCGACGGTGTCGGCTTCCTGGAAGGCGTCGGAGCCGATCAGCGATGTCGGAACCTGGCCGGAGAGGCAGACGAGCGGGATCGAATCCATCAGCGCGTCCTGCAGCGGGGTAACCGCATTGGTGGCGCCTGGACCTGACGTGACGAGCATGACGCCGACCTTGCCGGTGGAGCGGGCATAGCCTTCGGCCGCGTGGCCGGCGCCCTGCTCGTGGCGAACGAGGATGTGCTTGATGTCGTCCTGCTGGAATATCTCGTCATAGATCGGAAGCACGGCGCCGCCGGGATAGCCGAACAGGTGTTCGACACCATTGTCCTTGAGCGCGCGGATAACGATTTCCGCGCCTGTCATCCTGTTTTCGTCCGTCTGATTGTCCGTGCCCGTCATGTTTTTGTTCCATTTTGACTGCTGGGATTTGAAGGTCTTGGCGGCGAGCCTGAATTTCAGGCATAAAAAAAGGCCCCTTGGGGAGCCTGTTGTCTAGCGCATGGGTGGCTATCGCCGGATGGTTACACCATCCTGCCCATGCGCTGTCCCACCACAATAAGAATTGCTGCTATCTTCATGGCCGGAAGTGATAGACAGAAAATTTCGCAGCGTCAACGCTTAAAGCAATAAAAAGCCGAGCATGCGTTGTCGGTAATAAACATGGCCGCAGAAGCCCTTGCGGCAAAGGGTTTATTAAACGTTCCATTTTATCCTGCCCTGCAATCTCAGGGAGTAGCCCTTTGCAGAACAACGACTTGCAGACGTCAGGCAGCGCGGGCGAGCATGACCGCCGCGATGTACTAGCGCCGGGAAACCGTTTCCTCGGCCGCGTTGTCGCGTGCAGCGGGTCCCGCGCCACCATCGCGGCTGTCGCCGAAGCCGGCGGCACAGACCTTACCGAACTCTGGTCCGTCGGCCGCCTGATCTCGATCACCGTCGGTCGCAATCGCGTCGTGGCGCTCGTCTATTCCATGAACACGGGTACGCATGCCTGGGGCGAAGGCGAGGACAACTATTTCAAGATCGAAACCGAGCTGCTCGGCGAGGTCCGCGTCGACGAGGACGGCACGGAGCAATTCTCGACCGGCATCTCACGCTACCCCTATCTCGGCGCCGTCGCCCACCGCATCCGCTCCGCCGACCTGATGCGCATTTATGACGCCGGCACGGGAACCACCGCCGTCATCGGCAAGCTGACGCAGGACGACAGCATCGATGCGTCGATCCACGTCCCCTCCATGCTGTCAAAGCACTTCGCCATCGTCGGCTCCACCGGCGTCGGCAAGTCGACCGCCGTGTCGCTGCTGCTTCACAAGGCGATTGAGGCCGACCCGAAGCTGCGCGTCCTGATCCTCGATCCGCACAACGAATTCGCCGCCGCCTTCCCCAAGCATTCCGTCGTCGTCGATACCGACACGCTCGACCTGCCCTTCTGGCTGATGCGCCTGGAAGAATTCGCCGAAGTGGTCTTCCGCGGCCGCACACCGGTGCCGGAAGAGCTCGACATGCTGCGCGACATCCTGCCGGAAGCCAAGCGCGCCTTCCGCGGCAGCGACAATTCGCTGGTTCGCCGCACCACCGAGAAAAGCTCGATCACCGCCGATACCCCGGTCCCCTACCGCATGGCCGATCTCCTGGCGCTGATCGACGAGCGCATCGGCCGCCTGGAAGGGCGCGGCGAAAAGCCGTTCCTGCGGTCGCTGAAGATGCGCATCATCGCCGCGATCAACGATCCGCGCTACCACTTCATGTTCTCCAACAACACGATCTCCGATACGATCATGGAGACGGTGGCCGAGATATTCCGTGTGCCCGGCGACAACAAGCCGATCTGCACCTTCCAGCTCTCCGGCATCCCCTCCGAGGTCGTGAATTCCGTAGCGTCGGTGCTGTGCCGTATGGCATTCGAAATCGCGCTTTGGAGCGACGGCGCCATCCACATGCTCGTCGTCTGCGAAGAAGCGCACCGCTACATTCCGTCGGACCCCACGCTCGGCTTCTTCCCGACGCGTCAGGCGATCGCCCGCATCGCCAAGGAAGGCCGCAAATACGGCGTCTCGCTCGGCATCATCACGCAGCGCCCGGGCGAACTCGATCAGACCATCCTGTCGCAGTGCTCGACGCTGTTTGCCATGCGCCTTGCCAACGACCGCGACCAGGAAATCATTCGCTCCGCCATCCCGAATTCCTCGATCTCGACGACAAGCTTTATCTCTTCGATCGGTAACGGCGAAGCCATCGCCTTCGGCGAGGCGATCAGCGTGCCGATGCGCATGCGCTTCTCGCGCGTCAGCGAAGACCTGCTGCCGAAGGCCAATGGCGCGACGCCGAAATTCACCGAGGAAGATCCAGATAACGTCGATCTGCGCAAGATCGTCACCCGCATGCGCGCGGTGAGCGGCCCCGACATCTCGGCCTTCCAACAAAGCGTCAAGAACGCCGGCCTCGACCTCGGGGAAGAGGAAGACGCGGACTACAACCAGGTCTTCGCGGCCGACGTCTACCCGCCGATCATCCCGGCGCCGATCCCGATCACCCCGCCGCTCGCCCCGATCGAGCCCTACCGCCGCGACATGCTGCCGTCAGCCCCGGCATCGCGCGAACCGCCAGCACCGCCGAGATCATCGCGCGAATCCTTCGGCGTCGCGGCCGACACCTCGATCGACAGCCGCTTGGAGGCACTTCGACGCGAAATGCGCGGCGAACAAAATCCGGCCCCACGCCCCGCCGACCCGCAAGCGCAGCCGACAAGCATTCGTCGCGAACCCGGCGTATCTTTGCGCGAAAGCATCCTGAAGAAGCCGCTGAGCAGCCTCTACGACAAGGATTGAGTAGGCGGGACCGAGTTAGCTCCGCCGCTCCCAGCTATCATCCATCTGGTTGCGAAACCACGTCATCTGCCGCTTGGCATATTGCCGCGTCGCAGCCGCTCCCTTATCCAGCACATCCTCGCGCGACATCGCGCCATCAAGCATGGCCGCGATCTGCGACACGCCGATCGCCTTCATCACAGGCATCTCAGGCGCCGGCGACAGCGCCAGGAGCGCCCTCACCTCGTCGGCAGCACCCTCAGCGAGCATCAGCTCGAAACGCCGGTTGATACGGTCATGTAGTACGGACCGCTCCGGCAGCACCACGATCTTTCGCGCCCTGTCCGGATCGACCACGATGGGACCGGATTGCCCCTGCAGCTCGGCAATCGACCGCCCCGTCGCCTCCAGCACCTCGAGCGCCCGAACAATCCGCTGACCATCCTGCGGATTGAGCCCTGCCGCAACGTCGCCGTCGCGCGCCGCAAGCTCCGCATGCAGCACCGCGCCCCCTTCCTCGATCAGCCGCGTCCTGAGCCGCGTACGGATCTCCTCGGGGATCGCGGGCATATCGGAGAGCCCACCGGTCAGCGCCTTGAAATACAGCCCCGTCCCGCCGACGAAGACAGGCAGACGACCATCCGCCCGCAGTTGCGGCAACAGCGCCGTCACGTCGCGCAGCCACGCGCCGGTCGAATAGGCGGTCGCGGCAGGCACGTGGCCGTAGAGATAGTGCGGTACGCCCTGCATATCCTCGTCCGAGGGCCGCGCCGTCAGCACCCGCAGCGTGTCGTAGACCTGCATGCTGTCGGCATTGATGACGACGCCATCGTGACGTTTCGCAAGTTCGACGGCCAGCGCGGACTTGCCGCTGGCCGTCGGCCCGGTTATCAGGATCGCGTCCATTGCGTTCAGAAGGTTTTCCATCATGGCTCTCGTTGCCACGCTTGTTGCCAATCCGTCAAATCCTGTTCTGACAGCCGCCATCGCCGAGAAGGCCGCGGACGCCGCCAAGGCATCCGGTCTCTACTGGTTGGCCGACGGAGTAGCCTGCGATATCGCGCTGCGCGACGGCACCGACGCGACGGCTGCCCACGCCGCGATAACGGCAGTCATCGGCAGCACCCCGATCGATCTCGTCATCCAGGATCAGGACACGCGCCGCAAGAAGCTTTTGATCGCCGACATGGATTCCACCATGATCGGCCAGGAATGCATCGACGAACTGGCGGCCGAAGTCGGCCTCAAGGACAAGGTGGCCGCGATCACCGCCCGCGCCATGAACGGCGAGATCGCCTTCGAGCCCGCTTTGCGCGAACGCGTAGCGCTCCTGAAGGGCTTGCCGATCTCGGTGATCGACGAAGTGATCGCCAAGCGCATCACGCTGACGCCTGGTGGCATGGAACTGATCGCGACGATGAAGGCGAAGGGCTATTACACGGCGCTGGTCTCCGGCGGCTTCACCGTCTTCACCAGCCGCATCGCAGCCACGCTCGGCTTCGACGAAAACCGCGCCAACATCCTGCTCGAGGAAAACGGCCACCTCACCGGCTTCGTCGCCGAGCCGATCCTCGGCAAGCAGGCGAAGGTCGATGCGCTCGAGGATATCTCCAGGAAAATCGGCATCTCCCCTGAAGAGGCAATGGCAGTCGGCGACGGCGCCAACGATCTCGGCATGCTGCACCTCGCCGGCGCCGGCGTCGCACTACACGCCAAACCCGCCGTCGCCGCCGAAGCGAAAATCGAGATCAACCACGCCGACCTCAGTGCCCTTCTCTACATCCAGGGCTACCGCAAGACGGATTTCGTGACGGTGTGACAATTATTCAAGGCCCCGCAGCCCTATCGACCAGCCGGTCGCGGGTTGTGGGGCCGAAGTGCTTTGCTGTAAGATAACTGCTCTACTGCGGACAGATGTCCGCACTGTTCGCGCCGTGAAGGCGAAACCTTATGACGTCAAACACCACGAGAAACCAATCGCTCACTGATTTGCAGCAGGCGGAACTCGACGCTCTGGACACGCTTGCCGACGCGGCAATCGACACAAGCGATATCCCTGAGATCTCCGACGAGCGGTGGGCGCTGGCCCGAAAAGCCAAGCATTATCGCTTTGCCCAGCGATCCGCAGCCACCAAACCGAAATAAGCACCGCCTTGCGCCGCTATATCGCCGAGCAACTCAAGCGCAGCGGCTGACGCCCCACCCTACTCCATCGGCACGGCGACAAACCGCAGGTCGCCGTTCGCCGAGGCGATCATCATCTGCGCGTTGCGTCTGCCTTCCTGCTTCAGCGACTGCACCTTGGCGACAACAGTCTCCGGAGAGCGCATGAATTCCTGCGCCACTTCGACGATCACGTCGCCGGCCTTCAGGCCCTTTTCGGCCGCCAGCGAGCCCGGCTTGACCTCGGAGACGAGAACGCCGTCGACGCTCTCGGCGATGCCGAAGCTCTTGCGATTATCCGCATTGAGCGCCGATAGCGACAGGCCGAGCACGTCCTTCGCATCGCCGACCTCAGGCGCCGGCTGGGCCGGCTTGCCCTTGCCGTCAGGCATCGGCTGCGCCTGATCGCTGTCAGGCTGGTCCATGTCCTGGTTTTCCTGCGGATCCGGGTTGATCACGCCGCCGTTGCTGTCAGAGCTATCCGCCGCCGCCTGGTCGCTGTCTTCGAGACGGCCGAGCGTCACCTTGACGGTCTGCTCCTTGCCATCGCGCAGCACCACGACATCGACCGCCTTGCCCACGGGGCTTTCAGCCACCACGCGCGGCAGATCGCGCATTTCGTTGACGGCCTTGCCATCGAATTTCAGAATGACGTCGCCGGCCTTGATCGAACCGTCGTCGACAGGGCCGCCCTTGATGACACCAGCGACCAGAGCGCCCCTGGCGCTTGAAAGGCCGAGGCTGTCGGCCACGTCGTCGGTGACGGGCTGGATGCGCACGCCGAGCCAGCCGCGACGCGTCTCCCCGAATTCACGCAGCTGCTGCACGACGCCGGCAGCCAGTTCCGACGGCACCGAGAAGCCGATGCCGATCGAGCCGCCGCTCGGGGAAATGATCGCCGTGTTGATGCCGATAACCTCACCCTTCATGTTGAAGAGCGGGCCGCCGGAGTTGCCCTTGTTGATCGCCGCGTCCGTCTGGATGAAGTTGTCGTATGGGCCGGCATTGATATTGCGTCCGCGTCCCGAGATGATGCCGACGGTCACCGAACCGCCGAAGCCGAACGGGTTGCCGATCGCCATCACCCAGTCGCCGATGCGCATGCCGCTGGAATCGCCGAACTTGACGAACTTGAGCGGCGCCTTCGGCTCGACCTTCAGCACCGAGAGGTCGGTCTTGGTGTCGGTGCCGATCAGCTTGGCCTTGAGCTTGCTGCCGTCGGCGAAGTTCACCTCGATATCGTCGGCGCCTTCGATCACGTGGTTGTTGGTGACGATGAAGCCCTGCGGATCGATGACGAAGCCGGAGCCGAGCGAACTCACATTGTGGTTGCCGCCGGGCTTGCCCTTCTGCTTGTTGAAGAAGTCGTTGAAGAACTCCTGGAACGGCGATCCATCAGGCGCGCGCGGTGCCGGACCGGCACCCTCGTCGTCCTTGACGTTCTGCGATGTCGAGATGTTCACGACCGCGTCGAGCAGTCCTTCGGCGAGATCGGCAACCGACGCCGGGCCGTTGGTCGGCGGCGTGGTCTGTGCATGAACAACCCCGGCAAAGCCGACATTAGCCAGCATTGCTGCCCCGGCCAGAAGCGCGAGCGATCGTCTGAAGGTCGGGCGGATCGTGGGGGCCATCAAGCATCCTCATGTGTGTCAAAAACGCACTCTGATCATGAGCATAAGGCGTAATGATGGAGGGTGAAATCACCTTTTCGCGAAATCCCGTGCAATCTGCGTGGGGTGTCCGTGACATCAGGGAACCGCGGTGAAATCCCCATAAAATAAAGGGGCCGGCAAGATGCCGGCCCCGATAGGACTTCAGATGATCGCGATCAGTTCGCCGGTGCGGCCGGAACCGCAGGCAGGCTTGGTGCCGCCGACGGAACCTGGCCGGGCTGGCCGGTCGCGCTGTTGAAGTAGCGGAAGAAATCCGTGTCCGGCGAAAGCACCAGCGTCGTGTCCTGCGAGGACATGGCCGTGGTGTAGGCCGCCATCGAGCGGTAGAACTCGAAGAACGCGGGGTTCTTGTTGAACGCATCGGCGAAGAGCCTGCTGCGTTCCGCTTCGCCTTCACCGCGCAGGATTTCGGAATCACGCTGCGCTTCGGCGGTGATTTCGACAACCTGTCTATCGGCGATGGCGCGACGGCGCTGGCCTTCTTCGCCACCCTGCGCGCGCAGGAGTTCGGCTTCGGCAAGACGCTCGGCGCGCATGCGGTCATAGGTCTTCGGCGCGACTTCGCGCGTCAGGTCCGTACGGCGAATGCGCACGTCCTGGATGTTGAGGCCAAGTGCCTCGGCATCCTTGTGCAGGTCGTCGCGCACTTCGAGCATCATCGCCACGCGCTCTTCGGAAAGAGCGGCATCGAAATCACGCAGACCGTAGACGCGGCGCAGCGACGAATCGAGCTGCGTGCGAAGACGTGCTTCGGCGGATTCGCGATCGCCCGATACCGTTTCGCGGAAACGGCGAACGTCGCGGATGTCGTAGATCACGAAGGCATCGACATCGAATGTCGCACCGCCGCGAACCTGCACGCGGATGTTGTCGAGGTCGAAGCGAAGCGCCTGCTTCTCGACGATCTGGACGCGATCGGCATCCATGAAGGTGAACGGCAGCTTGAAGTAGATGCCGGGCTCGGTCTTCACCGACTGGATCTGACCGAAGCGGACGACGATCGCCTGCTCGCGCGCGTTGACCACGAAGATCGACGAATAGAGCGCCATGAGCACCACGGCGAAGACGACGAGAAAGATGGGAAGTTTATTCGACGTCATGGATCAACCTCCCTGCTGCGCCGGTTTGCCAATTTCGTTGAGCGGCAGATAGGGCACAACCCCCTGCTTCTCGTCGATGATGACCTTCTTGGAGTTCTTCAGCACCTGTTCCATGGTTTCCAGGAACAAACGCTTGCGGGTCACTTCGGGAGCCTTCGTGTATTCGTCGTTGACGGAACTGAAGCGCTGCGCCTCACCTTCCGCTTCCTTCACGACGCGATCCTTGTATGCGGCAGCCGCTTCGCGGATCTGCGCCGCGTCACCGCGAGCCTGACCGAGCTTCTGGTTGGCATACTGGTTCGCTTCCTCGACGAGACGCTGCTTGTCCTGGTCGGCACGCTGCACTTCTTCGAAGGCATCGGCGACTTCACGCGGCGGCGCGACGTCCTGGATGGTGATCGCATTGATCGAGATACCGCTCTTGTAGCGATCCATGGTGCCCTGCACGATGGCGGCCACTTCGGTTTCGATCGGCTGACGATTGTCGCGGAACGCGTCCTGTGCAGGACGACGGCCGACGACTTCGCGCATGGCGCTTTCGGCGACCTGCTGCAGCGTTTCGGCTGGGTTCTCGACGTTGAAGAGATAGGCCTTCGGATCCGTCACGGTGAAGAACACCGAGAACTGGACGTTGAGGATGTTCTGGTCACCCGACAGCATCAGGCCGTTCGACGAAGAAGACGACGTCGCGCCGATATTCTGCTGCTGAACCGTGACCTTGACGATTTCGACCGTTTCCATCGGCCACAGGTGGAAATGTAGGCCCGGTGCGGCCACTTCCTGCTTCGGATTACCGAAACGCAGTTCCACGCCACGCTCGTCCGGCTGGACGATGTAAATGCACTGGAAAAGCCAGAAAGCCACAATGACAGCCGCGACGATCAAGAGAACGCCGGTGTTGAACCCGCCGGGCACGACGCCGCGCAGCCGGTCCTGACCACGACGGATCATGTCTTCCAGATCGGGCGGTCCGCCCTTTCCGCCGCCGCCACCGCCGCGTGGACGGTTCGGCCCCTGCCCCCATGGTCCCTGATTATTTCCTCCACCGCCGCCGCCGCCCCAAGGGCCGCCGCCGCCATTCTGATTGCTCCAGGGCATCAAAACCTCGTTGTTCGTTACACTCTGCGATCGCTTAACCCACGGGGGCGACGGATATTCGCGTTCGAAACCGTTATAGGTATCGCTGCATCGGCTTTCAACGCAGCATGAGGAACTTGGCAATGTTTATTGGAAAATAGTTTCTTTTCGCCGCTCAGCGCCTGTCATAAACGACATAGCGGGTGGCGTAGCTGTCCTTCTCGCCCGCTGGCACGCTAAGCGTCTCGCCGGCACGCCAGATGGCGGGATCGATCGCGGGAAACGACGTATCGCCGTCCACATCGGTCTCCACATGCGTAACGCACAGACGATCGGCGATATCGATCGCGTTAGCGTAGATCTGCCCCCCGCCGATAATGCAGATTTCGTCCACGCCGGTTTCCACCGCCAGCCTCTCGGCCAGCGTCACCGCCTCGTCGAGCGAGCCGACGGTGCTGACATCAGGATGATCGATGACCGTCGAACGCGAGATAACAACGTTCTGCCGTCCCGGCAGCGGGCGACCGATCGAATCATAGGTCTTGCGTCCCATGATCACGGGTTTGCCAGTTGTCAGCGCCTTGAACCGCTTCAGATCGGTCGAGAGCCGCCACGGCATGTCACCGTCACGGCCGATGATGCCGTTGCGCGCAGCAGCAACCACGATCGTCTTGCGGATATCGGACATGAGACCCCTCAATCAGACCGCGATCGGCGCCTTGATGCTGGCATCGGCCTCGTAGCCGACCAGCTCGAAATCCTCATAGGTGAAGCCGAAAATGTCCTTCACCTCGGGATTGATGCGCATGAACGGCATCGGCTTGGGCTTGCGCGTCAGCTGCAGCTTCGCCTGCTCGAAATGGTTATGGTAGATGTGCGTGTCGCCGAGCGTGTGCACGAAGTCGCCGAGCTTCAGACCGGTCACCTGCGCGATCATCATCGTCAGCAGCGCGTAGGACGCGATATTGAACGGCACGCCCAGAAACACGTCCGCCGAGCGCTGGTACAGCTGGCACGACAGCTTTCCATCGGCGACGTAGAACTGGAACAGGCAATGGCACGGCGGCAGCGCCATGTTGTCGACTTCGGCGGGATTCCAGGCCGAGACGATATGGCGGCGTGAGTTCGGGTTCTTGATCAGGCCGGACACCAGATTGGCGATCTGGTCGATATGCCCGCCATCGGGCGCCGGCCAGGAGCGCCACTGCGCGCCGTAAACAGGACCGAGGTCGCCCTTCTCGTCGGCCCATTCGTCCCAGATCGAGACACCATGCTCCTTCAGATAGGCGATATTGGTGTCGCCCTTCAGGAACCACAGCAGTTCATGGATGATCGAGCGCAGATGCAGCTTCTTCGTCGTGAGGACGGGAAACCCTTCCTGCAGATCGAAGCGCATCTGGTAGCCGAACACCGAACGCGTGCCGGTTCCGGTCCGGTCGCCGCGGTCGGTTCCGGTTTCCATCACGTGGTTCAAGAGATCGAGATATTGCTTCATCGCCCGCCGCCGATTCCATTTTTCCCATATTTAAGCCCATCGACGGCCAAAACCAATCACGCCCCCGTGTTTTTCCCGGTGATTCCTTGAAAGACCACGATGCTTTTGTGACGATGGCTCTTCCCATGCGCTCAGGAAAACACTATATCACGCTTGCCAGTCTTCGGATTGGCTATGGCGATAAACGAGCGGTGTAATAAGCCTATTGGACCCGGGGGCGGTACCCGGCGCCTCCACCAAAAACCGGCGGCCTTACAAAGAGATGGCCGGCTTTTGATGGGGGCGAAACAGGATCGACAAGGGTGTAAAGATCGTCTTTTTGCTCGGCATTGTACCGCCGTTATCGGGCTAAAATTGTAGTTGCAAACGACAACTATGCGGAAGCTCGTCTCGCTGCTTAATCGCGGTGTGACACTTCAAATTAAGTCCTGAAGGTTCGCACCTTAAGGCGGGGTCCGAAGGCACCTGGCAACAGAAGCCTTCACCTTCTCCCCCAAGCTCAAATCATGTATGATTTGCGAAAGCATGACTCGGCTGCGGGCTTTTCCAAGCCGCTTGAGCATGGCATATAGGCTTGGAACAGACGTACGGACGAAAGAAAGACAGGGAAAGCATGGGGCAGGATCATATCCGGTACGACATTCTGGCACAGGACGCGCTTCGCGGCGTCATCCGCAAGGTATTGTCGGAAGTCGCGGCAACCGGCCGCCTGCCGGGCGAGCATCACTTTTTCATCACCTTTCTGACCGGCGCTCCCGGCGTTCGCATCTCGCAGGCCCTGAAGTCCAAGTATCCCGAGCAGATGACCATCGTCATCCAGCACCAATTCTGGGAAATGAAGGTCACCGAATCGAGTTTCGAGATCGGCCTCTCCTTCTCCGACGTTCCGGAAAAGCTCTTCATCCCGTTCAACGCCATCCGCGGCTTCTACGATCCGTCGGTCAATTTCGAACTCGAGTTCGACGTGCCGCTCGCCGATAGCGACGAACTGCCGGAAGCCGAGATCACCGCCTACCCGGTCGCCCCCGAAAAGGCGGAAAAGACCGAGGACGCCGCGGCAAAGCCCGCCGACGGCGACGAGAAGAAAGCCGGATCGGTCGTCTCTCTCGACGCCTTCCGCAAGAAGCAGTAAGAACCAAAGGGAAGCAATCGCTTCCCTTTTTCATATCGCCTGTTTTGTAGTTTAGGTGTCCCGTGAGCGCCGAAATCGTCAATCTCCGCCAGTTCAAGAAGAAGCAGGCCCGCTCCGACAAGGAGAAGCAGGCCGAGCAGAACCGCATCTCCTTCGGCCGCACCAAGCAGGAAAGGCAGCTCACCAAGGCTTTGAACGACAAGGCCGAGCGCACGCACGATCAAGGCCGCATCGACAAGAACGACGACGCAGAATGACCGAGCGCAACCGCGAAAAAGACTCCGCGATCAATCCCTTGTGTGCGTTTGCGGACTCATTTTCCGAACAATCCGCGCAATGATCCGCAAGCACTCGATCACGCTCCACGGCCACCGCACCAGCCTTTCGCTGGAAGACGAGTTCTGGACCGAGCTCACCGCCATCGCCGCCGCCCGCACCATCCCGCTCGCCGGCCTGATTTCCGAGATCGACGACAACAGGGACGCCGACAGCAACCTCTCCTCGGCACTGCGCCTGCACGTGCTCGCCTGGCTGAAATCGCCGGTCGCCACGCCACAGGACAGCCAGCACGACGACACGGAAGCGGCGGATGCCGGAGCGCGTTGAGATCGTCCCCTATGATGCGGCATGGCCGACGCACTTCCGCGAAATCGCCGCCGCCCTGAAAACCCTGCTTGGCGATCGTGTGCTCGATATCCATCACATCGGCAGCACCTCCATCCCGGGGATGGCCGCCAAGCCGCTCATCGATATCGATGTGATAATGCCCACTCCGGCCGATGTCATCGACGCCTGCCCGCTGATGGAAGCGGCCGGCTACGAGCCGCGCGGCAATCGCTACGACGCCGATATCTTCGCCTTCATGAAGCGCACCACAGCACCCAGGCAGCGGATATACCTATGCCCGGAAGGCCACGCCACGCACCACCGGCGCATGCAGTTTCGCGATTATCTCAGAACCCACCCGCAAGTCGCCGCCGACTATCAGGCGCTGAAGCTCAAGCTGGCCGGGGACTTCGAATATGACGGCGACGGCTACACCGCCGCCAAGGCCGCTTTCGTCAACGACATCGTCGCCCGCGCCCAAAATCGCTGAGACCTCACCCACAGCCGACACCGGCCGCGCAAGAACATCATTGCGGAACCTGCACCCCCGGCAAACCCGGCACCGTGTTGAAATTCAGCGAGTTCTGCGGCGGCGTGATCAGTTGCTCCTGCGCCCGGCGCGCCGCCTCGGCTGCGGCCTTGGCATCCGCTTCCGCCTTGGCTTTGGCGGCGGCTTCCGCCTGCGCCTTGGCTTCAGCTGCGGCCTTGGCGGCTGCTGCCGCCTGGTCGCGTTCGGCCTGCTGTGTCGCAAGCAGCCTCAGCCGCTCCTCCTCCGCCTTGCGCTGCGCCTCGATGGCGGCGGCCTTCTCACGCTCCTGATCGTTGAACTTGGCGAGCGACACCTCGCGGCGCAGGCGCTGCTGTTCAAGAACGTTCGACTGCAGCTTCTCGACCCGGCGGCGCTCGCGCTCGAAGGCCCGCAGAGAGAGGTACCCGGTGATATCGGTGACATCCATCACCCGGCCCGGCGATCCGAGAACGCCGGAGAAATCGAGCCGGATCGACGGGTCGGCGCCGGTCAGCGCCTCGCCCATCGGATTGAGATTGATGTCGAGCGACGCGTTGATCCGCTCCTGCGGCAGGTCGATCTGCGCATTGCCCGTCAGCGTCGCCTGGTCGGTGGCGACAGTCACGTTCTGGACCCTCAGCACCCCATCCGTGACGTTGAACGGCACCGCCGTCGCCGGCAACTTCGCCTCGCCGTTGTTGAGCAGGGTCTCGACGATGGGATGCACCTTGCCCGCGTTCAGCTGGTCCTGCATCGGGTCGGTCGCCGACAGAAGCGGCGCCAGCATGCCGAGATTGAGACCGCGCACACTGGTATCGCCGAGCTTCATCTCGCCGGAACCGTTGAGCGAGCTTGCGATATCCTTCATCGACTTGCCCGATGCTTCCATCGACAGCGCCAGCCCGAACTTGCCGCTGGCCACAGGCGAACCGCCGTCCCGCTGCCACACGACGCCGCCGAGATCGGCATTGGCAAGCGCAAGCTTGGTCTGCAGGAAACCGGTTCCATCGGCATTGGTGAACTTCACATTGGCATCAACAGTGCCGCCGTCCCAGTTGCCCTTCATGTCGTTCAGCTGCAGCTCGTCACCCTTGTAGGCGACGTTGGAGGTGAAGTCGGTGATCGGGTTCGACCAGCCGAGCCAGAACTGCTTGGCGTTAAGCTTCAGGTTGACATCCATGTCTTTGAACACGGGAATGCCGAGCGGCGCCGCGAGCAGATTGCCGTTCGCCGGATCGGTCATCGGCCCGTAGACCGCCTCGCCCAGCCAGGTGGCATCGGCCTTCGTCAGGGCCAGATCGCCCGAGGCCGTCGTCCGCTCGGCCTTGCGATCAAGCGTCATGGCGCCGGTGAATTCGTTGTCCGCCGCATGGCCGGTAATGTTGCCGAAAGCGACCTTGTCGCCATCGATCGCCGCCGTCGTCGTCAGCTTGAACGGCAGGCCTGTCCCCATCTGCGGCACGCCGATGCCGTTCATGACGAGATAAGGATCGAGATCGGCGCTCTCCAGCGACAGCGCCAGCTGCCCGTTCATGAAGCTCTGCGGCCGGATATCCACCTTGCCGGCGGCGGTAAACGAGGTACGGTCCGTGGCAAATGTCAGGTTGGCGTCGGCCGGATCGGTCCCCTCCGCCTGCACCTTCAGCGTCATGCGGCCGTTGGCATCCGCGTCGACGGGCAACGGATCAAGCCCCGCCTGGCCGAACAGCACCGACGTCACATTGTTTTCAAGCGTCGCCTCGAGGCTCGTCGTGCCCTTGCCGGTCAGCGCCAGAAGGTCGGACATGCGGTAATCGAGGTTCACGCGGCTGCCATTGGCGACACCGGCAAGCGTCACCGAGAGCCCATCGCCCTGATCGCCGCCGAGCGTGACGGCGCCGCGCAGCGCTGTATTCGTATACCAGGCGGCGTTGCGCACCAGCCGGTCCATGACCGGATGCTGCGGCAGTTTCTGCTTCAGCATGGTGAAGAACGGGCCGGGATCGGCCGCCTTGAAGGTAATCTCGCCCGAGCCCTTGTAGTCGAGCAACGATCCCTCGGCACGGCCGGTCGCCGTGAACTCGGCGCCCGCCAGGTTCTTCACCGAAAGCTTGTCCACGGCGAGCGCGCCGTCGGCGATCGTGAAGCTCGTCTCGACATCGCCCGCTTCGACACCGAACGCCGTGAACTTGTCGGCCTTGAGCTGCGCCTTGATCTTGTGGTCGAGAACGTTATTGCCAGCATCCTGCCCGGTGAACAGACCCGTCAGCGCTCGCAGCGCATCGAGATCCAACGCATCGCCGGCAAGCGCAACGTCAAGCGTCGGCGCCTGGTTCGGCACCGCCTGGCGGTCGAGCCTGCCCTTGAGCGTCGCGGGACCAACCGCGATCTCGAGATCGTCGAACGTCTGCCGCTCATGCGTGAGGTTCACATTCGCCGAAAAACCGGCCTGCTGCAGCGATCGAATAGCCGGATCGACATCACCCGACAGCCACGATGCAAGTCCCGTCGGCTGCTTCGAGGCGACGGTGATCGCGCCCTTGAAGGATGGCTGGCCCTGCAGCGTCAGCTGACCGTTACCCTCGACGAGCGTGCGCCCAGGCAGCGTGCCGAAGGCATGGTCGATCGTCCAGCCGCTGCCGGCCGGCTCCAGATCGAGCTGCACGTCGCGAATGGTGGTATCCCCCGCCACGATCGCCGGTAGCCTGACACTCGCCTTGCCGGGCACCTGCGGCACCGGGATCTGCGAAACGATCTGGATCAGCGCATTCAGCCGCTGCTTGGCAGAAAGGCTCGGATCGCGCGAGGTCTTGCCGCCGGAGCCCTGGTTGCCGATGCGGTTGACGTCGATCTGCTGGCCATCGGCGGTGAGCAGGAACTGCGGCTTCACGCCGGTATCGAGCGTCGCCTCGCCGGTCACCACGTAGGGGTCTTCCACCGCGCCGATCTCAAGACGGTATTCGGGGATGCGGATGCTCTCGTTGGTAAGCTCGAACTTGCCCTTCAGCCTTGGTGGCTGGCTCTTGTCGGTGCCCTTGGCCTGGTTGGTGCCCGTGCGCTCGATCTGCGCCGACATCGTGCCCTGGTAGTTGGGCTTGCGGTCGACGAGCTTCAGCTCGCCATCGAGATCGACCGACACAGGATGCTTGTCCGGCTGCAGCCGGGTGCGCATCCTGAGAACGCCGTTTTCGTCGAGCTGGTTGCTGGAGATGAGGAAATTGCCGTGCTCGCCGTCGAGCGCCGCGTCACCTTCGATCCGCCACGGCCCGGCCAGCGATTTCGCCGACATCTCGGCGTTGATCCCGGTCACGAGGCGTGTGCGGCCGGATTGATCGTCGATGAACTGAACGTCGCCGCCGCTGACATGCACGTTCTCGAGAACGACGGTCTTGGCGGGAATTTCCGGCTGGCTGCCGCGCGTCCAGTCGAGCGTGCCGTCCTTCAAGAGCCGCAGCTTGACCTTGGGATTGACCACGCGCATGTCGAAGATCAGCGCCTCGCCCGAGAGAAACGGCGCCAGTTCCGCATCCATGGAAAACTGCTCGACCTGCACGATCGGCGACCCGTCCTGCTCCTGGCCGACGCGCACGTCGTGCATCGTCACCGAGGGAAACGGCAAAAGGCGCGCATCGACCGCGCCATGGACCACGACCTTCTTGCCGATGATACGGCTGGCCTGATCCTCGAAATTCTGTCGGAAGCCGGTCCAATCGATGAACATAGGCGCGAACAGCGCCACGAACAGCGCCACGACAACCACACCACCCAGTACGACGAGAAACCGGCCTACCAAGTCAATCATTCTCCATTCGGGCTACACCGCGGACACAAGGCCAAACTCGATCAGGAAACCCGATCGAGTTTTGACCCTAGATCATCAACCCGAAGCGTGTGAAGCCGCTTTCAGGCAACAAACCGCGCAATTCCTTGTTACGCCCACGCTTTCCCGGCGGCGCTCCGATTCGCTACGCTGTTCTCAATCCCTATCGGCATTCATGCCGCAAGCAAGCCAAGATCAAAACAGAGTGTTGATTTTCAGGCAGAATGGAAAATCTTGCCCGGATTGAAGATGTTATCCGGGTCGAGCGCATGCTTGACCTGGCGCATCAGATCGACCGCGCCCCCAAGCTCCTCTTCAAGAAACGCCATCTTGCCCTGGCCGATCCCGTGTTCGCCGGTGCAGGTGCCGTCCATCGCAAGCGCCCGCTTGTTGAGGCGCGCCACGAAGCCCTCGGCAACAGCGATCCCCTCCTCCGTCTTGTCGTCGAACAGGAGCAGCACGTGAAAGTTCCCGTCGCCGGCATGGCCGACGATCATAGCCAGAAGACCGTGCTCCTCGATATCGGCCTGCGTCTCGCCGATGCAATCGGCCAGGCGCGAGATCGGCACGCAGACGTCGGTCGAGAGCGCCGCCATCTCCGGCGCCAGCGCCCGCGAGGCCCAATAGGCATCGTGGCGGGCTTTCCAGAGCTTGCTGCGTTCCTCGGCGTTGACGGTCCAGGCGAACTCGCCGCCGCCGCACTCGGCCGCGATCTCGCCGAACTGCGCCGATTGCAGCGCGACCGTTTCGTCGGTGCCATGGAACTCCACGAACAGCGTCGGCTTCTCGTCGTAGTTCAGTTTCGAATAGGCGTTGCAGGCGCGGATTTGCAGGGCGTCAAGAAGCTCGATGCGCGCGACGGGAACGCCCATCTGGATCGTCATGATGACGGCGTCGCAAGCGGCACGCACCGTCGGAAACGCACATACGCCGCCGCCGATCTTCTGCGGAATGCCCTGCAGGCGCAGCGTCACCGACGTCAGGATGCCGAGCGTACCCTCGGAGCCGACGAAGAGCCGCGTCAGGTCATAGCCGGCCGAGGACTTGCGCGCGCGCCGCGCCGTGCGGATTTCCTCGCCATTGGCGGTGACGGCAGTGACCGAAAGAACGTTGTCCTTCATCGTGCCGTAGCGCACCGCGTTGGTGCCGGAGGCGCGCGTCGCCGTCATGCCGCCGATAGAGGCGTTGGCACCCGGATCGATCGGGAAAAACAGGCCGGTGTCGCGCAGATAAGTGTTGAGGTCCTCGCGGGTGACGCCCGGCTCGACGGTGCAGTCGAGGTCTTCCATATTGACCTCAAGCACGCGGTTCATCCGGCTGAAATCGATCGAAATGCCGCCGTTCGGCGCATTGACCTGCCCTTCCAGCGACGAACCGGTGCCAAACCCGATAACGGGAACCTTGTGCTCGGCGCAGACCTTCACGACCGCCTTCACGTCATCGGCGCTCTCGGCGAAGAGAACGCCATCGGGAAGCTGCGAGGGAATGTAGGTGGTCGTGTGCGCGTGTTGCTCGCGAAACGACTGGCCGGTCTGGAAGCGCTCGCCGAAGTTCTGTTTCAGGATGCCGAGAACGCTGGCGATACCCGCCTCGTTGCGTGTTCCAGCCTTTGCGTCTTTGAGCGCCATCTCTTTGATCTCCTTACCGTCGTTGCCCGAGGGCACGTTGGTATGAGACAAGAGATGGCGGCTGTCTAGTAGCAGAATAGCCGCAGCGGTACGGCCATCAGCGACCTCAGACGAGCGGCGGGTTCAATCGCGCGAAACCCTCCTGCCGCTGATACGGAAAATACGGATATGGCGCGCTGACGGCACTCGCCTTGTCGAGCCGCGCGACCTGCTCTTTCGACAGCGACCAGCCGACTGCACCAAGGTTCTGCCGCAGCTGCTCCTCGTTGCGCGCGCCGATGATCACGCTCGATACCGTCGGGCGGCCGATCAGCCAGTTGAGCGCGATCTGCGGAACGGTCTTGCCGGTCTCTTCGGCCACGATATCGAGCGCATCGACGATATCGTAGAGCTTCTCATCGTCGACGGGAGGCCCGTATTCCGCCGTCTGGTGCAGCCGGCTTCCCTCGGGCAGAGGCTGCCCGCGCCTGATCTTCCCGGTCAACCGCCCCCAGGCAAGCGGGCTCCACACAAGCGCCCCGACGCCCTGATCGGCGCCAAGCGGCATCAGCTCCCACTCATAGTCGCGGCCGGCCAGCGAGTAATAGACCTGATGCGCCACATAGCGCGGATAGCCATGCTGAGCGGATACGCCGAGCGATTTCATCAGCTGCCATCCGGAAAAATTGGAAACGCCGATATAGCGGATCTTCCCGGCATCGATCAGCTGCTCCAGCGTCGAAAGCACCTCCTCGATCGGCGTCGATGCGTCGAAAGCGTGCAACTGCAAAAGGTCGATGTAGTCGGTGCCAAGCCGCTTCAACGCCGCATCCGTCGCCCGCAACAGCCTGGCGCGCGACGTCCCCCAATCCCCCGGTCCGTCGCCGACAGGAAGCGCGGTCTTCGTCGAGATCAACACCTGATCACGCCTGCCCTTGATCGCGTGGCCAAGCACCTCCTCCGACGCGCCCGCCGAATAGACGTCGGCGGTATCGAACAGCGTCACTCCCGCCTCGATCGCGATATCCACCATCCGCGACGCTTCGGCGCCCGTCGTATTGCCCCAGGCACCGAAGAGCGGCCCAGAGCCGCCGAACGTGCCCACGCCGAAACTCAACACCGGCACCCGAAGGCCGGATGCATCAAGCTGTCTGTATTCCATCGTCAGTCTCCTGTTTCTTCACAAGAGATAGACACTCCATACACGATGAAATAGATTGTCTTCAGGCACACAATTCATGAATTGAAGTCATCATGAGCAGACCAGACATCAACCGCTCCGGAGAGATGGAAGTCTTCGTCCGCGCCGTCGAACTGGGCGGCTTCACCGCCGCCGCCCACGCCTGCCGCATGACGCCATCGGCCGTCAGCAAGCTGGTCGCGCGGCTCGAAGCCCGGCTCGGCGCCCGCCTCGTCAACCGCTCCACCCGCAAACTGCAACTCACGCCAGAGGGCTGCGCCTTTTATGAGCGCAGCGTTACCATTCTTGCCGACATCGCCGAGGCCGAGCGTTCCGCATCGTCGGGAGAACTCGCGGCCGGCCCAGTCCGCATCAACACCAGCGCCTCCTTCGGCAATCACATCCTGGCGCCGCTCGTCTCGGGCTTCCTCGCCCTCCACCCCAGGATCACGCTCGATATCTCCCACACCGACAAGGTCGTCGATCTGCTCGACGACCGCGCCGACGTCGCCATCCGCGCCGGACCGCTGAAGAGCTCCACGCTGATCGCCCGCAAGCTCGGCGCGACGGACATGGTCATCGTCGCCTCGCCCGGCTACCTCGAAACACACGGCACGCCGGCCACCGTGTCCGATCTCGAACATCACCGCCGCATCGGCCTCTCCTATGCCCGCAGCGTCGAGGGATGGCCCATGCGCGATGGCGGCGACGTGATCCGCTTACCTCTTGCCCCGGGCATCCAGGTCGCCGATGGCGAGGCGATGCGGCACATGGCCTTGTCGGGCGCCGGCCTCGGCCGCCTCGCCCGCTTCACCGTCCGCTGCGACATCGAGGCCGGCCGCCTTGTCCCGCTTCTCGAAGACCTCAATCCCCACGACACCGAGGAATTCCACGCCGTCTATATCGGCCAGGGCGGCCCTCTACCGGCTCGGGTGCGCGCGCTGCTCGATTTCCTCGCCGCAAACGTCAGGATGTAAAAGCTCAAGAATTGGCAATTGACCCCCGGCCCCGCCCGCGCCTATACCCACGGCACGCCATCGGCGCCCGCCGATTTTCCAGCAAAGCCTCTGCCGCTCCCCCAGACGTCGCATCGACCCGTCATCAGCATTGGCAAGACATGCATCGGATAAGCCGTTGAAAGACGCCAGCCGCAAACTCCGAACCGCCAGCCTGCCGCGCTGGGCATTCCTGCTTGCCCTCTCCACCATTCTTGTCGTCGGCCTGGAAATGCTCGGCCTGCCCGCCTCGCTGCTGATCGGCCCGATGGTCGCCGCCATCGTGCTGGCGGTATCGATCGGCCAGGGATCGCTGCGCGTTCCGCGTGCGCCGCTGCTGTTCGGCCAGGCGCTGGTGGGCTTCATGATGGCCCGCGCCATCACCGTCGATATCCTGCAGACGATGGCGACCGATGCCCCGCTCTTTCTTGCGATGATCTTCTCCGTCATCGCCGCCGCCGGCCTGCTCGGCTGGCTCTTGACCCGCTGGCAAGTACTCCCGGGCACGACGGCGGTCTGGGGCTCGTCGCCGGGTGCGGCATCGGCCATGGTCATCATGTCGGAAGCCTATGGCGCGGACGCCCGCCTCGTCGCCTTCATGCAATATCTGCGCGTCGTCTTCGTGGCGGTCGCAGCCTCCGTCGTCGCGCGCCTGTGGGTGGCCGCCGATGGCGGCGAGCCGCCGCCGCTCATCCTGTTTCCGCCGATCGACTGGCCGGCCTTGATCGAAACCGTCGTGCTCACCGCTCTGTCGGCCTACTGCGCCACGCGCTTCCGCATTCCCGGGGGCACCATCATCGTCTCGCTGTTCACCGGTTCGCTGCTGCAGGGCTTCGGCCTTCTGAAAATCGAGCTGCCCATGTGGCTCTTGGCGATCAGCTATGCCCTGATCGGCTGGAGCATCGGCCTGCGCTTTACCCGCGGGATCATCGCCCATGCCGCCCGCGCCCTGCCGCGTGTGACCGCCTCGATCCTGACGCTGATGTCGCTCTGCGGCTGCATGGCTTATGCGCTGCATGTCTTCGCCGGCGTCGATCCGCTGACCGCCTATCTCGCCACCAGCCCGGGTGGCGCCGATTCCGTCGCCATCATCGCCGCATCGAGCAATGTCGATGTCCCCTTCGTCATGGCCATGCAGACCGGACGCCTGCTCATCATCCTCCTGACCGGCCCGATGCTCGCGCGCTTCATCGCCCGGCGCTCCGGCCTTGCGGAAAATCCTGTCTAAAGCCCTCGCGCCGCAGCCCCGCCCATTGGCCCGGCGTCATGCCATAGGCCTTCTTGAAATGCCGGTTGAAATGGCTCTGGTCGGCAAAGCCGGTGGCAAACGCCGCGTCCGCCAGCGCCTCCCCGGCCCCGATCATCGCACGGGCCTGCTGCAGCCGCCGCATCAGGAGATAACGGTGCGGGCTGGTCGCGAACGCCGCCCGGAAATGCCGCGCCAGCTGAAACCGGTCGAGCCCCGTCACCGCCTCTAGCTCGCCCGATGTGACCGGTCGCGTCGCATGCGCCTCAAGATAATCCCGCGCCAGTCTCGCCCGTTGCCAGGCAATGTTGCCAAACGGTCGGGGCGGAGCGCCCGCATGCCGTGCCAGACCATCCGCCACGCGTGACACGAAGTCGTCGACGAAGAGCTCGTCCAGCTCCCGGTCGAGCTCACCGAGCGCCGCCAGAAGCGTGCCGGCCAGCACGGGATCGTTGAAGACAGGCTGATCGACGAAAGGCAAGCCGATGCGCGCCGCTTCCAGACAATCGAAGAGCAGCGCCGGTTCCAGATAGAGCATGCGGTACTGCAGCCCGTGATCCGTCCCCGCCCCGCCATCATGCTCCTCGTCGGGATGCAGCACGATCACCTGCCCCGGCATGCTGAAACGCCGCTCGCCGCGATAGGAAAAGGTCTGCACGCCCTTGATCGTCACCCCGAGCGCATAGGTATCGTGACGATGCGGCTCAAACGCGTTTCCCGCGAACTGCGCCTCGATGCGCTCGATGCCAGGAAAGGCGGGCGCGGTGACGATCCCAGGCGCAACCGCGCCGGGTGCAATGGCGCGCCCGTCCGTGCCCGGCTCCGTGCACAAACGTTCAAGACCCTCAAGGGCGTGATGGCTTAGATCCTCATCCAACCGACGTCGAAACCCGCATGAAAAGAGACTGGAATGTTTGATACCAAAATTGCGATCGTGCTGCGAAACAATCTTCCATCCTGGCAGACACTGAATGTCACCGCCTTCCTGATGAGCGGGATCACCGGCCAGAACCCCGAGATCATCGGAGACGCCTACAAGGACCGCTCTGGCAATCTCTACAACCCGCTCTCGATCCAGCCGATCATCGTGCTGGCGGCGCCCGAGGAGACCATGTCCACCATCCACCGCCGCACGCTGGAGCGCGGCATCACCGCATCGCTGTTCATCGAGGAGATGTTTGCGACCGGCCACGACGCCGCCAACCGTGCCGTCTTCGCCGAGTACGCGCCTGATGACGCCAAGGTGGTCGGCATCGCCATCCGCGCCGACAAGAAGATCGTCGACAAGATAACCAAGGGCGCTGTCATGCACCCTTGAAGCAATGCCAGGGAAAGTGTGAAGCGGTTTTCCGTCCGGAATTGCGTAATTCAAACTACTCTAACGCAAAACGGCCGGGCATCGAGCCCGGCCGTCTTAACTCTCGATCGAGCCCGATCAGCTCTGGGTGATCGGCGCGATCTGGATTTCGACGCGACGGTTCTGCGAGCGTCCGGCTTCCGAAGCGTTGGAGGCCACCGGCTGCGACGGGCCGAAGCCGACGGCCGACATGCGGCGCTGGTCGATGCCCTGGCCGCCGAGATAGCCGGCGACGGACTCGGCGCGGCGCTGCGACAGATCCTGGTTATGCTGCAGGCTGCCGGTCGAATCGGTGTGACCGTTGACGTCGATCAGCGTGCGGTTGAACTTGCGCAGCACAATCGCCACCGAGTTCAGCGTCGGGTAGAAGCCCGGCTTCACGGCATCCTGGTCGACGTCGAAGGTGATGTTCGACGGCATGTTCAGGATGATGTTGTCGCCGTTGCGGGTAACGGAAATGCCGGTGCCCTGAAGCTGCGCGCGCAGTTCCGATTCCTGCTGGTCCATGTAGTTGCCGATCGCGCCGCCGGCGAGAGCGCCGACACCGGCACCGATCAGCGCCGCGTTACGCCGACCGACCGGCGAACCGCCGACAGCCAGACCCGCCAATGCGCCGACACCGGCGCCGAGCAGCGCGCCGCCCGACGTGTTCGACATCTTCTGCTGGCCCGTATACGGATCCGTCGTCGTGCAGGCGCTAAGGTAGGTCGCGGCAACGGCGAGAAGGATGAATTTCTTGATCATGGACAGGCGTATCTCCAATTCGATGGTGATGCGAGCAGTATTAAGGAATGCGGCAAGAAGATGAAGCGCGCGCCCTGAATACTGGAAAATCGATGGATTGCACAGCCTTAGAGCCGGAACTCCCGAAAAAGTCACCGGCGTCGGCGACGCCGGTGTCGAATTCGCGAAGGCTCTGCGGCGTCAGAAGTTCTGGAACAGCTGCCGCACCGTGTCGTAGGTGGCATTCGCGATGTTGAGTGATTGCAGGCCCAGCTGCTCTTGCGTCTGCAGCGCCGCCAGCCGGCTCGATTGCTCCTCCATGTCGGCATCGATCAGCTTGCTCATCCCGCGCGCGAAGGCATCGCCCAAGTTCTGCGCGAAGTCGCTCTGCAGGCTGATGCGCTTTTCCAGCGCGCCGAAGGACGAACCGATCGTCGTCATCTGCCCGAGCATCTTGTCGACGACCGAGACCATCTCCTTGACCTCCGCCGTCGTCGTACTCGACGATATCCCGATCTCGACCTGCCCTGATGTATTGCCGGCGCTGGCGAGCATCACATAGTTCTTCGAGGCCCCCAGTTCCGTCGCGAAATACTGCGAGGTCAGCGCCCCATATTCGCCCGAGCCCGTGGTCCGATCGTCGATCAGATAGCGCGCGTCGTTGGATGTCGTCGACCCCACCGGCGCGATATCGACCTCGTAGCTCAGCGTTCCGATTTCGACAGTTCCGTCGGGATGTCGCGTGAACGAGGCCGGGATCTCGCGCGGCTTGGCCGGATCATCGCCATCGTCGATCGCCACCCAATTGTCGCTGTTGAAACTCGCGGCACCGGACACGGCCCGCAACTGCTGCTTCAGATGGGTGATGTCGAGATTGATCTTGTCCTTGTCGACACCATCCTCTGTGGCGGCGACGAGCTTGGCCTTGATCTGGCTGACGAGATCGGTCGATTCGCCGACGGCGGTATAGGCCGTATCCATCGTCGCGGCCGCCAGCCCCAGCGCATCCCGCACCGCCGACTGCGCCTTCTGGTCGCTTTTCAATGTCGAGCTGATCGCCCAATAGGCGCCATTGTCCGAGGCGCGTTCGACCCGGAGGCCGGTCGAGACCTGCCTCTGGGTCGTCGTCAGTTTATTCCCGATGTCGCGCAATACATAAAGCGCGGCATCCACCGAAGTGCGCCGATAAATACTCACGGATACAGAACTCCGAACACAACAATACGCAACAGGTACAAATGAACCGGTGCCGCGAACACTCATGTCCGGGGGCGCCAAAACAGCGGCGCCGCGCAGCCTCCCGAAACGCTGGGAGACCATCGGTATCGATGCCAATGATTACGGCTTATGCTTAAAAAACATCTAAAAGTCGCAATTAATTTAGCCCATTATGCAACTATTCGGAAACTATGCGAAAACGCCGCCCGCAACCGCCCCGAGGGCATCGTCGCCAGGCGGCGTTTTTTACTCGGCAGCTTCTAGCTGATCCCGCGCGGCAACGATTTTCGGCCGCTCGGCATGTTCCATCTCCTGATGCAACCGTGCCTCTTCATGCGCATGCGGCTTGGCGAAGCGGGCGATCAGCAGATAGGCGACGGGCGTGATGAACAGCGTCACCAGCGTCGCGAAACCAAGCCCGCCGACGATCACCCATCCAAGCGCCACGCGCGCCTCGGCACCCGCGCCATGCGCGAAGACCAGCGGCACGCCGCCGAGGATGGTGGCGATCATCGTCATCATCACGGGACGCAGACGCAGCGCGCAGGCCTTCTCGATCGATGCCCTGACGTCCTGGCCCTCATCGCGCAGCTGATTGGCGAACTCGACGATCAGGATGCCGTTCTTGGCCATGACGCCGACGAGCAGCACCAGCCCGATCTGGCTGTAGATATTGAGGCTGGAACCCGTGATCACAAGCGCGAAGACCGCGCACGCAAGCCCCAGCGGCACCGTCGACATGATGATGACGGACGACAGCATGCTCTCGAACTGCGCCGCCAGCACCAGGAAGATGATGATGATGGCGAAACCGAAGGTCAGCGCCATGCCGTTGGCGTTTTCTTCCAGCGTCGCCGCTTCCGCAAGCGGCATCAACCGCGCACCCGAGGGAAGCAGCGGTCCGGCCAGCGTCACGGCCTCTTTCACCGCGTCGCCAAGCGACACGCCATCCTTGAGGCCAGCCGTGATCGCCACCGACGCCAGCTGCTGCTCGCGATTGAGCTGCGGCGCCACGGCGCCCTCCTGCAACGAGGCGATGACCGACATCGGCACGATCTTGCCGTCGCCGGTTTTCAGGAACACGTTCTCCAGATCGGTCGGATCGTCGAGCGGTCGCGTGTTCGAGGTCAAAAGTACCGGATAGGCATCGCCCTTGACGAACACGTCGACAACAGAGCGCCCTTCCAGCAGCGACTGGATGGCGGTCGACAGGCCGGTGATGTTGATGCCGAGATCCGATGCCCGCTCGCGGTCGATCGAGATCGAGACCTGCGCCTGCGTCGGCTCGTTGGCGAGACGCGGCGTGTCGTAGCGGCCGGTCGCGTCCAGCGCCTGCACCAGTTTCAGCGCCGATTGCGTCAGCGCATCGTAATCGCTGCCGATCAACGCCATCTGCAAGCCGTTGCCGGCGCCACGAATGCGCAGGCTGTTGGACTGGATGGCATTGCCGCGCAGCGCCGGAACCTTCAAAGCCGCGCGATTGATATCCGCGACGATTTCGCCCTGCGTGCGATCGCGCTCGCCCCAGGGCGCCAGCGTCAGCACCATGAAGCCGCTATTGGCCTGCCCGTTCTGTCCGGAGATGGAAAAGACGTTGCGGATATCGCCGCTATCTACCAGCGGCTGCAAATACTCTTCGACCAGCTGCAGCTTGTCGCGCGTATATTCAAGGCTCGATCCCTGCGGTGTCGTCAGCCGCATCATCACCATCGCCCGGTCCTCGTTGGGCGTCAGCTCGCTCTTCACGCCGGTGAAGGCAAGGACGGCGGCGCCCGCGAAGATCACCGAGAACACGATGACGACGAAGGGCGCATTCAGGCAACGCTGCAGGCACCACTCATAAGCGCTGGAAAACCGGTCGCCGAAGCGGCCGAGCATGCCGTGATCCTCTTTCATCTCCCGGGTCAGCATCCGCGACGCCATCATCGGGCAAAGCGTCAGCGCCACCAGCGACGACAGGCCGACGGAGAATGCAAGCACGAAGCCGAACTCGCGAAACAGGCCGCCGACCTGCCCCGGCAGGAACGACAGCGGAATGAACACGGCGGCCAGCGTCGCCGTCGTCGCGATAACAGCGAAGAACACCTCGCGCGTGCCGAGCACGGCCGCTGCGCGCGGCCCCATGCCCTGCGCGCGCCGGCGCACGATATTCTCGAGCACCACGATCGCATCGTCGACCACGAGACCGGTCGCGAGCACGATCGCCAGCAGCGTCAGGATATTGATCGAGAAGCCGACCATGTAGATCGCCGCCAGCGTGCCGATCAGCGCCACCGGCATGCTCACCGCCGGAATGATCGTCGCCCGCCAGTCGCGCAGGAAGAGATAGATGACGGCGGTAACGATGACTGCGGCCAGCACCAGCGCCAGCACCACTTCGTGGATGGCGCCCTGGATGAACACCGCGTCATCGCTGGTGATCGCGATCCTGGTACCCTCCGGCAGCGTCTTCGACAACTGCTCGACCGCGGCCTTGATACCGTTGGAGATATTGAGCGTATTGGACTGCGCCTGTCGGATGACGCCGAGACCGATGCCAGGCACCCCGTTCGAGCGCAGCGCCGTCTGCCCGTCGCGCGGTCCGAGCGTCACGGTCGCCACATCGCCCAGCCGCACGCGGTCGAGCAACATGACGTTGGCGAAATCCTCGGGCTTTTGCAGGCTGGCGGTGGCGCGCACGACGATATTCTGCGTCGGGCTCTTCAGCGAGCCCGCCGGCACGTCCAGTGCCGCATTCGACAGCGCATTGGTGAGATCGCCGATCGTCAGCCCGCGGCTCGCGAGCTCCGACTGGTCGACATCGACCCGAAACACCTTCTCCTGGTCGCCATAGCTTTCGACATCGGCAACGCCATCGACGGAGGCCAGCCGGTCGATCACCTCATTGTCGACGAGCAGCGTCAGGTCATCCATGTTGAGCTTGGTGGAAGTGACGGCGAGACGCATGATCGGCTGCGAATCCGAGTCAGCCTTGACGATCTGCGGCGCATCGGCGTCGTCAGGCAACCGGTCGGTGATCCGCCCGATCGCGTCACGCACGTCGTTGGCAGCAACCGCGAGGTCCACCGTATCTGAAAATTCCAGCGTCACCCGGCTCTGGCCGAACTGCGAGCTCGAAGAGATCGACTTCAGCCCGCTGACGCGCGCCGACGCACCCTCGATGACCTTGGTCACCTCCTGATCGATCGTCTGCGGCGACGCGCCGTCGAAGGTGGTGCGCACGGTCACGACCGGCCGATCGACGTCAGGCAGCTCGCGCACCTCGATGCCGACATAGGCAGCGAGACCCGCGACGATCATCAGCGTGTTGAACACCAGGGCCAGGATCGGCCGGCGCACGAAGAGCGCCGTAAACGTCTGCTTGCCCGAAGGCGTGTTGTTGTGGGTGCCGCTCTCGCTCATCAGGTGACGGGCTCCTTGGCGGCAAGTTCGCCCCCTTCGGAGCGCACCGGCCCGCCCTCGCGCACGCGCTGCAGGCCCTGCGTGACGATCAGGTCGCCATTATCGAGGTTGCCCTTGACCAGCACATAGTCGGGATTGCGCTGCACGATGCTGACGCGCACCTTGTGCGACTTTTGCTCGGCCACGCGCCACACGAAGGAGCCTTGCGAATCCCACTGCACCGACTGCGGATCGACCGCCGGATACTGGTCGCCATCGAACCGCATGCCGACGCTGAACGACATGCCGGCGCGCAGCTCGTCGGCGGCGTTGTTGATCCGCGCCCGCATCCGGAGCGTACGGCTCGCCGGATCGACGCGGTTGTCGATCGCCTCGACGGCGCCCGAAAACACCTGCCCCGGCCGCGCCACCGACGTCGCCTCGACCGCCTGTCCGACCTTGACCGTATTGGCGAAACGCTCCGGCACCCAGTAGTCGACGAGGATTTCCGTGCGATCGTCGAGCGTCACGATCGGCGTCGTCGTCGAGACGTTGTCGCCGATATTGACAGGCATGATGCCAACGATCCCGTCGATCGGCGCCAGGATGTTGCGACGGTCGAGGCTCAGCTGTGCCGCCTGCAATTGCAGCCGCGCGTTCTGCTCGGCGATCTCCTGATCGAACACATCCATGCGCGACACGCTGGACTTGATATTGTTGTAGAGGCTGGACTTCTCGACCGCCGATTTCAGCGCGACTTCGGCCTGCCCCTTGACGATCACCTGCTCCTCGCTGTCGAGCTTGGCGATGATCTGCCCCTGCTTGACCCGGTCGCCGGACTTGACGAGGATTTCGCGGATGAGACCGCTCGCCTGTGGCGTCACCACCACCGAGCGGATCGCATCTCCCGTGCCGATCGCACCCAGCCGGTCGTTGACGACACCGGGTACCACAGCCTGCGTGACGACAAGCACGGCACCATTGCGGCCACCGCCACCATTGCCACCACCCTGGCGACGATTGCTCGCCTGCTCACCGCCAGCTGCAGGCGCTGCGGCGCGGCCTGCATTGTCAGGATCGATCGCCTTGCCAACAAGTGCTTCGGGAACGCCGGCATTGCGCAGCGTATCGCGCGCACCAGGCACAAAGACAGCCCATCCGGTAACGCCAGCGGCGATAACGATGAGACAGATCGTAAACTGCTTCCAAAATGACATTCACGTCTCCAGAGGGACTCGAGGTTGTCCAGGGTCGATCGAAAGAGGCGCTTACGTGGCAAATCGCCGCGCAACGCCGGAATTATTGTCCGATTGCAGGTCAGCGGCAAGCAAATTGGCCGCCCATTACAGCATTGTAATGTCAACTGTTGGTGACCGGCTGATGTCGGTCATCTCGCCCTGACGTTGCCGTCCTCGCAAAAGCGCGCACCCACAGGAGTGAATGTCCGCCGGACCGGCAAATAGTGCTTTCGTTTCTGATCATTCCGATGTTCTCTGCCGTCGCGCAATGGGCCGCAAGCGCGCCCGCCGCTCCATTCATTCAACAGCGAACGCAAAGAGGATGACGAGCATGCCGAAGATCACCACCAAGGACGGAACGAAGATTTTCTACAAGGATTGGGGCACCGGCCAGCCGATCCTCTTCTCGCATGGCTGGCCTCTCTCGGGCGACGCCTGGGAAGCGCAGATGCTCTATTTCGGCCAGAACGGCTACCGCGTCATCGCCCATGACCGCCGCAGCCACGGCAAGTCCTCCCAGACCTGGGACGGCAACAACATGGACCAGTACGCCGACGATCTGGCCGAACTGATCGAAAAGCTCGACCTCAAGAACCTGATCATGATCGGCCATTCCACCGGCGGCGGCGAAGTCGCCCACTATCTCGGCCGCCACGGCACCAAGCGCGTCGCCAAGGTGGTGCTGGTCGGCGCCGTTCCGCCGCTGATGCTGAAAACCGACGCCAACCCCGAGGGCCTGCCGCTCAACGTTTTCGACGG
Organism: Rhizobium sp. NPDC090275; assembly: GCF_044772225.1. Lineage (NCBI taxonomy): Bacteria > Pseudomonadati > Pseudomonadota > Alphaproteobacteria > Hyphomicrobiales > Rhizobiaceae > Rhizobium > Rhizobium sp. NPDC090275. Next base: position 638,719 of record NZ_JBIVYL010000001.1, on the reverse strand, counting down.
CATCCGCAATGGCACCGCGCTCGACCGCTCGCAATTCTTCCGCGACCTCTCCATGCCCTTCTACGGCTTCAACCGCGACGGCGCCAAGGTCAACGAGGGCCTGCGCGAGACCTTCTGGCTGATGGGCATGGCTGGCGGCATCAAGGGCGAATACGACTGCATCCACGAATTCTCCGAGGTCGACTATACCGACGACCTCCGCAAGATCGACAAGCCGACCCTCTTCATCCACGGCGACGACGACCAGATCGTCCCGATCGTCGCTGCGGCCCTGAAGTCCTCCAAGATCGTAAAGGGCGCCGTGCTCAAGGTCTACGAAGGCTCCAGCCACGGCCTCGCCCAGGTCGAGCCGGAACGCTTCAACGCGGATGTACTTGACTTCATCAAGGGGTGATCGGGTCACCGCGCGCTCGGGTGTTGGACGCTTGAAGCTCATCCGCGCCGTTCAACTCGCGGAAACGTGCTTAGATCCTCGGCACAAGGCCGAGGACGACGCCGAGCGAGAGGAAAGCTCTTCTACCTCAATAGGTTACAGACTCGACCCCCATTCTCAACCGTCATCCTCGGGCTCGTCCCGAGGATCTGCCAAGCCCTCGCTTTGCTCGACGTGAATGGACGCGAGGCGCCGCACCGGGCCACTATCCTTTGAAGCGTTGAAGCTCATCCGCGCCGTTGAACTCGCGGAAACGTGCTTAGATCCTCGGCACAAGGCCGAGGATGACGCCGAGAGAGAGGAAAGCTCTTCTACCTCAATAGGTTACAGACGCGACCACCATCCTCAACCGTCATCCTCGGGCTCGTCCCGAGGATCTGCTAAGCCCTCGTTTTGCTCGACGTGAATGGACACGAGGCGCCGCACAACGCCACCCGCTCCCCACCGCAACACCCAACATCCCGTGGACCGGGAATGAAACCAGAACATCTTTTCTGGTCTTTCCGATCCGAATCACTACATTACGCGCCATGAGCAACAGTTTCGACGATATGCCCTTCTTCGACGAGGAGCCGGGCGAAGCGCCGCGCAAGCAGCAGGCCCCCGCAGCTCCCGCACGAGGAGCGCCCGTTTCGGCTCCGGCATCGGGAGGTCTCGCCGCCCGTGCCATGGCCGCTCGTGGCGGTGCTCGAGAGCGGCCGGATTATCTCGATGGCCTCAATCCCGAGCAGACCGAAGCCGTCGAAACGCTGGAAGGCCCGGTCCTCGTGCTCGCCGGCGCCGGCACCGGCAAGACGCGCGTGCTGACCACGCGCATCGCCCATATCCTGAATACCAACCGCGCCTTCCCCTCGCAGATCCTGGCCGTCACCTTCACCAACAAGGCCGCCCGCGAGATGAAGGAGCGTATCGCCCATCTGGTCGGCGGCGCGGTCGAGGGCATGCCCTGGCTCGGCACCTTCCACTCGATCGGCGTCAAGCTGCTCCGCCGCCACGCCGAGCTCGTCAACCTGCGCTCCGATTTCACCATTCTCGACACCGACGACGTCGTGCGCCTCGTCAAGCAGCTGATCCAGGCCGAGGGCCTCGACGACAAGCGCTGGCCGGCCAAGCAGTTCGCCGGGATGATCGACACCTGGAAGAACAAGGGCCTCGGCCCCGCCGACATTCCTGAGGGCGACGCGCGCGCCTTCGCCAACGGCAAGGGTCGCGAACTCTACTTCGCCTACCAGCAGCGCCTCTCGACGCTGAACGCCTGCGATTTCGGCGACCTCCTGATGCATCCGATCGCGATCTTCCGGAAGACGCCCGATCTGCTCAAGGAATACCACCAGCGCTTCCGCTATATCCTGGTCGACGAATATCAGGACACCAACACCGCGCAGTATATGTGGCTGCGCCTGCTCGCCCAGCGCCCCAAGGGCGAGCCGCAGAATGTCTGCTGCGTCGGCGACGACGACCAGTCGATCTATGGCTGGCGCGGCGCCGAAGTGGACAACATCCTGCGCTTCGAGAAGGATTTCCCCGGCGCCAAGGTGATCAAGCTCGAGCGCAACTACCGCTCGACCGCCCATATCCTGGGTGCTGCAGCGCACTTGATCACCCACAATGAAGGCCGCCTCGGCAAGACGCTGTTCACCGACCGCCGCGACCCCGATGATATCAAGGTGCAGGTCCACGCCTCCTGGGATTCGGAGGAAGAAGCCCGCGCCATCGGCGACGAGATCGAGCAGCTGCAGCGCAATCAGCACAAGCTGAACGACATCGCCATCCTCGTGCGCGCCTCCTTCCAGATGCGCGAGTTCGAAGATCGCTTCGTCACGCTCGGCCTCAACTACCGCGTCATCGGCGGCCCGCGCTTCTACGAGCGCCTCGAAATCCGCGATGCCATGGCCTATTTCCGCCTGGTCGCCCAGCCAGCCGACGATCTCGCCTTCGAGCGCATCATCAACACCCCCAAGCGCGGCCTCGGCGACACGACCGTGCGCGCGCTGCACGATTATGCCCGTGCCCGCGACATCCCGATGCTGGCGGCAGCCGCCGACATGATCGAGACGGACGAGCTGAAGCCGAAGGCGCGCAAGGCGCTGTTCGACGTGATTCAATCTTTCCGCAGATGGCAGGAAAGGCTTGAAAACACATCACATACCGAGCTTGCCGAGCAGATCCTCGAAGAGTCCGGCTATACCGACATGTGGAAGGCCGACAAGACCGCCGACGCCCCCGCCCGCCTCGACAACCTGAAGGAACTCATCCGCTCGATGGAGAGCTTCGAGTCCATGCGCGGGTTCCTCGAGCATGTCTCGCTGGTCATGGACGCCGAGCAGAACGAGAACCTCGACGCCGTGTCGATCATGACGCTGCACTCGGCCAAGGGCCTGGAATTCGAGACCGTCTTCCTGCCCGGCTGGGAAGAAGGCCTCTTCCCGCACCAGCGCTCGCTCGACGAGACCGGCCGCGCTGGGCTGGAGGAAGAACGTCGCCTCGCCTATGTGGGGCTGACCCGCGCCAAGCGCCGCTGCCACATCTGGTTCGTCTCCAACCGCCGTATCCACGGCCTGTGGCAATCGACCATCCCCTCGCGCTTCCTCGACGAACTGCCGGACACCCATGTCGAGGTCGCCGAAGTCGAGCAGAGCTACGGCGGTTACGGCCGCGGCGGCTATGGCCAGTCGCGCTTCGACAAGGCAGAGCCCTTCGCCAACAGCTATTCCACCCCCGGCTGGAAACGCGCACAGCAAAACAGCAACGACGCCACCCGCGACAACTGGGGCTCCCGCTCCGGCCACTCGGTCGAGCGCATCGGCTACGGCGAAAGCGGCCCGAAGACCCGCACCATCGACGGCGAACTCGTCGCCAAGTCGACAGCCACCCAGCCCTCGAAATTCACCGTCGGCGACCGCGTCTTCCACATGAAGTTCGGCAACGGCAACATCAAGATGATCGAGGGCAACAAGCTGACGATCGACTTCGACAAGGCCGGCGAGAAGCGGGTGCTGGACGGGTTTGTCGAGGCGGTCGGGTAGAGAAGACGCGGCGGCCCAAAGCCGCCGTCACCCTTTCGTGACTTCGCATATAACCCCACCTCCCGCATACTCCCGGCGCCCGCACCATAGTCACGGGCCTAAATAGGAGGATGCCATGAAACGCTACTCTCTATCCCTGATCGCAATGTCCCTTGCACTGGCCATCGTCGGCAACCCGGCGATCGCGCTCGCTTGCAACAAGATCGTCGGGACGTGATCAGCTGAATGAATAGGGTGAGCGGGTGAAAGCTCGCTCATCATCTTCATCCCCTCACCCCAAGATCGGCATCGACCCCAGCCCCAATATATCGTTGAGCAGCGCCAGCCCAATCCCCACAGCCACGATCGTAAGCCCGATGAGAAACAGCCGTCGCGAACGGTCGTATTTGGCGGCGATCAGCGAATCCCGCGCGAGGAGATCGGCGAAGACTTTCACCTGAAGCGCGATGCCGACGATGAGCAGCAGCATCGGCGCGATGTCGATCGGGCTCCAGTCGTTCGGGTTGGAGACCCATCGGCTGATGAAGGTGAGGCAGAAGCCGAGGATGATGCCGGCGGCGGTCAGCGAGCCGTTGCGGAAGGTGGCGTCGATCTTTTCTTCCGGATCCGGCTCGGGCATGGCTCTGGCTTTCGGTTGAACGGCTGATCGAAGCAAGGCAGAAATCGCGCGAAACGGCAAGAGCGGCCGAAGATTACAAAAGCTTCACTAAAATATCATGTTTTAATCTTGCCAGCCCTCTCGGCCCCGGCTAGGTAAGACACACATCTGCCGCATCAGCTCCTTGAGAGCGGCGCCGCACGTAAGCGTTAACGTCAACCAACGCGCTGATCGAACCCGAAGCCGGGGTGCGAGCGGCGCGGCGTGCCTGCGTCCTGAGCGTCCCGGTCCTTGAAGAAGGAACCAAAGATGACGGCCAACACCACGCCATCCGCCACCGAAAAGCGCCACCTGATCGAACGCGTCCGACATGAACTGAAGCGCCGCGTGCTCACCGTCCGCCGCGTCGAACACGTCACGCCGCAAATGCTGCGCGTCACGCTCGAGGGGCCCGATCTCGAAGGCTTCGTCAGCCTCGGCCATGACGACCACGTCAAGATCCTCGTGCCCCGCCCCGGCGAGGAACCGGCGTTTCCGGAGATGGGCCCCGAGCGCAAGCTGCTGATCGACCCGGAAAACCGCCCGTCGCTGCGCGACTACACGCCCCGCCGCTATGATCCCGTGGCCGGGGAACTCGACATCGACTTCGCGCTGCACGAAGCAGGCCCCGCCACCGATTGGGCGCTAAACGCCAAGCCCGGCGACAAGCTCGGCCTCGGCGGCCCACGCGGCTCCTTCGTCGTCTCCACCGATTTCGACTGGTACCTGCTGGTTGGCGACGAGACCGCCCTGCCCGCCATCGGCCGCCGGCTCGAGGAACTCCCTGAAGGTGCCAAGGCGATCGTCATCGCCGAAGTCGCCGGCCCCGAGGAGGAGCAGCCCTTCGCCAGCAAGGCCGACCTCTCCGTTACCTGGCTGCATCGCGGCGCACAGCCGGCGGGCACCACGGACGATCTCGAACAGGTGCTGCGCGATATCATGTTGCCCGAAGGCGACGGCTATGTCTGGATCGCTTGCGAAACCGTCCTCGCCAAGCGCCTGCGTGTCGTCATGGTCGAGGAGCGAGGCCATCCCAAGCCCTGGATCAAGGCCGCCGGCTACTGGAAGCGCGGCCAGGCCGATTTCCACGAGACGCACGGGGATTGAGGCGCGGCGCGATGCCGTCCCCTCGGCCCTCGGCCGGAATGGATACGGGTAAGGCGGCGCTGCCGGTGTTTGCGGGCGTCGCGTCAGAGCCGCACCGTTGCATTCTCGGCGACGTGCTTAGATCCTCGGCACCTTGGCCGAGGATGACGTCGCGAATGGGGTTTTCGCTGCGGAAACAAGCGGTTGATGGCTGTCACCCGATGTCTGGCTGCACCGTCACTCCACTCTCGGCGTCATACTCGGGCTCGTCCCGAGTATCTGCTAACCGCGCCACTTGCTCGACGGGAATGGACACGAGGAAAGACAGCGCTGCGGGTGTTCGCAGGCACCAAGTCAAAGCCGCACCGTTGCACTCTCGGCGACGTGCTTAGATCCTCGGGACAAGCCCGAGGATGACGCCGCCTGTGGGGTTTTCGCTGCTGAAACAATCGGTTGCCGGGTGCCCCAGCCCCGAATCGCCTCACACATAGAGTAAACGAAATCTTAATCCCGCCCACCGACCTCGGTCAATCGGCTGAAATTCATCACAACATTCCCCTTTTGACGCCGCCGGCAAATCACCTTAGCCCGTCCCTGTTCGTCCATGAAGGACGGTTTTCACGATGGACTCGCAAAGGAGATTCAAGTGACCAGTGTTTCCTCCCTGGGCGGCAACGGCTCCCAGTATATTTCCAGCCTCGACAAGAACGGCGACGGCATCGTCTCCGCCGACGAGCTGGCCGCAGCCAACACCACCAGCAGCACGACCGCGACAACGACGACCAAGGCCTCGACGGCAAACAGCACCGCCGATAGCGCCAGCGTCACCCAGAAGATCGCAGCCGACATCCTCTCCCTGATGCTGCAGCTGCAGCAGTCGAGCGAAAGCGACGACGGGTCCAGCGACGATGGCAGCCTCTCCGGCAACAGCCCGAAGGGCATTCTGGCGCTGATGGACAGCAACAACGACGGCAAGCTTACGACCAGCGAAGTTCTCTCCGCCGATCCGTCGAAGATCGCCGAAAGTGCCGGCGCCGGCGACAACACCGCCGTCACGCAGATCCTCACCGACATGCAGACCGCGATCCGCGCCTACCAGACCACCTACGGCTCCTCGCTCGCCTCCGATACCGACAACACGCAGACTGCGTGATCGACCAGACTTCTGAACTACAAGACCGCCTGATTGGCGCGCAACACGGCTCCGCCGGGGGAGCCGAAACAGCCTGTCCTTGCGATACCGCCCGCCGTGTATGGGCAAGCGGATCCAGCCTCTTCAAGCACTTGACCCACAGTGCACGCGCCTATGGCGCAATGTCGCAGGTCGGGCGAACCAGTAGCCCCGCCGTTGCAACGACAGCCAAAAACCCGCAAAACCGAACTTCGACGGTAAGAACGAAGGACATGGCATTTCATGGAAAGCATCAGCGTTTCGTTGATCCTGCTGTTTGCAGTAGTCGTTAGCGGAACACTCACCAGGCTCTCCCCGATCCCGATCCCGCCGCCTCTCGTGCAGATCGCGCTCGGCGCCGTCATCGCCTCGGTGGCCGATCTCGGTGTCAGCCTCGATCCCGATCTCTTCTTCCTGCTCTTCCTGCCGCCGCTGCTCTTTCTCGATGGCTGGCGCATCCCCAAGGAAGGCCTGCTGCGCGACAAGGGCGTCATTCTCGAGCTGGCGCTCGGCCTCGTCATCTTCACCGTCCTCGGCGTCGGCCTGCTCATTCACGTGCTCATCCCCTCCATGCCGCTCGCCGTCGCCTTCGCGCTGGCCGCGATCCTCTCGCCGACGGACCCGATCGCGGTCTCCGCCATTGCCGCGCGCGTGCCGATCCCCAACCGTCTGATGCACATTCTCGAAGGGGAATCGCTGCTCAACGACGCGTCCGGCCTCGTCTGCATGCGCTTTGCGGTCGCAGCAGCACTCACCGGCACCTTCTCGCTGACCGACGCGGTCGGCACCTTCTTCTGGGTGGCTATCGGCGGCATTGTGATGGGCGTCGGCGTCACCTGGGCGGTCATGCAGCTGCAGCGCTTCCTCACCCGCCGGCTTGGCGAGGAGACCGGTTCGCAGATCCTCATCAGCCTGCTTCTGCCGTTTGCCGCCTACCTGATCGCCGAACACCTGGAATGCTCCGGCATCCTGGCGGCGGTCGCGGCCGGCATCACCATGAGCTTCGGCGAACAGAGCGGCCGCGCATCCGCCGTCACCCGCGTGCGCCGCACCGCCGTGTGGGATACGGTCCAATTCGCCATGAACGGCGTCATCTTCGTGCTGCTCGGCGAGCAGCTGCCGCAGATCGCCTCCAGCGCCATCAATATCGTCCGCGAAACCGGGCATTACGACCCGCTGTGGCTCATCGTCTACATCGTCGCGATCAATGTGGCGCTCGCCGCGCTGCGCTTCTCCTGGGTCTGGGTGTCGCTGCGCTTCACGCTCTATCGCGCCGCCCGCAGTGGCCACGAATTCACCCGCCCGAGCTGGCGCCTCGTTGCCGCCACCTCGCTTGCCGGCGCGCGCGGCGCCATCACGCTCGCCGGCGTTCTGACATTGCCGCTGACCATGGGCGACGGCTCCCCCTTCCCGGGCCGCGACCTGTCGATCTTCCTCGCGGCCGGCGTCATCATCGTCTCGCTCGTCGCCGCCAGCATCGGCCTGCCGTTCCTGCTGAAGAACCTGCATGTGCCGGCCGAGCCCTCCCACCAGCGCGAGGAAGACGAAGCCCGCATTCGCGGTGCCGAGGCCGCCATCAAGGCGATCGAACAGCTGCAGCACGACATGGGCGAAGGCCGCGCCGATGCCGACCTCTACGCCGACGCCGGCGCCCGCCTGATGGACATCTACCGCCAACGCATCGCCGGCCGCTCCAAGACCGGCGACGACGCCATGCTCGCCCGCCGCAGCGAAGAGATCGAACGCAAGCTCCGGCTGGCCGGCGTGAAGGCCGAACGCGCCGAGTTCTTCCGGCTGGCGAAGAACCGCAAGCTCTCGGAAGAGCTGATGAAGAAGCTGGTGCGTGAGGCGGATCTTGCGGAGGCGCGTTTTTCGGGGCCGTGAGGGCGAGCTTTGGGGCGATGCGCAGGTTTTGGTGCGCCCGTTGAGAGGTTTTGCCGTGTGATACCCCCCTCTGCCCTGCCGGGCATCTCCCCCACAAGGGGGGGGGAGATTGGCTGGGAGCGACCGCTCGCTTCAGCCTCATTGTTTGGCTGGAGAGCAAGCCACGAGTCGATCTCCCCCCTTGTGGGGGAGATGTCCGGCAGGACAGAGGGGGGTATGGCTCGGCGCTGACATCAGCGACATCGCCGTCGAACCCTCCCCATACCACGACCCCACCTCACGGGCATAACCACCCACCCCACAAAACAAATCCCTCAACCCGCTCAATACCCTACCCCCAACCCAACACTTTCCTCATCCCCACCCCGCGCCACCCCGCCATACTCCCCTCGTCACCGCACTGGGAGCCGGGTCGCGAACCGGAAACCCATACCGCTCGAAATCCGGTGTGTGGTGATGGTTGCCAAGGGGATTGGACGCCGTCAGGGCCGATGATCCACCGGCAAGACCGATCCGAGAGACGCTCCTGTCGGGTCGGGCGAACCGGAAACCGAGGTGATCGGGCAGGCGGACAGCCTGACACTTATACCACCGACACCAAACCGCCTGCCCTTCCCGTTTCATGACGCCGACCGTCGCGACGTTTTGCTTCGCGCGCGGTTTTGGCGTGCGTGGAGGGTGGGATGATGAGTGGCTTCGCACCCGGAATACCCCCCTCTGCCCTGCCGGGCATCTCCCCCACAGGTGGGGAGATTGGCTGGGCGCAGCCGCTCGCTCCACCCTCAATGTTTGGATGGAGAGCAAGCCACGAGTCGATCTCCCCCCTTGTGGGGGAGATGTCCGGCAGGACAGAGGGGGGTAACACACGGCACAACGTAGAAGCACCTCACGGCAAAACACCGCCCCCCAAAAAACACCCTTCCCCCACCCTTCATCTCGCAAATGCGAAACATTTTACTGCAAAGCACAACAAAACACTTTGAATACTATCGAAATCTGAGAATTGCGCATATATGACGCATCGTGGCTTGCTGCACGCTTCCTCCCAGAGCGCCCCGCCGAGCCACCGCCGGCCCGTTTTGAAAACGGCATTCAAAGGAAAATACCCGGCGTCCACAACAGGAGGTTCCAAAGTGGCCAGTATAACAACAAACAATGCTGCGAAGACGTCGGCGTCGTCGTCCCCGGCAGCCAACTATCAATTCGCGCTCATCGCGCTGACATCGCTGTTCTTCATGTGGGGTTTCATCACCTGCCTGAACGACATTCTCGTTCCGCATCTGAAGAACGTCTTTCAGCTAAACTACACGCAGTCGATGCTCATTCAGCTGTGCTTCTTCGGCGCCTATTTCATCGCCTCGCTGCCATCGGGCGCGATCGTCAAGCGTATCGGCTATAAGTGGGGCATCGTGCTCGGCCTGATCGTCGCCGCCATCGGCTGCGCGCTCTTCGTTCCTGCCGCCAGCTATCGAGTCTACGGCCTGTTCCTCGGCGCGCTCTTCGTGCTGGCATGCGGCGTGACGCTGCTGCAGGTCGCAGCCAACCCATACGTCACCGTTCTCGGCCCGCCGGATACCGCTGCCAGCCGCCTGACCATGACCCAGGCCTTCAACGCGCTCGGCACGACGGTTGCGCCGATCTTCGGTGCCTTCCTGATCCTGTCGGCAGCGACAGCTGCCGTTTCCGGCGCCACGCCCGAACAGCTCGAAGCGATCAGGATCGCCGAAGCCGGCGCCGTGAAGTTCCCCTACATGCTGCTTGCAGCCGCCTTCCTGGTGCTCGCCGCCGTTTTCGCGGCCCTCAAGCTGCCGCAGGTCGAAGGTGATGAGGAGATCGAACCGATCGTCGGCGGTGGTTCTGCCTGGCAGTTCCGCCACCTCGTCCTCGGCGCCATCGGCATCTTCGTCTATGTCGGCGCCGAAGTCAGCATCGGCAGCTTCCTCGTCAACTTCATGAGCCAGCCCGACATCGCCGGCTTCTCGGAAGCCGACGCCGCCCATTACGTCTCCTATTTCTGGGGTGGCGCGATGGTCGGTCGCTTCATCGGCGCGGTCGCCATGCGCTATGTCGACGACGGCAAGGCGCTGGCCTTCAACGCGGCCGCCGTCATCATCCTGCTGCTCGTCACCGTGTTCACGACCGGTCACACCGCAATGTGGGCGATCCTCGCGGTTGGCCTGTTCAACTCGATCATGTTCCCGACGATCTTCTCGCTCGGTCTTTACGGCCTCGGCAAGTTCACCAGCCAGGGCTCCGGCATCCTGTGCCTGGCGATCGTCGGCGGCGCGCTCCTGCCTGTCCTCCAGGGCGTTCTTGCCGACACCATCGGCATCCACCTCGCCTTCCTGATGCCGATCGTGTGCTACGCATATATCGTCTTCTACGGCCTGAAGGGTCACCGCCCGGTATCGCACCAGATCGCGCGTCACGCCTGATCGATAAAATCGCGCCCCGCCGCACTGGCGGGGCGTTTCCACTCTTGCGCCATCACACACGTCTTGGCATGTTGCCGTGCAACAATAGGTGGAGAAACTGCCAATGAAGGCCTTGCTGCTGATCGACATCCAGAACGGGTTCTGCCCCGGCGGAAACCTCGCCGTTCCCGATGGCGACAAGGTGGTCCCGATCGCCAACCGGCTGATCGCAAGCGACCGATACGACCTGATCGTCGCCTCGCAGGATTGGCATCCGGAAGGCCACGGCAGCTTCGCCTCCTCTCATGAAGGCAAACAACCCTTCGAACTCCACGAGCTCTCAGGCAAGCCGCAAATGATGTGGCCGGACCATTGCATCCAGGGCACGAGGGATGCGGAGCTGCATCCCGAGCTCAGGGTGCCCGAGATCGATGTGATCTTCCAGAAGGGCGAGAAGCACCACGTCGACAGCTACTCCGCCTTCCGCGACAACGACCAGGACGCCATCACCGGCCTCGCCGACTATCTCAAGGAACAGGGTGTCACCGAGCTCGACCTCTGCGGCCTCGCGACCGATTACTGCGTCAAGTTCTCGGCCCTCGATGCGCTCGAAATGCTCCCCGGCGTCAAGGTGCGCTTCATCGAGGACGCCAGCCGTGGCATCACGCCGGAAGGCGTGGCCGACGCGATCAAGGAGATGCGCGAAAGCGGCATCGATATCGTCACCAGCGAGCAGCTGATCGAAAACTAATCGCCCGCCTCGCGCTGCAACTGATAGACATCATCAGAGAAGTCGTCGATGCGCCGCGCCAAAGCCGCCTGCGCGTCGTCGATGCCCTGGCGATAATAGGCGGCCCCCACCTCCTTGGCGAAGAAATCAAGCACCAGCTCGGCCTTCAACAGGCCGATCGGCTGGTCGAGCTCGCGGTCGAAGTGGTGCTGGATGCGCGCGATCAACGCCGCCTTCTCGTCCTTGGAAAATTCGATCGGCTTCATCGTCCCCTCATTGGCTTCACGGCTACTGCATTGGCACCGTTCAGCGAAATCGATCGGTCAATCAAGGAAATTCGCTTGCCGCCGTAGCCCTCGCCCCTTAGAGGGGTTCCAAATTCCAGGAGGATGATCGCCGATGTCACGCGCGAATTTTATCGACGGCCTGCGCGGCGGTTTCCCCATTGCGCTGGCCTCCGCCCCGTTTGGCGCGCTGTTCGGCGCATTGGCCGCCGATCACGGCATGTCGCTGTTCGAACTCACCTTCATGAGCGCCACCGTCTATGCCGGCGCCAGCCAGATGGTCGGCCTCGAGCTTTTCGGCCATGACGTCCAGGCATGGCTGATCGTCGCCTCCATCCTCGCCGTCAATTTCCGCCACGTGCTCTATTCCGCGGCGATCGCGCCTTACATCAAGCATTTCACCAAGCTGCAGAAGTTCTTCACCTTCTTCCTGCTTGTCGATCCGCAGTTCGCCGAAACGGTGAAGCGCGGCGAAGCGGGCAAGCCGGTGACCTTCTCCTGGTATCTCGGCTTCGGCCTGGTCATCTATGTTCCGTGGACGCTGGTCAGCCTGCTCGGCGGCACGCTTGGCCGCTATATCGGCGATCCGAAGTCGATCGGGCTGGATATCCTGCTGCCGGCCTATTTCCTTGGCATCGTTCTCGATTTCCGCCACCGCGACAACTTCATTCCGGTGGCCGCCGTCAGCGCCGTCGCCTCGGTCGTCGCCTATCACTATGTCGGCTCGCCCTGGCATGTGAGCCTGGGCGCTGCCGCCGGCATCCTGCTTGCCGCTTTGTTCCCGCCGCCGCCGACGGCGCAGGAACTCGAATCCGATCTGCACGAGGTGTGACGTGACCTTCGATCCCCACATGTTGCTGATCATCCTGGCGGCCGCCGTCGCAACCTATGCGACGCGCATCGGCGGCTATATCCTGATCACCACGATGAAGCGCATTCCGCCGCGCATGGAAGCGGCCCTTGCAGCCGTGCCGGCAGCGGTGCTGACTACGCTCGTCGCCCCCGCCTTCTTCACCGGCGGCTGGGAGACCAAGCTGGCGCTGGTCGTCGCCCTGCTCGTCGGCCTGCGCGTCTCGCACACATGGATGCTGGTCGCCGCCTGGGCAGTCGTCATGGCCTGGCGCCACACGATCGGCGGCTGACGCGGCGACCGATCACGGTCGCCGCCCCACAGTTTCAATAGTTCTCAATATTCCAGCGGCAGCGTCGCATTCTCCAGCCACGCCTTGACCTCGTGGTCATGGATCAGCGGCATCAGCGCCTCACGCGTCTTCACGTGATAGTCGTTGAACCAGTGCAGCTCGTCATGGGTGAGCAGCTCCGGAATGACGAGGCTGCGGTCGATCGGGCAGAAGGTCAGCGTCTCGAAGCTCAGCACCGGCATGTCGCCGCCCTCCACGGGCTCGGCATCGCGCACATAGATCAGGTTCTCGATGCGGATCCCGAACGCGCCCGGCCGGTAGTAACCGGGCTCGTTGGAAAGGATCATCCCCGGCAGAAGCTCCTGCGTCGACATCCTGGAGATCCGCTGCGGCCCCTCGTGAACCGAGAGATAGGAACCGACGCCGTGACCCGTACCATGGCCGAAATCGGCCCCTGCCCGCCACAGCGCGATGCGCGCCAGCGGATCGAGATCGCAGCCGCGCGTCCCCTTCGGGAACCGCGCCGTGCTGATCTGGATCATTCCCTTCAGCACCAGCGTGAAGAACCGCTTCTGCTCTTCCGAAACCGTGCCGACGCCCACCGTGCGGGTGATATCGGTGGTGCCGTTGATGTATTGCGCGCCGGAATCGATCAGGAACAGCTCGCCCGCCTCAAGCTTGCGGTTGCTCTCGGTCGTCACCCGGTAGTGCATGATCGCCGCGTGCGGTCCGGCACCGGAGATCGTGTCGAAGGAGATGTCCTTCAGCGGGTTCTGCATGCTCTGCCCGACCTTGGCACGCGCCGCCTCGAGCTTCTCGGCGACTTCGATCTCGGTCACCGTGCCGGGCTTGGTCTGCGCCAGCCAGCACAGGAACTCGACCATCGCCGCGCCATCCTGCAGATGCGCCGCCGCCGACCCGTTGATCTCGACGCTGTTCTTGACAGCCCGCGGCAGCTTCGCCGGATCGTTGCCCTCGACCACGACACCACCCGCCGCGCGGATGATGCTGGCAAGCCCGTAGGAGGTGAGATCAGGATCGACGAGCACCCGGCCACCATCCTTGGAGACCGCCGAAAGCGTCTCCTCGAGTGCCGATGGCGGCAGCTGCACGCACATCTGCGCCAGATAGGCCTCTTGCTCGATCCCGGTCTTGCGCTTGTCGAGAAACAGGTCGGCCTTGCCATCGGCATAGATGATGGCGCGCGCCAAAGGATGCGGCGTGTGCGGCACGTCGGCGCCGCGAATGTTGAAGATCCAGGCAACCGACGACGGATCGGCGATCAGAACAGCCTTGATATCCTTGGCCTTCAGATCAGCCGCGATCTTGGCGATCTTCTCATCGGCGAGAATACCCGCCTGCGCCACATTCTGGATGGCAACGGCGCCCAGCGGCTCCTGCGGCCGGTCGGCCCAGAGCCTGTCGAGCGGATTGTGCGGAAGGATGACCAGCGAACCGCCGATCGCGTCCAGCGCCTTTTCCAGCCGCTTGACCTCGGCGCCGGAATGCAGCCACGGATCGATCCCGAGGCGAAGCCCCCTGGCGCCGTGATTGCCGAGCCACAGATGCGGCGGCTCGTTGACGAGATCGCCGCCGGTAAACACCGAACCGTCCACCTGCTCGGCAAGCTGCGTCACATAGCGACCGTCGACGAACACGATCGCCTCAGAGCGCGTCACCAGCGCCATGCCGGCCGAGCCGGTAAAGCCCGTCAGCCACGCCAGCCGCTCCGAACATGCCGGCACATATTCGCCGTTGAACTCGTCCGCCCTGGGGACAAGAAAGGCGTCGATCGCAAGATCGTCGAAACTTGCACGCAGCGCAGAGGTGCGATCGCGGCCGAATTGTGGCGTGGAGGTGACTTCGAAAGACTGGTACATGCTCAAAAACCTGATGTTTGGTCCGACATTCAACACGAATCCGGCAGGCGGAATGCCGCTATGTTATCGGAAAATCACGCGAACGGGAGAAAAACCGCGTCTCGCCGATGATCGAAAGCCGCGTAATATTTGGGCGGAAATGAGGCGCAATTCACCGGCTTGGCACGCTTTATGCATTGGCTGCATGGCTCCCATGAGACAAACCCTCTGCCTCGATTTTTTCAATCGGTTATAAGGCGCTCATCGAATGGTTCAAAGTGAACCGGAAACAAAAGGAATTTTGAAATGACTGCCTCTCTGTCGCGCTCCGCTTACAGCAGCCCGGTACAGGCTGGCGAGCGCCAGACTGTCCGTCATATCATCGGCGCTCGTCGCCCGCTGAACGAAGGCCCCCGCACCATTCTCGCTGGCGCCGCAAGAAGCTACGCATTCTGAGCAACTCGCCGCTCCGCTCTCCTCCTCCCTCACCGGAACGGCGATCAGAATAAGTAGACGTCTGCTTGAGCACTCCTCCTCATCAAGCTCGCAGACATGATCGGGAAACCGGTCGCAAGGCGGTGCCATTGGCGCCGCCTTTTCTTTTTGTCGCGATGTGACGCGATTGAAATGCAAAAGCCCCAAGGCCATCAGGCGCTCGGGGCTTTTTCTTGAATACGGACTGGATTCAGACCTTACGGCCGGTCGAGATGGATCGTCACCCAGCCATTGCGCCAGATTGTGCGCACATGCCTCAGATGCGCGCCATTATAGGCCGCCAGCACCTTCCAACGCTGCGATGCCAGAATGCCCGACAGGATCACCGATCCGCCCGGCGCCAGATGCGTGACGAGCTGCGGCGCCATCTTGATCAGCGGCCGCGCCAGGATGTTGGCGATGATGAGATCGAACGGACCATGGTTCGAAAACGCCGTCGAATGGAACCCCGGCGCCGTTTCCGTGACGATACCAGAGGCGATGCCGTTGCGGCGCACGTTCTCGGCCGCGACACGGGTGGCGATCGGATCGATGTCGGTGGCGAGAACCAGAATGTTCTTCAACTTGCGCACCGCGATCGCCAGAACGCCGCTGCCCGTGCCGAGATCGAGCGCATTGCGGACCCGGCGCGAGCGCACCACGCGGTCGATGACCTCAAGGCAGCCCGCCGTCGTGCCGTGATGGCCGGTGCCGAAGGCCTGGCCGGCATCGATCTCGATGGCGATATCGCCGGAGCGCACCTTGTCGCGGTCGTGCGAACCATGCACCAGGAAGCGCCCTGCCCGGACCGGCTTCAACCCCTCGAGCGATTTCGCCACCCAGTCGACATCGGGAATGACCTCGCGCTCGACGGTCATCTCGGGGAACGCTTCTGAAAGCGCCGCCTCGACGCGGACGCGAACGTCATCCTCGTCGACCTGCATCATGTAGACGGAGGCTTCCCAGATGTCCTTCTTCTCGTCGATTTCGGTGGTGGCGATGGCGAAGTCTTCTTCGCCGAACACCTCGGACAAAAGGTCGAGCACTTCCCCGGCCAGCACTTCTGTCGTCGTCACATAGAGGCGGATTTCACTCAAGGTCGGTCTTTCCCGTTACAACGCGCCGTCGATCCACGGCGGCGGCGGCGTGTCGTAGCCCGCAACGCCGGTCAGCAATCTTCGTTGGAATGCAGGTAGTCTAAAAAGCACCGGCACCGCAAGGTTCCGGATCGAAATAGCCAGTCGATTGCGCATCGCAATCAGCCTCGTCAGCTGCCGCGTCTGCTTCAGCACCGTCTTCACCGCCGGCAGCCGCAGCCGGCTGTACTCGGCCTCGCGCCCCTCGGAGATCAGATAGGCGAGCCAGCAGGCATCCTCGATCCCGAGATTCATCCCCCGCGCGCCGGCCGGCGAATGGATATGCGCGGCATCGCCGGCCAGGAACACATTGCCCTTGGCCATCTCTTCGACATGGCGGAAGTGAATGCGAAACTCCGAGGCCCAGAGGCGCTCCGCCACCGGCCCGGGATGGACGATCTTCTGCTCGAAATCCGGCAGCGTCGAAATGAACCGCAGCACATCGCGCTCGACCGGGATCCGGCCGATCATCCCGGGATCGACCAGCTGCATCTCGATGAAATGCGGGTCGATTTCCTTTTTGTAGCGAAAGTCGGCGAGATAGAAGCTGCTCTCCAGCGCCTCGCCCGGAAAGCCGATGCCGACAGCCTTGCGCACCACCGAATGCGCACCATCGGCCCCGATGACGATATCGAACGTGGCCGTCTCGACCGTCCCGTCAGGCTTGCGCAGCGTGACCACGGGCTTGGCATCCCCGGACACCTTCTCGATCGCCGTCTGCCATTCGGGATCGACCTCGTAATCATCGAGCTTGCTCAGGAGCAGGCGTTCGGTGTGTCCCTGCGCCAGCGCGTAAATGGCGCTGAAGCGTCCCGGCAGCTTCGTCGTGTCCACCGTCGCCAGGCGACGCCCTTCGGAGGTCGCGCGAAACTGCGCGATCTGCTGCGCCTCCTGCAGGATGGCATCCGTCACCCGTGACGGACCGAGCAGCGTCAGTGTCCGCGCATTGACGCCGAGAGCCCTGCTTTCGGCAAGCGGAACGGGACCGACGTCGTTGTCGACGACACGCGGGCGAAAGCCGCGTCGGGCGAGCTCGAGGGCAGCGGTAAGACCGGTCGTGCCGGCGCCTGCAATCAGAATGCTGCGATGCCCCGGCGCCATGATCTCATCCCTTGTTGGCGAGGTTCTCCAGCTTTTTTACCGCCGTATCGGGATTTTCGCCATAGGCGATCGTGCCGGAGAAACGCCCCTTGGAATCGAGCAGGAACACCGAGGCCGTATGGTCCATCGTGTAGTCGCCCTTGGGGTTGTTTTCGTCGACCGGCACCTTCTTGGCGTAGACGCGGTAACCCTTGATCACCTCGGCCACCTTGTCCGGCGCGCCCGAAATGCCGACGATCCGCTTGGAGACGTTCGACACATACTGGTTCATCACCTCGGGCGTATCGCGCTCCGGATCGACGCTGACGAAATAGGCATGCAGCTTGTCGCCATTGGGATCGACCTGCTTCAGCCAGCCATCCAGTTCGAACAGCGTCGTCGGGCAGACCTCGGGGCAATGGGTGAAACCGAAGAACACCGCCGACGGCTTGCCGCGAAACGCCTGCTCGGTGATCGGCTTGCCATCCTGCGCCACAAGCGTGAACGGCACGCCGAACGGACCGTCGGAGGCCACTTCCTTGGTCTGCGTCACGTTCAAGGTCAGCCATCCCAGAATGCCGGCCATCAGGAACACGGCAACCCAGACGGCGATACGCACTGTTTTCATCGATAATTTCCTCGCCCGGGAAAGCAATCCCGTCCCCTTGCCTGATATCGCGTCGCCGGCAGCCGCGCAATTCAACAAGTCGTTTTTCGGGCCGTGATGAATTGCCTCACCCAATCCGGAGCGCAATCGCGGACCCGCTATTTCCATGCGCGGTATCGTTAGCAAATACTTAAAAAATCATTGGTATATTTAGCCCCGGATAGGACGCTCGCCGTTCGACTGACATGATGTCCGGCTGGAGCTTGATCCCGCATATCCGCTTGCTGGCGAATGAGAACATGACCGCGCTCATCGCGGAGGGGACAAGTCTTCACATGACAGACATGACAGTGCGTAAGAGCCTTTCCGTCAGCCAGAGGCTCGGAACGCTCGCCGGCGCGGCATTGGTCGGCTTCGGCGCGATGATGGGCATCGGATGGTATGAAAACATCACGGTGCGCAAGGCGCTCGATCGGGCCAACGAAATCCAGGCAAGCGTCGACTACATCAACGAGATGCGCACCGCCAACCTGACCCTCATTCTGGCGGCGATGGACACCATCGTCGATCGCGACAGCAAGCTGGTCACGGCGGAACGCCTGAAGCTGATGAACGATTCGATCGCCCAGCTCTCGAGCGGTTCCAGCCAGATGCGCCTGCTCGCCGACGAAATGAACGCCGCCGCTCTCGTCTCGAACTATGACGGCGATGTCGCCGCCCTCAAGCAGAGCATTCTCGGCGACCTCAAGAATGCCGTCGAAACCGGTGCTCCGGCAGCCGCCTTCGACCAGCTGGACGACGCCATCGACAGCGGCGGCGACAAGCTGACCACGACGCTGGACAAGCTCGCCATCGACGGCGGCGCCATCGCCAAGAAACGCATCGAACAGGCAAACGCGATCTCCGAGGATGCCGTCTACATCCAGATCGGCCTCGGCATCATCGCCATGCTATGCATGGCCGGCCTCCAATACGTCCATGGCGGCTCGATCCGCCGCGGCATCGAGAGCGTTCGCGCCAGCATGCAGAGGATCACCAATGGCGATCTCGACAGCCCCGTGCCCGCCACCCAACGTGGCGACGAGATCGGCGACATGGCCCGCGCCGCAGAGGGCTTTCGCCAGGCGGCGATCGACAAGCGCGCGCTCGAACAGCGCAGCGAAAGCGAACGCCGGCAATCGGACGCCGAGCGCCGCAGCCGCGACGCCGCCAAGCTCGCCGACACCGAAGCGCTCAACACCGCCGTCACAGCACTCGGCCAGGGCCTGAAGCGCCTTGCCGCCGGCGATGTGACCGCGACGATCGTAAACGCCTTCAAGCCGGAGCTGGAGGGCCTGCGCGCCGACTTCAACCAGACCACCGCGACGCTGCGCCAGACAATGACCGAGATCACCCGCAACGGCACCTCGATCCAGGCCAACGGCCGGCAGATGCGCTCGGCCGCAGACGACCTCGCCAAGCGCACCGAGCAGCAGGCAGCCTCGCTGGAGCAGACATCGGCCGCGCTCGACCAGATCACCACCACGGTGCGCAACGCCACCAACCGTGCCGAGAGCGTCGGTCAGATGGTCGCCCACACCCGTGAGAACACCGCCAAGTCCGATATCGTCGTCAACGACGCCATGGCGGCGATGGAACGCATCGAGACCGCCTCGCGCGAGATCGGGCAGATCATCAACGTCATCGACGAGATCGCTTTCCAGACCAACCTGCTCGCGCTGAACGCAGGCGTCGAGGCGGCGCGCGCCGGCGAGGCCGGCAAGGGATTCGCGGTCGTGGCCCAGGAAGTGCGTGAACTGGCCGTGCGCGCCGCCAACGCCGCTAAGGACATCAAGACGCTGATCGGCAAATCCGGCGCCGAAGTGAAGACCGGCGGCGAGCTGGTGACGGCCGCGGGACAGGCTTTGCGCGAAATCGGCGAAGATGTTTCGCGGATCGACGAACATGTTAAATCAATCGTAACCTCTGCACGCGAACAATCGGTAGGACTGAACGAGATCAATACAGCCATCAGCCAGATGGACCAGGTCACGCAGAAAAACGCGGCCATGGTGGAAGAGACGAACGCGGCAAGCCATACGCTTGCCACCGACGCCGACCACCTGATTCAGCTGATCGGCACGTTCAATATCGGCGAGGGCATGAATGCCCGTCACACGCCGCGGGAAGCATCAGCAGCCTCGCATCCGAAATCATCTCCCGCCCGAGCCCTCATCGGCAAGGTCGCGGGCGCATTCAGCGGCGGCAGCGCCGCACGAGCCATGGCCGCTCCGGCCGGAGACAACTGGGAAGAATTTTGATCATGAATAGCACTGTCATCAACCAGACCGGTTCTCATTTGGAGATCGTGTCCTTCCATCTCGGCGAGCAGGAATTCTGCATCGACATCATGGCGATCCGCGAAATCCGCGGCTGGGCGCCGGTCACCCCGATGCCGCACACCCCGCCCTACGTTCTCGGCCTGATCAACCTGCGCGGCGCTGTCATCCCCGTCATCGACATGGCCTGCCGCCTCGGCATGAAGATGACCGAGCCTTCCGAGCGCTCGGCGATCATCGTCACCGATATCGCAGGCAAGCTGGTCGGTCTGCTGGTCGAGCAGGTCTCCGACATGATGACCATCAAGAGCGAAGACCTGCAGCCGGCACCGGAAATCATTCCGGAAGAACAGCGCGCCTTCTGCCGTGGCATCGTGGCCCTGGAAAAGACCATGGTCTGCTTCCTCAACCTCGACACCGTCATCGCCGACGAACTGGCCCGCGAAGCCGCGTAAGCCGGATTGAACGCTTCAATGCAAAACAGCCCGCGACGGCATCCGTCGCGGGCTGTTTTCGTTTCAATCGACAACTCGCCTAGGCCTAGCCCGAGATCT
The DNA here is from genome assembly GCF_044772225.1 of Rhizobium sp. NPDC090275. Classification (NCBI taxonomy): domain Bacteria; kingdom Pseudomonadati; phylum Pseudomonadota; class Alphaproteobacteria; order Hyphomicrobiales; family Rhizobiaceae; genus Rhizobium; species Rhizobium sp. NPDC090275. The sequence goes on along the minus strand of NZ_JBIVYL010000001.1, from coordinate 617,884 downwards.
CGACCGAGAAGGCAAAGCGCGCGGTCTTGCCCGCGTCAAGCGTCTGGCTGTAGGGCCGCTCGGCAAGCGCCTTGGAGCCGCCATTCTCGGCCGCCATGCCATGCCAGGGCTCGATGCAGATGAAGGGTGCGCCGGGCTTCTGCCAGAGCGCCAGATTGGGCAGGTTCTCGAAGCTGAAATGCAGCGTCGGTCCGCCCTCGGCGCTATACCGCAACCCCTCGCCGGCTCCCTCGGGAAAGACCATCGCGTCCTCATCGAACATCCTGTGATCGAGCACCAGCCGCCCTTGCCTGAACGGCGACGGATGCTTGGCGAACGACAGAAGCCCGCCGGACAGGCGGATGAGCGCCGGCTCGGCCGCATTGTCGAGCGTGATCACATGATCGCTCCCTTGGGCACCCGGCAGCGGCCAGACGAAGGCGGAGTGAAAGCCGAGCCCGAACGGCATCGGCCGCTGGTCGCGATTGCTCACCTCGGCCGCCACCGTCAGCGTGCGTCCTTCGAGGCTGTGCTCTACCGCAAGCACGAAATCGAACGGATAGACCGCCTTGGTGGCCTCCGACGCCGCAAGTTCGTAGCGGCACATCGTATCGCTGGACGCGGCAAGCGCGAACTCGGCGCGGCGGGCAAAGCCGTGCTGGTTCATCGGATAGCTCTTGCCCTCGATCTCGACCGCATCGTCAGGCGCCTTGCCGACGATCGGGAAGAGAATCGGCGACCGCCCGCTCCAGAAGGCCGCATCGCCGTTCCATAGCAGCGAACGCCCATCGCTGGTATCGAGCGCCTGCATCTCGGCACCCAGCGACGACACGTCGACGCTCAGAAACTCGTTCGCTATCCTGTAGTTACAAGCCATCATCGGTCCTCTTCCATGTGATCTCCGGCGCGGACCTTATCCGCGCCGCATGACGATTGCCATATCGCACGAGACGACAAGAGCAGGCTTCACCGAAAGTTGCGCGCCTATCGCGGCTTGCCGTTCTTCCAAGTCACCGTCTGCCCGTAGAGCGACACGGTGGAGATCGCCATCTTCGCCGATCCGTTGGTAAGCTCGCGCGAATGCGCCAGATAGATCAGCGTGTCGTTCTGCTTGTCGTAGATGCGGGTGACGACGAGCTTCTTCCAGACCAGCGAGATGCCCGACTTGAACACCTCGTCCCCGCCCTTCGACAGGTCGATGTCACCGATCTCGATCGGCCCGGTCTGGTGGCAGGAAATGGCGCTGTTCGAAGGATCCTCGAACCAGTTGCCGTTCTTGACGCGATCGATGACGCTGCGGTCGAAATAGCTGACATGGCAGGTGACGCCCTTCACCTCAGGATCGGCCACCGCATCGACGAGGATATCATTACCGATCCAGTCGACCCCCACCTTGCCGACGACATCGGCGTACGCGGCACCTGCGGACATACCAGCCAGAACGGCTGCGGAGAGGACGAGATTGCGAAGTCTGGACATGGCGTTATTCCCTCAGCGGCGCTTCAATGTTGCGCAAGCTAAGATAGGCGGAGCCTGCCGCATGGCAAGAAACCCCATGCCCATGAATTGAGCCCCCGAAACGAGACGCGCCCCGCCGGCTTCACCGCCAGCAGGACGCCAAGACCGCTAGCCCTTGCGGCAGGTGCAGGGCTCATAGCCACGAGACGTCAGCCGCCCGGGCTTCATGCCGATAAACTCCGGGATCGCATGCACCGCAGCAGCCCCCACATGCCGCGCCATGGCAATCGCCGCCTGCGCGCAGACGGCGGCATCCTCGGCGGCATTGTGGTGGACGAAACGCAGCCCGAGATGCTCGGCCAGAATATTCAGCCGATGCGACAAAAAATGCGGCCAGATCCGCTGCGACATCTTCAGGCTGCAGAGATAGGTGAGCTCGGGATAGGCCTGCCGGTAACCATCGAGACAGGCGCGCCAGACGCTGAAATCGAAGGAGGCATTATGCGCGATCATCGTCGCCCCCCTGAAGTCATCGATGAACTCGTCCATCACTTCGGGAAACTCCGGCGCATCCTCGACATGTTCAGGCCGGATGCCGTGGATGGCGATGTTCATGCCCGAAAACCGCATCTCCCGCGGCCGTATCAACCGCTCCTCCACCCTGGTCACCACCCCATCCTCGATCCAGGCAAGCCCGACCGAACAGGCACTGCCGCGCTGCTCGTTGGCGGTTTCGAAATCGATGGCGATGGTTTTCAAGGGGTGGGTCCGATTCTCTGGTATCTCCCAGACATACCGGCAGCCGGCCGGCGAGGCAAATGACGGTGGCTATTCGCCCACAGCGTCCCGGTCAGGCGACGGCGAGAGCATAAGGGCGCGCAAGGTTTTCCGACGGCACGCCCCAAGCCTGGTTGAGCTTGAAGATCATCTCGACGGTCAGCGCACGCTTGCGATTGAGGATTTCCGACGCCCGGGAGCGAGAGCCGAGAATCTGCGCGAGATCCGCCTGATCCCGTCCCGTCATCTCCATGAACGCCTGGAGAAAGTCGATCGGCGGAAGATCCAGCACCGGAAAATTCCGGTTTTCATAGGCTTCGATGAGATCAGCCAGAATGTCGAAACGATCCGCTTCCGGTGTTCCGGCAGGGGGCGGATTGTCGAAATAAGGTTCGATCTCGGCCGTTGCCCAGGCAAGGTCCGCCTCGTTTTTGATGGGTCTGATAGCGTTCATCGTATCGTCTCCGGATCGATCCTGTCGTACTCGGCGTGCGTGCCGACGAATTTCACCAGCACCCGCTTGTAGCCATAGGCAACATGGACAATCAGCCGATACTTGTTGCCACCGATATCGAAGATCACCCTGTTGTCGCCGACGAAGTCGACATTGGCTCCGAACATCCTCTTGATATCGGCCGGCCCCGACCACTGCGCCTTGATGACGGTCGCGTGCCACACGCCCAGCGGTATCCTCGCCTGCGGGTGGCGCTCCCAAAATGTACGAAGCGTGGATTTGGTGATCACCTGCACATGAAGACGATATTCCCAATACGGGAACAGGTCAATATTCCAAACCCACCAGCCTCTTCGCGAGACCCGACGAGTCAAATACCCGGATGGGTTGACAAAAATGGCGACATATCGCAACCTCGCACCATGATCGCCAACGCAACCATGATGACCCTTCATATCACCACGCCCCACCAAGGGTGCGCGGGTGCTGTGCTGTGTTGAACGCATAGCGATCATCCCGAGAACCCTGCCGAGGCGAGCAGGGTTTTGGGAACCGGCTCTCCTCGTATCAACAAAGGAGAGCCAGAATGCCCAGAGATCCTGAAAATCCGCAGTCTAGTAAAGCATCACCGGCTGGAGACATCCGCGTGCGCGCCCTGCTTTCATCGGATGCCGAAGCAATCGCCGAGTTGACGAACCTTCCCGGTTTTCGCGCCGGCACGCTGCGTCTGCCCTATCCATCGGTGACCGAGGTCCGCAAGCACGCGGAGAACCCCTCGCCCGGCGCGCTGAACCTCGTCGTGACGCTCGACGACAAGATCGTCGCCAATGGGGGGCTCAACCGTTTTTCGGGACGCCGACAGCACGTCGCAAGCATCGGCATGGGCGTGCATGATGATTTCGTCGGCCGCGGTTTCGGCAGAAGGCTACTGGCGGCGATGGTCGAGGCGGCGGATGACTGGCTCGACATCAAACGCCTTGAGCTCACCGTCTACACCGACAACGAACCCGCCATCGCGCTCTACCGAAAATTCGGGTTCGAGCAGGAAGGGCTGCTGAAATCCTTCGGGTATCGCGCCGGCGAGTATGTCGACGCTTATGCCATGGGTCGGTTGCGATGAGTGCTCGGTGGTCGGCAATCAACCGATCACCGTCTACCAGACACCTGAAACCTTACCCACCAATCAACGCCAGCCACTCATCCTCGTCCATCGTCTGGACGCCGAGTTCTTTTGCCTTGTCGAGCTTCGATCCGGCGCCGGGGCCGGCCACCAGGAAGTCGGTTTTCTTCGAGACCGAGCCGGCGACCTTGGCGCCGAGGCTTTCGGCGCGCGCCTTGGCCTCGTCGCGGGTGAATTTTTCCAGGCTGCCGGTGAAGACGACGGTCTTGCCGGCGACGGGGCTGTCGGAAGCGGCGATCTGCTCGGCGGCCTCGGGCGTCACCTCGTCCAGCAGGCGGCCGACGACGTCGAGATTGCGCGGCTCCTTGTAGAACTCGACGATGGCGCGGGCGACGATCTCGCCGATACCCTCGACATTGTTCAGGTCCTGCCACGCGTCACCGCTAAGTGACGACGCTTCTTTCATCGCGGTCTCGAAAGCCTCGTAGGTGCCGTAATGACGGGCGAGCAGCTTGGCGGTGGTCTCGCCGACATGGCGGATGCCGAGCGCGTAGATGAAGCGGTTGAGCGCGATCGAGCGGCGCTCGTCGATGGCGTCGAACAGCTTCTTGACGCTCACCTTGCCGAAGCCGTCGATATTCTCGAGCTTGGTGAGCGTCGAGGCCTCCTGCCGCTTCTTCAGCGTGAAGATATCGGGCGCCGTGCGGATCTTCAGCGCCTCGTCCTCGCTCTCGAAGAAGAAATCGACCTGCTTGGTCCCAAAGCCCTCGATGTCGAAGGCGTTGCGCGAGACGAAATGCTTAAGGTGCTCGGTCGCCTGCGCGCGGCAGACGAAGCCGCCGGTGCAGCGGGTGACGGAATCGAGCTTGCCGGTCTTCTCGTTGCGCTCGCGCACCGCATGCGACCCACAGACCGGACACGTCTTCGGAAACACATAAGCCTCCGCCCCCGCCGGCCGCTTCTCCATCACCACGTCGAGCACCTGCGGAATGACGTCACCCGCCCGCTGCACGATGACGGTATCGCCGATGCGGATATCGTGATCGTCCTCGCGGATGCGCTCGCCGGAATTGCCGATGCCCTTGATGTAATCCTCGTTGTGCAGCGTCGCATTGGTGACGACGACGCCGCCGACGGTGACAGGCGTCAGCCGCGCCACCGGCGTCAGCGCGCCGGTGCGGCCGACCTGGATGTCGATGTTTTCAACGGTCGTGAACGCCTGCTCGGCCGGGAATTTGTGGGCGGTGGCCCAGCGCGGACTGCGCGAGCGAAAGCCGAGGCGCTGCTGCAGGTCGAGACGATCGACCTTGTAGACCACGCCGTCGATATCGTAGTCGAGATCGGGACGCTGAAGGCCGATCTCGCGGTAATGCCCAAGAATGTCCTCGACCGAGGAAAGCCGCTTCATCAGCGGATTGATGGGAAAACCCCATTTTCCGAAGGTCTCGACCATGCCCATCTGCGTATCCGATGGCATCTCGGAGATCTCGCCCCAGGCATAGGCGAAGAAGCGCAGCTTACGGCTCTCCGTCACCTTGGCGTCGAGCTGGCGCAGCGACCCCGCCGCCGTGTTGCGTGGGTTGACATAGGTCTGCTTGCCCTCGGCCTCCATCTGCGCGTTGAGCGCAAGGAAATCGCTCTTGGCCATATAGACCTCGCCGCGCACCTCGACGATATCGGGCGCGTCCGCAGGCAGCGTGTTCGGGATCTGCTTGATGGTCTTCACGTTCGCCGTGACGTTCTCGCCCGTGGTGCCGTCGCCGCGGGTCGCGGCACTCACCAGCTTGCGGTTCTCGTAGCGGATCGACATCGACAGGCCGTCGATCTTCGGCTCGGCGGTGAACGCGATGGAGCCGTCGGGGAGCTGCCCGAGGAAGCGATAGACCGAGCCGATGAAGTCCTGCACGTCCTCGTCGGAAAACGTGTTGTCGAGCGACAGCATCGGCCGCGAATGGGTGATCTGCGCGAAGGTGGGAAGCGGGGCTGCTCCGACACGGCGCGACGGGCTGTCGTCGCGGATGAGTTCGGGAAAGCGCTGTTCGATCGCATCGTTGCGCCGCTTAAGCGCATCGTATTCGGCATCCGAAATCGCCGGCTGGTCCTTGCCATGATAGAGCTCGTCATTGCTGGCGATCTCGGCCGCCAGAAAGGCAAGCTCTGCGGCGGCCTGATCTTCGCTCAGGGTTTCGACAGGCGTTTGGTTGGCGGCGGACATGGCAGACTCCCTTTGAGGAGTCGTTTTCTAGAGCAATTCTCGCCGAGGAAAAAGCGCCGCTTTCTGGTTGTCAGCAACTGGTTGCAGATCGATCCAATGATTAACTGGACGCACCGTCACTGCCGACGCTCTCGCCCGCGACCTACTCGCCCGCCGTCAACAACCGCTTGGCGGCCGCCCTCGCCTCTTCGGTCACGGAAGCGCCGGCCAGCATGCGGGCGATTTCCTCGGTGCGGTCGTGCGGCTCCATCGTCGCCACGCGGGTGGCGATCTTTTCGGATCCTTCCGAAGCCGGTCCCTTGGAAATCAGGAGATGCGTCGCAGCCCGTGCCGCCACTTGCGGTGCGTGGGTGACGGAGAGCACCTGCACCTTGGCCGACAGCCGCTTCAGCCGCTGGCCGATCGCATCGGCGACGGCACCGCCGACGCCCGTGTCGATTTCGTCGAAAACAAGCGTCGGCGCCGAGCCGCGATCGGCAAGCGCCACCTTGAGCGCCAGCAGGAAGCGCGAGAGCTCGCCGCCGGATGCGACTTTCATGATCGAGCCGGGGCGTGTGCCCGGATTGGTCTGGACGTGGAATTCGACGACGTCGATCCCCTCGGCCGCAGCCTCTTCCGGATTGGAGGCGATCTCCACCATGAAGCGGGCGCGCTCGAGCTTCAGTGCCGGAAGTTCGGCCATGACGGCTGCGGCAAGCGCCTCGCCGGCTTGGTGACGCTTGGCCGACACCACCTGCGCGGCCGCCTCATAGGCGACCTTCGCGACGCCGACCTCGGCCTCGAGCTTGGCAAGCTTCTCTTCGCCGGCATCGAGATCGGCCAGATCGTTGCTCATGCGGATCGCAAGCGCCGGCAGCTCGGTGACCGGCACCGAATATTTGCGCGAGGCGCCGCGCAGCGCGAAAAGGCGTTCCTCGACGCGCTCGAGTTCCTTCGGATCGTATTCCGTCTTGCGCAACGCTGCTTCGACTTCCATCTGCGCGTTGGAGAGCTGGTCGAGTGCCGCATCAAGCAGCGCCACGGTGTCTTCAAGCAGGCCTGGCGCCTCATGGCTCTTGCGCTCCAGCCGGCGCACCAGCGAGGCGATATGGGGCACGGGCGAGGCATTGCCGTTGAGGAATTCGGAGGCCTCGGCGATATCGCCGGCGATCCGCTCGGCCTTCATCATCTTCTGGCGGCGTTCGGCGAGTTCGTCCTCTTCGCCGTCCTGCGGTGCCAGCTTGTCGAGCTCTTCGACGGAGGAGCGAATGTAATCCGCCTCGCGCGCCGCCGCCTCGACCTTCTCGCGGTGCTTCTTCAGCGTCCGCTCGGTATCGCGCCAGACGCGGTAGAGCTGCGAAACGCCGGCCACCTCGTCGGCGATGCCGGCGAAGGCGTCGAGCAGGATACGGTGGGCGTGGGTGTCGACCAGCGCGCGGTCATCGTGCTGTCCGTGGATCTCGACCAGCATCTGGCCGGCCTGGCGCATCAGCTGCACGCTGAGCGGCTGGTCGTTGACATAGGCCTTGGTGCGGCCATCGGCGCTCTGCACGCGGCGGAAGATCAGGTCGCCGTCATCGTCGATGCCGTTGTCGCGCAGCAGCACGCGCGCCCGGTGGTCGGGGCCGACGTCGAAAACGGCCGTCACCTGCCCCTTGTCCTCACCATGGCGGACAAGACCGCCATCGCCGCGCCCGCCAAGGGCGAGCGACAGGCTGTCGAGCAGGATGGATTTGCCGGCGCCGGTCTCCCCCGTCAGAACGGAGAGACCCGCCTCGAAGGCAAGATCCAGCCGCTCGATCAGGACGATATCGCGGATCGAAAGCTGGATCAGCATCGGCTTTAAGTACCGAGGAGTTTCTTGCCGGCTTGCGAAATCCACGAGCCCTGATTTTCACGCGGCTCTGCGCCGTTGCTCTTCAGCAGCTTGTAGGAATCCGCGTACCACTGGCTGTCGGGGTAGTTGTGGCCGAGAACGGCGGCTGCCGTCTGGGCTTCCTCGACGATACCCATCGCGTAATAGGCCTCGACCAGACGCGCTAGCGCCTCTTCGACCTGGTTCGTGTTCGGATACTTCTCGACGACGATACGGAAGCGCGAGATGGCGGCAAGGTATTCCTTGCGCTCCATGTAGTAGCGGCCGATCTGCATTTCCTTGCCGGCGAGCTGGTCGCGGGCAAAGCGGATCTTCGCCTGCGCGTCGTCCACATATTCGGAGTCTGGATAGTTGTCGATCACGGCCTGCATGGCCTCGACGGTTCTGGACGCGGCACGCTGGTCCTGCGTCACGTCGACGATCTGCTTGGAATAGGTAAGACCGATCAGGTACTGCACATAGGCGGCATCCTTCGACTTCGGATACTGCGCCATGTAGCGGTTGCCCGAGGCCAGCGCTTCGTCGAGGCGGCCCTGACGGTACTTGACGAAGGTGCTCATCACAAGACCCTTGCGGGCCCATTCCGAGAACGGATTTTCGCGGTCGATCGAATCGAACTTGCGCGCGGCTTCCGCCATGTTGCCGGCCTTCATGTTGGCCAGACCCTGATTGTAGAGAACATCAGGCGGATCGCTCTGCAGGCCGAGCTTGGTAATATCGATATCGGGGTCCGACTGGCATCCGGAAATCAAGGCACCTGCGCTCAGCACCAGGAGCGATGCGAACAAAGCACGCGCTGTCTTCATCATACTTTCAGACCCTGCATAACCCATCGGAACATCCCAAGAGCCGCCATCCCTCAACGGCAGCCACGCCTCGCTGGCGTTTCTAGCCATAAATGCATGGCCAGAGCAACGCATTGATGATGCATTAACGCATTTTTGTGGCGGCCCTTCCCATAATCGTCTGTTTTGTCCGGATAATCCCCGAATAAACCCATCTAAATATCTGCCGCGAAAGATCTATCGGGAATCACGCTTGGCTGTTGCACATAAAGAAACCGCCTCCCGAAGGAGGCGGCCCTGGCCTAAAGAATGCGACGGAGGTCAAGCCGACCAGGGAGCAAATTCAGGAGCGTTGACGCGGATGAAATCGCGCGGGGCAACACGCTGGCGCGGTGCCGATGTCTCAACCACTTCATAGGCGGTCGGATCGCTGAGCAGCGCCTTCAGCGCATTGGCGTTCATCTTGTGACCGCCGCGATAGGAACGGTAGCAGCCAATGAACGGAGCGCCGGCAAGCGCCAGGTCGCCGACGGCGTCGAGCGTCTTGTGACGCACGAATTCGTCCTTGGCGTAGCGCAGGCCTTCGACGTTGATGACGGTGTGATCGTCGGAGATGACGACCGAGTTTTCCAGCGACGAGCCGAGCGCGTGGCCCGAGGCCCAGAGACGTTCGACGTCACGCATGAAGCCGAAGGTGCGGGCGCGCGACAGTTCCGACTTGAAGGTGGCGGCGGTCATGTCGCCTTCCCACTTCTGGCGGCCGATCAGCGGCGTATCGAAATCGATCTCGACTTCGAAGCGCATGCCGTCATAGGGACGAAACTCGCTCCAGGAGCCGCCATGCTCGATGCGAACCGGCTTGGTGATGCGGATGTAGCGGCGCTTGACGCCGAGCGATACAAGACCCACCTGCTCGATGGCGTCGATGAACGGCATCGAGCTGCCATCCATGATCGGCATTTCGGCGCCGTCGACTTCGATGACGACGTTGTCGAGGCCAAGCGCGTAGACGGCGGCCATCACATGTTCGATCGTCGCGACGGAGCGCGCCGGAGAAAAGCCGAGAACGGTGCACAGGTCGGTATTGCCGACCTGCGAGGAAACAGCGCGGAGCTCGGTGACTTCGCCGTTGTCATGCATGCGATTGAATACGACACCAGTGTCGGCTTCAGCGGGGTTGAAGGTAATCGAAACGTCGGCACCCGAATGAACGCCGATCCCCGAAAGAGTGACCGGACGCGATACCGTCGTTTGAAAACCCAACATGCCAATAACCATCAATCTTGCCTTTATTATCCCTGGCGATCCGCTGCGACCCGTATGCCGAAACTCATCCGCCAAGGCTTATTCTCTCCATCGCGGTGCTGCGTCAAGGCGCACGTAGACGGTTTGTCAGCCCATACATACGTGTGCCCGCGCTGCAATCCAAATCACTGTTTCTTTCGCATTGTTACGAAAGCATGCATTTGAAATCACAAGGCAATCAGGCGCAAATCGGAGTGCCTGATACAACAATGCCCGGGAGCGAACTCCCGGGCTGTTGCGTGGCGATTCTGCGTGTCTTTATCAGTTCGACTGGCGGCGAAGGAAGGCCGGAATTTCGAGCTGATCGTCTTCCTGCATCATGCGGGCCTGCGGTACTGCACGGCCCTGATCATCCAGGTTTCCGCGACGCGGAGCATAAAGGCTCGCTTCCGGAGACAGCGGGCGGCGCTGCTGCGAGGACGCTGCCGGAGCCGACGTCATCTCAGGAGCGACTTCCTCTTCGCGGCGACCAAGCGAGTTGGTGATGCGCTTCAGAAGGCCCATCGGGCCGCGCTCTTCATGCGCATGCGACACCGGTGCCGGCTGCGAACGATGATCGATCTCGGCCTGAACGACCGGCGGGAAATCCTCGACCTTGGGCATGCGGACCGGCTGCTGCTGCATGACAGGAGCAGGCTGCTGCATGACCGGCGCCGGCTGATGCATCACAGGCTGCGGAGCCGGCTGCTGCATCACGGGTGCCTGCTGCTGGACCGGAGCCGGACGGATGATCGGTGCGGCTTCCGGAGCTGCGAAGATCTTGCTCGCCGGGCGGAAGGTTTCCTGCGGAGCGGGCTGCTGGTGAACCGGGGCAGCCGCGCGCGGAGCGTGGATGTCGAGTTCGCGTTCCATTTCGGCTTCGGCCATGCGGATGGTCTGCGCGATCTGGTCGGCCTTCGGTGCCTGCTGCATGACAGGGGCAGGCTGGACTGCGGCCGGAGCCGGAGCAACGGCCGCCGAAGGACGGATAATCGGCTTCTGGACCGGCTGGAAGGTCTTGCCGGCGTCCTGGTTCATCGCGCGGTCGATGCCGGTGGCGACGACGGAAACGCGGATGATGCCTTCAAGCGATTCGTCGAAGGTCGCGCCGAGGATGATGTTCGCATCCGGATCGACTTCTTCGCGGATACGGGTTGCCGCTTCGTCGACTTCGAAGAGGGTGAGGTCGCGACCGCCGGTGATGGAGATCAGCAGGCCCTGTGCGCCCTTCATCGAGGTTTCGTCGAGCAGCGGGTTTGCGATCGCGGCTTCCGCAGCCTGCATCGCGCGGCCCTGGCCGGAAGCCTCGCCGGTACCCATCATCGCGCGGCCCATTTCGCGCATGACCGAACGGACGTCGGCGAAGTCGAGGTTGATGAGACCTTCCTTCACCATCAGGTCGGTGATGCAGGCAACGCCCGAGTAGAGAACCTGATCGGCCATCGCGAATGCGTCGGCGAAGGTCGTCTTGTCGTTTGCGATCCGGAACAGGTTCTGGTTCGGAATGACGATCAGCGTGTCGACCGACTTCTGCAGTTCCTGGATGCCCGCTTCGGCCAGACGCATGCGGCGGCCGCCTTCGAAGTGGAACGGCTTGGTCACGACGCCAACCGTCAGGATGCCCTTGTTGCGTGCAGCCTGTGCAACAACGGGAGCCGCACCGGTGCCGGTGCCGCCGCCCATGCCGGCGGTGACGAAGCACATGTGGGTGCCGTTCAGGTGATCGACGATTTCGTCGATGCATTCTTCAGCAGCTGCACGGCCGACTTCCGGCTGCGAACCCGCGCCGAGACCTTCGGTGACGCTGGCGCCGAGCTGGATGATGCGCTCTGCCTTGGTCATCGTCAGTGCCTGGGCATCCGTGTTGGCAACGACGAAGTCGACGCCCTGGAGACCAGCGGAGATCATGTTGTTGACAGCGTTGCCACCGCCACCGCCGACGCCGAACACGGTGATGCGCGGCTTCAGCTCAGTGATATCTGGCGTATGCAGCTTGATAGTCATGGTACCCGTTCCTTCTCTTTATGGCCGCATCGCCACGCCGGCCAATTCACTCAATTTCTAGAAGCTTTCCTTCAGCCACTGGCCCATCCGGGCGAAGCGGCTGCTATTTCCGCCAAGCGACATGAGCAGACCGCTCTGTGACGCATGTGTTTCCTGGTCCGCAACCTGCGGATAGATCATCAGGCCGACCGCCGTCGAAAAGGCCGGACCCTTGGCAGCGGTCGGGAGACCCGAGACGCCCATCGGGCGGCCGATGCGGACGTTGCGGGCAAGGATCTTGCGGGCAACGTCGGCAAGGCCGGTCAGCTGGCTTGCGCCGCCTGTCAGCACGACGCGCTTGCCGACGATCGGGCTGAAGCCCGAGCGCTGGATGCGGTCGCGAATGAGTTCCATCGTCTCCTCGATACGGGCACTGACGATCCGCGACACCAGTGCGCGCGGCACCTGCGTCGGCAGATCGCGGTCGTCCTCGCCGATCGGCGGGATCGAGATCAGCTCGCGCTCATCGGAAGAGTTCCCCATGGCCGAGGCATGAACCACCTTCAGACGCTCCGCATCCTCGATGCGGGTCGAAAGGCCACGGGCCAGATCGGTAGTGACATGATGACCGCCGAGACCGACGGCATCCGTGTGCACCAGCTTGCCTTCGGCAAAGACCGAGATCGTCGTCGTGCCGCCGCCCATGTCGATGGCAGCGCATCCGAGTTCGACTTCGTCGTCGACCAGAGCGGCGAGACCGGAAGCGTAAGGCGTCGCAACAATGCCTTCGACAGAAAGGTGCGCGCGGTTGACGCTGAGCTCGAGGTTCTTCAGAGCCGTGCGCTCTGCGGTCACGACATGCATGTCGACGCCGAGAACATCACCGTACATGGACAAGGGATCGCGAATGCCGCGTTCGCCGTCGAGCGAGAAACCGGTGGCCAGCGAGTGCAGCACGGCGCGATCCTGGCGCAGCGACTGCTGGCAGGCTGCCGCCAGAACCTTCTTCAGATCGTTCAGTTCGACTTCCTGGCCGCCGAGATCGATGGTGGCGGTGTAGATGTCGCTGGTGAGGCGTCCGGCCGCCAGGTTGACGATCAGGCTCTCGACAGTGAGGCCCGCCATGCGCTCGGCTGCATCGACCGCGAGGCGGATGACGCTTTCGAGCGCATCGAGATCCGAGATCGCGCCGGTCTTGATACCGCGCGAACGCTGATGGCCGATGCCGATGATTTCGATGTTATGCGTGCGACCGGGGAGGATCTGGCTCTCCTCGCGCGGCGTCAGCCGGCCGATCATGCAGACGACTTTCGTCGAACCGATGTCGAGCACGGAAACGACGTGCGACCGCTTGGACGAAAGCGGCTTCAGGCGCGGCAATCCAAAATGGGACGAACCGAACAAGCTCATATATTCTGCCCCGCCTTCTTCAAATCCTTGGTGCGCTGATCGAGAACAAGCTGACGGCGCTCCATGGCTTCAGGCGTCAGTTGGATGGCCATACGGTCGGAGAGGCGGAGATCGACGGCCGCGATATCGCGATCGAGAAGCGCCTGTTCGCCGTTGAATTTCGAAAGGCGCGCCAGCGCCTGGTCGACATCGTCTTCCGGCAACTTGACGACGACGCCGTTGTCCATGTGCAGATCCCAGCGACGGCCGGAGACCCAGACATAGGCCTTCACGCGCGCCTTGATATCGGGCCACTTGGAGAACTCGTCTGCGAGCGAAGCGGCAGCCACTTCGGCGCCGCGGCCAACGACCAGCGGAAGCTGCGAAAACTTGTTGTCGCGAAGCGGCGCGATGACCGCCCCACCCTTTTCGACCAGCGAGAGCTCAGCGCCATGCTGCCAGATCGCGTAGGCTTCACGCTCCTTGAGCTTCACCTCGATCGTCTTCGGATAAACCTTGCGGACTTCGACGCTCTCGACCCAGGGGAGCTTCGCGATCTTCTGGCGCGCCGCATCCACATCGAGCGCCACGAGCGAGGTCGTGCCGTCGAGACCGATCAACTGAAGGATATCGATTTCGGAGGTCTCGGAGTTGCCGGACACCTTCACGTCCTCGACGGCAAAGCCAGCGGCAGCCGTCGTCGCCTGGGCGACAACTTCCGTGTGACCACCCAGAGACATGCCGTAGAAACCCGTCGCGGCGAAGAACGCCAGCGCCGATACAGTGCCCGTATGAGCAGGAATGTAGATGCGGCCACTACCGAGACTCACAAGGAAGCGGACGACGCGACGCAGAGGCCGCGGCAGCACCATGCGCCCATCGCCTTCAGCATAGGAAGGCTCGGCTTGATGGCTTGGGCGCCCCATCCTTTTGACCGTTACCGAGAACAAGAAGCGTCCTCCACCATCCAACGAAGAAATTCACCAAACGAGTAGCCGGCATGACCGGCCATTTCGGGCACAAGCGAGGTTGGAGTCATGCCTGGCTGAGTATTGATCTCCAGCCAGATGATTTCGCCGTCTTCGGAGAAGCGATCGTCGTACCGAAAATCCGACCGACTCACTCCACGGCAACCAATTGCTTGATGCGCCCTTAGGGACAATGATTGTATTTTTTGGTAAATATTCGGTGAAATTTTCGCCGGAATGACGTGTTTCGAACCACCGGCCACATACTTGGAATCATAGTCGTAGAAGCTGTGACCCTGCGGAACGATCTCGGTCACACCCAGCACCTGATCGCCCATGACGCCGCAGGTGAGCTCGCGACCATGCACGTAGCGCTCGACGAGAACCTCCTCGCCATACCGCCATTCGGCCGAGCCGATGATCTGTGGCGGACGCGACTGGTCCTCCTGAACGATGACGACGCCGAAGCTTGAACCCTCGCGTACCGGCTTCACCACATAAGGCGGCTTCATCGGATGCTCGGCGGGGAAAGCGAAGCGGTTGATCACCTGCGACTGCGCGACAGGAATGCCGGCGGCGGCCGCGACACCCTTTGCCTTGCTCTTGTCCATGGCAAGTGCTGAGGCCAGAACGCCGGAGTGGGTATAGGGAATTTCGAGGTATTCCAGGATACCCTGGATCAGCCCATCCTCGCCGAACGGCCCATGCAGGGCGTTGAACGCCACATCGGGACGGAGGGCGGACAGCTTGGCGGAGACGTCGCGATCGACATCGATACGGGTCACCTGGAAGCCTTCAGCCTCGAGAGCATCCGCGCACGCCGCCCCGGACGAAAGGCTGACAGGCCTCTCCGAGGAAAATCCGCCCATAAGGACAGCGACATGCTTGCGACTCATAGATACCCCCAAAATAATCCGTACTTTGCATTCCAAGGCTTGCACCAAGCTGGCTTTCTTCCGAATCTGGCTCGCCTGGCGCACGTGTATTAGAGCGTCATTATGGTTAACGAAGCGTTTACTTTTGTTAACTTCTTCCCCGAACAGTCATGAATTGCGACAGTCGGGCTCGACCGTCGAAACGCGAAAACCCCGCAGCGCCAAGCGCTACGGCCGATATGTCAAAGCGAAACAAAAAGTTTAAGCGATCGTGCCATGCAAGGCTCCGAACGCAGGCCGCTTCCAGATTTGCGCAAACGCAAATCCGACTTCCCACCGCGCCTGCAACCACTGGAAACAGACGCCGAAGCGCGGTTGAGCGCCTGACTTTCCGGCTGAAAAAGCAAGCACCCTAGTTTTTGTCGGTTTATTGCGCGATTAACGTTTGCGCCGAACTAAAATTGCGTTATGAGCCCCTAGCCTCCCAAAGGCATACAACCGAAATCCCGATTGGAATGAAAATGTCAGACGCGATATCTCCAGTATCGCCGACATCAGCTTCATCGAACAGTGCACCGCTCAACTCGCCGGCACGCGTTCTGATCGCAAGCGTCGTCGGCACCACCATCGAATTCTTCGACTTCTACGTATACGCGACAGCCGCCGTGCTGGTCTTCCCGACGCTGTTCTTCCCGAACAGCGATCCGACGACCGCGCTGCTCGCCTCCTTCGCGACCTTCTCCATCGCCTTCTTCGCCCGCCCGCTTGGCGCCGTGGTCTTCGGCCACTTCGGCGACAGGATCGGCCGCAAGACGACGCTGGTCGCAGCCCTGCTGACGATGGGTATCTCCACCGTCATCATCGGCCTGCTCCCCTCTTATGAATCGATCGGCGTTCTCGCGCCTCTGCTTCTCGCGCTTTGCCGTTTCGGCCAGGGCTTCGGCCTCGGCGGCGAATGGGGCGGCGCGGTGCTTCTGGCGACGGAAAACGCGCCTGAGGGCAAGCGCAGCTGGTACGGCATGTTCCCGCAGCTTGGCGCACCGCTCGGCCTCTTCCTGTCCTCGGGCATCTTCTGGGTGCTGTTGCAGTTCATGCCGCAGGAACAGCTGCTGGCCTGGGGCTGGCGCGTACCCTTCATCGCCTCGATCGTCCTGATCGTCATCGGCCTGTGGGTTCGCCTGTCGATCACCGAAACGCCTGACTTCCAGAAGGCCATCGACAAGAAGGAGCGCGTTGCCGTTCCTGTTGCCGAAGTCTTCCGCAAGCACAAGCGCAGCCTGTTCCTCGGCACCTTCGTGGCGCTCGCCACCTTCGTGCTGTTCTACATCGGCTCGGCCTACCTGCTCTCCTACAACGTCAAGGTCTTGAAGATCCCGTTCCTCGACGCGCTCGAGATCCAGATCGTCGGCTCGATCTCCTTCGGCATCTTCATCCCGATCATCGGCAAGCTCGCCGAGCGCTTCGGCCGCCGCGAAATGCTGATCCTGACGACCGTCCTGATCGGCCTGTTCTCCTTCCTGCTCCCCGGCCTGATGGCTGGCGGCGAAGGCAGCATCCTGGTCTTCGCGATCGTCGCCATGGCGCTGATGGGCATGACCTACGGCCTGATCGGAACGGCGCTCGCAGCCCCCTTCCCGACCGCCGTGCGCTACACCGGCTCCTCGATCACCTTCAACCTCGCAGGCATCTTCGGCGCATCGCTCGCGCCCTATATCGCCACCTGGCTGCAGGCGAACTACGGCATGCTCTACGTCGGCTACTATCTCGGCCTTTCCGCCGTCATCACGCTAATCTGCATCCTGGCCTCGGGCCGCGACGAAGTCTGATCGGTCCATTCTTGAACATGCGAGGCCGCGACGGGAAACCGCCGCGGCCTTTTTCGTTGTTGTCTGTTAACGCCCTGCCACTATTTTCGACGCGATCAATAGCCGGGGAGAGACGAATGCTGACACGACGATCGCTGCTGACGCATGGCCTGGGCGCCGGCCTATCACTATCTCTACCGCCCCTCGCCCGCGCCGCCGGCGTCCCCGATACCGACGTCACCTTCCTCGTCATCAACGACATCCACGCCTGCCGTATTGGCGATGGCCTCAGCCCCAATTGCGAGGCCGAGGGCAAGACCGACGCCAACCTGCTGCGCCACATCAGGGCGCTCAACAACATCCACCACCAGACATGGCCGGAAGCGATATCGGGCAAACCAACCGGCTTTGCTCTTGCGGGCCAGCGGATCGCCAAGCCGCAGGGCGTCATCGTCTGCGGCGACGTCACCGACGACGGCGGCGGCCAGATGGCGGAGTTCGCGGAGGGGTCGCAGCTCCTGCAATTCTCGCACCGCTATCAGCAGGGACCGGGCGCCGACCACATCCACTTCCCCGTCTATGTCGGCCTCGGCAACCACGATCTCGATCAGGATGGACATCCGCCGCAGGTCGACTGGTACCGCGACGAGCTGCGCGACTACGTGCAGCTGAACCACAAGCCGAGCGTCTTCTTCAAACCGGTCGTGCCGGTCGACAATTACGACGAAGCCTCCGACAATTACTCCTGGAACTGGGGCGGGCTGCACCTCATCCAGGCGCAGCGCTATGGCGGCGACAACACCAAGGGCACCGCCAACAGTCTGGAATGGATGAAGCGGGATCTCGCTGCCTATGCCGCCGACGGCCGCCCGGTCGTGATCTTCCAGCACTATGGATGGGACAAGTTCTCGCTCGAACGCTGGGACCCGGAAAAAAGCACCTTCACCGTTGAGGGCAGCGGCGCGCCGCATTGGTGGGGTGAATCAGAACGTCAGCAACTGCTCGCAACCCTTCAAGGTTACAACGTAATCGGCATTTTCCACGGCCACGAGCACGACACGCGGATGGCCTATCAGGCCGGCGGTATTGACGTCTTCAAGGCCCGCGCCGCCTTCATGGGCGGCTTCAGCCTCGTGCGTATCAAGGGGAATGTGATGGATGTGGCGATCGGCGACGCCAGCGACGATGTCGGCGGGGTGACCTTCACCACCGCCTTCACCAAACGTTTCGGCTAAGGCACATCGCGGTGCCGCAACTGCGCGGCACCGACAGGCTTAAAAGCTTACTCGCTCGTCACGCCCTGGAACGGACGCACTTCGCGGCCCGGCATGAACAGGCCCAGGCGCTTGATCTCCCATTCCAGCTTGATGCCGGAATGCTCGAACACCTCGCGGCGAACCTGCTCGCCGAGATATTCGAGATCGTAGCCGGTCGCCTGGCCGTTGTTGATCATGAAGTTGCAATGCAAGGACGACATCTGCGCGCCGCCGATGACGAGACCGCGGCATCCCGCTTCGTCGATCAGCTTCCACGCGGAGTGGCCTTCCGGGTTCTTGAAGGTCGAACCGCCGGTCTTCTCGCGGATCGGCTGCACCGTCTCGCGATGGCTGCGTACGGCATCCATGTCGGCACGAATCTTGGCGCGGTCCTCGGCATAGCCCTCGAACAGCACCGAGGTGAAAATCAGGTCGCTGGCGGCCGACGAATGGCGATACTCATAGCCCATGTCGGCATTTGACAGCACGTGCTTGTTGCCCTTGCGGTCGATCGCGGTCACCTCGACGACGCGATCACGCGTCTCGCCGCCATTGGCGCCGGCGTTCATGCGCGCGGCGCCGCCGATGCTGCCGGGAATGCCGTAGTAGAAGTGAAAACCGCCGATGCCGTTATCCATCGCCATGGCCGCGACATGCTTGTCCGGGCAGATGGCGCCGGCGCGCACACGGTTTTCGCCCGCGAGCTCAACCGAGCCGAAGCCCTTGGCGGAAAGACGCAAAACCACGCCGGGAATGCCGCCGTCGCGCACCAGAATGTTCGAGCCGACGCCGACCACGGTCATCGGCACGTCCTCGGGCAGGATCTTCAGGAATGCGATCAGATCTTCTTCGTCGTGTGGCTGGAACATCAGTTCCGCAAGGCCACCGGCATGGAACCAGGTGACGCGGTCCATCGGCGCATCCGGTGTAATCCTCCCGCGGATGTCCTTTACACCGTCGCCCAGCGACGCAAGAAGCTTTTGCCCATTCACCTGTTTCATGCGGATCTACCCGAAAGGCCTTCCAGTTGCTTGGGCAGTGCTGCCGCCCAATAAGTGATACTCCCAGCCCCCAACAGAACCACGAAATCGCCTGGCTTTGCAATCTCTGCGACCATTTCAGGCAACAACTCGGGAGAGGCGAGGAAGCGCGCATCGCGATGCCCGCCCGATTTGATCAGCGAAACAAGCGCTTCGGCGTTGGCGCCCTCGATCGGCTCTTCGCCTGCGGCGTAGACCGGCGCCAGGAAAATGCTGTCCGCATCGTTGAAGCAGGCGGCGAACTCCTCGAACAAGCTCGCCAGGCGCGAATAGCGGTGCGGCTGGTGCACGGCGATGACGCGGCCCTTGCACGCCTCGCGCGCCGCCTTCAGCACGGCCTTGATCTCGACCGGATGGTGACCGTAATCGTCGAAGATCTGCACGCCGTTCCATTCGCCGGTCAGCGTGAAGCGACGCTTGACGCCACCGAAGGAGGCAAGCCCCTTGGCGATATCCTCGCTCGACATGCCCAGGCGATTGGCGACCGCGATGGCCGCGGTCGCATTCGACACATTGTGGCGGCCGGGCATCGGCAGAACGAGATTGTCGAGCTTGATGACCTGACCGGTCCGGCGGCGTCGGATTTCGACGTCGAAGGTCGAGCGCGCGCCGTCGATGCGCACGTTCATGAAGCGCACGTCGGCCTGCGGGTTCTCGCCATAGGTCACGACCTTGCGGTCCTCGATACGGCCGACCAGCGCCTGCACTTCGGGGTGATCGAGGCACATGACGCCGAAGCCGTAGAACGGCACGTTCTCGACGAACTGGCGGAACGCGGCGCGTACGGCGTCGAAATTGCCGTAGTGGTCGAGATGCTCGGGATCGATATTGGTGACGACGGCGACGTCGGCCGGAAGCTTCAGGAAGGTGCCGTCCGATTCGTCGGCCTCCACCACCATCCACTCGCCCTCGCCCATGCGGGCATTGGTGCCGTAGGCATTGATGATGCCGCCATTGATGACCGTCGGGTCGAGCCCGCCGGCTTCGAGCAACGTCGCGACCATCGAGGTGGTCGTCGTCTTGCCGTGCGTGCCGCCGATCGCGATCGCATTGCGGAAGCGCATCAGCTCGGCCAGCATTTCGGCGCGGCGCACCACGGGCAGCAGCTTTTCGCGGGCGGCGATGAGCTCGGGATTGTCCTTCTTGATCGCGGTCGAAACGACGACGACCTCGGCATCGCCAAGGTTCTCGGCCTTGTGGCCGACGAAAACCTCGATACCCTTGTCGCGCAAGCGCTGGACGTTGGCGCTATCGGCCTGGTCGGATCCCTGGACGCGATGGCCGAGATTGTGCAGCACCTCGGCGATCCCGCTCATGCCGATACCGCCGATGCCGATGAAATGGACGAGGCCGATGGCCTTCGGCATTTTCATGCGCTTTTCCCCTTGAACTCTGCAATTGTACGTCCCGCCGCAATAGCCTCTACCATGTCGGCAAGCAAGTTCGCGGCATCAGGTTTACCCGCCTGCTTGGCGGCAGCGGCCATCCGCGCCAGCTTTTCCGGGTCGTTCATCGTGTGCGTCAGGATCGAGGCGATCTTCTCGGACGAGAGTTCGGCCTGCACGATCACCTTGGCGCCGCCGGTCGCTGCGAGCGACGCGGCATTGGCCGCCTGGTCGTGGTCGAGCGCATGCGGATAAGGCACCAGGATCGCCGGACGGCCGATCACCGAGATCTCGGAAACCGTCGAAGCGCCCGAGCGGCAGATCACCAGATGCGCCTTGGCCAAGCGTTCGGCCATGTCGGTGAAGAAGGGAGCGATGTCGGACGCAGCGCCCATCTGAAGCTTGGCGACGCAATCGCCGACCATGCCCATATCCTCGGGACGGACCTGCTGTGTGATCCGGAGCCGCGCACGCAGATCGTCGTCGAGCAGGCTGATTGCCGTCGGCATCGCCTTGGAGAAATACTGCGCGCCCTGGCTGCCGCCGAAGACGACGAGATTGAACGGCTCGCCGGCATGCGACGGCGTATAGGGTGTCTTCGCCGCCTCGATTACGGCCGGACGCACCGGATTGCCCGTCGTCACCGTCTTCTCGGGGAAGGCACCGCCATTCTCGGGCAGGAAGCCACCGGCGATCGCCTTGACGCGATTGGCCAGCGCCTTGTTGGCGCGGCCCATCACGGCGTTCTGTTCGTGGATCATGGTCGGCACGCCGAGACGCGTTGCGGCGAGCAGCGGCGGCACTGTCGGATAGCCACCGAAGCCGACGACCACGACAGGCTTCAACCGCCCGATCAGGCGCTTGGCCGCCCGCATGCCGCTCCACAGCGTCCACAGCGAACGCGCAACCGCAACCGGGTTCTTCGAGGCGATCGTCGCCGACGGCACGACATGGATCTCGTCGGCCGGGAATTTGCCGGCATAGCGCTCCGCCCGGCTGTCCGTCACCAGATGCACGGAATAGCCGCGTTCCTTCAGCTTGTAGGCCAGGGCCTCCGCCGGAAACACGTGGCCGCCGGTTCCCCCGGCGGCAAGCAGAACGATGCCTTTGCTCATATAGTCTTACTCCGCCGGAATGCCGTGCGCGACGCGAAACAGGCTCCGCTCCTGCGCACGCTTTTCCGGTCTGTGGCGCGTCAGCGCGAGAATGAACCCGGCCGTGACGCAGATGGCGACCATCGACGAACCGCCGTAGGAAATCAGCGGCAGGGTCATGCCCTTCGCCGGCAGCAGCTCGAGATTGACGCCCACGTTGATGATGGATTGTATGCCGATCTGCAGCACGAGGCCAGCGACGGCGAAACGGTTGAAGTCGTTGCGCTCCTTGTAGGCATGCGACAGACCGCGCAGCACGAGCGCCGAAAACAGCAAGACCAGAGCGATGCAGAAGATGATGCCGAACTCCTCGGCCGCGACCGAGAAGATGAAGTCGGTATGCGCGTCCGGGATGATGCGCTTGACGATGCCCTCGCCCGGACCCTGGCCGAACCAGTCGCCACGGATGATCGCTTCGCGCGCCGTATCGATCTGGAACGTGTCGCCTTCGCCGGTCATGAACTTGTCGATACGCAGCGCCACGTGCGGGAAGACGTAATAGGCGCTGACGAGACCGCCGACGCCACCGGCGCCGAGCACGATGATCCAAAGCCACGGCATGCCGGCCATGAAAAACATGCCGCCCCACACCGCTGTCGTCAGGATGGTCTGACCAAGGTCGGGCTGCGCCACGAGAAGCGCCGCGACCATGCCGAAGAGGATGATGGCGAAGAGATTGCCCGGGATTTCCGGCTGGCGCGCATGCTCGGCAAACAGCCAGGCGCAGACGACCACGAAGGCGGGCTTCATGAACTCCGACGGCTGGATCGAGATGCCGGCGAGCGTCACCCAACGGCGGGAACCCTTGACCTCGACGCCGAAGAACAGCGCGAGCAGCATCATCGCGATCGCCACGATCAGGAGAAGGATCGCGGTGCGGCGCACCTGCCGCGGCGTCAGGAACGACAGGCCGATCATGACCGCCAGCGACGGAATCATGAAGGCCGCGTGGCGCTTGACGAAGTGGAACGGCTCCAGCCCGATGCGCTCGGCCACCGCCGGCGATGCGGCAAACGACAGCATGAAGCCGATGCCCATCAGGAAGATGAACATCGCCAGGAAGAACCGGTCGATGGTCCAGAACCAATCGGCCAATGCCCCGCGTTCCGCACGACTTACCATGTCACTTCTCTCCTGTTGCCGAACCGATCAGCATGGTGATTCCGTCGAGCGCTGCCACATGGCTCACAAATGCATCGCCCCTGACTTCGAAGTTCTTATATTGGTCGAAGCTTGCGCAAGCCGGTGCTAACATGACCGCCAATGGCCCGCTTTCGTCCTTGCCCGCATCCTCGGCCGCATGCGCGACCGCCTGGTCCAGCGTTCCCGAGATCTCGTAAGGCACCGCCTCGCCGAGCGTGGCCGCGAATTCCGCGGCTGCCTCGCCGATCAGATAGGCCTTGGCGATGCGCGGGAAGAACGGCGCAAGCGTCGTGATCCCGCCCGCCTTGGGCAGGCCGCCGGCAATCCAGTAGATGCGGTCGTAGCTCGATAGAGCCGGTGCCGCCGCATCGGCATTGGTTGCCTTGGAATCGTTGACGAACACCACATTGCCGCGCCGGCCGACCGGCTGCATGCGATGCTTCAGCCCCGGGAAGGACGCGAGGCCCGCGCGAATATCCTCGACCGAGACGCCGGCCGCAAGGCAGGCGGCGACGGCAGCCGCCGCGTTCTGCGCATTGTGGCTGCCGCGCAGCGTCGGGATACCGTCGAGATCGGCGATCGGCAGGGCGGCACCCGCCTGCGCCTGGATGAGCTTCGTACCCTCGGCATAGATGCCGTCGGCGAGCACATGGCGGCGCGAGATACGCGTGACCTTGCCGCCTGCCCGCTCGATGCGGTCGGCGATCATCTCGCAATGGCTGTCGTCGACGCCGACGAT
This sequence comes from Rhizobium sp. NPDC090275, assembly GCF_044772225.1. Classification (NCBI taxonomy): domain Bacteria; kingdom Pseudomonadati; phylum Pseudomonadota; class Alphaproteobacteria; order Hyphomicrobiales; family Rhizobiaceae; genus Rhizobium; species Rhizobium sp. NPDC090275. The sequence goes on along the minus strand of NZ_JBIVYL010000001.1, from coordinate 594,220 downwards.
GGCGACGTCGCTGCCCGCGACCAGCCGCTCCTTGACGTCGGCATAGTGCTGCATCGTGCCGTGGCGGTCGAGATGATCAGGCGTGAGGTTGAGCAGGATGCCGGCCGACGGATTGAGCGTCGGCGCGAGATCGATCTGGTAGGACGAGCACTCGACGACGTAGAACCGTCCGGCTTTCGGCGGCTCCAGCGTCAGCACCGCCGTCCCGATATTTCCACCAAGCTGCGTGTCGCGGCCGCTCGACTTCAGGATATGGGCGATCAGCGCGGTGGTGGTGGATTTTCCGTTGGTGCCGGTGATGGCGATGAACGGCGCATCGGGCGCGTGCGCCCGGCGCTCGCGCACGAAGAGCTCGACATCGCCGACGATATCAACGCCGGCGGCGCGCGCCAGATCGACCGTCCAGTGCGGCTTCGGATGCGTGAGCGGCACGCCCGGCGACAGCACGAACAGCGACTGCGCGTTCCAGTCAATCGTCCTGAGATCGGCGGTGTGGATCCCCTCGGCCGCGGCCTTGGTCACGCTGTCGGGATTGTCGTCCCACGCCGTCACCTCCGCGCCCCCAAGGATCAGGGCGCGCGCCGTGGCGAAGCCGGAACCGCCGAGCCCGAAGAGCGCGACTTTTTTTCCAGAGAGCGTGGTGACCGGGATCATGATCGTCTTACCGCAGCTTCAGCGTCGAGAGGCCGAGCATGGCAAGGCCGACGGCGATGATCCAGAAGCGGATCACGACCTGGCTTTCGGTCCAGCCCTTCTTCTCGAAATGGTGGTGGATCGGCGCCATCAGGAAGACGCGGCGTCCGGTCATCTTGAAGAAGCCGACCTGGATGATGACCGACAGCGTTTCCATGACGAACAGGCCGCCGATGATCGCCATGACGATCTCGTGCTTGGTGGCGACGGCAACCGTGCCGATCGTGCCGCCGAGTGCTAGCGAACCGGTGTCGCCCATGAAGATAGCGGCGGGCGGCGCGTTGAACCACAGGAAGCCGAGGCCGGCGCCGATGACAGCGCCGAGAACGACGGAGAGTTCGCCCGTGCCGGGCACGAAGTTGATCTGCAGGTAGTTCGCGAAGACGGCATTACCGGCGAGATAGGCGATGACGCCGAAAGAGGCCGCCGCGATCATTACAGGCACGATGGCGAGACCGTCGAGACCATCCGTCAGGTTTACCGCATTGCCGGCGCCGACGATGACGAAGCCGCCGAAGACCACGAACATGATGCCGAGGTTGATCAGGAAGTCCTTGAAGAACGGGAACGCGATCGACGAACCGAAGGTCGAGCCGGCAGGGCCGGAAGCCAGCGACGCCCGCATCATGAAATAGACGGCAATACCGGCGATGACGAACTCGATGCCGAGCCGCGCCTTGCCGGAGAAGCCCTTGTGGCTCTGCTTGCTGACCTTCAGATAGTCGTCATAGAAGCCGATCGCGCCGAAGCCGAGCGTGACGAGAAGCGTCGCCACGACATAGACGTTCGACAGATCCGCCCACAGAAGCGACGAACCGACGATGCCGGCCAGGATCATCAGGCCGCCCATGGTCGGCGTACCGGCCTTCTTGAAGTGCGTCTGCGGTCCGTCGGCGCGGATCGGCTGACCCTTGCCCTGGCGGATGCGCAGCGAATTGATGATCATCGGCCCGAACAGGAAAACGATCAGCGCGGAGGTGAAGAGAGAGGCGCCCGTGCGGAACGTAATGTATCTGAACAGGTTCAGAAATTTCAGGTGTTCCGACAGTTCGACTAGCCAAATCAGCATTCAGGGCCCCTTGTTTACCCGCTCAAAATTCGCGTTGCGTGTCGGCAAATGGCGGGAACTTGTCAAGGAGCGCGGCAATAATCTTGCCGAAACCGATGCCCAATGACGATTTTACCATCAACACGTCGCCTACCGCGACAGAGTTCAGTACGTGGTCGATGAGTTCGTCGGTCTGCGCGCGATGCACGACCGAAACGCTCTCGGGAAGTGATTCCTTCAGCGCCAGCATCTCAGGCCCGGCGAGCCAGACATGTTCGATGCCGGCTGCAAGCAGCGGCCCGGCGAGATCGGTGTGGACCTTCTGCGAATAGTCGCCCATCTCGAGCATGTCGCCGAGCACGGCGATCCGCCGTCCCGATCCCGTCGGCATGGAACTCGCGAGCAGCGCGATCGCCGCGCGCATCGATGTCGGATTGGCGTTGTAGCTTTCGTCGATGACGGTGAAGCTTCCATGGCCGATCGAGAGCTTGTGGCGACGGCCCCTGCCCTTTTCGGCCTGCAGCGTCGCAAGTGCCGCGATCGCCGACTGCATGTCGGCGCCGACGATCCTGGCGACGCCAAGGGCTGCCAGCGCGTTCTCGGCGATGTGCCGTCCGGGCGCGCCAATTGCGACTTCATGCGTCTCGCCGTCGATGGTGATCCACAAGGTCGAGCTCTGGTCGCCGCCGTTGAACTCCGCCATGCGGAAATCGGCCTTTGCGTGCTGCCCGAAGGAATGGATATGCTGAATGCCGCAGGCCTGCGCCGTGCGGTCGAGGAAATTGAACTGGTCGTTGTCGCGGTTGAGCACGGCATGGCCGCCGGGCACGACACCCTCGAAGATCTCGGCCTTGGCGGTCGCGATTTCCTTGATACTCTTGAAATTGCCGAGATGCGCAGGCGCGATCGTGGTGATGACGGCGACATGCGGTTCGATCATCTTCACCAGCGGGCGGATTTCGTCCGGGTGGTTCATGCCGACTTCGAAGACGCCGAAATAGGTGTCGAGCGGCATGCGCGCCAAGGTGAGCGGCACGCCCCAGTGATTGTTGAAGGATGCGACCGACGCATGCACCTTGCCCGATGGCGCCAGAACCCGGCGCAGCATCTCCTTGGTGGTCGTCTTGCCGACGGAGCCGGTGACGGCAATGATCTGCGCACGAGACCGAGCCCGCGCCGCAAGCCCGAGCTTGCCGAGTGCAACCAGCACGTCCTCGACGACGATCATCGGCACGGTCAAACGGCCGAGCGCCGGCAGACGCGCCTCGCTGACGACGAGCAGCGCAGCACCATTGGCCATCGCCATCGACGCATAGTCATGACCGTCGACCCGATCACCCTTGATCGCGAAGAAGGCCTCACCCGGCTGGATCGAGCGGCTGTCGATCGCGATCCCGGTAATCCCCTCCGGCAAGGTGCCGAACGGGCGCCCGGCCATGGCCGCGATCATGTCCTGCGTTGTCCAAAGCCAATTCACGATTTCAGCTCCTCCAAAGCCTTGCGCAACTCGGCGTGATCCGAAAACGGCAGCGTGACGCCACCGATCGTCTGCCCCTCTTCATGTCCCTTGCCGGCAACGATCAGCGTGTCGCCGGAATTGAGCATGGCGACCGCCTCGCGGATCGCCTGGGCGCGGTCGGGGATCTCGGTGGCGCAAGGGGCCGCCGCCATGATCTCGGCGCGGATCGATGCGGGCTCTTCCGAGCGCGGATTGTCGTCGGTGACGACAACCACATCGGCGAGCCGGCAGGCGATCTCGCCCATGATCGGCCGCTTGCCGCGGTCGCGGTCTCCACCGCAGCCGAAGACGACGATGACGCGGCCCGTCGTGAACGGACGCACGGATTCCAGCACATTCGACAGCGCATCCGGCTTATGGGCGTAATCGACATAAGCGAGCGCGCCGTCCTTGGTGTGGCCGACGAGCTCGAGGCGACCCGAAGCGCCCTGCAATTTCTCAAGCGCGGCCATAGCGACCTTGGCCGGCACGCCCGTGGACATGGCAAGGCCGGCGGCGACAAGCGCATTGGCCACCTGGAAATCGCCGGCTAGCGGAATGTCGACCTCGAAGATCTGCCCTTCGGCGTGGATCTCGGCGACCTGCTTGTGGCGGAAATGCTCGACGCGCTTCAGCGTCAGATATTCGCCCTTGCGGCCGACCGTGCGCACCACATGTCCTGAATCGATCGCCGCCTTGATCGCCTGCTCCGACCATGCGTCGTCGGCAAAGATCACGGCGGGGTTGCCCTTTGGCAGCAGCGTATCGAAGAGCCGCATCTTGGCGGCCATGTAGTCCTCGATCGTCGGATGGTAATCCATGTGATCGCGACCGAGATTGGTGAAGGCCGCGGCGGCAAGCTTCACGCCATCGAGACGCGACTGGTCGAGACCGTGGCTGGAGGCCTCCATCGAGGCATGCGTCACGCCTTCGTCGGTCAGTTCGGCGAGCAGCGCATGTAGCGACACCGGGTCCGGTGTGGTCAGCGAGCCGTAATCGTTGCGGGTCGGCGAAACGACGCCTGTCGTGCCGATCATCGCGGCCGGGTGGCCGGCAAAGGCCCAGATCTGACGGGTGAAGGAGGCGACCGACGTCTTGCCGGCGGTTCCTGTGACAGCGACCATGGTCTCCGGTTGCTTGCCATAGAAATTGGCGGCTGCGAGCGACAGGAAGCGGCGCGGCTCTTTGACGACGAGAACGGGAATGGAGGCTTCGCTCGGATGCGAGGCGATCGCGACCGCGGCACCGCGCGCGGCGGCATCGGCAATAAAGCCCGCGCCGTCAGCCTTGGTGCCGGCGACGGCGACGAAGGCCATGCCAGGCGCGATCTTTCGGCTGTCGGCGGAAAGGCCGGAAATCTCCAGCGCGCCCACCGGGCCGTTCAGTTCTTCCTTCAATTCCGGAAACGCATTTCCGGCGATGTCCCTCAGTTTCATCGAACGCACACTTTTCTCTCGAGCCGTCGAGCCCCCATGGCGAATCGGCTGCGACATTCATCCAGACTCAATAAGACACCAACATGGCCGATCCGTCGTCACCGAACTTCGGTTCCACACCGAGGATTGGCGCCGCACGGGAGATGATATTCTTGACCATGGGGGCGGCGGTATAAGCCGCGATGTTCTGGCCCTTTTCGCCATTGTGCGGCTCGTCGCAGAAGGTTAGCACCACATACTGCGGGTTCTCGATCGGAAATGCCGCCAGGAAGGCGTTGAAATTGAGGTTGGTGGCGTAGCGGCCGTTGACGACCTTGTCAGCCGTACCGGTCTTGCCGCCGACGTTGAAGCCGGGAACATCGGCATTGCGGCCGGAGCCCTTCACGCCGTTGACCTTGAAGAGATAGCGCACGTCGTCGCTGGTGCTCTTCTTGACGACCACCTCGGCCACTTCATCGGCCTGGTCGCGATTGCGCGGCAGGAAGGTCGGCTCGATCAGCTTGCCGCCGTTGACGAGTGCCGCACCGGCGACAGCCGTCTGCAGCGGCGTCGTCGAGACACCGTGACCGAAGGAGATGGTCACCGAGTTGATCTTCTTCCAGACCTTCGGCTGGCTCGGCATCTTCACCTCGGGCAGCTCGGTCTTCATCTTGGTGAGCAGGCCAAGCTTCGTCAGATAGTCCTTCTGCGCATCGATGCCGACGATGTCGATGATGCGGGCCGTACCGACGTTGGAGGAATACTGGAAGACTTCAGGCAGCGTCAGCCAGCGGCGCTGGCCGTGGAAGTCGTGAATGGTGAAGCCGCCGATATGCAAGGGTTGCGTCGCATCGAAGCTGGAGTTGAGGTTGACCTTGCCGGTGTCGAGCGCCATGGCGAGCGAGAAGGTCTTGAAGGTCGAGCCCATTTCGAACGTGCCGTTCGACATGCGGTTCAGCCAGCCTTCCTTGGCGCCTTCGAGCGGATTGTTCGGATCGAAGTCCGGCGCCGATGCCATGGCGAGCACTTCGCCCGTGTGGATGTCGAGGACGACGGCGCCCGCACCCTTGGCTTCGTAATTCTTCACCGCGTTGACGACGATATCGCGCACGATGTTCTGGACGCGGATATCGATCGACAGCTTGACCGGCTCCAGCGGCTGATCGCTGGTCATGCCGACCATGGCGAGATCGGCCAGCCCCTGGTCGTCGATGTATTTCTCCATGCCGGCAACGCCGCGATTGTCGATGTTGACGTAACCGAGGATATGCGCGGCGGTCGCACCACCGGGATAGAAGCGACGCTTCTCCGGGCGGAAGCCGATGCCGGGAATGCCGAGCGCCAGGATCTGGCTCTGTTGCTTCGGCGACAGCTGGCGGCGCAGCCAGGCGAAGTGCGAGTTGCGGTTGGCGAGCTTCTTGTAGGTGCCCTTCATGTCGAGATCGGGCAGAACGGTCGTCAGCTTCTCGACGGCCTCGTCGGCATCGACGATCTTGTTCGGCTCGGCAAACAGCGAGACGGTGCGAATATCGGTCGCCAGCACTTCGCCGTTGCGATCGAGAATATCCGGGCGCGACGCCAGCAGGCGGTCGGGCGGCAGGATGCTGGATACGACGTCGGGGTCACGCACCGCGTATTCGACGAGACGGCCGCCGATGACGCAGTAGACGCAGACGAAGGCGAAGGCCAGAAGGCCGACACGGCTCTTGGCCTGGCCGCTGCGCTTCTTGCGCGAGCCCTGGATCGACACGCTGCCGGATGGCCCGCCGAACCGGCTGTAGACGCCGGAAGAAAAGTGGGCCTGGCTCTTGGCAACCATGATGCGTGAAAGAAAGGACATCTCTACTCCACAGATCCGGTTGTCATTTCGTCTTCTTCCTCGACAGGCTTCGCCACGACCTTCGGCTTCGGCTTGCCAGTCTTGGCGTCGGCAATCTCCGGCACCGGCACCTGCGCCTTCAGCATCGGCAGCTCCTTGGCATGCACCAGCGAGGTCGAGACGGTCGGCTGCAGCTGCAGCTCGCTATTGTAATTGTTGACCAGCCGCTCAAGCCGGTTCGGCTGCGATTGCAGCGCCCAGTCGGCCTTCAGGAGATCGATCGTGTCCTTCTCGAGCTTGATCTCCGCTTCGAGGCGGTGAACCTCCTCGAGCTTGAGTTCGGCCCGATGCTTGATCGTATAGGTCACGGCGGCCGCGGCCGTCATGACGCCAACAAGTACGAGGTCGAAGGTTCTCAGCATATCAGGCTCCGAGCTTTCCGAGGCTTGCGAGGTTGGGCAGTCCGAAGATCGACATGTCGGCGGCTTCCGCAGGTGCCGTGGTTCTGAGCCCCGCACGCAGTTTGGCGGAACGGGCGCGCGGATTGAGCTCGGCTTCCGCGTCGCTTGCCGACACCATCGGCTTGCCGATCCGGTCGAAGGTGGCGGCACGCTCGTGAGCGATCGGCATGTGGCGCGAGCCGGATGCCTTGCCGGCGCGATCGGAGAAGAAGGTCTTGACGATGCGGTCTTCCAGCGAATGGAAGGTGACGACCACGAGACGACCGCCCGGCTTCAACGCCTGCTCGGCCGCGAACAGCGCCTGCGCGAGTTCGCCGAGCTCGTCGTTGACGAAGATGCGCAGCGCCTGGAACACCCGCGTCGCCGGGTGGATCTTGTCCTTCATCTTGCGCGGCGTGACGATCTCGATCAGGCCCGCCAGATCGCGCGTCGTTTCGAACGGCTTCTCGGCGCGGCGCTTCTCGATCGCATGCGCGATGCGCGGCGACTGGCTCTCTTCACCGAGGAAATGGAAGATGCGGATGAGTTCGGCCACCTTGGCGCGGTTGACGACATCGGCGGCGGAAACGCCGGACGCCGACATACGCATGTCGAGCGGCCCGTTCTTCTGGAACGAGAAGCCGCGATCCGCCTCGTCGATCTGCATCGACGACACGCCGATATCGAGCACGATGCCATCAAGGCCACCGGCCGGCGCGTGATCGGCCAGCCGCGAGAATTGCGAGTGAATGAGCTTCAGGCGGCCGCCATGTGCATCGACCAGCGCTTGCCCGCCCGCGATCGCCGTCGGATCGCGATCGAGCGCGATCACCTCGGCACCACCAGACAGGATGGCCGACGTATAGCCGCCCGCGCCAAACGTGCCGTCGAGAATGACCTTGCCGGCAGCAGGCTCCAGCGCCGTCAGCACCTCGTGGAGAAGAACCGGAATGTGGCGAACCGGTCCGCCACCGGCATCAGTTGAACCTTCGCCAGGATTCGCCGCCATTCCGTTCCCTCGTGTTACGAGGAACGCTTGCCCGCCAGCCTGCGCTCCTCTCGTGCTCGTTGCTGCACAGCCTGAAATTCCTTCGGCTGCCACAGCTGAAAATGATCCGCCCGACCAACGAAGGTCACTTCGTCCGAGATACCGGTGAAGTCGCGAATGAAATCCGTGACCATCAACCGCCCCTCGGCGTCGAGCTTCATGAAGACCCCGCCCCCATGAATGAGAAGCGACATCTCGTTCGCTTCCGGCGAAAACGGATCTTCCGCAGCGATCTGCCGCTCGAACCTTTCGAGAAGGTCCGAACCGCCGACGCTGATCGCCGGAAACACAAAATCCTGGAAGCAGTACAAATCCTGGATGTTGCCTTGCGCCATCACAGATCGAAACGCCGCGGGCACGGAGACCCTGCCCTTGGAATCGATCCTGTTGGTCGCATGTGAAAGGAAGCGGCCCATGACACGAAACATCCGTTCCCGAAAGAGCCCGGACAGCGATTAGGCGCCCCGAACCCCATTTCTCAGACACAGCTTCGCCAGCCGGATGGACGACATTCCATCCAGCGTCTCCGGTGAGGAGTACGCCTTTACTTTGCGATTGATGGGCACTTGATTGCCCTTGCGCAGTGCAGGAATGGGATAACATGGGACCATATGGGCGTCAATGGGAAACGCCCGTCTCACGATGAGCGCAGTATCAAAAATTTATAAGCTGTTAAGTTTAACAAAGGGTTATGAACGCCCGAATTCTCGGCATCCGAAGCGCCCTAGAAAGACACCGCAGCGTGTGGCGAAAAACATCCGCGGTTGCGGAAAATGAATTCGAACACGCCGCACAGGTGAAAATCACAAAACTCAACTTTAAATGCGCATTTGGCGACGAGCACCTCGGGCCACCTCCCCGTTCACCCGCATGTGTTCGTCCGACGTCTTATGCCTACTATGTCGTTAACGGAAAATAATGTATTTTAGATATCATGCATACACAAAGACAAAAACATATCCATTTGCAGAACAAACTAAGAAAGCACGGAGAAAATCCATGGCGAGTTTTAGCTTCAAGGGAATGTTGGCTGGAATGAAGTCGCCGAATACTCAGCCTCCACTGAAGAAAGTCGGCATGACTTCTGAAATTCAGTGTGTAAACTGTGGAAAACTACTCAAGCGATGGTCGGCACTTTCGCTGAGCAGCACCGTTTGCGAGGAGTGCCTGCGCCAGCCGCCAACGTCTCACTGAGCCCTAAAGGGCCAGTGAAATCGTATGGACGTCGATGAAAAGACAATCGCCAGTTGGCCTGTAAGCCGGGTTCTGTATGGCTCCGGCCGAAACCGGAACGTGGCAGCCATTCCTCTGGGACAACGTTTGAACGTTGCCTCTCGCAACCCACCCGGATGACTGGCCTGGAAACCAGCCGGACGGCTTGCGCCGTCCGCGTCATCCCTATTCGGTCTTGCTCCCGGTGGGGTTTACCTTGCCATCGCCGTTGCCGGAGACGCGGTGGGCTCTTACCCCACCCTTTCACCCTTACCTGCCGAAGCAGGCGGTTTGCTTTCTGTGGCACTTTCCCTGAGGTCGCCCTCGCCGGACGTTATCCGGCACCGTGTTTCCGTGGAGCCCGGACTTTCCTCACCCTACCGTCTTTCGACATTGGTAAAGCGCGGCTGCCCGGCCAACTGGCCCGGCTCCCTTAACCGAGACTAGGAGCGAATGCCAACAAAATATCGCGTCAGGCTTCGCGGAAATACGGTTTGAAATCCGTCGCGTAGCCCTGTCCGTTGATTCGACCTTCGAGCAACAGCAACGCGCCGAGCCGACCGATCTCGTCCGAGCTCTTGGCCGCCGTGCCGCAACCGCCCGTGAGAACGCCGATGCGCGGCGACGCGGTATAGCCGATCATCGGATGCCCGCTCGGCGTGAACGAGACGACGCAGGAGCCGCTCGATGACGAAACCGGCCGAAGCTCCGGCACGACACGCTGGATCAGCCGCGTCAGATGCGACTGCACGCTCTCGCGCCCATCGGTCTTGAACCAGTCCCGCAGCTCCGGCTCGCGCTCCAGCCTGACATCATCGGGATCGCCGCCGATCTTCATGTAGAGCTTGCCGTCGGGATAACGGATCGGCGGCAGCATGTAGAAATCGTCTAGACCATCGACGCCATGCGAAATCAGCGACGGCATGCCGGCAAACCGTGCGGCGGCGGCCTCATCGACCTCGTAGAAGGCGATGGTGCGCGCATAAACCTTCAGATCAACAGGCTGCGGCAAGAGATTCGCCGCAATGGAAAAACCGCCGGCGGCGAGCAGCACCTTCTCGGCCCGGTATGTCTTCCCATCGGCCGTCTCGACGGCAACCAGCCCGCCCTCGTCGCGGATCGACACCGCGACCTGGCGGATGACGGAAGCCCCGGCTCTCTCGGCGGCGATCGACTGCGCCCTGACAAGATTGCGCGGGCTGATATAGCCGGCGCCCGTCGGCTCATGAACACCCTCGGTGCCGTCGGCAAAGGCGAAAAACGGAAACCGCGCCTTCAGGCCGGCATCGTCAAGCAGCGACGTCTCGACGCCGAGCGACCGGGCAGCCGCCGATGTCCGCTCGACATAGGTGTCGGCACCACCGCGCTTTGGACCAACCACGAGGCAGCCGGCGGGCGTATAGAAGGAAACGCCGCTCTCCCGCTCGATTTCGGCGTAGCGGCCGATCGAGCGATTGGCGAGCAAGGCCCAGTCGCGGTCGGGATCGATGGTGCGGGTGATGCGCCCCTCGTCGTAGTGGCTGGCGAAAACGCCGTCATGCCGCTTGCGATCCTCAGGCTCGTCCGGGCCGATGACGGCAACGCCATCGGTCGACTTCGCCAGATGCCGGGCAGCGGCGGCGCCCATCATGCCACGGCCGACGATGATATATTTGAAATCCACGCTCATGACCGTCCCGATCTATCGAAAAGAAGGCGTCAGCTGCCGGCCGAAATCGGCGTCGCCAAGCTCGCCTTCCGCAAGCAGCACGGCACCCAGCCGCCCAAGCTCGTCTGACGACTTCGCGGCAACGAAATTGCCGCCCGTCAGCACCGCGATGCGTGGCGAGGAGGTGAAACCGGCATAGGGATAGGCGGTCGGCGTGAAGGTCGCGACGCAGGGCGCCGATGTCACCGGGCAACCGGCGAGATCAGGCATCAGCTCCAGGGCTGTCGCCACCAGCAGATCTCGCTCGGCGGGATCGCCATCCGACCGGAACCAGGCCCCGGCGTCCTGAAGCGTATCGAAGCTGCGCGTCTCGGTATCGCCGCCAAGCTTCAGATAGGTCTTGCCGTCGGGATAACGCACAGGCGGGAGAATATAGACGTGATCCTCGTCGCGATCGCCGAACACGATGCTCGACGGCATGCCGCCGAAGATCGCCTTTTCGCGCTCGCCGAGTTCGTAGAACACGACCGTTCGAGCCGCGACGCGGGTATCCACGGGCGCGGGAAGAAGCTGATTGAAATTGCTGAAACCGCCGGCGGCGACAAGCACGCGCTCAGCCGTATAGGTGCGGTCGCCGACGCTGACCTCGACATGCGAGCCGGCATCCTCGACGCTGGTGACCACCGCATCGATGATTGTGACACCGCCCACTTCCGCAAGCGCCGTCTGCGCGCGCACCAGGGCGCGCGGATTGACATGGCCGGCGCGGCGCTTCTCGTAATAGCCGCTGAAGCTCTCCCGCAGCGTGAACTCAGGAAAACGCTGGCGCAAGGAAGACGCGTCCAGCACCTCATACGCGACGCCGAGCCCGTCGGAGACCTCGATCGCGCGTCCGAGATAGCCCTGCCCCGGTTGCGGCACCGGCCCGGCGAACAGGCATCCGGCTTCGGTGAAGAAGGAGATGCCGCTCTTCGCCTCGATCTCGGCGTAACGGTCGAGCGAACGGGCGGCGAGCGTCGCCCAGACGATATTGTCGTCGAAGGTGCGGGTAATGCGCGCCTCGTCATAGTGGCTCGCGAACACGCCGTGATGGCTCTTGCGCTCGACAGGCTCACTCGGGCCGATCAGCGCCACCCCTTCGATCATCGCGCTCAGATGGCGGGCCGCAGCCGCGCCCATCATGCCGCGCCCGATTATGATCGCCTTGAAATCACATGCCATGTCTCACCTCGTTTCAAGGTGAGATAGCACGATCTGCAAGTTGAATCATATTGTTAAGTCATGCCCTCAGGTGATTCAGCCACAAGCGGTTTTGCCCGTGGCTATCCCACGCTGGCGATCAGTTGATCATCGCCAGCACCTTGCCGCAGTAGGCCTTGGAAACCGGGTTCATGCGGGTCGCGGCGTGGCCGGCATTGTACTTGAGGATGGTATCGCAGGTCTCGCCGCCGCCAAGCGTGTGGGCAGCCGCCAGATACTTCATGCCGTACTTGATGTTGGTATCCGGATCGAAGAGCCCCTTGCTGGAACCCGAATAGCCCATCATCCGAGCCGTCGCCGGCTTGATCTGCATGAGGCCGATTTCGCCGGCGCTGCCGCGAGCATTCGGATTGTAGTTGCTTTCGACACGAACAACGGCATGCGCGAGTTCGACCGGGACGTTGTACTCTTTGGCGTACTTGACGATGATCGCCGCATACTTGCTGCCGGGCATGTCGGGCATCGCGAAACCGGACGTACGGTCTACGGTGTTGAGTGCCACGGTCTTCTGGGCCCCGGTCTTCCGGGAATTGTCGGTCTTGGCGACCTTCTGTACCCGCTGGGTCTTGTGAACTTTCGGAGCCTTCTTCGAGGCTGCTTCGGCCGTCTTGGCCTTCTCTGTCTTTTGCGTCTTGAGTGTCTGCGTCGTCTCTGTCGCTTGCGCTCTATTGCCCCATTCGCCTGCGTTAGCGCAATTGAATCCCATCAGCAGTGTGCTGGCGCACACCACAGCAGAAAAAATCTTTCTCATGTAGTCCAGATACTCCAAGCAAAAGAAAAGCTGCGTATAAATGAAATCCGAACGCAGCATAAATTCGCATAAATACTCAAAGTATCAGCGATATTTCTTTCCTGTTTCAATTGACGACGGTCGACAACACACAACAAAACAACCGGCGCCGTTTAGCGACTGCGGTTAGACCATCGCATTGAGGAGATAATAGGGAAAACATGTGGCAGCGCGGCAAACCCGTAAAATCTAGGGGTATATGCCGGCAAATCGGCCCTGCGTCAGGCGCCGTAGCGCGGCAGGGCCGATAGCAGGCGATGCAGTGTGTCGATCGTCGAGAAATCGGCGATCCCGTCGACCCTCTCCGGACGGAAATGACGCTGGAAGGCCTCGATCTCGCCGGCCATCTTGTCGGAAAATTCGCCTGTGATCTCAGTGCCGTAACCGTAGAGCGACAGCATCGACTGCAGGGCTTCGACCGGCTGGCCCTGGTCGCCGCGCTGGAAGAAGCGTCCGCCGGTGATCGCGGCCGGCGCCACCCAGTGACCGATGCCCCTGGAGTGCAACAATCCCCAAGGGAAGTTTTCACCCGGATCAAGCTTGCGCCGAGGGGCGACATCGGAGTGTCCGAGCACCCTTTCCGGCACGATGGACCAACGTTCGCCGCAGTCGCGACACAATTCGATCACCGCATCGATCTGCGCCTGCGGATACTCGGGGCAACCGCCCGGATGCCCTGCATTGGCGATCTCGATGCCGATCGACGACGAGTTGATGTCGGTCTCGCCCTGCCAGATGCTCTTGCCGGCGTGCCACGCGCGCCGCGCTTCCGGAACGAGCTGCACGACATCGCCATTCTCATGTACGAAGTAATGGCACGAGACCTGACTCTCTTCGCGACAGAGCCAGTCAAGCGCTCCGTCCGCCGTCGGCATGCCGGTATAGTGGAGAATGATCATGTCGGGCTTTCGCCCGTCGACGCGTTCGCCATGGTTCGGCGACGGCCGCACGCTGGCTTTGGCGTAGTCTGCCTCGAAGGCGGTCATGCGGCGCGGCGTTCCTTCTCGATCGCCTCGTAGGCGGCATTGAGCGCCGCCATGCGTTCATTGGCAATCGCATGAAACTCCGCCGGCACGCCGCGCGAGATCAACCGGTCCGGATGATGCTCGCTGACGAGACCGTGGTAACGGCGACGGATCGTCGGGAAATCGTCCGACGGCGAAACGCCGAGCACCTTGTAGGGATCGCCCCCGATCGACACGTGTCGTGCGGCGATCTGCTCGAAGCGCTGCTCGCTCATGTGGAAGATCTCGGCCACATGCGCCAGGAACGCAAATTCCTTCTCGTGGATCAGACCATCGGCCTTGGCGATGTGGAACAGGCCGTCGAGCACCTCTTCCAGAACCGGGCAGTTGGCGGCGCAAGTCACGCAGAGCGTCGAAAGCCGCTCCGCATAGGCCTCGTAACCGGCCACATCCTGGCGCGCGAGATTATAGAGACGCGCGACGTTGGCGGCCTGATCGTCGGGGAATTCGAAAATCTCGCGGAAGGCCTGAACCTCCTTCTCGCTGACGATCCCGTCGGCCTTCGCCATCTTCGCCGACAGCGCGATGATCGCGACCGAAAACGCCACCTTGCGCCGCGTCTCGGGGTCGCCTTCAAAGACCGTGCGAACAGCCTCGACCACCGCGGAAAGCGCATTTCCCGCAGCGTTGCCTATGGCGTTCAGCAGTTTTTCCCAGAAGGACATCAGGTCTCTCGTCTAATAAAAGGAGAAACACCTTGAACAAATAAAGGTTGCCTTTGCAAGACGGGGATTGGCCGCAGGGTTGAAAACACCTTTCACAATTCGGTAATGGTCGCGTGTAACCGAAACATTTGCGCCCTTTGCCGACCCCAAAGCCCGACGGCCTCGTGACGCTTTGTCGCGCCGCATCGGGACGTCTTCGGACAGACCAGCCGACGATTTCCACAATCCCATGCAAACCGCGGTTGCTGCCTGAACCGATTAGATCAGCGCCTGCGGGCGACTTGGCCGTCAGACCGCGCTGCAACACGCATTTTTCACAGAAACAACACTTTACACCATCCCTTCTCTGCCGCATCCATGCACGACCGAACCAAGCTTAGACACGGATAGCGGAGACACCCATGGCCAAGAAAAAAGTCGCAATGCTCACGGCAGGAGGCCTTGCGCCTTGCCTCTCTTCGGCCGTCGGCGGGTTGATCGAACGCTACACCGACATTGCTCCCGATCATGAACTGATCGCCTACCGCTCCGGCTACCAGGGCGTGCTTCAGGGCGACAGCATCAAGATCACGCCCGAGATGCGCGAGAAGGCCTATCTGCTGCACCGCTACGGCGGCTCGCCGATCGGCAACAGCCGCGTCAAGCTCACCAACGCCGCCGACTGCGTCAAGCGCGGGCTCGTCAAGGAAGGCGAAAACCCGCTGCGGGTCGCAGCCGAGCGCCTCGCCAATGACGGCGTCAGCATTCTCCACACGATCGGCGGCGACGACACCAACACGACGGCGGCCGACCTCGCCGCCTATCTCGCCGCCAACGGCTACGACCTGACAGTGGTCGGCCTGCCCAAGACCGTCGACAATGACGTCGTTCCGATCCGCCAGTCGCTCGGCGCCTGGACGGCGGCCGAAGTCGGCGCGCACTTCTTCGACAATGTCAGCAACGAGCAGACCGCCGCTCCCCGCACCCTCATTATCCATGAAGTCATGGGCCGCCACTGCGGCTGGCTGACGGCAGCCACCGCCCGCGCCTATCTGAAGCGCACCCGCAACAATGAATATGTCGATGGCATGATGACCAATGCCGGCATGAAGAGCATCGACGCGGTTTATCTGCCTGAGACGCTGTTCGACCTCGAAGAAGAATCGGCGCGCCTGAAGGAGATCATGGACCGCACCGGCCATGCGACCGTCTTCGTCTCGGAAGGTGCGTGCCTCGACGCCATCGTCGCCGAGCGTGAAGCGGCCGGCGAAACCGTCAAGCGCGACGCCTTCGGCCACGTGAAGATCGACACCATCAATGTCGGCGGCTGGTTCCAGAAGCAGTTCGCGAGCCTGTTGAACGCCGAGCGTTCGCTGGTCCAGAAGTCCGGCTATTTCGCCCGCTCCGCCCCTGCCAACGGCGACGATCTGCGCCTGATCCAGAGCATGACCGACCTCGCCGTCGAGAGTGCGCTCAACAAGGTCTCGGGCGTGACCGGCCACGACGAAGGCCAGAACGGCAAGCTGCGCACGATCGAATTCCCGCGCATCAAGGGCGGCAAGGCTTTCGACACCTCGGTCAAGTGGTTCGGCGAACTGATGGACGAGATCGGCCAGAAATACGAAGACGCATGATTGACGCAGGCGAGATATGATGTCTTTGCTTGTCCTCTAATGAATGAGGAGGAGATTCCATGTCGCTCGAAGCTTGGCTAGCATTTGCTGCCGCATCGGCAATCATGCTGGCTATCCCAGGGCCGACGATTCTCCTCGTCGTATCTTATGCGCTCGGCCACGGCCGCAAGACAGCCTTTGCGACCGTGAGCGGCGTGGCGCTCGGCGACTTCACCGCGATGACGGCCTCTCTGTTCGGCCTCGGCGCGCTGTTGGCCGCGTCGGCGACGCTGTTCACCGTCCTGAAGTTCATCGGCGGCGCCTATCTGATCTGGCTCGGCATCAAGCTCTGGCGGGCGCCGATCATTGACGGCCCGATGGCCGACAATGACAATCTGCCTGAGGAAAAATCGCTGAAGATCTTCCTCCACGCTTATGTTGTGACCGCGCTCAACCCGAAGAGCATCGTGTTCTTCGTAGCCTTCGTACCGCAGTTCTTGAATCCTGCGCTTCCCTTCTTCGGTCAGATGCTGATCATGGAAGCGACCTTCCTGGTGCTCGCGACCATCAACGCCTCCACCTACGCCCTTGCCGCGCATGCCGCGCGGGGCCTGATTCGCAAGGCCGCCGTGCAGCGCGCGGTCAATCGCACGGGCGGCACATTGCTCATTGCAGCCGGCGCCGTGACCGCCGGATATCGCCGCATCGCTGCCTGAAAATCTCAGGTTACCGACCGCGAAAAGCTCAAGAAATTTTCCGTGGGTTGCCGCAAAGCAACGAATAGGTTAATTGGCAATTCAGGGCTTAAGGTTTTTGGTAACTTTTGACGCTGCCGGGGTGGCGCGTTTTCACGAGAGTGAGAGTATGGCAGCGATCGGTTTTTCCGGCTTTAAACGCAATCTCATCGTATCCACGATGCTGTGCTGCGTTGCTGCTGGCTGCTCGAGCGTCGAATACACATCCCAGGCAGATTTGATGGCCGAACAGGTCGTCGTCCCTACCCCAAAGCCCGGCGAAGACGCGATGTTCGCAGCCATTCCAGCCGGCGAAGGCACACCTGGTACTCAGATCGGCGGCGACCAGACCGCTGCATCAGTCGCAACCGCCGCCATGCCGGCAGTCGATTCGGCGCAGCAGACTGCCCAGTTGCAGCCTGCCGCTTACGGCCAGATCCCGCTGACGCCTGAGATGACCGCGATCCAGTCCGTGGTGCCGACACCACGACCGGGTGCGCCGTCGACCGAGCTCGCTTTCGCCGCCAGCCCGCAGAACAACGCCATTGCCGCTCTTTCGGCGATCGACACCACGCCGCACTCGATGATGGACTACGGCTTCGACACGTCGGGCCCGATGGACCCGCCGACCGCGCCGCCGATGTTCAGCGACAACGACAGCGACGACGATGGCGCGCCGACGGTCGAGAAAAGCGCGATCACCAAGATCATCGACAAGTATTCGCAGATCTACAAGGTTCCCGCGACGCTGCTTCACCGCGTCGTTCACCGCGAAAGCCGGTACAACCCGAAGGCCTACAACAAGCGCGGCTACTTCGGCCTCATGCAGATCAAGTACAACACCGCCAAGTCGATGGGTTACGACGGCCAGCCTGAGGGCCTGTTCGACGCCGAAACCAACATCAAATATGCCGCCAAGTATCTGCGCGGCGCATGGCTGGTGTCCGACAACAGCGAAGACAACGCCGTCAGGCTCTATGCCCGGGGCTACTACTACGACGCCAAGCGCAAGGGCATGGACGACATCGCCCACGGCAACTACTAAGCCTTATAGGCTTTAGCGTCTCTATTGCGCGAGATCGGCCGAGGCCGATCGGGTCGGCGGCGGCAGCTTCGCCAGTATCTCCTTCAGCAGAATTTCCGGCCGGTATCTGAGCCAGCTCGGCGTCAGGCCGAGCCTGACCATGACGAGACTGGCCGACGGCACGATCACCATGCTCTGCCCGTCGTGCCCTTCCAGCCAGAAGGCGTCGTCCGGAATGCCGGTCTCTCCGCTCCTGCCGCTGCCGGGCGGGCGAAGCCAGGACTGACCATGCGAATACATGCCGCCGGAAGATGCCGTCGGCGTGCGCATCATGCTCATGAAGCTCTCGGGCAGCAGCCTCTCGCCGTTCCAGACCCCATCCTGCAGCAGGAACTGCCCGAACCGGACCCAATCGCGCGCCGTCGCATAGAGATAGGAGCTGCCGGCGAAGGTGCCGCGCGCATCCACTTCGAAAACAGCACTCGACATGCCCAGCGGATCGAAAAGCGCCGTCCTCGGATAATCAATCGCCTGCTTCTCGTCGCCCAAGCGATCCATCCAGATGCGGGAGATAAGGACGGAGGTTCCGCTGGAATAGTTGAACTGCGTGCCGGGATCGTCATCCAGAGCAAGGCTTGCCGGCAGCGCCGTCTGGTCGGCGTCGAGATAGAGCATGCGCGTGACGTCCGCCACCGTGCCATAATCCTCGTTGAACCTGAGGCCGCTCTCCATCCCAAGCAGCTGCCCAAGCGTGATCTGCGACCGCCTGTCGTCGCGCCATTGGGCAAACAGCCCGGCATCCTCGGCGCCGATCTTGCCGTCGAGCATCAACCGGCCGACGAGCGCCGCATTGACCGTCTTGGTCATCGACCAGCCGATCAATGGCGTTTGCGGACCAAAACCCTTGCCGTAGTTCTCCGCGACGATCTTTCCATCATGCAGGACGACCACGGCGCGCATATGCTCGCCGGTCAAATCAGGGTCGGCAAGCAGTGCCGCGATCGCCGCGTCGTTTTCGATTGGCAGCGCGGCTGCGGTCTCTGCAGGCTTTGCGACGGCAGGCTCGGGCACCGCCTTTCGCGCGGCGGCGAAATCGCCATCCGGCACGGCGGTGCAGCCGAGACCATCGCGGTAGATCGCATAATTGGCGGCAAACAGCCCGAGGATGCGCGCCGTCACCTGCTTGCCGGCCTCATCGACCTGCACGCGAATCAGCCTCAGTAAAGGATTGCCGGGCGCCTGGACGTCTTCGGCAAGCACGGCATTCGCGTCGCGCCCGGCCAGGAAGACATTCGAGCAGACGATCTTCGCCGCATAGCCGTCGCCGATCCTGAGCAGCTCAGGCGGCCTGACATAAAGCCAGCCCGCACCCGCAACGACGATGACGGCAACACCCGCAGCCGCCGCCTTCAAGATGCGCAGAACGCGTCCCATGAGCACCCCTCCCCAGCCAATAGAGAAACAGGAAAATTGCCCTTTAGAAAGCGCCGTCAAGTCCCGGCCGTTCCCAATTGCGCGAGGCACCCGCAGCCCGGCCGCCCACAGGGGACGTCATCAAACTGTAGCGCCGCCGCGTTAAACGCCCTGAACGCTAAATGTTGAGAGACTCACTTATGACGGAATTTGCCCCGGATGCCGGCTTCCGCAAGAACCGGAAACTCAAGGCAGCTCTTCTCCGCCACAAGGCCTTTTCGAAAGAGGGTCTGTCCGAACGTCTTTTCGGGCTGCTCTTTTCCGGCCTCGTCTATCCGCAGATCTGGGAAGACCCCGATCTCGACATGAAGGCGATGGAGCTTGAGCCGCATCACCGCATCGTCACCATCGGCTCCGGCGGCTGCAACATGCTCGCCTATCTCTCGCAGAGCCCGGCTTCGATCGACGTTGTCGATCTCAACCCGCACCATATCGCGCTGAACAAGCTGAAGCTTGGCGCCTTCCGCCATCTTCCCGCCCATGCCGATCTCGTTCGCTTCCTGGCAAGGCCGAACCAGTCCGCCAACAGCCAGGCGTTTGATCGCTTCCTGTCGGCCAACCTGGATGAAGCGACCAGCAACTACTGGAACGGCCGCAAGTTCGGCCGCCGCCGCGTCACCGTCTTCGACCGCAACATCTACAAGACGGGCCTGCTCGGCCGCTTTATCGGCGCCGCCCACCTCCTCGCCCGCGTCCATGGCATCGACCTCACCGGCGTCGCCAAGGCGAAGACGATGGAAGAACAGCGCCGGCTCTTCGACGAGAAGATCGCGCCTCTGTTCGAAAAGCCTGTCGTGCGCTGGATCACCAGCCGCAAGAGCTCGCTCTTCGGCCTCGGCATCCCGCCGCAGCAATATGACGAGCTCGCAAGCCTCGCCGCCGACAATTCGATCGCGCCGGTTCTGCGCCATCGCCTGGAAAAGCTCACCTGTCATTTCCCGATGCAGGAGAACTACTTCGCCTGGCAGGCTTTCGCCCGCCGCTACGCCGATGAAGGCGAAGGTCCGCTGCCGACCTACCTGAAGGCGGAGCACTATGAGGCGATCCGCGCCAATGTCGATCGCGTCAGCGTCCACCACGCAAGCTTCACCGAACTGCTTGCCGGCGAGCCGGCCGCCTCGCGCGACCGCTACATCCTGCTCGACGCGCAGGACTGGATGACGGACCAGCAGTTGAACGACGTCTGGTCTGAGATCTCGCGCACCGCCCGCGACGGCGCCCGCGTCATCTTCCGCACCGCCGCCGAAAAGAGCATCATCGAAGGCCGCCTCTCGCCGGCCATCCGCGATCAGTGGACCTATCTTGAGGACCGCTCGCTCGAACTGACCGCGCTCGACCGCTCGGCCATCTACGGCGGCTTCCACATCTATGTGAAGAAGCCATGAGCCGGACGGATATGAGCCCGGTCGACGCGCAATCGAACGCTCCCTCGGAGAAACATGCCGACCTGATGGACGGCATGTATCGCTATCAGCGCCATATCTATGACCTGACGCGCAAATACTATCTCCTCGGCCGCGACCAAACGATCCGCAATCTCGATCTTATCAGGGGCGCCACGCTGCTCGAAGTCGGCTGCGGCACCGGTCGCAACCTGGCGCTGGCCCACAGGCATTATCCTGAGGCCAGGCTCTACGGCCTCGACATCTCGCAGGAAATGCTGATCTCGGCTCGCAAGACCTTCGCGGGGCTGAACACCTCGGCCGATTTCCGCGTCGCCGACGCCACAGCCTTCGACGCCCGCGATTTCGGCGTCGATGGCTTCGATCGGGTTATGATCTCCTACGCGCTGTCGATGATCCCCGATTGGGAACGCGCGATCGACGCATCGCTTGCGGCGCTCGCCCCCGGCGGCCAGTTGCACGTCGTCGATTTCGGCCAGCAGGAAGGCCTGCCCGGCTGGTTCCGCGCCCTGCTGCGCTCCTGGCTCGACAAGTTCCACGTCACGCCGCGCGCGACGCTTCGCGACGTCCTGCAAGCCAAGGCCGACCAGGAAAATGCCCAGCTGATCTTCAAGACGATCGGCGGCGGCTATGCCTGGCGCGCGATAATAATTAAGGCCCGCTAATATTTAGCTTGAAACTAACCGATTTTTTACGTTGATATGGTGAATAGAGAGGGCATCTAAGCGCTGGACGCGTCAATTCGAAGGTCAGGCTGTGGGGCAAAAAGATCATTCGGTTCACGACGGAACATCCATGCGCCGGCTTCTGTTATGCGTATTGCCCCTTGCCCTCATGCTCGCTGGCTGCACCTCCTCGGGCTATGACTATCTATCCACCGCCTCGATAAAGCCGAAGATGCGCTTCCAGGACACCGATCCGCAGGATTTCGGGCCTAAGCATCCGCAGCAAAACGCCATCCACGGCATCGACATCTCCAAGTGGCAGGGCGATATCGACTGGCAGACGGTGCGCAAGTCGGGTGTCGACTTCGCCTTCATCAAGGCGACCGAAGGCAAGGACCGCATCGACCCGCGCTTCAGCGAATACTGGCAGGAAGCCCGCCAGGTCGGCATTCCGCACGCCCCCTATCATTTCTACTATTTCTGCTCGTCGGCCGACGAACAGGCGGACTGGTTCATCAGCAACGTGCCGAAGGAATCCATGAAGCTGCCGCCGGTGCTCGATGTCGAGTGGAACGGTGAATCGAAGACCTGCCGCACGCGCCCCGATCCAGAGACCGTGCGCTCCGAAATCAAGCGCTTCATGGACAGGCTCGAAGCCTATTACGGCAAGCGCCCGATTATCTACACCTCGGTCGATTTCCACCGCGAAAATCTCGACGGCTATTTCCAGGATTATCACTTCTGGGTCCGTTCCGTGGCGAAGCACCCCGAGGTCACCTACGCCAACCGTCGCTGGGCCTTCTGGCAGTACACCTCGACCGGCGTGATCCCTGGCATAAAGGGCCCGACTGACATTAACGTGTTCGCGGGTTCGGCGAAGAACTGGAATAACTGGGTGGCGGC
Organism: Rhizobium sp. NPDC090275; assembly: GCF_044772225.1. NCBI lineage: Bacteria > Pseudomonadati > Pseudomonadota > Alphaproteobacteria > Hyphomicrobiales > Rhizobiaceae > Rhizobium > Rhizobium sp. NPDC090275. The sequence continues at coordinate 571,865 of NZ_JBIVYL010000001.1, read as the reverse complement.
CGTATCCAAGGATAGGAATTCTTAGTAACGTCCCGTTTTCTTTCTTGCTTCTGTCACAATCATTTGGGACATCGACAGCAATTCAAGCAATGACGAGGATACACTCCATGCACCGCACGCCTGCAAGCCGTTCTGCGCTCGCTCTCCTCCTTGCCGCTGGTCTGGCGACCGGCGCGGCAGCGCAAACACCGGCCCCGGCCGCACCGGCCGGTCAGGCGCCCGCGACGGCGGCAGCCCCCGCCGCTCCGGCTGTCGCATGTGACGGCGACCTCTCCACCTTCCTCGCCGGCGTCGAGGCCGAGGCGATTGCAGCCGGCGCCTCGGCAGAGGCCGCCGACAAGGCGCTCGCCGGTGCCCAGATCGACCCCAAGGTGCTGAGCCGCGACCGGGCCCAGGGCGTGTTCAAGCAGACCTTCCTCGAATTCTCGCAGCGCACCGTCAGCCAGGCCCGCCTCGATATCGGCCGCCAGAAGATGAAGCAGTTCGCCGACGTCTTTTCCCGCGCCGAACAGGAATACGGCGTGCCCCCGGGCGTCATCACCGCCTTCTGGGCGATGGAAACCGATTTCGGCGCCGTGCAGGGCGATTTCAACACCCGCAACGCGCTCGTGACGCTCGCTCATGATTGCCGCCGTCCGGAACTCTTCCGCCCGCAGCTGATCGCGCTGATCGAGATGGTCCAGCACGGCGACCTCGACCCTGAAACCAACACCGGCGCCTGGGCCGGCGAAATCGGCCAGGTGCAGATGCTGCCGCGCGATATCATCGCCTACGGCATGGACGGCGACGGCGACGGCCATGTGCGCCTGAAGCAGAGCGGCCCGGACGCCATCCTGACCGCCGCCAAGTTCATCCAGCACCTCGGCTTCCAGAAGGGCCAGCCCTGGCTGCAGGAGGTTACCATCCCGCAGGATCTGCCCTTCGAGAAGTCGGGCCTCGGCGGCACGATGACGGCGGGCGAATGGTTCGCGCTCGGCGTCAAGCCGCGCAACGGCGACGTAAGCTTCGGCACGCTGCGCGGCGATCTCGTCCTGCCGCAGGGCCGCCTCGGACCGGCCTTCATCGCCTATCCGAACTTCGGCATCTATCTCGAATGGAACAAGTCATTCATCTACACGACCTCGGCCGCCTATTTCGCGACCCGCCTCTCCGGCGCAGAGCCCTATCTCAAGGGCACGCCTGAGCAGGGCCTGACCAACGACCAGATGAAGGAACTGCAGACCAAGCTCGACACGATGGGCCACGACGTCGGCGCCATCGACGGCATCCTCGGCTCCGGCACCCGCATCGCCATCCAGAAGCAGCAGCAGCGCCTCGGCATGCCGGCCGACGGCTGGGCGACGCCCGCCCTCCTCAACGCGCTCTGAGCGCCCGCGAGAGAGCCGAAAATGACGACAAGAGCCGGGCCAAGCGCCCGGCTTTTTCGTTTTCCGATTTCGTGAGCGTTTTCAGCGGCCTGTACCGCGCCTGCAATCCGCCACAGGCATAAACGGCGGGTCGCCCTTTTTTACGCTCCGTTAAAATGTGTGAATATTTTTCCGACCGATTTTGTCGTGAAGATTCAGCGAAGTAGCTTTTGTCACCAGTGGGAGATGTGACATTTTCGCCGCATCGCAGCAAAAAAAGCGCTTTCCAACTGCCACAGTCCCGACATATTATCAGCTCGTTAACGCGAGGAGACAGACATGGGACTGACACGATCCTTGAATGTCCTTTTGATCGGTGCGGCGTTTCTTTTCGTGCTGTCGATGCTTTTCATCTGACACAGGATGCCGCTTCAAACGGACTATGCCGAAACTCCTAGATAGCGCAGAGTTCATGAAATAGAAAAAGCGCAGGCCATCGCGGTCTGCGCTTTTTCAGTTCTATAGACTGTAAACTTCGCCTTGATCAGGCGGCAGCACCCGCGCTCTTGGCCGCGTTGCGCTTGAAGCCGAGGTTCGTCAGAACGGCCGAGACCAGCGGCGAGCGGTTCATCGTATAGAGATGGAAATCACTGACACCACGACGGGCCAAATCCTCGATCTGCTCGGCGGCGACATCGGCCGCGACCTTGGCGCGCTCTTCCGGCTTGTCGTCATAGCCCTCGAAGCGCTCATCGAGAAACGCCGGGATAACAGTGCCGCAGGCGCCCGCGAAGCGCTTCAGCTGCGTCAGGTTCATGATCGGCATGATGCCGGGAACGACGGGAATGGTGATCCCTGCCGCCCGCACCTTCTCTAGGTAGCGCTCGAAATTGTCGTTGTCGAAGAAGAACTGCGTCAGCGCCCGGTTGGCGCCGTTATCGGCCTTGCGCTTCAGCATGTCGATATCGGCGGCAACATCGCGGCTCTCAGGATGCTTTTCCGGATAGGCCGAAACGGAAATCTCGAAATCGCCGAGCTCGCGCAGGCCGGCGACCAGTTCGGAAGCGTTGGCGTATCCGCCAGGATGCGGCGTGTAGGGCGCGCCGACGCCATCAGGCGTATCGCCACGCAGCGCCACGAAGTGCTTCACGCCAGCCTTGCGGAAGCTCTCGACGACGCTGTGCGTCTCTTCCTTGGTGGCGCCCACGCAGGTGAGATGCGAGGCCGTGGCAAGCGGCGTGGAGCTGATGAAGCGCGAAACGGTCGCCAGCGTCGGCGCCTTGGTCGTGCCGCCGGCGCCGTAGGTCACTGACACGAAGTCGGGGTTCCAGTCCTGCAACTCGCTGACTGTCTTCCAGAGCTGGCCCTCGGCCTCTTCCGACTTCGGCGGAAAGAACTCGAACGAGATGCCGATCCTGTTGCGCGCGTCGTGGTTCAAAGCCATGTCAGTCTCTCCCGGCAAATGTGGGTGCGGCGTGATCGCTCTCGGCGGAGGCCATCAGGCGCCTGGGGTCGCGCGCGAGCCAGATGGTGACCGTAAGCCCCTGCCCGCTCTCGTGCCCCGGATGAAGATCGACGACCTGCTCGATATCGAGCCCCGCCTTGCGCAGCCAGTCGGTCATCGACTGGTGCGAGAAGCCGAGACGCACATGCGCGTGGTCGTCACGAAGATATTCCAGCGTGTGAGGCGCCAGATCGATGATGACGAGCCGTCCGCCCGGGCGCAGCATGCGCGCCGCTTCCCCGATGGCGATTTCCGGCTGGTCGAAGAAGTGCAGGACTTGATGGATCGTCACCAGATCGAAATCCTGCGCCTCGAAAGGCAGGTTCAGGATATCGGCATGGCGTACCGAGGCCTTGGTGATGCCCGTCCGGTCGAGATTGGCGCGGGCGACGCTCAGCATGTCGCGGCTGGCATCGACGCCGATCGCGCGGCGGTAGAGCCCCGAGAGAAGCTCCAGGATGCGGCCGGTGCCGGTGCCGAGATCGAGCAGCGAATCGATCGGCTGGCTGCCGAGCAGCCGGATCACGGCTGCATCGACCTCCTCGTCGGCGGCGTGCAGGCGGCGCAGCTCGTCCCACTCGGCGGCGTTGCGGCTGAAATAGGCCTGCGCCCGTTCGGAACGCTGGCGCTTGACGGCATCGAGCCGCTCGCCATCGCGCAGGATGACAGGGTCATTCTCGGATGCATGCGCCAGAAGATTGCGCACGAAGCTCGCCGCCTTCCCTTCCTGCCGCAGCCGGAAATAGGCCCAGGCGCCTTCCTGGTAGCGATCGATGAGATCGGCTTCGCCAAGCAGCTTGAGATGGCGCGAGATACGCGGTTGGGATTGGCCGAGAATTTCGGTAAGATCGGTCACGGTCACGTCGCCGGCGGCCAGCAGCGCCAGAAGACGCAAGCGCGTCGGCTCGCCCGCCGCCCGCAGCACGTCCACCAACGCATCCAAACCTAGCCTGACGGGTTCACCCATATTCGATCCAATCAACATATAAAGATATCTTTATGTGAAATGATTTGGTCGTGCAAGCGGGATTTCGATCGGTTCACGAAATTCCCTGCGCAAATCGCGACATCTTTCCTCACAAAAAAGCCCCGGCGAACCGGGGCTTTTCTTAAAGTTTCTCTTCTGAGCGAAGGCTTATCGCGTCAGGCGCTTGTACGCCTGGCTGCCCGGGTTCAGCGCGTCGGGACCGAGGCGGCGAACCTTGTCTTCTTCGTAGTCCTCGAAGTTGCCTTCGAACCATTCGACATGGCCGTCGCCTTCAAAGGCGAGGATGTGCGTCGCAAGGCGGTCGAGGAACATGCGATCGTGGCTGATGATGATGGCGCAGCCGGCGAAGGCTTCAAGCGCGCTTTCCAGTGCACCGAGCGTTTCCGTATCGAGGTCGTTGGTCGGTTCGTCGAGCAGCAGAACGTTGCCGCCGGCCTTCAGCATCTTGGCGAGGTGAACGCGGTTGCGCTGACCACCCGAGAGATTGCCGACCTTCTGCTGCTGATCGCCGCCCTTGAAGTTGAAGGCGCCGCAATAGGCGCGCGAGTTCATGTCGAACTTGCCGAGCTTGATGACTTCGGCGCCGCCCGAGATTTCTTCCCAGACGGTCTTGTTGCCGTCGAGCGCGTCGCGGCTCTGGTCGACATAACCGAGATGAACGGTGTCACCGATGCGGATCGAGCCGGCATCCGGCTTTTCCTGGCCGGTGATCATCTTGAACAGCGTCGACTTGCCGGCGCCGTTCGGGCCGATGATGCCGACGATACCGCCCGGCGGCAGCTTGATCGTGAGATCGTTGATCAGCGTGCGGCCTTCGAAGCCCTTGTTGATGCCTTCGAGCTCGATGACCACCTGGCCGAGACGCTCGGAGACCGGGATGATGATCTGCGCATCGCCGGGCCGGATGTTTTCGGCCGCGTCGACCAGCTGTTCGTAGGCCTTGATACGAGCCTTCGACTTGGCCTGACGGGCCTTCGGGCTGGAAGCGATCCATTCCTGTTCACGCGACAGCGCCTTCTGGCGGCCGGCTTCTTCGCGGGCTTCCTGCTGCATGCGCTTGGCCTTCGCCTGCAGATAGGCGGAGTAGTTGCCTTCGTAAGGAATGCCGCGGCCGCGGTCGAGCTCGAGAATCCAGCCCGTGACGTTGTCGAGGAAGTAGCGATCGTGGGTAATCATCATCACGGCGCCAGGATAGTCGCGCAGGTGCTTTTCAAGCCAGGCGATCGTCTCGGCGTCGAGGTGGTTGGTCGGTTCGTCGAGGAGCAGCAGGTCCGGCTGCGAGAGCAACAGGCGGCAGAGCGCGATACGGCGACGCTCACCACCCGAGAGAAGCGTGACGTCGGCGTCCTTCGGCGGGCAGCGCAGCGCTTCCATCGCCATCTCGACCTGCTGCTCGAGGTCCCAGAGGTTCTGGCTGTCGATGATGTCCTGGAGCTTCGCGCCTTCATCGGCGGTCTCGTCGGAATAGTTCATCATCAGTTCGTTGTAGCGGTCGAGCACGGCCTGCTTGTCGGCCACGCCTTCCATGACGTTTTCGAAGGCGTTCTTGGCCGGATCGAGATGCGGCTCCTGCTCGAGGTAGCCGACGGTAGCACCTTCGGCGAGCCAGGCCTCACCGGTGAATTCCTTGTCCTGGCCGGCGATGATGCGCAGCACGGTCGACTTACCAGCGCCGTTCGGGCCGAGGATACCGATCTTGGCATCCGGGTAGAACGACAGGTTGACGTTTTCGAGGATCTTCTTGGCGCCGTAGGACTTGTTCAGTCCCGACATGTGGTAGATGAACTGACGTGCCATCGCTAATTCTGCTCCGGGGGAAATTGGTTTGCCGCTATGTAGGCGAATTGGCGCCCGGGAGCAACGCGCAGCACCGAAAAACACGCCGCTTTTCCATAGAACCGGACGCCGGATCGAGCATCAGCCACAGAAGCACCCGGTGCGAAGCCTCAAAAACCCGCCGCGTCGACGATCCCCTCGTTGCAGCCGAAGGAGGTCCGACCCGCGCCCTGGATGAGATCGCCGAGATCCTTGCCCTTCCCGTCCGTCGCATCGGCGGAGAGACCGATCGTCAATTCGCTGATCACGCGGCTGTTGCCGGCGCGGCGGCAGCTCATCTTCACCCGGTCGCCGGCGCCCGGGCCGAAGCTCTTGTCGAACGCCGCCTTGATCGCGTCTCCAGTCAGTGACTTGCCGATATTGGCGGCGAACAGCTCCTGGACGGCGGATCCGTTCAGGTCTTCGATCAGCCGCACGGCATCGGCGAAGTAGGCGTCGGCGCTCATGCCGGTGCAGGTGCCGTGCTTGATCCATTCATGCCGCTCGAGCGCCGATTGCGTGCCGGGCATCACCTTGTCGAGCGATGCCTTCGTCTCGGCCGAGAGTTTCACCTCCGGCAGGTCCTTCCAGTCGCCATCCTTGTCGGCGGAGCGATCAGCGTCGGAAACGCCGCAATAATCCTTGCGCATCGGCCAGAGCCCGTGCAGCGAGAAATTCTTGGCGTCGTAGCGGTCGCTGCCCTGGCTGGCGCATTCGGCCTTGCGCTGGTTGGTCTGGCAGAAGGCCGGCTGCCAGCTGGCCGCGAGAATGAAGCGCGTGCGCCCGCCGCCCTCCTGCGCAAAAGCGGAGCCGGCCATGATCGACAGCAAGAACAATGCGATGACGCGAAAGCCGAGATTGCCCATACCCATCCCCACAAGGAACAATTCATGAACATCAAAGCACGCGACGCATCGGCAGGCAAGCGGCAAAACGCGCCAAGCGAAAATCTCCGGCACAACCTATCCCGCCTGTTGCATTTGGCGGATGTTCTGGTCTTCTCCCGCCACGGAGGAAATCATGTTTGCAGATACCCGGCGCCTCGACCATGCGGGCGCTTCACTGGCCTATCACTATCAGCAGCCCGAAGGCACTGAGCGAGGCATTTTGCTGATCAGCCATGGACTGGCCGAGCACTCGAAACGCTACCAGCGCTTTGCGCAAGCGATGGCCGCACGCGGCTATCACGTCTACGCCCACGACCATCGCGGCCACGGCGAGACCACCGCGCCGGACGCGCCGATCGGCCGCTTCGCAAGGCGGGACGGTGCGAGCTACGTCATCGACGATATCGAGGCGATGCGCGACGAGGCGGCGACCGAGCATCCGGGCCTGCCGATCATTCTCTTCGGCCACTCCATGGGCGGGCTGATCGCGCTCAACGCAGCCGTCACCTACCCGCGAAAATTCGATGCCGTCGCCGTTTGGAACTCGAACTTCAATCCCGGCCTCGCCGGCCGCGCCGCGCAGGCGATCCTCTTGATCGAGCGCGCCCTGAAAGGCTCCGACGTCCCGAGCGACCTGTTGCCGAAGCTCACCTTCGGCACCTGGGCGAAATCGGTCGCCAACCGCCGCACGGATTTCGACTGGCTGTCGCGCGACCCCACTGAAGTCGACAAGTATGTGGCCGATCCGCTCTGCGGCTTCGGCGCATCCGTCTCGCTCTGGCTCGACCTCTTCGAGCTCACCTTCCGCGCGCCGCAGAAGGAACATCTCGCCCGCCTGCCGACCGAAACGCCGATCCACCTGGTCGGCGGCGGCCAGGACCCGGCGACAGAGAATGGAAAAGCCATCCTCTGGCTGTCAAACCATTTGAAAACCCACGGTTTCTCCCGTATCAGCCCTGAGATATATCAGGACATGCGCCACGAGACATTGAACGAGATCGGCGCCGACGCGCCCATATCGGCATTCGCCGATTGGTGCGATCAGGCAACCGCGCGTCCCGTGAACGGCTGATCCCGCTCCCCTACCCCAAAATCAGAGAATTCCGTCATGAGCAGCAACGCGGCACCCGGCACCAGCAACACCCCATCGGAAGTGATGTTGGGACTGATCCTGATGTTCGTCTCGGTGCTACTGTCGCCCATCATCGACATTTTCTCCAAGCTTGCCATCACTACGGTCCCGTCCGCCCAGATCACCGCGGCGCGCTTCGGCGTGCAGGCGCTGTGCATGCTGCCCATTGTGCTCTGGCGTCACAACCTCACCGACATCACCTGGAAGCAGAGCTTCTTCCACGCCATCCGCGGCGCCATCATCACCGTCTCGATGATCTCCTTCGTCACCACGCTGAAATACATGGCGGTCGCCGATGCCATCGCCATCTTCTTCGTCGAGCCGATCATCCTGACGATCCTGAGCAGCATCTTCCTCAAGGAAAAGATCGGCTGGCGGCGTTATACAGCCTGCGGCGTCGGCTTCTTCGGGGCAATCCTCATCATCCAGCCGAGCTTCCAGGAAGTCGGCTATGTCGCGCTGCTGCCCGTCGTCAGCGCGGTCTGCATCGCCATCTCCGCCATGATGAACCGGGCGCTGGCGCAGCGTGAGGACCCGTGGGTCATGCAGTTCCACATGGGTCTTTGGGGCCTGCTGATCTGCGCCATCCTGCTCTATCTCGGCCAGGGCAGCGGCTCCGACGTGCTCGATCCCGTGATCCCGGACACCCGTGCCTGGCTCTATCTGCTGGGCGTCGGCGTCTCGGCCGCGATCGCCGGCATCTTCGGCGTCTATGCCTATCGCTCGGCGCCCGCCTCGACGCTGGCCCCACTGCAGTATTTCGAGATCGTCTCGGCCACCGCCTTCGCCTGGCTGGTTTTCGGCGATTTCCCGGATGCGCTGAAATGGCTGGGCATATTCATCATCATGGGCTCCGGCTTCTATATCATCTGGCGCGAGCGGCGCTTTGCATCCAAGCCCGTATCCGATACATCTGAGGAGACGCGGGCACCCTGATCTGATCGTGGGAGGAACATGACGCAGACCCAGCCAAACAAAGCGCCGCTCGCAGGCATTCGTGTCATCGAGCTCGCACGCGTGCTCGCCGGCCCCTGGGCGGGGCAGATGCTGGCCGATCTCGGCGCAGACGTGATCAAGGTCGAAAACCCCGATGGCGGCGACGATACGAGGCACTGGGGTCCCCCCTTCGTCGAGGGTGCCGATGGCGAAAACCTCTCGGCCGCCTATTACCACGCCGCCAATCGCGGCAAGCGCTCGATAACGGCCGATCTTCGCAGCGAAGAGGGCCAGGCGCTGGTCCGCCGGCTGGTCGCCACCGCCGATGTCGTCATCGAAAACTTCAAGCTCGGCGGCCTAGTCAAATACGGGCTCGATTACGAGAGCCTGCGCGAGATCAATCCGAAGCTCGTCTATTGCTCGATCACCGGCTTCGGCCAGACGGGGCCGTATGCAGGCCTCGCCGGCTACGATTACATCGTCCAGGGCATGTCCGGCTTCATGTCGATCACTGGCGAGCCCGACGGACAGCCGATGAAGGCGGGCGTCGCCATCGCCGATATCTTCACCGGCATCTACGCGGTCTCGGCGATCGAGGCAGCCCTCATCCACGCGCTGAAGACGGGCGAAGGCCAGCTGATCGACATGGCGCTGCTCGACGTCCAGTCGGCCGTGCTCGCCAATCAGAACATGAACTACCTCATATCCGGCCGCCCGCCGACGCGCCTCGGCAACGCCCACCCCAACATCTCGCCCTACGAGGTCGTCCCCACCGCAGACGGCTACCTCATCCTCGCCATCGGCAATGACGGCCAGTTCCGCCGGCTCTGCGGCATTCTCGATCTTCCTGGCATCGCCGACGACGAACGCTTCGCCACCAACAAGGCCCGCGTCGCCAATCGCGACGAGGTGAGACGGCTGGTCTCGACCGAGACGCTGAAGTGGGCGAAGGCCGATCTTCTTTCCGCCTGCGAGGCGAACGCCGTGCCGTCAGGCGCGATCAACACCATCGAGGACATGTTCAACGATCCGCAGATTATCGCGCGCGGCTTGCGCGTTGATCTCGAGGATAGCGCCGGCACCGTCATTCCCGGTGTTCGCACACCGGTTGTCCTCTCGCGGACGCCGCTCAGCTATGAAAGGCCCAGTCCGAGACTGGGAGAGCACCAGGAGGAGGTGCTCGCGGAACTCATCCAATGGGAGGGGAACAAATGAAACGGACAGGCGGAGAACTGATCGTCGAGGCATTGAAGGCAAATGGGGTGAAACGCCTCTCCTGCGTTCCCGGCGAGAGTTTCCTCGCCGTCCTCGACGCGCTTTACGACAGCGACATCGAGGTCATCGTCTGCCGCCAGGAGGGTGGCGCCGCGATGATGGCCGATACCTGGGGCCGCCTCACCGGCGAGCCCGGCATCTGCATGGTCACCCGCGGCCCCGGCGCCACCAACGCAACCGCGGGACTGCACATCGCCAAACAGGATTCGATCCCGATGATCCTCTTCATCGGCCAAGTCCAGCGCGACGCCCGCGAACGCGAAGCCTTCCAGGAGGTCGAGTTCCGCCGGGCGCTGACCGAATACGCCAAGTGGGTGGGCGAGATCGACGACGCAGCCCGCATCCCCGAATTCGTCACCCGCGCCTTCGCGCTCGCCACTTCCGGCCGCCCCGGCCCCGTCGTGTTGTCGCTGCCAGAGGACATGCTGCGCGACATGGTCGAGGCGCCCCGCGCCAGGCGCTATTCCCGTGTCGAAGCGCACCCCGGCCGCAGCCAGGTCGACGACTTCTATCTTCGCCTGCTGAAGGCCGAACGCCCCATGGTGATCCTCGGCGGCTCGCGCTGGGATGCCGATGCGGTGGCCGACTTCAGAACCTTCGCGGAGCGCTTCAAGCTGCCGGTCGGCTGCTCCTTCCGCCGCCAGATGCTGTTCGATCATCTGCATCCCGGCTATGCCGGCGATATCGGCGTCGGCATCAATCCCGAGCTGGCGCGGGAGATCAAGGAGAGCGATCTGCTGATCCTGCTCGGCTGCCGCATGTCGGAGATGCCGTCTTCGGGCTATACGCTGATCGATATCCCCTACCCGCAGCAGCAACTCGTCCACATCCATCCCGACCCGTCCGAACTCGGCCGTGTCTATCGCCCGGATCTCGCCATCGCGGCGAGCCCGCAGGACTTCGTCGCAGCACTTGCCGATCTCGAAGCCCCCACGCAAGCGCGGTGGGCCGACCGCACCGAGCGCATGCATCAAGCCTATCTCGCATGGTCGACACCGCCGCAGACTGGACCGGGCGACGTCCACATGGGCCCGATCATGGCGTGGATCGAAGAGAACACGCGGCCGGACACGATCTTCACCAACGGCGCCGGCAATTATGCGACTTGGCAGCACCGCTATCACCGCTTCCGGCAGTTCAACACGCAGGCGGCCCCGACATCGGGCTCCATGGGCTACAGCGTCCCCTCAGCCGTTGCCGCCAAGGCGCTGTTTCCGGATCGTGAAGTCATCTGCTTTGCCGGCGACGGCTGCTTTCTCATGCATGGCCAGGAATTCGCCACCGCCATCCGCTACAAGCTGCCGTTCATCACGCTTCTGATCAACAACGGCATGTACGGCACGATCCGCATGCATCAGGAGCGCGAATATCCCGGCCGCGTCAGCGGCACCGGCCTCACCAATCCCGATTTCGCGGCCCTTGCCCGCGCCTATGGCGGCCATGGCGAGACGGTGGAAAAGACCGAGGACTTCGCCCCCGCCTTCGAACGCGCCCGCGAAAGTGGCCTGCCCGCTATCATCGATATCAAGCTCGACCCGGAGGCGATCACGCCGACGCGCACGCTCTCGGAAATCGCGCAAACAAAAAGCCGGTGAGGAGCTGAACTCCTCACCGGCCTATCAAATCGCGATGGCGACGATCTCAAAGCGTGTCGCGATCCTCCGGATTCGCTTGTCACGCTTTGAGCTTCTTTTCATCGCATGTCGGTGCCGCAAAACCGCTGCACACTTTTGCGCGACATGCTTTAGATCGCAGCCGTGACGATGAACTCGACCTTGTACTTCGGAGCGGCCAGCTTGGCTTCGCTGGTAGCGCGGGCCGGCGTGTTGGCCGGGTCGACCCAGGCTTCCCAAGCAGCGTTCATTTCAGCGAAGTCCGAGATGTCGGAGAGGTAGATCAGCGTCTGCAGGATCCTCGACTTGTCGGAGCCGGCAGCGGCCAGCAGGCGATCGACTTCGGCAAGCGCGTCCTTGCACTGGTCGGTCACGGTTGCGCCTTCGCCAACCTGGCCGGCGAGGTAAACGGTGTTGCCGTGGATGACCGCGCCGCTCATGCGGGCGCCAACGTCGATACGCTTGATGCTCATGGTATTCTCCTTGTCATGATATGAAAGAGGCGCCGCACGCAAGCGCAGCGCCGGACTTTACAGCCCGCGCCTTGGATCAGGTGCGGATGTGATGGGTCTTCTGGTAGATCGCCGTCGAGCGTGCGCCGGAGCGGCAGTAGCCGAGCATCGGGCGCGGGAATTCGTCGAGCGCGTCGACCATGCCGGCGACAGCCTCTTCCGTCACGCCCATGGGGCCGACGGGAACGTGGGCGATCTCGAGACCGAGCTCCTTGGCCCGCGCGGCGATATCGGCGAACGGCGTCTGGTCCATGCTTTCCTGGTCCGGACGATGGCAGACGATGGACTTGAAGCCCATGGCCTTGATCTCGTCGAGCTCATCGACCGTGATCTGGCCGGAAACCGAATATTCGTCGTCGATCTGGCGGATGTCCATCGCAAATACTCCTGAAATTATGGGCTGAATGACTACGCCGCCCGATCAATGCCGTCAACCGCACAACACGGTTGAATCGGCCTGTTGAATTGCCTGTCAAACGAAAGCAAAGCTGAGCCCGTACTCGCGGCTTTCGCCGGGCTTGAGCATGTTGAATTCGCCCGCTTCCTGAAGCTCCGCGCGCGGCACCCAACGGTGCGAGACCGGCTCGATGCCAAGCACATCGGCCGGCGCTGTCTGGTTGCGCCAGACCTGCAGATGCGGCAGCGTATCGGCCTTCACCCGCACCCGCAGCGTCTTGCCGCCGACTGCGGCAATCGGCCCAAGCCGCACTTCCGCGAGACCATCGCGCGTCGCCGGCGCTTCCACGCAGAAGATATCGCCGCCATCCTTGCCGAAACGCCAGGGGAAGCCGCCATTCTCAAGCATCGCGCCTTCGAGCCGCGTGCCCTCGTCGAACCATTTGCCGCCGATGTTCATATGATACATCAGAAACGTCGGCACGGTCCGGTCGCTGGTGTTGACCACCTTGTCCTTCAGATGCGCCTCGCCGGTCTTGCCGTCGATGAACCAATGGCGCTCGATCCGGGCAGGCAGCCCCTCGACGGTGACGACATCGATATCGGCGCGGCATTCCGCATTGCCGTTTTCGAACTTGGTCCAGAGCACCTTGGCGGCATGGCCGGCGGCTGAGCCGTGCAGCGGAAACACCTTGCCGTCGGACCGGCCGGGGATCGGTTCGCGATGGCGGATGTGATCAGGCCCGCAGGTAAACAGGAAACCCTGCACCGAATGCGAGATGCGCGCGTCGCCGTCATCGGGAACGGCCTCCTTCGGCGCGATATCGATGCCCTCGACCACGCAGCCGCCGATATCCATCAGCGACGTCTCGTCCAGCATCAGCTTCGGCCCGGTCGCTGCGGCGAATTCCATCATGATCCCATCTCCCCCTCAAAATGAACTTCCGTAGGGTTAGGCGGCACCCGCTGTTTCGTCAATCCAAGGTGTCGCCACCGCCAACGAGATTTTGATTGGAACCAGCTGGCCCCCTCAAATGTTTATGAGTAAAGGGAAATTTATTGGTTTTTTCATTTTTTGTTCAGCACGATTTCATAAATTCCACACTAGCGTCAAAATTCGCGGGTGTGTGTCGCCAAGTCACTGAAGGATACGAAGACGTGAATCGCTTTCTGAAATCGGCATTATCTGGGACCGTTATAGTGCTGGCCTTGTCGGCTGCGGTTCAGGATGCGTCCGCGCAACAATATCGCCGCCAGGGCAGCGTCGTCTTCGTCACGCCGAACGGCGAGATCCTCGATTACATGCCTGAAGGCAGCGGCTACACGCGCGATCGCAGCGGCAACCGCGTGCTGGTCGATGGCTATGGCAACATCATTGCCACCGAAGCGCGCGCACGCGGCTACTACCCGCCGCCGCCATCGCGCCGTGTATACGGCCGAGAGGTCTACAACAACGACCCCTATTACAGCGAAGACCAGTACGGCGACACACGTTATTCCGAGCGTGGCGCGGTCACTGGTGCGATCCCGCGCGATGCATCGATCGATCGCCAGCAGCTGGATCAGCCCTACCCGCAGAACGACGGCGACTACGCGTCGATCGATCCTGACCAGCCGCAGCCGCAGGTCACCCAGCCGACCCGTCCGGCCGATCCCGTCATCACGCTGAAGAACAAATCGAAGTCCGAGATCGTCGCGCTGCAGGTCTTCCTCGACCGCGCTGGCGTTTCGCCTGGCGCCATCGACGGCCACATGGGCGCCAACGTCACCAAGGCGGTCTATGCCTATGAGCAGATGACCGGCGAAAAGCTCGATCCGAACAATACGGACGCGATCCTTGAGCAGCTGCGCATGTCCGGCGGCCTGCCTGTCGTGAGCTACACCATCACGCCCGCAGACGCGGCCGGCCCCTATGTCGCCGAAATCCCCGAGGACTACGCCCACAAGTCGCAGATGACGTCGCTTGCCTTCACCTCGGTAACCGAGGCGCTCGCCGAACGCTTCCACATGGACGAAGGCTTCCTCAAGGAGCTGAACGCAGGCGCCGACTTCACCGTCCCCGGCACCATCATCAAGGTGGTCAATCCAGGTGAAGTGAAGACCGGCAGCGTGGCCCGCATCATTGCCGACAAGGGCAAGAAGCAGGTCTTCGCCTATGACGCCTCCGGCAACCTGATCTCCGCCTACCCGGCCTCGATCGGCTCCACCGACACGCCCTCGCCTTCGGGCACGGTCACGGTCGAGCGCGTCGCCTTCAATCCGGGCTATACCTACAATCCGAAGATCAACTTCCAGCAGGGCGCCAACGACAAGATCCTCAACATCCCGCCAGGCCCGAACGGCCCTGTCGGCACCGTGTGGATGGCGCTGTCGAAGCCGACCTACGGCATTCACGGCACGCCGGAACCCTCGAAGATCGGCCGCACCCAGAGCCACGGCTGTATCCGCCTGACCAACTGGGACGCCACCGAGTTGGCCAAGATGGTCAAGCCCGGCGTCACCGTCGAGTTCGTCGACTGATAGACTTTAGTTGTTGCGGCGCGCCTGCTCGCTGAAATAGACGAGCCGCAGCAATTCCGATTGCGAATTGACCCCTGTCTTCGCAAACACCGACTTCAGCTGACTGCGGATCGTCTCGCGCGACCGGTTGCTCTCGATGGCGATATCGGTGATCGACGATCCGTGCAGCAGCCCCTGCATGATCTTGATCTCCGCCCTGGTCAGCCCAAACTTGCCTCCGAGCCCCGGGACATCCATCGTCACGGGCTTGGCCGATGGCTCGATGATGATCGCGATGCTCGGCGCATCGAAGAATTGAATGCGGGCACTCTTCTGGAGACGGACGAGGGTCAGCTTGACGCCGTTCACATCAAGCACCTGCTGCCGCTCGCCGTCACGCCATTGCGACAGCAATCGACCGAGGCACGCATTGGCGTCGGCATCGGCGAGCCAGACCTTCCCCTGCAGATCGAGCCGCACGGACCGCCCCTCGCTCAGCGCCTGCTCACCGACCGCGCTGGCCGACAGCAGCTTGCCGCCATCCCCAACCAGCAGGACACCGACGCCGATCGCGTCGAACAGCCGGCCACCGAGCTCATCCGCACTCTTCTCGCCCTTTCCAGCCTCGAAATAGCGCACCGCCCGGTGCAGATGCGGCGCAAGCCGCGTGAAGGTATCGGCGTAAACCCTATTGTCCTCGGGTCCGCCGTTTGCGATCGAACTCGAGATGTTGAACATCCGGCCGTCTCGCTTCACCAGCGCCATGCCGATGGCGGTCTCGCCGCATTGCTTCCAGAAGTCGTTGTAGAACTCTGTCTTCACGAACTGCTCACGCGGCAGCAACTCCTCGGACAGGAAGCCGCGCCACATCGGCATCACGCTCATGGATGGCGCCCAGGGATTTATGCTCGCGAAATGATCGGAATAACTTTCGACCCATTCGTCGCTGAAGCCCTTGTCTATATGAGACGCGCCTTCCGCCCGCATCGGGTCGTGGTAGAACAACGTGGTCTTGCCGCCGGGAACGATCTCGTTCCACCGGCCAAGAAACATGTCCCAGGTGGCCTCGCCGAAAATTACACCGTAGATGGTGTCGACCAGACTGTCATAGGTATCTTCAGCGACGATCATTGTTCCCCCGGCAAGCGCCCGCATCGCAGGCGAGGATACCAGTGTAAAGCTTCTGGAAACAACGAAAATTACCCTTTTCGGGTGATACCCACCCGAGGGAAAAGCAGGCAGTGATGCAGAGATACATGGTCGCGTCGAAACGAGGAGACCGACCTTGCATCAATGAAAATGCGCCCCAGCGGACCGGGGCGCATTTTCAATCACAAAATGAATGATCAGGCAGCCGAACGGATCAGCGGGCCCGTCATGCGCGCCGCCGCAGGCAGTCTCACCGGCAGCTTGCGCATGATCTCCTCGGCGAAACAGAGCGCGTTTTCGCGCGCCTTGTCGAGGTTGCTGGCGCGGGCCGGATCGAGCGTGTGCAGCGTGCCGCCGCAATCGAAGATATCGCGGAAAGCCGAACGCTCGATGATCGCGGTATCGAGCACCGGCACCTGCCGCTGGTTCAGCAGCGTCTTCACGATCGCGAGCGCCCGTGTCGTCACCATCGAGTTGACGCGCGTCAGCACGACGGAGTGACCGATGCGGATACCGGCCTTCTCGTCGAGATACTGCAGCAGCTCCAACACCTGTGCCCCGCCGCGCGCGTCCATGGCGCAGCCCTGGATCGGGATCAGCACGTGATCGGAAAGACCGATCGCCGTGGCCAGCATCGGATTGCGGGCGCCCGGCAGGTCGATGATGAAATAGTCGGTATTGTGCTTGTTCTCCGAGATGTGCTGCGGCAGCGAGGCCGAGGTCACGAAATCGATCACCGAGACGTTTGGCACGTGACCGGAGATCTCATGCCAGCGGGAAATCCAGTGCTGCGGATCGGCATCGAGGATGGTGACGCGATAGCCCTTGCGGGCAAGCTCGGTGGCCAGCAACAGAACAGCGGTGGTCTTCCCGGCGCCGCCCTTGGTGTTTGCAAATGTGATGACTGCCATGTTCGTTCCTCGGGGGAAATGTCGCGAGCCGGGATCGCTCTGTTGCGCACATCAGGATGCATCGTGCGGTTACTGCATCCTTTCCAAACATGGTTAACAATATCTAAACAAGACATCCGAAATCCCGGTCCGCATTTCTTGCAGCAGCCATCGCCACTTCGCTTGAACGCCCTGCGCCACAACGAAAAAGACCCGGAAAGCGCAGGGCTTTCCGGGCCAAATCTCAGGTCCGCATTTTGTATCAGAAGCAGTCCTTGAACAGCGCCTTGGTGTTCCCGAGCGTCATCGCGACAGGGTTTCCGCCAGCGCTCGGGTCTTCGATCGCCATGGCCGAGAGTTCATCGATTCGATCCGGCTTGATTCCCATCGCCGAAAGGCTCTCGGGTACACCGAGTTCGGAGCGCAGCTTAAGCACGTAATCGTAGAACCCGTCGAAGCCGCCGGAGATGCCGAGATAGGCGGCCGCACGCGCGATCTTGTCTTCTATGACAGCGCGGTTGAAGCGCAGCACCGCTGGCATCACGACGGCATTGGTCATGCCGTGGTGGGTGTTGTAGACCGCGCCGATCGGATGCGACAGCGCATGGATAGCGCCAAGCCCCTTCTGGAACGCGACAGCGCCCATGGCGGCGGCCGACATCATGTTGGCGCGGGCTTCGAGGTCGGTGCCTTCCTTGTATGCGCGCGGCAGGAACTCCTTGACCAGACGCATGCCCTCAAGCGCGATGCCGGCAGACATCGGGTGGTAGAAGGGCGAGGAATAGGCTTCCAGGCAATGCGCAAAGGCATCCATGCCGGTGCCTGCCGTGATGATCTTCGGCATACCAACAGTCAGTTCCGGATCGGCGATAACGACACCGGGCAGGAACTTCGGATGGAAGATGATCTTCTTCACATGCGTTTCGGAATTGGTGATGACGCTGGCGCGACCGACTTCCGAGCCGGTGCCCGCCGTCGTCGGTACGGCCACGATCGGCGCGATACCCTCGACCGAAGCGCGCGTC
Organism: Rhizobium sp. NPDC090275; assembly: GCF_044772225.1. Lineage (NCBI taxonomy): Bacteria > Pseudomonadati > Pseudomonadota > Alphaproteobacteria > Hyphomicrobiales > Rhizobiaceae > Rhizobium > Rhizobium sp. NPDC090275. The sequence goes on along the minus strand of NZ_JBIVYL010000001.1, from coordinate 553,898 downwards.
CACCAGTCGCCGATATCCTCGAAGTCCCACACGGGACGCGTCTGGCCGGCCATGAAGGCCACGCACTTGCCGAGATCGAGGCCCGAGCCGCCGCCGAAGGCGACGACGCCGTCATGGCCGCCATCCTTGAACGCCTTGACGCCGGCCGCAAGGTTCTTCTCGTTCGGGTTCGGATCGACATCCGCGAAGATCGCCCGGCCAAGCCCGGCCTCTTCTAGAATGTCGAGCGCGTTCGTGGTGATCGCCATCGTCGCCAGGCCGCGATCGGTGATCAGGAGCGGCTTCCTCATGCCGAGGCTCTTGGCGGCATCCGCCAGTTCCTTGATCCGGCCGCGGCCGAGCTTGAATGAAGTCGGGTAGCTCCAGTTGGCTGTGATATGCGCGCTCATGCTGTCACTTTCTTCAGATGGTAGGATTTCGGACGCGTCAGGTTCTGGAAGCCGATGATCGACAGCGAGCCGCCACGACCGGTTTCCTTGACGCCGGTCCAGCACAGCGCCGGATCGAGATAATCGGCGCGGTTCATGAACACGGTGCCGGTTTCGATCTCGCGGCCAAGCCGCCCTGCCCGCTCGGCATCCTTGGTCCAGAGCGAGGCCGTCAGCCCGTACTGGCTGTCGTTCATCAGCGCCAACGCCTCGTCGTCGCTCTTCACCTTCATGATGCCGACGGCGGGACCGAAGGTCTCCTCGCGCATGAAGGCCATGGAGTGATCGACATTGACGAGGATCTGCGGCGCGAGATAGGCGCCGCCATCATCCTGAGGGAACAGCTTGGGATCGACCAGCGTCTTGGCGCCTTTCGAGACCGCGTCGGCGATCTGCTCGCGCACGACCTTGGCGAAACGCTTGTTCGCCATCGGGCCGAGCGACGTCTCCGGATCAAGGGGATTACCGAGCTTGTAGTTCGACACCCATGCGACCGACTTCTCGACGAAGCTGTCATAAAGCGATTCATGCACATAGATGCGCTCGATCCCGCAGCAGCACTGCCCGGAATTATAGGTCGCGCCATCCATCAGCGTATCGACCGCCGCATCGAGATCGGCGTCTTCCATGACGTAACCCGGATCCTTGCCGCCGAGTTCGAGGCCGAGACCGGTAAAGGTGCCTGCTGCCGCCCGCTCCATCGAGCGCCCGCCTTCGACCGAACCGGTGAAGTTCACGAAGTTGAAGCTGCCGGCCGCGATCAGCGCCGACGTCGTCTCATGGTCGAGAACCACGTTCTGGAACACATCCTCGGGAACGCCGGCCTCGACGAAGGCCTGCACCAGCCGTTCGCCGACGAGAAGTGTCTGCGACGCGTGCTTCAAGACAACCGTATTGCCCGCCATCAGCGCCGGCGCGATCGTGTTGATCGCCGTCATGTAGGGATAGTTCCACGGCGCCACGACGAAGACGACGCCATGCGCCTCGCGCTCGATGCGGCGCTCGAACTTGTCGCTCTCTTCGACGACAAGCGGCGCCAGCGCATCGGCCGCGATCGAGGCCACGTAGTTGGAGCGCTCGTTGAAGCCCTTGTATTCGCCACCATAGCGGATCGGTCGACCCATCTGCCAGGCGAGCTCGGGAACGACGACGTCGGACATCTCGTTCAGCCGCGCAGCACCCTTCAGCACCAGCTGAACACGATCCTCCAGCGGCCGCCTTGCCCAGGCCTTCTGTGCCTTGCGCGCCCGCGCCACGACCTCCTTCGCCGCCTCAAGCGGCAGCGCCGGACGCTCGGCGTAAACCGATCCGTCGATCGGCGATATGCATTGAATTACAGTCATTTCCAAACTCCAGTCATTAACAGGCCAGCGTGCGGACATGCCCCGCGACGCCATAGGAAAGGATCGCGCGATCGCGCGTGATGATGGTCAGGTCGTTCTCCCGCGCCGTGGCGATCAGGATGCGGTCGATAGGGTCTTTGTGAGCGAGTTGCGGCAAGGAACAGGACGCCATGAAGATATTCGCGGTCACCGGTTGTTCGTCGATGTCGGCTTCGAGCCTGAAGTCGTTAAACCACCTCTGCGCGGTCTTCGTTTCGCTAATGCGCCCTCGTGCCAAAAGCATCGCCATCTCCCACGCCGTCACAGCCGAAACGAAAACCGGCCTCCCCGCAGCCTTTGCAGCCGCGAGCGCAGTCAACGCTCCTTCCGCCAAGGGCTCTCTCTTCGCCATCCAGATCGCGGCGCAGGTGTCGAGCAGAAAAGCACTATTCATTGTACAGCTTCTCGCCCCACTCCTCGTCCCAATCCATCGGCGCGGTCAGATCAACCCCCGGCATGATGGTCAGCGTCCCCTTCATGCATCCCCAGGCGGGGTGCACCTCGATCAGCGTTCCATCCTCCAGCTCCATCCAGCGCTTGCCATCCTTGTAGATGACGTCGTCCTCCGTAAACATCTTGACGGGCGGCTCCTCCGGCAAAACCGGTGCGGTGCCGCCGCTCTCATAGCCCGCCTGCTTCTTCTCGGCGAAGCCGCTGGCATCGCCACGGCGATGCGCTGCTACCTCCTCCAGCGGAAGGCCAAGATAATCCGCGATCTGGTCCTGCTCGTCGGCGCTCATCTTCCGCTCGCCGCTCAGCATGCGTGACACGGCGCTCGGATCAAGCCCCATGAACCGGGCCATGTCGCGAAGCGATGCGTCGCGCTGTGAGAGCTTTTCGTAGAATCATGCGCTGTCGATCACACCCATGTCGATCTCCTCTGGAAACGCCGGAGCACATTAGCACAATGCGACCAACGCAACAATCAGAGCGAGTGTTGCGATTATCTCATGCTCGCTCGAATCCGCGCGCCACCTCCCAATCCGTGATCCTGCGGTCATACTCCTCCTGCTCCCACTCGGCCGCGCGCGTGTAGTGATCGATGACGTCGTCACCGAAAGCATTGCGCAGCATCTTGGACTTTGTCATGGCCGTGGTCGCGGCCCGGAGCGTCCGCGGGATTTCGCGCACCTTGCGCGCGCCATAGGCGTCGCCGACGAAGGGCGCTTCCAGCTCCATCTTGTTCTCGATCCCGTCGATCCCGGCGGCCAGCAGAGCGGCGAAGGCGAGATAGGGGTTGAGATCGGAGCCGCCGACGCGGCATTCGATGCGGATCGCCTTGGTGCCGTCGCCGCAGAGGCGATAGCCGGCCGTGCGGTTGTCCTTGCTCCAGATCGCCTTGGTCGGCGCGAACGTGCCGGCCATGAAGCGCTTGTAGGAGTTGATGTAGGGCGCCAGGAAATAGGTGATCTCGCTGGCGTGCGCGAGCAGGCCTGCGATGTAGTTTTCCATCAGGCTGGACATCCCGTATTTGCCCTTGTCGTCGGCAAACAGCGGCGTCTTGCCATCGGCACTCCACAGCGACTGGTGAATATGCGAGGAGCTGCCGGCGGCATTGTAGTGCCACTTGGCGAGGAAGGTGATCGCTTTGCCCTTGGCCCAGGCGATTTCCTTGCAGCCGTTCTTGATGATCGAGTGACGGTCGGCCATGGCAAGCGCATCGGCATAGCGCACGTTGATCTCTTCCTGGCCCGCCGAAGCCTCGCCCTTGGAATTCTCGACGGGAATGCCGGCGCCCTGCAGCCCGGTGCGGATCGCCCGCATCACCTCTTCCTCCTTGGTGGTCTGGAAGATGTGGTAGTCCTCATTGTAGGCGCTGGCGAGCTTGAGGTTGCGATAGCCGGATGCCTGCGCGGATTCGTAGGTCTGGTCGAACAGGAAGAACTCGAGTTCCGAGGCCATGAAGGCCTTCATGCCCATGTCTTCCAGCCGCTTGACCTGCCTCTTCAGGATCGCGCGCGGCGAATGCGGCACTTCCTCGTGCGTGTGATGGTCGAGCAGGTCGCAGAGCACCAGTGCGGTCCCCTCGAGCCAGGGAATGCGCCTGAGCGTCGAGAGGTCAGGCTTCATCGTGTAGTCGCCATAGCCCTTTTCCCAGCTGGTCGCCTTGTAGCCGGAGACGGTCTCCATCTCCATGTCGGTGGCGACGAGATAGTTGCAGCTGTGTGTTTCCTTCCAGGCGCTTTCGACGAAGTATTCGGCCTGGAAACGCTTGCCCATAAGCCGCCCCTGCATGTCGACCTGGCATGCCAGCACGGTATCGATGCGTCCGTCGGCAACGTCCTGCTTCAGATCGTCGAGAGTATAGATGCTCATATGGACCTCCCCATAAATTTAAACTGAAATCGGGCCAACGAAACGGCATGCTCCGTGCGGCAACGCCACGCCGGACTGCGCAGTCTAATGTCGGTCAACCGCAATGCAGGGCCGCCGGACGCGGCCCCGCTTTCTTGGAAGAATATATCAGCCTTCGCCGACAGCCTTTTCGGCAGCCGCGATCTCGGCCTGTCGACGTGCCACTTCCTCGCCGATCGGCGGGCCCTTGAAGCGGCGGCTCTCGAAGCCGAACCATACGATCGCGGTCAGCACCAGGAAGCCGACGGTCACGTAGAGTGCCGGGCCGTTCGGCGGCTGCACGCCGAGGACGAAGATCAGGATCATCGCGAGGATCGACAGAACCGCGAAGAGCTTGAACATCCCCTCACCGATATTCCACGGCCCCATCTTGTCCCACTTCGACGTACCCCAGGCGAAGAGGCCGAGCGTGATTGGGATCGCGAAGGAGAAGAACAGGAAGATAACCGTGCAGGAAACGACGATCGTGTAAACCGGCGTGTCACCGATCGAAACGAGCGACGAGCCCCAGACGAAGAGCACCGAGAGGATCGATCCGGTCCAGATGGCCGATACCGGCGTGCGGTACTTCGGGCTGACCTTGGCGAGCGCCTTGGAGGCCGGCAGGCCACCATCGCGCGAGAAGGCGAAGATCATGCGCGAGACGGAGGTGACGGTCGCAAGGCCGCACAGCCACTGGCAAACGAGGATCGCGAAGTAGAGGATATCCTTGACGGTCGCATTGACCTGTGTGTCCATCGCCCAGAAGAACACGTTCCAGCCCTGCTTGGCAGCGTCGTCCATGTTCGGCAGCATCAGCACGAACGAGCACAGCATGATGTAGCCGAACAGCGCCGACCAGAGCACGGAAGAGACCATGCCGCGCGGAACGGAATGAGCGGCCTTGACCGTTTCTTCCGACGTATGCGCCGAGGCGTCATAACCGGTGATCGTGTAGATCGGCAAAAGCAGACCGAGCAGGAACACCCAGGTGCCCGACGTTGCCGGCCAGACATTGCCACCCGCTTCGCCGGAATAGTTGGCGAAGGTGAACAGGCGGCCGATCTCGTAGGACGGCGCGAAGTACAGGCACACGGCCGACAGCGCGATCGCCGATGCGAAGATCAGGTAGCCCGAGAAGTCGGTGAGCTTGGCGGTCAGGCCGATACCCATGTGGTTCACGAGCGCCTGCGCGCCGGTGATGATCACGAGGAACAGGATGCGCACCGTCGTCGTATCGGTCAGGCCGAAATAGGTCGTGCCGAACGAGCCCATGAAGAAATAATAGGTGCCGACGTTGATGGCGCCGAGAACCGTGACGAGGCCGAGCAGGTTGAACCATGCGGTCAGCCAGCCGGTGAAGCGGTTGCCGAGGATCGAACCCCAGTGATAGAGGCCGCCGGCCGTCGGATAGGCCGAGCTGATCTGCGCCATGGCTACGGCGAACACCAGCGAAACGAAGCAACCGATCGGCCAGCCGATGCCGATCGCGGCACCGCCCGCACCGGCCGTTGCCTGCGCCAGCGAATTGATACCACCGGAAAGAATGCAAATGATCGAGAATGAAACGGCAAAATTCGAAAACGAGCTCATGCGCCGTTCGAGTTCCTGGGCATAGCCCATGGAATGCAGGATGTGCACATCCTGCTTCTTGTCGAGTTCCGAATAATCGGACATGACGTCCCCCTGTTTAGCCATCAACCGCGGAATTGCGGCTGATTATCCAGTGCCAAAGTGCCCGCGACGTGTTCGCCTGCGGGCGGATCGCAGTTAGACTGCTCCCTGGGGTCTTATCTTTCGTCGTCAGGCGTCCAGGCTCTGCTGGAGCAGCCTTGTCAGATAGCTGGCCATGACCCCTTGGCCAGCCGGGTCTGCGATGAGGTCGTTGCGGACCTCGATCATTACATTGCGCAATCCGTTCGACAGCCCGTGCAGGATCAGCGTATGCGTCACGCCATCCGAGGGGCCGTAAGGCTCATTGCGCTCAACTCTATAGTGCGTCGTCCGACCCGCAGCGGCAAGCATCGCATCCGCCAGCCGGGTATCGTCATCATGCAGGACACCCACCTCGACCGCGCGCGTCTTTCCGTGAAAGACAGGCGTAAAGCTGTGGACGGTGACGATAACGGTCTCCTGTCCCCGCTTGCTGCGATCACGAATGAGTGCGCGAATGGCGTCATGAAACGGGATATACAAAGCCTCGGTGCGCGCCGCCTTTTCTTCCGCGCTCAGGCCTGTATTTCCCGGGATGTCGTAGACCTCGCTTTTCTCAGGCATGGCGCCGACCGATTCCGGCGGCCTGTTGCAATCGTAGATCAGGCGTGAAAAACGCTGGTGAACCAGTGTAGCATCGAGCGCCTCGGACATGCCCTTGGCGACAGCAAGAGCGCCGGGATCCCAGGCAATGTGACTGTTGAGCGCCTCCTCGGAAAGACCGAGCGTCCCGAAGCTGGCAGGCAGAACCCGCGATGCATGTTCGCAGACGATAAGCACCGGGCTGGTGCCGTCTGGCCTTTCGACCGCGACGCACTCCCCTTCCCCTTTGCCGAGCACTTCCAATCGAGCAAGCACCACAGTCGCTCCACCACAACTGTTAATAAAATACTTATAAGAAAAGAATTCTTCAGCTTTCCACAAGTGTCAAGCGCGCACTGAAAAAATCTTTTCATGACAGTGGTTGACATGGATTGTGACAGCGTTGTTAACTTTGAGTGGGAAAGTGGCACAAGACCAATCCCGGGGAGCAAGATCGCGTGACCGTTGCGTCGAAGACAGTTTCAGACGTAATCCACTCGCATTTTGGCGTGCTCACGCGCGCCGAAAAGCAGCTGGCTGAAAGTCTGTTGGACAACTACCCTGTGTCAGGACTGGGGAGCATCACGACGATTGCCGAAAACGCCGGCGTATCCACCCCGACTGTCGTGCGCATGGTTCAGAAGCTCGGCTACAAGGGCTATCCCGATTTTCAGGCGCATCTGCACCAGGAGGTCGAGGCGACTATCTCCAATCCTATCGCCAAGCATGATCGCTGGGCGTCCAACGCGCCGGGAACCCACATCCTCAACCGTTTCGCCGACGCCATCATCGACAATCTGCGCCAGACGCTGACCGGCCTCGATACCGCGACCTTCGACAGCGTCGCCACCCTTTTGTCGGACCGCAAGCGCAACCTCTATTTCGTCGGCGGCCGCATCACCGGCGCTCTGGCCGAGTATTTCTTCACGCATATGCAGGTCATTCGCCCCAATACGGCGCTTTTGTCGGCCAATTCGAGCAGCTGGCCGCAATATGTCCTGAACATGAACCCCGGCGACCTGCTGATCATCTTCGACATCAGGCGCTACGAGCAGGAGCTCGTCAGCCTCGCCACCGCCGCCAAAAACAGCGGCGCCGAGATCATCATCTTCACCGACCAGTGGGCCTCCCCTGCCGCCAAGCTCGCGCGCCATACGTTTCGCGTGCAGATCGAGGCGCCGTCGGCATGGGACAGCTCCGTCGTCACCCTTTTCATCGTCGAGGCGCTGATCGAGGCGGTTCAGAACTCGACATGGGACGAGACGAAGGAGCGCATGAAAACGCTGGAAGGCCTTTTCGAACAGACGCGGCTCTTCCGCAAACTTGGTTAGGAGGGACAATTACGACAGCGAAGATGTAACGGGCAGCAAACAAGGACGTGTCGCAATCGAAACATCCTCGCCAAACGCCCGCGATACAAAGAAAAAATAGCGTCATCCAACTGTCACACAAGCTTCACGTAACGTCAGTAACAGCATCGTCGGACACTGAAACCCGAAGGAGAACAACAGTGATCTCTAATCTTTCTCGACTGCTCTCGCTCTCTACAGCAATTGTTGTGGCTTCAACCGCAATTGCTGCCGCAGAGCCAAGCGCTGAACTCATCGCTGCCGCCAAGAAGGAAGGCACGCTGACCACGATCGCTCTCCCGCACGACTGGTGCGGCTATGGCGACGTCATTGCCGGCTTCAAGGCGAAGTATGGTCTGGAAGTGAACGAACTGAACCCGGACGCTGGTTCGGGCGACGAAATCGAAGCCATCAAGGCCAACAAGGGCAACACCGGCCCGCAGGCTCCTGACGTCATCGACGTCGGCCTCTCCTTCGGCCCGACCGCAAAGGCTGACGGCCTGATCCAGCCTTACAAGGTTTCGACCTGGGATTCGATCCCTGACAGCGCCAAGGATGCCGACGGCTTCTGGTACGGCGATTACTACGGCGTTCTCTCCTTCGTCGTGAACACCGACATCGTCAAGAACGTCCCGAAGGACTGGGCTGACCTGAAGAAGTCGGACTACGCCAACAGCGTTGCTCTCGCCGGTGACCCGCGCGCTTCCAACCAGGCCGTTCAGGCTGTGTACGCTGCCGGCATCGCTGCTGGTGAAAAGGACGCGACGAAGGCTGGTGAAGCCGGTCTCGCCTTCTTCGGCGAACTCAACAAGGCAGGCAACCTCGTTCCGGTTATCGGCAAGTCCGCTTCGCTGGCACAGGGCTCGACCCCGATCGTCATCGCATGGGACTACAACGGCCTGTCCTGGCGCGATACGCTCAAGGGCAACCCGCCGGTTGAAGTCGTCGTTCCGGCATCGGGCGTCAACGCCGGCGTTTACGTCCAGGCGATCTCCGCTTTCGCTCCGCACCCGAACGCTGCCAAGCTTTGGATGGAATACCTCTATTCGGACGAAGGTCAGCTCGGCTGGCTGAAGGGCTATTGCCACCCGATCCGCTTCAACGATCTGGCCAAGAACAAGAAGATCCCGCAGGAACTTCTCGACAAGCTGCCGCCGGCAGCGGCCTATGAAAAGGCTGTCTTCCCGACACTCGACGAGCAGGCTGCTGGCAAGACCGCCATTACCGGCAAGTGGGACAGCGTCGTCGGCGCCAACGTCCAGTAATATTGTATGAAACCGGCCTCCCCGTCTTATTGCGGGGAGGCTTTTGCCCCTCCGACGCCGCAAGAAGAGCTTTTTCAATGAGCACTGTTTCGACGACGCCCGTGGTGAGCACGGCCCCGCTGATCACCAAGGACCGCGTGATCGACTGGCTGGGCATTACACCCTTCATTATTTTTGCCCTGCTTTTTCTCATTATTCCCACGCTCTACCTTGTGGTCGGCGCCTTTTTGACGCCCGAGGGTAATTTCACGCTGAAGAACATCGGTGATCTCTTCACCCCGTCGATCCTCAGCGCCTACTGGATCAGTATCCGCGTTTCGGTCGCCTCGGCACTCGGCGGCGCGCTGATCGGCTTCTTCCTCGCCTGGGCCGTGGTGCTCGGCGGCCTGCCGACATCGGTGCGCTCGACGCTGTTGACCTTCTCCGGCGTGGCATCGAATTTCGCGGGCATCCCGCTCGCCTTCTCGTTTCTGGCAACGCTCGGCCGCACCGGCCTCGTGACGGTTTTCCTGAGAGACTGGTTCGGCTTCAATCTCTACGGCACCGGCTTCAACCTGCTCTCCTTCTTCGGCCTGACCATCACCTACATGTATTTCCAGATTCCGCTGATGGTGCTGATCCTGACGCCGGCTCTGGATGGCATGAAGAAGGAATGGCGCGAGGCGGCCGAAATCCTCGGCGCCAGCAATGTCCAGTATTGGACCAAGGTCGCCCTGCCGATCCTCTGGCCAAGCCTTCTCGGCACCACGCTGCTGCTCTTCGCAAACGCCTTCGGCGCCATCGCGACGGCCTATGCGCTAACGGGCTCCTCGCTCAACATCGTCCCCATCCTGCTCTACGCGCAGATCCGCGGCGACGTCCTTCACAATGCAAACCTCGGCTATGCGATCGCGCTCGGCATGATCGTCATCACCGGCGTGTCCAACATCCTCTATCTCATGCTGCGCATGCGCGCTGAACGGTGGCAGAAATGAAGGCTCAAAAACTCGGCGCCTGGATCGCCATCGCCATCGGCGCGACCTATTTCATCGTGCCTCTGCTCGGAACCATCGAGTTCTCGCTGCGCATGCGCCGCGACGCCTACAGTTTCGACGCCTACCTGTCGGTCTTCTCCGACGAGCGCTTCCGCGCCACCTTCGGCTACTCAATGATGATGGCGCTTTTGACCATCGTCTTCGGCATGCTCTTGATCGTGCCGACTGCCTATTGGGTGCGCCTGCGCATGCCGCAGATGCGCCAGGTGGTGGAGTTCATCACCCTGCTGCCGCTGGTCATCCCGGCCATCGTCATCGTCTTCGGCTATTTGAGGATGTATAACTCCTCCTCCTACCTGCCGATGACTGGCTCGACGACGGGCACCAACATCCTGCTCGTCTTCTCCTACATCACGCTCTCCCTGCCCTACATGTACCGCTCCGTCGATACCGCCATGCGCGCCATCGACGTCAGAACGCTAACCGAAGCCGCCCAGAGCCTCGGCGCCAGCTGGTGGACGATCATGTTCAAGTGCATCTTCCCGAACGTCATGAGCGGCATCCTCTCAGGCGCCTTCATCACGCTGGCGATCGTCATGGGCGAATTCACCTTCGCGGCACTTCTGAGCCGTCCGGCCTTCGGCCCCTACCTGCAGCTGGTCGGCGCCAACCGGGCCTACGAGCCCTCGGCGCTCGCCGTGATCGCATTCTCCATCACCTGGCTCAGCATGGGCCTGCTCAATCTCGTCTCGCGCATCGGCAGATCCCGCCCGGCCAAGGCTTAAGGTATTTCGACATGTCATTTCTCTCGCTGACCAACATTCAGAAATCCTTCGGCCAGGTTCAGGTCGTCAAGAACTTCAACATGAACATCGAGAAGGGAGAATTCGTCTCCTTCCTCGGCCCGTCGGGCTGCGGCAAGACCACGGTCCTGCGCATGATCGCCGGTTTTGAGAACCCGACCGGCGGCAATCTCAGCATCGCCGGCAAGGATATCGCGCCGCTGAAGCCCAACCAGCGCAACATCGGCATGGTCTTCCAAGCCTACGCGCTGTTCCCGAACATGACGGTGCATGACAACGTCGCCTTCGGCCTGAAGATCGCCGGCAAGCCGAAGGCCGAGATAGACGCCCGCGTCAAGGAGATGCTGGCGCTGATCCACCTCGGCCACCTCGCCGACCGCTACCCCTATCAGATGTCGGGCGGCCAGCAGCAGCGCGTGGCGCTCGCCCGCGCCCTCGCCGCCAAGCCGCAGGTGCTGCTGCTCGACGAGCCGCTGTCCGCACTCGACGCCAAGATCCGCGTGTCGCTGCGCGAGGAAATCCGCCAGATCCAGCAATCGCTGGGGATCACCACCATCTTCGTCACCCACGACCAGGAAGAGGCGCTGTCAATCTCCGACCGCATCGTCGTCATGAACGGCGGCCGCGCCGACCAGATCGGCACCCCCTTCGAGATCTACAACACGCCGGCCACGCGCTTCGTCGCATCCTTCGTCGGCACATTGAACATCATCGAGGCCAAGGTCGTGGACCCCTCGGTCAACCGCATACAGATCGGCGACCAGGGCGTGACGCTCCGCGAAAACATCTCCACCTACAAGGCTGGCGACACCGTCTCGCTGGCGCTGCGCCCGGAAGCGGGATCGCTCGCCGAAAGCACACCGAGCGACACCAAGCTCACGGGTGAGGTCGTCTCCGCCCACTTCCTCGGCTCCGTCATCCGCACCCGCATGAACGTTGGCGGCAACGTCATCTCCTTCGACATGTTCAACAGCCCCGGCGTCAAGCCGCCGGCCACCGGTGAAACGGTGACCCTGCGCTTCATGGCGGCTGATCTGCTGGTCATCCGGGATTGATCACCGCACTTTCCGATTTCAAAGGCGTCGCCCATGGCGGCGCCTTTTCCATTTGCGGCTTTGCCACAGCGAACGCGTCGACGCCGCAACATGACGCGAAAACACCAGAAAACGCTTGAAATCCCCACCCCATTGCGCGACGACGGCACAACCGAAGTCATACCGCAAGAAGCCCGCATCATGTCCCCCACCACGACGCCCGCAGCCGCCCCTCGCCGCCTCACCGCCCAGGATTTCAAGACGCTCGGCCTGTCGGCCCTCGGCGGCGCGCTGGAGTTCTATGATTTCATCATCTTCGTCTTCTTCGCCAGCGTGATCGGCCACCTGTTCTTCCCGCCCGACATGCCGGACTGGCTTGTGACGATCCAGACCTTCGGCATCTTCGCCGCCGGCTATCTGGTGCGCCCGATCGGCGGCATCGTGCTCGCCCATTTCGGCGACATGTTCGGCCGTAAGCGCGTCTTTGCCTTCTCGATCATGCTGATGGCGCTGTCGACGCTCGGCATGGCCGCCATGCCCACCTACGCCACGATCGGCATCGCGGCCCCGATCCTTCTGATCCTGATGCGCGTCCTGCAGGGTGCGGCCATCGGTGGCGAGGTGCCCGGCGCCTGGACCTTCGTCGCCGAACACGTTCCCTTCCGCCGCGTCGGCTTTGCCTGCGGCTTCCTCTGCTCGGGCCTGACGCTCGGCATCCTGCTCGGCTCCTTCATCGCCACCATCATCAACTCCGCCTTCACGCCGGAAGATGTCGCGGCCTACGCCTGGCGCATCCCCTTCTTCCTCGGCGGCATCTTCGGTCTCGTCGCCGTCTATCTTCGCCGCTGGCTGCAGGAGACGCCGATCTTCGCCGAAATGAAACAGAGCCGCTCGCTGATGCGCGAGCTGCCGCTGAAGGCGGTACTGCGCGACTATCCGCGCGGCGTCATCATCTCCATGCTGCTCACCTGGATCCTCTCGGCCGGCATCGTCGTCACCACGCTGATGACCGCGACCTTCCTGCAGAAGCTCTACGGCTACACCGCGCAGCAATCGCTGGCCGCGACCAGCTTCGGCACGCTGTTCCTGATCTTCGGCACGGCGGCCGCCGGTGCGATCGTCGATCGCGTCGGTTCCGGGCGTTTCTTCATCGTCGCGAGCATCTTCTTCGGCGCGGCCACCTTCGCCTTCTACACCTACGCCGCGACCTCGCTGACCGTGCTCTTCGTGCTCTATGCGATCATGGGCCTCTCCGTCGGCCTCGTCGGCGCTGTGCCCTACGTGATGGTCCGCGCCTTCCCGGCCCGCGTCCGCTTCACCGGCCTCTCCTTCTCCTACAACGTCTCCTACGCCATCTTCGGCGGCCTGACGCCGCTGGCGGTTGCCTCGTTGCTGCCGCTGAACCCGATGGCGCATGCCTATTACCTGCTGTTCATCGCAGCCCTCGCCTTCGCACTCGGCGTCTACCTGCTCGTCAAGGGCGATACGGTGGAGGCCGAAGTCGGCATCGAGGAACTCAACCAGCGGCTTGCAGCCGGCGCCTGAGGACAGCACAATAAGCCATTAGCGGGCCGGCCGGCTTTTCTGCCGGCCCCATCAGCAAGAGATATTTCAATGATTACCTGCCATCTGCGATATGTCATCGATCCCTACAAGCTCGCCGAATTCGAAGAATACGCCAGGCTCTGGATCCCCATCGTCAACCGCATGGGCGGCGACCACCACGGCTATTTCCTGCCCTCCGAGGGAGCCAACAACATCGCGGTCGCCTTGTTCTCCTTCCCGAGCCTCGCCGCATACGAAGACTACCGCACCCGCATGGCGGTCGATCCCGAGTGCCAGGCGGCATTCGATCTGGACAAGCGCAACCGCAGCATCATCAGCTATGAGCGCAGCTTCATGCGCCCGGTTCTCGGCTGACCGAGACGTCACCACATCCGCGACGGCCGACCTGCTCGGCCTTCCATTGGCTCCCATGACGAGGAACTGAAGAACGATGCCGGCACCTCAGATCAAGATCCTCGACGCGCTCTCCGTGCCGGGAAATCCGGCCAAGCCGAACGACGACCGCTTCGGATATAACGAGGCCTGCGCCTTCGTGATCGATGGCGCAACCGGCCTTGGCGACCGCCAATACATGGACGCATCGGGCAGCGACGCCGCCTGGGTCGCGGCACGCTTCGCGGATGGTTTCAGGCAACAGATCACGCGTGAGACACCGGTCTCCGATGTCGCGCGCGCCGTGTCACAGGATGCCAGGGCGACATTCCTCGGCGGCAACCCAGATGCGCCGCGCTACGCCTGGCCGCTCTCCGCCTTCTCGATGATCCACGCCACCGACGACCGCCTGACCTTCTACGGCCTCGGCGATTCCTGCGTCTTCCTCCTGCAGGAAGATGGATCGGTGAGCTTTCACATGGCCCTTCCCGACGCCTATGTCCGGGAGCAGGCACATGCGCAAAGCCATATCGCCCGCACCGGCGGCATCACCAAGGATGGCGGCGCGCTCGGCAATGCGGAAACGCTCGCGGCTCTGCGCCGACACCGCGAAAGCCAGAACACCGCAGGCGGGATCTGGACCTTGGGCCTCGTGCCGGAATCGGCCGATCATCTCGTGTCGGAAGAATTGACAATCAAGGGCCGCGCCCACGCCATCATCTGCAGCGACGGCTTCGCCGATCTGGTCGTGCTCTACGAAGCCTACGACGCCGCAAGCCTGGTGCGCGCGGCGCGCGACAAGGGCCTCGCCCCGATGATCGAGGAGCTCCGCCGCTTCGAGCGCGAGACGGATCCTGAGGGCCTGCGCTATCCCCGCTTCAAGCAGAGCGACGACACGACCGCGATCCTGGTCGAACTCACAGCCTGACATCGGACCGACGAAACAGCGATTTCCGATTCAGGATCAGGCCCTTGGCCGATGATCCTGAATCATTTTCTCGAACAATTGAATCAGTGCCTGAAGACGCGCCCGATCAGGCCGCGTCTTCCACGTCGTCGCGCGGCTTCGACGGCACGTAGTTGAGTACCGGCCCGAGCCAGCGCTCGACCTCGGCGATCTCCATGCCCTTGCGGCCGGCATAATCCTCGACCTGATCGCGCTCCACCTTGGCAACGCCGAAGTAATAGGCGTCGGGGTGGCCGATATAGATGCCCGAAACGGACGAACCCGGCCACATGGCGTAGCTCTCGGTGAGCTTCACGCCGGCGGCGTTTTCGGCATCGAGGAGCGAGAATAGCGTCTTCTTTTCGGTGTGATCGGGCTGCGCCGGATAGCCGGGCGCCGGGCGGATACCGGCATATTCCTCGGTGATCAGCTGCTCCTTGCTGAACGCCTCGCCCTTGGCATAGCCCCAATAGTCGCGGCGAACCTCTTCGTGCATGCGCTCGGCGAAGGCTTCCGCGAAACGGTCGGCCAGTGCCTTGACGAGGATCGACGAATAATCGTCGTTGGCGCGTTCGAAGCGCTCGGCAATCGCCACTTCCTCGATACCGGCGGTGACGACGAAGCCACCGACGTAGTCCTGCACACCGCTGTCGACAGGCGCCACGAAGTCCGACAGCGCCACGTTCGGCCGCCCGTCGCGCTTCGAAAGCTGCTGACGCAGCGTGTAGAAGGTCGCGAGATCTTCCTTGCGGCTATCGTCCGTAAACAGGCGGATATCGTCGCCGACGGTACCGGCCGGCCAGAAGCCGATGACGGCGCGCGGACGGAACCACTTCTCATCGATGATCTTCTTCAGCATTACCTGCGCATCCGCCCAGAGCGCGCGTGCCGCCTCGCCCTGCTTCTCATCCTCAAGAATGGCAGGATAGCGGCCCTTCAGCTCCCAGGTTTGGAAGAACGGCGTCCAGTCGATGTATTCGGCGAGCGTCGCCAGATCGTAATCCTCGAACACCTTGGTGCCCAAGAAGCTCGGCTTGGCGGGCGCGTAAGCGGCCCAATCGACCTTCTGCGCGTTCTCGCGGGCACGCGACAGCGGCAGACGCACCTTCTCGGCCTCGCTGCGGGCGTGGGCCGCGGCAACCTTGGCGTATTCGGCGCGGATATCGGTGATGTAGCCATCACGGTTCTCGGGCGACAGCAGCGACGAGACCACGCCAACCGCTCGGCTGGCGTCGGTGACGTAGACCGTCTGGCCCTTGTTATAGCCGGGATGGATCTTCACGGCCGTATGAACGCGGCTGGTCGTGGCGCCGCCGATCAGAAGCGGCAGGTCCAGACCCTGGCGCTCCATTTCGGCCGCCACATGCACCATCTCGTCGAGCGACGGCGTGATCAAGCCCGACAGGCCGATAACGTCGACTTTCTCCGCCACCGCCGTCTCCAGGATCTTCGTTGCCGGCACCATGACGCCGAGATCGATGATCTCGTAATTGTTGCAGGCGAGCACGACGCCGACGATGTTCTTGCCGATATCGTGGACGTCGCCCTTGACGGTCGCCATCAGGATCTTGCCGGCCGACTTGCGGTCGTCGCCGCCGTTCTGGCGCTTCTCTTCTTCCATGTAAGGCAGAAGCACGGCCACAGCCTGCTTCATCACGCGCGCCGACTTGACGACCTGCGGCAGGAACATCTTGCCCGAACCGAACAGATCGCCGACCACGTTCATGCCGGCCATCAGCGGACCTTCGATGACATGCAGCGGACGGGCGGCGGCAAGGCGCGCCTCTTCGGTATCGGCGTCGATATATTCGGTGATGCCGTTGACCAGAGCGTGTTCAAGACGCTTCTCGACCGACCATTCGCGCCAGGAGAGATCCTGCACGCGTCCCTCGCGGGCAGCACCGCCACGGAACTTCTCGGCCACTTCGAGCAACCGCTCGGTGGCGTCGCTGCGGCGGTTCAGCACCACGTCCTCGCAGGCCTCGCGCAGCTCCGCGTCGATCTGATCATAGACCGCCAGCTGGCCGGCATTGACGATGCCCATGTCCATGCCCGCCTGGATGGCGTGGTAAAGGAACACGGCGTGCATCGCCTCGCGCACCGGCTCGTTGCCGCGGAACGAGAAGGAAAGGTTCGAAACGCCGCCCGAGATATGCACCAGCGGCATCGTCTTGCGGATCGTCCGCGTCGCCTCGATGAAGTCGACGCCGTAATTGTTGTGCTCTTCGATGCCGGTCGCGACCGCGAAGACATTCGGGTCGAAGATGATGTCCTCGGGCGGGAAGCCCGCCTTTTCGGTCAGCAGCTTGTAGGCGCGCGTGCAGATCTCGACCTTGCGGTCATAGGTATCCGCCTGCCCGGTCTCGTCGAAGGCCATGACGACGACAGCCGCGCCATAGGCATGCAGCAGCCTCGCCTGCGCCAGGAAGTTCTCCTCGCCCTCTTTCAGCGAGATCGAGTTGACGATCGGCTTGCCCTGCACCCGCTTCAGGCCGGATTCGATGATCGAGAACTTGGAGCTGTCGATCATGACGGGCACGCGAGCGATATCCGGCTCGGCGGCGATCAGGTTCAGGAACTCGACCATCGCCTTTTCGGAATCGATCAGGCCTTCGTCCATGTTGATGTCGATGATCTGCGCACCGTTCTCGACCTGGTCGCGCGCGACATCGAGTGCTGCAGTGTAATCGGCATTGGTGATCAGCTTGCGGAAGCGCGCCGAACCCGTGACGTTGGTGCGCTCGCCGACGTTGACGAAGGGGATGTCCTTGGTGAGCTCGAAGGGCTCGAGGCCCGACAGCGACATGAACGGACGGTGCTCGGGGATCGGGCGCGGCTTGTACTTGGCGACAACCTCTGCGATCGCCTTGATATGCTCCGGCGTCGAGCCGCAGCAGCCGCCGACGATGTTGACGAGGCCTTCGCGGGCGAACTCGTCGATCTGCGCCGCCATCAGCTCGGGCGTCTCGTCATACTGGCCGAACTCGTTGGGAAGACCGGCATTCGGATAGGCGCAGATGAAGGTATCGGCGACACCCGACAACTCCTGCAGGTGCGGACGCATGGCGTTGGCGCCGAGCGCGCAGTTCAGGCCGATCGTGAACGGATTGGCATGGCGCACCGAGTTCCAGAAGGCCGACGGCGTCTGGCCGGACAGCGTGCGGCCGGAAAGGTCGGTGATCGTGCCCGAGATCATCACAGGCAGACGGATGCCCTTGGCCTCGAAGCGCTCCTCGCAGGCAAAGATCGCAGCCTTTGCGTTCAGCGTATCGAAGATCGTCTCGATCAGGATGATGTCGGCGCCGCCATCGATCAGGCCGTCGATCTGCTCGGCATAGGCGATCCGCAGGTCGTCGAAGGTAACGGCGCGGAAGCCCGGATTGTTGACGTCAGGCGAGATCGAGGCCGTGCGGTTGGTCGGGCCGATGGCGCCGGCCACGAAACGGCGGCGGCCATCCTCGCGCTCGGCGCGGATGCAGGCGCGGCGCACGACTTCGGCACCTTCCTTGTTCAGCGCATAGACCTCCCCTTCCATCGCGTAGTCGGCCTGCGCGATGCGGGTGGAGGAGAAGGTGTTGGTCTCGAGAATATCAGCGCCGGCCTTGGCGTACTTGTAGTGAATCTCCTCGATCGCATCCGGCTGCGAGAGGATGAGAAGGTCGTTGTTGCCCTTCTGGTGACAGGCGCAGCCGATGAAGCGATCGCCGCGGAAATGATCCTCGTCGAAACCCAGCCCCTGGATCTGTGTGCCCATGGCGCCGTCAAGGACGAGAATGCGTTCGCTGGCGGCTTTCCTGAGCGCTGCAAACACTTCACTGCCGTCGCGCTTTTCCCCTTCGGGGCCAAACAGATTGTTGAACACGGGCGGACTCCTTGACGTCATTATAAAGACAAGCCGCCCAAATCACATAAAGATATCTTTATGTCAATATATCAGCGACAATTTCGCCATTGCCGGCGCACGGCGGATGACAGACTCGAACGCCCCCTATATAGGCAATTTCAAAGCATTGTGTATGAAATCGGAGGAGTATCATGGCACCTGCAATCGGCGACGCCACTCTCGGCAACTGGACGACGCGCACCTACCACCGCGACTGGCTCGTCGCCCAGGCAAACGGCCTGTTCGATTTCTTCCAGCATGACTCCATCAATCCCAAGGGTGGGTTCTACGATCTCGACGACACCGGCAAGCCGCTCGACGCCGAGGGTCAGGTGCGCGGCATCCACATCGCCGCCCGCGCCGTCCATTGCTTCTCGATCGGCACGCTGCTCGGCCGCCCCGGCGCATCCGATGTCGTCGATCACGGCATGCAGTACATCTGGAACCACCACCGTGATCAGAAGAACGGCGGCTATTTCTGGTCGCTGAACAATGACGGCCCTGTTGACACCAACAAGCAGGGCTACGGCCACGCCTTCGTTCTGCTCGCTGCCTCCTCCGCCAAGACCATCGGCCACCCGCTTGCCGACGGCATGCTCGCCGATATCACCGAGGTGCTGAACACCCGCTTCTGGGAAGAAAAGCACGGCGCCATCGCCGAGGAATTCACCGCCGACTGGCAGCCGCTCGACGGCGGCACCTATCGTGGCCAGAATTCCAACATGCACCTGACCGAAGCCCTCATGGCCGCCTTCGAGGCAACCGGCAACCGCGACTACCTCACCAAGGCCGAAAGCATCGCCGACCTCGTCATCCGCCGCGCCGCCGGCTCCGTCGACTGGCGCGTCGCCGAGCACTTCGACACAGAGTGGAAGCTCGACAAGAACTATTATCATCCGAACGAGATGTTCCGCCCGGCTGGCACCACCCCCGGCCACTCGCTGGAATGGGCGCGCCTGCTGCTGCAGCTATGGGCGCTCGGCGGCAAGAAGCTGGAATGGCTGCCGGATGCCGCCAAGGGCCTGTTCTCGCAGGCAATGGCGCTCGGCTGGGACGACGAAAAGGGCAGCTTCTTCTACACGCTCGACTGGGAAGACCGCCCGGACAAGCGCCAGAAGATGTGGTGGCCGGCTTGCGAAGGCGCAGCCGCTGCCCACTACCTCAACGAACACCTGCCGAGCGACTACCACGAGGAAAGCTACCGCAAGATCTGGAACGTCATCGAGCGCCGCTTCATCGATCACAAGAACGGCGGCTGGCACGAGGAACTGACGGAAGACATGGTCCCCGCCCACACCATCTTCCCCGGCAAGGGCGACATCTACCACGCTCTGCAAGCCTGCCTCATCCCCCTCTTCCCGGCCACCGGCAGCCTGACCAAGGTCATCCCCGAAGCTGGCGGCAAGATCTGACAGTGAAAAAAGGCGGCGCCGCATCCATGGCGCCGTCTTCGTTCATGACGACGGAATACGGGGCTCCTCGACCAGATAGAACTCCGGGACCGGCGTGACGTCGGAAACGAAGAAGCCGAAGCTCGATTGCTCCCCGGGATCGAGATGCCCGTCATCGAAATTCAGCCGGTCGAAACTCTCGAACCGGCTTTCGAAATGCATGAAACGGCTGGACGAGATCAGCGCCGGATTGGGATCGGCCTGCCCGAAGGATAGCCCGTCATAGAAGTCGCTTGGCTTGCCGCGGATTTCCTGAAGCTCGAAGCCGAAGCCGATCCACGCTAGCCCGCTCCGGTTCACGGCCACCACACGCAAATGAAACGAGCCGGGCACCGTCGTCTTCAGCTCGGCGGGTTTGGCGAAGCGGATCACCAGCGTCACCGGCGCAAGGCTGTCGAACGCCTCGCGGATCTCGATCGGATCCTCTCGCGTGCCGGCGCCCGAGATGGACAGGATGCGGAAACCGCCGAGTTCGTCGGAAAACGAGTAGCTCCCCGCATACCACCGCCCGTCATCGGCCGGCCCGGCGCTGATCAGCGCCAGGGAGAGCAACGCCGCAAGAATGCGCAAACGACGCGTCATCGATCCTGTTCCCTGATCGAGATGTCACCAGCATACATGCAATTTCAGCGGCGTGCGATGTCGTGCATTTCCACGCGCGCGAACCCCTCATCGGTGGTACGCTGACGCCTGGGCATCCCAACGAAACATGTGAATGCAACGCAGGAGCGGAACATGACGACAGTGTTCGTACGGCATGAGGTTTCGGACTATACGGCCTGGCGCAAGGTGTATGACGGCTTCCGTTCGGTGCAGGCGGCAAACGGCGTGATATCAGAGGCGGTCTACCAATCCGCCGACAACCCCAACGACATCACCGTCACCCACGAATTCGCAACGCCAGAGGCCGCGAAGGCCTTCATGCAGCTCGAGGAACTCCGCTCCGCCATGCGCACCGGCGGCATCCTCGGCGCCCCGACCGTCTGGGTCGCGGAGAAGGTGTAAGACCAATTCGGCCCGACATGACGGGCCGGAACGGTTCAAACGGCATTAAGCCAGACGCAGCGCGTCCAGATCCTTGGCCAGCATCAGTGCCAGCGCCTCGACGACGAGATTGTGGTCGTCGCGCTGCGGCAGGCCGGAGACGGTCACCGAGCCGATGCAGCCCGTGCCCTTGACGTTGATCGGGAAGCTGCCGCCGTGCGGCGCGTAATCGGCGTCCGAAAGACCGTTGTCGGCCACCGTCTTGCCCTTGGACTTGAGGTCGAGGCCGATGGCATAGCTGCTGCGGAAATAGCGCAGCACCAGATTGCGCTTGCGGCGCACCCACTGGACGTTGTCGGGCGTCACGCCGGGAAGAGCGACATAGAAAACCGGCATCGAATGCAGGTTGATATCGATCGCGATGCCCAGGCCACGCTCCGAACCCAACTCCTGCAGCAGCTTGCCCAGCTGCCATGCCGTCGCCAGATCGAAACTGTCGAAGCTCAGCACCTTCTCCTGTTCGGCAATGCGCGCAAGGTCGTCGTCGGGCATGGTCATGTCTGTTTCCTCTCCTCGAATGCTTTTTGCTGAGCATCGTCAGGAGAGCGAAAAAGTAAAGCGGAATCGTGATGATACGCTATGCAGGGCGACGGCTAGGCACAGGCCTCAGCCCGCTGCCTGCATGGGTGCAAATCGGCTCATCTCGCCAAGAAACGGCTTGGCAAGCGGCGCCGCGTAGGAGCCGCGCTTGCTGGTCGAGAGGCCCAGCGACACCAGCGCTTCCGCCTGCTTGATGGCTGCGGCCACGCCATCGACGACAGGCACGCCATAGATCTCCTGCAGCTCGCGCGCCAGGTCGGTCATCCCCGCGCAGCCGAGCACGATCGCCTCCGCGCCATCCTCATCAAGCGCCCGCTCGATCTCGGCGCGCAGCTTGCCGATCGCGCCGGACGCCTCGTCCTCAAGCTCCAGCACCGGAATGTCAGACGCGCGGACCTTGGCCCGGTCGCCCATGCCATAGCGACGCACGAGATTGTCGATCAGCACCCGCGAACGCTCCAGCGTCGTCACCACGGTGAAGCGCTGCGCCAGAAAGCCTGCGGTGGCGACGGCGGCTTCGCAAAGTCCGAGCACCGGCACGTCGGCGAAACTGCGCGCTGCCTCCAGCCCCGTATCGTCGAAGCAGGCGATGACGGCCGCATCATAGGTCCCTGCCCGCTCCTTCAGCTCCGTCAGCAGGCCGGGAATGGCGAGCGCCCCGTCATAATGCCCCTCGATCGACACCGGCCCCATTCTCGAGGTGGCGGCGATGATCTCGGTGCCGCTGGCGGCAACGAGCCGTGCGGCGGTCGCCGCCTTCTCGGTCATGCTTGATGTCGTGTTCGGATTGACGATCAGGATGCGCATGAGATCAGCTTGTCTTTGCCTGGCGTCCGCGCAGCATCATCATGATGCCGAGCGCGACGAGAATGATGGTGAAGGAGAACAGTGTCGTCACCGTGCCCAGCGCATAGAGCACCGGCGTCGTCACGTTGGTCGTCATCCCGTAGATCTCGAGCGGCAGCGTGTTGTAGCTGCCAGAGGTCATCAGCGTGCGGGCGAATTCGTCATAGGAGAGCGTGAAGCCGAACAGGCCGACGCCGATCAGGCTGGGCGCGATCATCGGCAGCACGACATGCACGAAGGTCTGCCACGACGTCGCCCCAAGATCGCGCGCCGCCTCTTCATAAGCCGGCGAGAAGCGGTTGAAGACGGCGAACATGATCAGCACGCCGAAGGGCAGCGTCCATGTCAGATGCGCGCCGAAGGCCGACGAATACCATGCCGGCTTCAAGCCGCCCTGCTGGAACACCACGCCGATGCCGAGCGAAATGATGATCGACGGCACCACGAGGCTGGCGACCGTCGCATAGAACAACAGCGTCGCCCCACGGAAGCGGCGGCGGAAGGCAAGGCCCGCCAGCAGCGACACCACGACAGTGACCACCATGACCATCAGGCCGAGCGAGAAGGAACGGCGGAACGAGGCGCCGAAATCACCCACCGCCTGCTTTTCGAACAGGTTAAAGAACCAGTGGACCGAGACGCCGTTGAGCGGGAATGTCAGGCCGCCATCCGGCCCCTGGAAGGAGAGGATGAGGATGGCCGACAACGGGCCGTAGAGGAACAGCACGAACAGGAGGAAGAAGGCGGCGAGAACGTAGAATTCGAGCGTGCGCTTTTCGTGGCTCATCTCAAAGCTCCTTGCGGATATCGACGACGCGCAGGATGGCCGCGACCATCATCAGCACGACGATCAGAAGCACAACGGCATTGGCGGCAGCGGCCGGATATTGCAGCAGCGACATCTGGTTCTTCATCATCAGCGCCACGGAGGCGCTCTGCCCACCGGACATGACCTGCACCGTCGAGAAATCGGCCATGACGAGCGTGACGACGAAGATCGAGCCAATGGCGATACCGGGCTTGGCGAGCGGGATCACGACGTTCCACAGGATCTGCCAGCCGCTGGCGCCGGCATCACGCGCCGCCTCGAACAGCGAGCGGTCGATGCGCATCAGCGTGTTGAAGATCGGCGTCACCATGAACAGCGTGTAGAGGTGCACCATGGCAAGCACCACGGCGAAATCGGAATAGAGCAGCCATTCGATCGGCTGCGGGATGATGCCCATCTCGATCAACGCCGAATTGACCAGTCCATTACGGCCGAGAACCGGGATCCACGAGATCATGCGGATGATGTTCGAGGTCATGAACGGCACGGTGCAGACGAGGAACAGGATCATCTGCGTGGACGTGCGGCGGATGTGGAAGGCGAGGAAATAGGCGACCCAGAAACCGATGAAGACGGTGAGCGCCCAGACGATGACGGTGAATTTCAGCGTGTTGAGATAGGTCTTCCAAGTCACCCACGAGCCGAGCGTCTCGGTGTAGTTCATCGTCAGGAAATCGGGATAGAGACCGGCGAAGTCGTAATCCCAGAAGCTGACCACCGCGATCATCAAAATCGGCAAGATGAAGAAGAAGCCGAGGATCAGGATCAGCGGCGTCGCCTGGAGATAGGAGGCCGCCCACGGCGCCAGCCGAAAGCCCGGGCTGCGCACCCGCTCGGTCGTCTCGTTTGTCTCTGCTGAAGCGATCGTCGCCATCGCTGATCCCTTTTCCAGTTGGCATTGCGTTGCGTGGTGCCCCCCTCTGCCCTGCCGGGCATCTCCCCCACTGGTGGGGAGATTGGCTGGGCGCAACCGCTCGCTCCACGCTCGTTGCTTGGGTGGGGAGCAGGCCACGAGCCGATCTCCCTCCTTGTGGGGGAGATGTCCGGCAGGACAGAGGGGGGTAACCCACGGCAGAACCTCCCCTCCCGCGATTGGAAGGGGAGATCCCAGATCGCCTTAAGCCGCGATGAACTCGTTCCAGCGGCGAACCATGTAGCGGTCCTCGTCCATGACGGAGTTCCAGCACGCGACATGGCCCATGCGCTCTTCGAACGAGCCGCCGTCGCGAACGGCGCCGGCCTTCTCCATGACCTTGCCCTCGGGCGAAAGGATATCGCCCTTGGCGGCCTTGCCTTCGATCCAGTAGCCCCACTCGTCCTCGGTCATGAAGCCCTTGGCGGTGTCCATGCAGGCCGAGTAGTAGCCCTGGCGGTTGAGGTAGCCGCCGACCCAGCCGGATGTGTACCAGTTGATGTACTCATAGGCCGCGTCGAGCTCGGCACCCTTGAGGTGCGAGGCAAGGCCGAGACCGCCGCCCCACGAACGGTAGCCTTCCTTGAGTGGCTGATACTTGCAGGCAATGCCCTTGGAGCGGACGGCGGCGACGGCCGGCGACCACATCGACTGGATGACGACTTCGCCCGACGCCATCAGGTTGACGGACTCGTCGAACGACTTCCAGAAGGCGCGGAACTGGCCGTCCTGCTTGGCCTTGATCAGGAATTCGATCGTCTTGTCGATCTCTTCCTTGGTCATGTTGCCCTTGTCGGCGTACTTGATGTTGCCAAGCGCTTCCATGATCATCGCGGCATCCATGATGCCGATCGACGGGATGTTGAGGATCGAGGTCTTGCCCTTGAACTTCGGGTCCATGATATCGGCCCAGGTCGAGATCTCGCGGCCGACGAGGTCGGGACGAATGCCGAGCGTATCGGCATTGTAGATCGTCGGCATCATGGTGAAGAGTTCGGTCTCGCCCTTGGCAAACGTCTTGGCGTCCGCGCTCTCGACATAGCCGACCGTGTGCGGCGCGGTACCCTGCGCGATCACGCTATCCGGCTTCAGCTTGCCGTTCTTGAAGAGCGGAACGACCTTGTCGTAATATTTCAGCTTCTTCACATCCATCGGCTGGATGACGCCGGTCGGATAGACCTTCTTCAGGATCCAGTATTCGATGTCGGCGATATCGTAGCTGTCAGGCTGCGTCACGGCGCGCTGGGCGGCGGCGTCGGAATCGGTCGCCGTCATCTCGAGCGTGATGCCAAGGTCCTTCTTGCACTGCTCGGCAATGGCGTTGATGTTGGAAACGCCGGTGCCGAACTGGCGAAGCGTGATGTTCGACTGCGCCCAGATGGTCGGGAAACCGGTGATGAGCCCGGAGCCTGCGGCCGCACCAAGGGCGGCGGCGCCCGTCTTCAGCAGGCCGCGGCGCGACACACCCTTGTCGAGCAGACCCTTCTTGGTGGTTTTCGTTGTATCAGTCATGTCAGTTCCCTCTGGTTTTTGTGGTAATTGAAATTCATGCCGAAACGCGGCCCAGGAGAACGGCGTCCTCCAGGGCCCAACTCAGGGACACCGCATCGCCGACCGATGCGGGGTTGGCGAAATAATCGCCGTCGGACGCAATGACGGTGAAGTCATCGCTGCCCGCGCCGACCACGGTGATCTTCACCGAGGCGCCGCGATATTCGATGTTGGAGACGATGCCGTTGAAGCCGAGCGTCTTGTCGGCCGCGCTGGCGAGACGCACCCGGTCGGTGCGGATGCCAATATCGACGACCTCGCCGACTTCCCTGCCCGCGCCGCGCACCGTGAAGCTCTGCCCCTCCGGAACCTCCAGCGTGATCAGGCCATCCTTGGCGGATGTAACGCGGCCCGTCAGCACGTTGTGATCGCCCATGAAGCGGGCGACGAAAGCCGTGGCCGGCTCCTCGAACACCTTGCGCGGGGTCGCAGCCTGCTCGATCTTGCCGTCGTTCATGATGACGATAATGTCGGCGAGCGCCATCGCCTCTTCCTGGCTGTGCGTGACATGCACGAAGGTGATCCCCAGCGTCTTCTGCAGCTTCTTGAGCTCCGCACGCATGCGAATCTTCAGGAACGGATCGAGTGCCGACAGCGGCTCGTCGAGAAGCAGCGCCTCGGGATCGGTGATCAGCGCGCGCGCCAGCGCCACGCGCTGCTGCTGGCCGCCGGAAAGCTGCGCCGGACGCCTGTTGGCATAGGCCTCCATCTGCATCAGCTTCAGCATCTCCAGCGCCTTGGCGCGGCGCTCCTCCTTCTCGACGCCCTTCATCTTCAGGCTGAAGGCGACGTTGTCGATCAGGTCGAGATGCGGGAAGAGCGCGTAGGACTGGAACATCATCGCCGTGCCGCGCTTGGCCGGCGGAAAATCGGTGACGACGGTGTTGCCGAGGCGGATGTCACCCGACGAAATGCTCTCGTGCCCGGCAATCATCCGAAGCGTTGAGGTCTTGCCGCAGCCCGATGGCCCCAGGAAGCAGCAATAGGAACCAGCCGGTATCTTCAGGCTGATTGCATGCACGGCGGTGGTGGCGCCATACACCTTCGAAACGGATGCTATATCGATCTCTGCCGCTTTCGACATCGTGTCTTCCCCTGTTCGAGGAATACGATGCATTCGCCGTGCCAGTTTCTCCCGCAACGCATCAAGTCATTACGAATATTGAATTTTCTCGGAAATATCAGAATGACTAAAATTCAAGCCTCATATATGTTTGCACATGAAATAGGCTTTCGTCTGCAATTTGCGCAAATAATCGTATACAATTTGACCGCTGCATTGCTCGCAAATTCCGTTTAACTTTTCGGCTGAATATGGCTATCATCGGCCGATCAAAGGACATCCCGCTTTATGAACTCCGCAGCCAACGCGCTTCTGACGACCGACGAGCCCGCCGAAACAGGCGCGCAGCAGATCCGCGACGCCATTCGCGACGCGATCGTCGAACGTCGCCTGTCGCCGGGAACCAAGCTGTCGGAAAGCGATGTCGGCAATCTCTTCAATGTCAGCCGTACACTGGCGCGCGCGGCCCTGCAGGCGCTCTCCTATGAGGGGCTTGTCAGCGTCGAGAAAAACCGCGGCGCCTTCGTGGCCTACCCCTCGCCTGACGAGGCCAGGCAGATCTTCGCTGCCCGCCGGCTGATCGAGCCCGGCATCCTGCGCGAGGCGGCGGCCAGGATCACGACGTCGGAAATTCAGCATCTCAGACAACTGCTGCTGGAAGAAAGCCGCCTGATAAGCGAGCGCGGCCAGACGGCCCGTCGTGCCGAAATCAAGGCATCCGGCGATTTTCACCTGACGCTTGCCGCCATCTCCGGCAATACAATCATGCAGCGCTTCATGGAGGAACTCGTTGCTCGCTCCTCTCTTGTCATCGCGCTCTACGGCCAGTCGACCATATCGAGCTGCGGCCACAACGAGCATGGCGACATCGTCTCGGCGATCGAAGCCAAGGATCTCGACCACGCCTGCCATCTCATGGTCCATCACATCGCGCATATCGAAGCCGACCTCGATCTGCGCGAGCGCAAAGGACAGGGACTGAAGGAAGCGTTCGACCTCTAGGTCGCGTGTGGCGC
Source organism: Rhizobium sp. NPDC090275 (assembly GCF_044772225.1). Classification (NCBI taxonomy): domain Bacteria; kingdom Pseudomonadati; phylum Pseudomonadota; class Alphaproteobacteria; order Hyphomicrobiales; family Rhizobiaceae; genus Rhizobium; species Rhizobium sp. NPDC090275. The sequence goes on along the minus strand of NZ_JBIVYL010000001.1, from coordinate 526,014 downwards.
ATGAATGAAGCGCCAATAGCCCCAATCCTTCAGGGCTTCAGGACGAGACGCGGCCGCCGAAGCGACCGCGGCATCGAAAAGTCAACCGCGCGAGCGGCGTTCGTCCGGAACGGCGGCAACGGCCACGATATCGGGCGTTCCCGTCGCATGCAGGCGCTTTCGCACCAGCACGCCCATGACGCGGGCGGCGGTCGAAAACGTCATCTGGTCGAGCGGGCCTTCGCCCTCCCAGGGTTTCGTCAGTCGCTCGGTAACGGCGCCGACGATATTCATCGGCACGATATCGTCGCATTGGCGCATGGCCTCGAAGACGCTGCTGATCGGAACCACCCGGCCTTCGAACGTGACGATCGGTTCGGTCAGTTCCGCATCCCACTCTTCAAACGCATAAAGAGCGTCGCGAAAGAGCTCTTGAAGGGTGAACGGGGCGTGCCCATTGTGAAGTGGCGGCAAGGCATTCGACATGTCTGTCTCCTCTTTGCAGGGATAAAGCCAATTCCTCCTCATCGGTCCGCATTAACGCCGAAAGCAGAACTCAAGTTCCCGGCCGGACCGAATAACACGATCGATGTTATAGTGTAATATACGCGTGATAAAGCGCTTTTCTGCCGCAGCCTTGCCACAGCTGTGCCCACAAAAAGATAAGCCGTTGATATCCAAGCGAATATCAACGGCAATCTTTTGGTAACTTAGATTAACGAAGGGACGGATCGCGCTACTGGGCGATCGCGAATGTAACGTTCACCTGGATGTTGTAGCTGCTTTCGCCGCCCTGGATCGGCACGGCTGAATCGGCCTCCGACTTCATCATCGCCGCCCGCATGACGGGCATCGGCTGCGGCCGCGGACCGTTTTCGTTGATCTCGATGACATTGCCGAGCTTGACGCCGGCGGCGGACGCAAGCGTCTTTGCCCGCGCCATGGCATCAGCCACCGCATTCTTGCGCGCCTCTTCGACGGCGCTGTCGGGCTTGTCATTGGTGAACTGGATATCGCCGCCCTGATTGACGCCGAGCGTCACCGACTGATCGATGATCCCGCCAAGCTTCGAGAGATCGCGCACCCGCACCGTCAGCGCGTTGGAGACCATGTAGCCGATCAGCTCCGGCGGAAGCTGCTGCCCGTCGGTCCCCTGCGGATAGCGATATTGCGGCTGCACGGAAAAGCCGGACGTCTGCAGATCGCGCTCGGCGATACCGGCCTTCTTCAGCGCCGAAAGCACGTCGCTCATCGCCTTGTTGTTGTTGTCGAGCGCCTCGCGCGCGGTCTTCTCCTGCTTGACGACGGAGAAGGTCAAGACCGCCATATCCGGCGCCATCGTCGCCCGCCCCTCGCCGATCACGGTGATGACCGCCTGGCGCGGCGCATCGGCCGCGAATGACGGCAGAGAGGCTGCGGCAAGCACCGGCAGGCTGAGAAAGAGACCGGCGGCAAAGCTTTTGGTGTTCAGCAATGGCATTGTTTCACTCCCCGATTGTGACTTACCGATCCCTCTTGCCGTTTGATTGTGAAGCTATTGCGGCAATGACTTGTGACCGCTCTGAAATTGCGTTAGACGCAACGAGCACCGGCGAACCATTGCGCCGCTGCAAGGCGCCGCAAAGGCCGCCAGGGCCTGTAGCTCAATGGTTAGAGCCGGCGGCTCATAACCGCTTGGTTGGGGGTTCGAGTCCCTCCGGGCCCACCATTTTTCTTATGTTTTAAATGTACTTAGTAGCGGCCCAGACCGATTGTGGCGCTCACATAATCGGCTAGACGTGCAAATCGCGAAGCCGCAACTGGAATTTGTCGCCGGGCGCGAATATGCTGAGGTTCTCGCCGCATTGTGGGAGGGGCACTCGATGTTCACACGTCGCACGCTTTTTATCGTCGGTGCAGGCGCCAGCCGGGAAGTGAACTTTCCGGTAGGCACCGATTTAATGGGAATCATCGCTGGGAAACTCGACATCCGGTTCAACGACGATTGGACGGTATCCCGTGGCGACAAGCGTATCTCGGAGGCCGTGAACACGATTCTACCGACGATGTGGCCGGAGGTAGATCCAAATCCGCTCTATGATGCCGGACGGGCGATTTCAGGAGCGATGTCGCAGGCCATCTCGATTGACAACTATCTTCATACGCATTCGACCGACAGTCTCGTTGTTCAGATGGGCAAGCTCGGAATAGCCGCGAGCATTCTCGAGGCGGAAGCGAATTGTCTGTTGAACGTCGATCTGTCTAGAGATCAATCGTTTGGCTTCGATCTTGTCAAAAACACGTGGTTCAGCGCGTTTTTCCAGATGCTTCACGAAGGCGTTCAACGAGAAAATCTGGTCGATATCTTCAAGAACGTGTCGTTTATCACCTTCAACTACGACCGGTGTATTGAGCATTATCTCGCTCACGCTATCAGCAATTACTATCGCGTTCCCTTAGCTGACGCAGAGGCGATCGTGACCGAGACCCTTCGGATCGAGCATCCCTACGGACAGGTCGGAAGACTTCCCTGGCAGCGATCTTCGACATCCTCGATGATGAGTTTCGGCTATGATTTCCGGGGAGCGGATCTGCCACATCTCGCTGAGCAGATACGCACATTCACGGAACGCGTCGACGATGACGATATGATGGAACGTCTGCATCGGCAAATCGCCGAGGCCGAGGTCGTCATCTACCTCGGCTTCTCCTACGGCGAGATGAATATGCAGCTGATGACCGTGAAGGAGGCAGGGCTGAGAACCGTTTTCGGAACGACGCTCGGCATGTCGGCTCCCAATAAGAAAGTCATCGAAATGGACGTGCGGGCAGCGATGGGCCATGCGGATGTGGCGACGGTGAACCACGCCTATTATGACGATCTGACCTGCGTGGATTTTCTGCGGAGCTACGGCAAGCTGATCATGCGGGGTTAACCCGTTAGGCCTGCCCCACCGCCTCAGCCACCGCAATCTCCGCCATCTTCAGCGCCGCTTCGCGGCTCTTCGCCGCCGCGATGAAGCGGCCGTTGTGGCAAAAGCTGGCGCCTTCAACGCCGGAGGCGGCTTCGAGGTCGCCGTTGGTGAGGCCAGCCCAGGCGGCCGGCAGGTCCGCGCGCAGCGCAAAACCTTCTTCCTCGCGGCGAATGCCGGTCACGCACCAGTCCTTGTCGCGTGGGTGGACGACGAAGAGCAGGTGGTCGGCGCCGGCCTTCACGATGGCGGGGCGGAAAGGCATGCCCATCGGCAGCTCCAGCACGCGATTTTCGCCGGCGGCGACGATCGCCTTGTGTACCAGCGCTTCGGCCCTGCGCTTCGCGGCACTCTTGCCGATCCGCGCCTCGACGAAGCTGCGGGCAATCGCAAGTGCCGCATGAAAGGCGCGGTCGTCGGCACCGGGATCGGTCTCGTCGAAGACGGGCTTCAGCGTTTCCAGAAGTGCCGGCAGCGTCAGCCCGGCCAGCGGGCCGGAGGGGCTGAGCGCGCCATTGTCGGTAAGATCGATCGGCAGCACGAAACTTCCGTCGAAGGAGGCGTGGATGTCCTCGATGTCAGCCTCTGGAACGCCGGATGCGGCGAGATAGTCGCGCCCGAAATGCTTCCAGATCAGGCCGAACGAGCTGTAGGGCTGGCCGTCGTCGCGCAGCGGCGCGCCGCGCTGGTGATGGTCGAAGATACCAGCTTCCGCGTCATAGGCGCCGCCGACATCGTAGATGATCCTGTCGGGACCGGGCGTGATCCATTCCGGCGCACGGCTGCGCATGATGCGCGCCTCGGGAAAGAGCCGGGTCAGAACGACGGTGGAGAGCAGTTCGTCGGCATGGAAGCCACCGGAATGCGTGACGAGAAATTCAGGAATCATGTAGCGGCGCCCTCTTGTCTGCGGATCATCCGCACATGCAGGCACCAGATAGCTGCTGGCGCAAATCACCTCAACCCGCAGGCGCAGCATTTTCTCCCACTGATGCTGCACCGCATCATCCAATCGGGTGTATTTCCAGCCGCCGCCGGCTATGTGCTTGAACATAGTTGAAGGTTAACGTTTGCTTTCATACGAAGCTTCTGAATATGACAAACCCGTGAATTTTAGGCTTGCCATCGAGGAAAAGCCGCGCAACTATTCGTGTCGGGAGCATGATAGTGACGGGAACCACACATGCCTAAGACTGGAATAATCGCAGTATCCGGGACATCCATGTCCCGTCAGTGCATCTTCACAGCCGATGACGGCGGCGGCAAAATTCGCGGCTGTCCACGTTTTCTCGGAATGATTTTCGGCAAGCCGAGCGTCCGCCTCGCCGACACATCGAACGGGCGATGGGTCTCCATCGAGCTCGGCAAGGTCGATAAGCGCGGCAACGCGACGTTTCGCTGGATCTGAGAGCTCGCTGATACGCTTTCGGCTGATCCGCTGGCCTCCATATGATGTTCGACGCCCCAGGGAGATGGGACGCCTGACAGCATCGAGGGAACAAAATCCGCACCCTAACCGTTGAAGCGGCATCGCCGCATTGCGGCTTGGAGGGGCGCCAAGGCGCCGATATCGGATGGCGCGTCAGACCTATTGGAAGGGTTATCTCAAGCTGTCGCTCGTGACCGCGTCGGTATCGCTGACGCCGGCGACCACTGACAGTAACCAGCTGCGGTTTCATGTGCTGAACCGCAAGACCAAAAATCGCGTCGAAAGCCGCTACGTCGATAGCGTCACCCACAAGCCGATCTCGGACAAGGACCAGGTCAAGGGCTATCCGCGCGGCGAGGACGATTACGTCATCCTCGAGGACGACGAGATCAGCGAGGTCGGGCTGGAGAGCACCCGCACCATCGACATATCGAGCTTCGTGCCGCGCGGCTCGATCGATTGGATCTGGTACGACAAGCCGCATTTCCTGGCGCCCGAAGACAAAGTCGGCGTCGAGGCCTTCTGCGTGATCCGAGAGGCGATGAAGGCAAACGATGTCGTGGGCATCGCGCGTCTTGTGCTTTACCGCCGCGAACGCGCCGTGCTGCTCGAGCCGCAGGGCAAGGGCATCGTGCTCTGGACGCTGCATTTCGGCGACGAAGTCCGCGAGCCGGCCGGAACGGTCGATCTTGCCGCCAAAGCGGATCAGAAAGTGCTGGCGCTGATGAGCAAGCTGGTGAAGGACCGCACCGAGGAGTGGAAGCCCTCAATGGTCACCGACCCCGTGCAGAAGCGCATAAGGGCGATGATCCGAGCCAAGCAGAAGAGCCTTCCGAAGCCCGTGGCGGCAACGAAGCACGCGCCGGTCAAATCCACCGGCAACGTCGTCAATATCATGGACGCGCTGAAGAAGAGCATCGCCAAGGATGGCGGTAGGCCGAAGCACTAGCTCGGCGCATATGTCAGGCCACCCTCACTTGCGCTTTTCAAGCGGCGCGGCGGCCTTGAAGAAATCCGCCCACGGATCGCTTGCCAGCGAATTCATCCGCGACGGCGTGTTGTCGACCGTGAAATAGGCCGGGCCGATCTCTTCCGTCAGCTCTTTCCAACCAAGCGGCATCGAAACGGCGGCGCCCGGCCGGGCGCGGGTCGAATAGGCGGCGACGGCGGTGTTGCCCCGGCCGTTGCGGAGATAATCGATGAAGATCTTGCCGTTGCGTTTCGCCTTGGTGGCGGTCGCCAGATATTTGTCCGGCTGATCTTTCGTCATCGCGTCCGCCAGCCCCTTCGCGAAGGCCTTGACCTGCACCCACCCGGCCTTCGGCTTCAGTGGCGTCACCACATGGAGACCCTTGCCGCCGGAGGTCTTGACGAAGGCAGCCAGCCCAGCGGCCTCGAGCCGCTGCTTGAGTTCTTCGGCCGCCGCGATCACCTCGGCCCAGGCCACATCGTCGGCCGGATCGAGATCCATGGTGATCATGTCGGGCTTTTCAAAGCTCGCGGTCGTCGCACCCCAGGGGTGGATCTCAAGCACGGCCGATTGCACGAGCGCGACAAGGCCGTCGAAATCAGCGATACGCAGCAGCTTCTCGCCAGCCCTGTCCTTGGGGTCTGATATCTCCTCGATATGAGCGTTCATCCCCTTCCAGGCATGCTTCTGAAAGAAGCGCTGGTGCCCGGCAATACCATCGGGGCAGCGCAGCAGCGCCAGCGGGCGGTTGATCACGAAGGGCTCCATGAAGCGCCACACCTGGGCGTAATAATCAGCAAGCCCCTGCTTGGTGACACCCTCGTCCGGCCAGTAGATGCGATCGGGATGGGTGAGCGTGACGCTCGATTGCGGCGCCGGCTCGGCCTTGCTTTTCTCGGTCTCGCGCATCACATCCCCCGCCGCCTTGTCCTCGCGCAGCCCGCGAAATGCCGCATGCCGCAGATTGCCATCCGCCGACCATGCCTGAAACTCCACATCCGCCACAAGCGTCGGCTTGACGTGAACAAGCCCGCGCCGGGCCTCGGCCGAAAGCGCATCGTCGAAGGCGGTTTTCGTTTGAGTGTCCTCCGAGAGACGTTCGTGCAGCATCTTGGCCGTGGCGACCGAAAATCCGGTGCCGACACGCCCGACATAGTGAAGCTTGCCACCCTTGTAATAGCCCATGGCCAGAGAACCGATCGCGTTCTTCGTCGCCGTCGAGGGCACGAAGCCGCCGATGACCAACTCCTGGCGTTTCGAGCATTTGGACTTCACCCACTCGCCCGTGCGTCCCGAGCTGTAGGCGCTGTCGCCGCGCTTGGAGATCACGCCCTCCAGCCCCAGCCCGCAGGCATGGTCGAGCACAAGAGACCCCTTCTCCGTGAAATGGTTGCTGTAGCGCAGCGTCGGATCGTCGGGAGCCAGAAGCGTTTCCAGCAAGGCCTTGCGCGAGAGCAGCGACACCTCGCGCATGTCATGCCCATCGAGGTGCAGGAGGTCGAAGGCGTAGAACACGAAACGATCCTTGCGGCCCTCGCTGAGATCGCTCTGCAGCGCGGAAAAATCCGAAGCGCCATTGTCGCGCTCGACCACCACTTCGCCATCGATCAAGGCCGATTGCACCGGCAGATCCGAAAACGCCTTGGCAAGCGTCTCGCCAAACCGCTCCGTCCAGTCCAGGCCCGTGCGGGTCAGCATCGTCACCTTGCCGTGGTCGATCCTGATCTGCAGCCTGTAGCCGTCGAACTTGATCTCGTGCACCCACTCGTCGCCGGCAGGTGGTTTCGGCTTCAGCTTGGCAAGCGCCGGCTCGATGAAGTCAGGCAGATCAGCCTTGACCGCGCCATCCGGCCATTGACGAGAAGCCGCCTTGGCCTTCCCGGCCTTCGGTCGGGGAGCAGACGCCTTAGCACCATTCGCGCTAGCCGCCCCCTTGGGCCGCGAGTGCCATGCGGCATCCGGGTTCTTGGCCACCTCTTCGATCTTCCGGCCGGTCTTTGCCGATTCAGGCCGCAGCTTCAGGATATCGCCCTTGGCGCGCGCCTCCTCGTCCTCGGCCTTGATCAGCAGCCAGTTCTCTCGGGTTTCGCCGGGCTTGCCGTGCATCCGCACCAGATGCCAGCGCCCCTTCAGCTTGTCGCCATCGAGGTCGAATTCCATATGGCCCTTCTTGTAGGCCTTGTGCATGTCGCCATGCGGCGCCCACGTGCCACGATCCCAGACGATGACGGTGCCGCCGCCATACTCGCCCTTCGGAATGATGCCCTCGAAGTCGCCATAGTCGAGCGGATGGTCTTCCACATGCACCGCCAGACGCTTGTCGTCGGGATTGAGGCTCGGCCCACGCGTCACCGCCCAACTCTTCAGCACCCCGTCCATTTCCAGCCTGAAGTCGTAATGCAGCCGCGTCGCGTCGTGTTTCTGGATCACGAAGCTCAGCGCATTGCTGTCGCGCGCAGCACTGGCCCGCTTTCCGCCCCGCGGCTCCGGCGTCCGCTTGAAATCGCGCTTGGCGTGATAGCTCTCGAGCGCCATGGTCAGCTCGCCTTCTTCGATCCGCCGTTACCGCGCGCGGCACTCTTGGCAGCGGTCTTGCCCGCCGCTTTCCCGCTCATCTTCGCGCTTTCACGCAGCGCCTCCATGAGGTCGATCACCTTGCCCTTCGGCTCGGCCTTGCGCTTGGGCAGCGCCCTGCCCTCGATCTTCGCCTGCACCAGTTCGGCGAGCGCCGCCTCGTAGCGATCCTCGTAATCCCGGGGATTGAAGCTACCTTTCTTGGTGCCGATGATATGGCCGGCGAGCTCGATCATTTCCTTGTCGAACGTGATGTCGGGAATATCCTTGAACACCGTCTCGGCGTTGCGCACCTCGTAGTCGTAGTTCAGCGTGGTCGCGACGATGCAGTCGTCCTGTGGCCTGATCAGCACGGTGCGCGTCTTGCGAAACAGAACCGCCTCTCCGAGCGCGGCCACCTTCTGGTCGCGCATCGCCCGCGCGATCAGCGCCAGCTCCTCCTCATCGTCCTCGTTGACCGGCGCCAGATAATAGGGCCGGTCGAAATAGAGCTTGTTGATCTCGTCATAGGGAACGAACCCTTGCACCGTCAGAAGCTTGTCGCTCTCGGGCGCGAACGCGGCAAGCTCCTCGCCCTCGATCATGACGTAGTCGCCACTATCCAGCCGGTAGCCCTTCACCTGGTCGTCGCGGTCCACCGGCTTTCCGGTCTCGCTGTCGACGAACTGACGCTCGACGCGATGGCCGGTCTTGCGATTGATGATGTTGAAGGAGATGCGGTCGGCGACCGATACCGCGGTGTAGAGCCCCACCGCGCAGACAAGATCGCCCACCTTCAGATGCCCCTTCCAGCTTGCCCGCGCCGCCATCTCTATTCCTCCCGCCCCTTGTTGCACCGCCGCTGATCGAGCGCCACGATCTTCTCCACCGAAGCGATATCCTCGCTGGTGACGACAGGAACCGGATCGCCGGCGATCGCCTCCAGCACCTCGCTCGACAGCGCGCCGTGGCGGATCACCCATTCCAGCGTCTCGCGGGTCTCGCGCTCGGCCCTCAGCTGCGCGTAGAGCGCAATGATCAGCCTGTCGCGCGCATCGAAATGGCCGCGTTTCTGGTCGGTCTTGCGGACATGCGTCATCGAAACCTGCCTCCCTTGCCGATTGGAGCAGAAACCGGCGAGCGACCGGAAAGTTCCGCGCGTCGCTGACATGGCCAACTGTCGCAAATCTGAGACAGGTCCGATGAGCGCCGTGAAAGCCCCAGCAAACGCTCACATTGCCGCGAGTTGCCAAGAACATGTATTTTCGTCACACTCCTGTCGATGATCTGTGGTGGTAGGAGCTGCAGCTCTTTGATGGGAGGAACCCCGATGCACGAACACTCTGCCCATGCGGAGCATGTCTATACGTGCACGCAGCGCGATTCAGCCGCGGCAAGTTCTTCGGTGGTCGCCTCCTGGCGCCGCTGCATCGCCATGCACCAGCTGGCGCCCGAAGAGCGGCGCACCCCGCTCCGCCTCATGGACCAGGAGTTCAAGCGGGCACGCGAACAATCCGAGCAGCTGATCGCCAACGCCACCGACGAACTCGATCGCCTGTTCACCACCGCCGGAAAAGCCGGCTGCTGCCTGCTACTGACCGACCGCGACGGCATCGCTCTGGAGCGCCGCGGCGCGATCGGTGACGACAAGGAGTTTCACGATCTCGGCCTCTGGACCGGCTCGGTCTGGACCGAAGCCAGCATCGGCACCAACGGCATCGGCACGGCGCTGGCCGACGAGCGCTCGGTTTCGATCTTCCGCGATCAGCACTTCTTCTGCTCCAACATCAAGCTCAGCTGCACCACCTCGCCGATCCGCGATCATCGCGGGCAGCTCGCGGCCGCACTCGACATCTCCACCTGCCGCGACGACGTCAACGAAATGACGCTCGGCATTCTCGCGCAGATGGTGCGCGATGCCGCCATGCGCATCGAGATCAATCTCTTCCGCAGCGCCTATGCCGGCGCCCGCTTCGTGATGGTGCCCGCAGGCGCCAACCCGGCCGCCGCCCTTCTTGCCGTCGATCGCCACGACCTCGTTCTCGGCGCCACCCGCGCCGCGCGCCTGGCGCTGAAGCTCGACGACCGCAGCATCGCCGCCGGCATTCCGGCCGCCGATGCCCTGCACGAGACCCGCATGTCCGACGACGAGGACCTGATCGAGGCCGAACGCGCGGCACTGCTCAGGGCTCTGACGCGCTCCAGCGGCAACGTCTCGCAAGCGGCGATCGCGCTCGGCATGAGCCGCGCGACGCTGCATCGCAAGATGAAGAAGCTCAATCTGCACTGATCCTGTTGTAGTCGGCACTGATGTAGCAGCGATGCGACACTGTGCGCTGCGGTATCGCTCGGTGGCGCTGTATCTCGACACAAAAGACGCGCAGATTTCCTCCCACGGGTTCACGTCCGAACCTGGCTCATCTCAAGGGAGGATGACATGCTGCATCAGAAAATCGTCGAGTCGCCGTTCAAGCTGAAATACGGGAACTATATCGGCGGCGAATGGCGCGAGCCGATCGAAGGCAAGTATTTCGACAACATCACCCCCGTCACCGGCGGCAAGCTCTGCGAAATTCCCCGCTCCAGCGAAAAGGACATCAACGCCGCGCTCGATGCCGCTCATGCTGCAAAGGACAAGTGGGCCCGCACCTCGGTCACCGAGCGCGCCAATATCCTGATGAAGATCGCCCAGAGGATGGAGGACAAGCTGGAAGTTCTGGCTCAGGCCGAGACCTGGGACAACGGCAAGCCGATCCGCGAAACCATGGCCGCCGACATTCCGCTCGCCATCGACCACTTCCGCTACTTCGCCTCCTGCGTACGCGCCCAGGAAGGCTCGATCGGCGAGATCGACAACGACACCGTCGCCTATCACTTCCATGAACCGCTCGGCGTCGTCGGCCAGATCATTCCCTGGAACTTCCCGATTCTGATGGCCGCCTGGAAGCTGGCGCCCGCTCTTGCCGCCGGCAACTGCGTCGTCATCAAGCCGGCAGAGCAGACCCCTGCCTCGCTGCTTGTCTGGGCCGAGATCATCGGCGACCTGCTACCACCAGGCGTTCTCAACATCGTCAACGGTTTCGGCCTCGAAGCCGGCAAACCGCTGGCATCCAGCCCGCGCATCGCCAAGATCGCCTTTACCGGCGAAACCACGACGGGCCGGCTGATCATGCAATACGCCAGCCAGAACCTCATCCCCGTCACGCTCGAACTCGGCGGCAAGTCGCCGAACATCTTTTTCGCCGACGTGGCCGACGAGGATGACGACTTCTTCGACAAGGCGCTGGAAGGCTTCGCGATGTTCGCGCTGAACCAGGGCGAAGTCTGCACATGCCCGAGCCGCGCGCTGGTGCATGAAAAGATCTACGACCGCTTCATGGAACGCGCCGTCAAGCGCGTCGAAGCCATCGTCCAGGGCAACCCGCTCGATTCGGCCACGATGATCGGCGCCCAGGCCTCCAACGAGCAGATGGAGAAGATCCTCGCCTATCTCGACATCGGCAAGCAGGAAGGCGCAAAGGTGCTGACCGGCGGTTCGCGCAACGACCTCGGCGGCGAACTGGCGAGCGGCTATTACATCAAGCCGACGATCTTTGCCGGCCACAACAAGATGCGCGTGTTCCAGGAAGAGATCTTCGGCCCGGTCGTGTCGGTCACCACCTTCAAGGACGAAGCCGAAGCCCTGTCGATCGCCAACGACACGCTCTATGGCCTCGGCGCCGGTGTCTGGACCCGCAACGGCAACCGCGCCTATCGCTTCGGCCGTGAAATCCAGGCCGGCCGCGTCTGGACCAATTGCTATCACGCCTACCCGGCCCACGCGGCCTTCGGCGGCTACAAGCAATCCGGCATCGGCCGCGAGACCCACAAGATGATGCTCGACCACTACCAGCAGACCAAGAACATGCTGGTCAGCTACAGCGAAAAGAAGCTCGGTTTCTTCTGAGCCTTTTCGACAGCAGGGAGGGCATCCGCAACACCCCTCCCAAACCCCTCCCTGAAAAGGGAGGGGATTTTCGTTTGAGGGAACGATATCATGTGGGAGCGGGACCATTTGGGAGGAAACAATGGACACCAAAGTCAACGGAGAACCCCGCGTTCTCGCAACCGACGCCGCCGTCGCCCTGATCGACGAGATCAGGCGTGATTATCCCGACATCCTCTTCCATCAGTCCGGCGGCTGCTGTGACGGGTCTTCGCCCATGTGCTACCCGGCCGACGATTTCATTGTCGGCGACCATGACGTGAAGCTTGGAGAGATATCAGGCGTGCCAGTCTACATCAGCGCCAGCCAGTTCGAAGCCTGGAAGCACACGCAGCTGATCATCGACGTGGTGGCCGGTCGCGGCGGAATGTTCTCGCTGGATAACGGCAGGGAAAAGCGCTTCCTCACCCGCTCGCGCATGTTCGGTGGTGGTGAGGCCTGCGCGATCCCAGGCGTGGAGAAGGCAATCTAGTGCTTGCGCACCTTCCCCGTCGGAATGGCGGATGAGGTGACCGAGACAGGATCGCTTGCCGGAAAGCTGTCTTCCAGCCCCTGCGCCAATTGATCCTCCATCTCGTCCACATCGCCGGCTGCCCGCGCGCTTGGCTGCGCCGCGCCGGTTTCCACGCTCGAAAGCGCGGCGGTCTCATCGAACGACGCCAACTCGCCCATCACGGCCTTGGCCCGATCGATCGCATTGTTGGACGTCAGCGTCCGATCCATGTCCTTGCGCAACAGTACGGACACGACCTCGCCGCCCTTGCCGACGAACTCGACCGTAAATCCTCGTCTACCGCCCTGCTCTGGAATGACCTGCGTGCCGATGACCTGCATGAACTGTCTCCTTTGCACATTTGAGGAAACAACGGCGGCCATCCGAGAAAGTTCCGCGAGAGCCGCCCCGCCGCGTAGGCAAGAACCAAGTGCCATCGCGCGGCCAAAAAAAAGCCACCGCTCGTGACGGTGGCCGTAGTCATGAAGGTCTTCAAAACCTCCAGAGGGGAACAGTTGCGTCATCGACCAGCGGGCCGGTCGACTGCATAAGCAACTATAGGTAATATTAGTCCCCTATCGTAAAAATTCAATCAATTGGCGGCTGAATTTATCGAGGGACGTAAATCAAATTTCCAGATCCGCCCGGAAACGAGGGATAATTTACCACTTTCAGGTTGCAACCCGGAAAGCGGGCGCCCGGCGAGCCGCATCACACGCCAAAATCAGCGCGGCACCGGCGCCGTTGATTCGCGCAGGATGAGCTCGACCGGCCACAGCTCGTGGATGTCGAGCGGCGATCGGCCGGACACCAGCTGCAGCACCAGATCCGCGCACCGCGTGCCCGCCGCGCGCATCGAAGAGCGCGTCGCCGAAAGCGAAGGCGCCATGTTGTCGGCGGTCAGATAGGGAAACACGTCGTCATGAGCGATGACGGAAACCTCACGACCGACCTGCAACCCGAGCGAGCGAATCGCACGATAGACACCAAGCGCCGTCATCATCGAGCCGGCGACGATCGCGGTCGGCGGATTGGCCTGTTCCAGCAGCGAGCGCGCAAAGCGAAAGCCGAGCTCGTCGGTGAAATTGCCGCTGGCGATCAACTGGGGATCGAGTTCGATGCCACGGCTCTGTAGCGCCTCGCGATACCCCTTGTCACGATGAAGCGCATAGGTCGCGCCCGGTCGGCCATTGATCATGGCGATCCTGGTATGGCCAAGATCGATGAGATGCGAGGTCGCGCGGCGCACCGCACCCTCGTTGTCGATGTCGAGCCAGGCGTGCGGCACGTCGATATCCGAGCGGCCGTGAACCAGAAACGGCATGCCGAGCTTGTGGAGCAGCGCGATACGCTCGTCGTTCGGCCGCGGCGAATGCACGATGATCGCATCGACCCGCTGGCTTTCCACCAGACGCCGGTAGAGCTGCATCTCGTCGTTATGATCGGGATCGGCCATCGGAATGACGAGAATGTCGGTGTCCTCGGTCAACAGCCTCTCGGCCATCCCCGCCATGAACTCGGCGAAGTGAAACTCGCCTGCCCGCCCCATGACCACACCGATTGCGCCGGCACGCCCGGTCTTCAATCTGACGGCATTGACGTTCGGCTGGTAACCGAGCCGAACCGCCTCCTCCGCCACGCGCGCGCGGGTCACTTCGCTCACCTCGGGATAGCCGCTCAGCGCGCGGCTGACCGTCGTCGGCGACAATCCGAGCTGTTTTGCGAACTCTCTAAGCTTCATGCACCGACACGTCTTTCATCGCCCGCTATTGGACCCCTCACACACCCTATAAGCCAATCCGTCGATATTTGGCACAAAAACCGCACATCAGCCAAACCGATTTCAATGTTCAATCACAATCGACGTGTCGCGCCCGATGTTCTCCACATGCGCGCAACGTCACACTCCGTTGTTTTCACAAGGCAAATCGCCACTATCAGCAAGTTAAAGCCACCACTAAACTACCCGCTTGACTTGATATCGCGCTTCTGACAATTTTTTCCAACCAAATCGTTTTCAAATTTGAGGACGCAATGGTTCTTTTTGGGAGGAAGATCATGAAGTTTCGTTTCACGACGGCCGTCATCGCGGCCGCGCTCATCGGCGTGGCCATGCCGTCCTACGCCGCCAACATCAGCATCTCTGCAAGCTCCACCGGCAAAAACCTCGACCTGTTCCGCAAGCAGCTCGACGCCTTCGAAAAGGCCACCGGCAACAAGGTCAGCATCGTCACCATGCCGTCCTCGTCCACCGAGCAGTTCTCGCAGTACCGCCTGTGGCTCGCCGCCGGCAACAAGGACGTCGACGTCTACCAGACCGACGTGATCTGGGCGCCGCAGCTGGCCGACCAGTTCCTCGACCTCAAGGATGCCGCCAAGGACGTCGTGGGCGATTTCTTCCCCTCGATCATCCAGTCGCAGACGGTCAACGGCCGCCTCGTCGCCATGCCGCTCTATACCGACGCACCCGCCCTCTTCTACCGCAAGGACCTGCTCGACAAATACGGCAAGCAGCCGCCGAAGACCTGGGACGAAATGGCGGCGACCGCCAAGGAAATCCAGGACAAGGAGCGCGCAGCCGGCCAGAAGGACCTCTGGGGCTACGTCTTCCAGGGCAACGCCTATGAAGGCCTGACCTGCAACGCGCTGGAGTGGATCAAGTCCTCCGGCGGCGGCCAGATCATCGAAACCGACGGCACCATCTCGATCAACAACGAGAAGGCCGCGGCCGCCATCGAGCGCGCCAAGGGCTGGGTCGGCACCATCTCGCCGGGCGGCGTGCTCGCTTACCAGGAAGAAGAATCGCGCGGTGTCTGGCAGACTGGCAATGCCGTCTTCATGCGCAACTGGCCTTACGCCTATGCGCTCGGCAACGGCCCTGACAGCGCCGTCAAGGGCAAGTTCGACGTCACCACGCTTCCGGCAGCGGCCGATGGCGACAAGCCGTCCTCGACGCTCGGCGGTTGGAATCTCGCCGTCTCCAAGTATTCGCAGAACCCCGAGGTCGCGATCGAACTCGTGAAGTTCCTGACGTCCAAGGAAAGCCAGAAGCAGCGCGCCATCGAGCTCTCCAACCTGCCGACGCTGTCTGCGCTCTATGACGACAAGGACATCGCAGCAGCAGCCCCCTTCATGCCGAACTGGAAGCCGATCTTCGAAAACGCCGTGCCGCGTCCCTCGGCCTCGGCCAAGGTCAAGTACAACGAGGTCTCCGCCAAGTTCTGGACCGCCGTCCACAACACGCTGTCGGGCAATGGCACGGCCGCTGAAAACCTCGAGCTTCTCGAAGCCGACCTGACGTCGCTCAAGGGCGACAACTGGTAATCCATCGATGCGCCGGCGGCGGGCTATCCGTTGCCGGCGCTCCGAAGGACGCCACCGTCAATCGTCTCAGGAAGCGGGTATCTCATGAGTGAAGTTGCAGTTTCTGAAGGCCTGAAAGCGCGGACGCGCGCCAGGGCCACCTCGTCGGACCTGAAGGCCGACCGCGTCCGTTCCGCCTGGATGTTCCTGGCGCCGACGCTGTTCATCCTCGCCGTCGTCGCCGGCTGGCCGCTGTTTCGCACCATCTATTTCAGCTTCACCAACGCCTCGCTCACCAGTCTCGGCGACGCCAAGTTCGTCGGCTTCGACAATTATCTCACCTGGATCACGCTGAAGAGCGGCCGCACGGTCTACAAGGGCCTGCTCGCCGATCCCGCCTGGTGGAACGCGGTGTGGAATACCGCCAAGTTCACGCTGCTCTCGGTAACCATCGAGACCGCGCTCGGCCTCATTGTCGCGTTGGTGCTGAACGCCCAGTTCGTCGGCCGCGGCATCGTGCGCGCCGCCATCCTCATCCCCTGGGCGATCCCGACCATCGTCTCGGCCAAGATGTGGGCCTGGATGCTCAACGACCAGTTCGGCATCCTGAACGACCTTTTCATGGCGCTCGGCCTGATCAGCCAGAAGATCGCCTGGACCGCCAATCCTGAAACCGCGATGATCGCCGTCCTGATCGTCGACGTCTGGAAGACCACGCCCTTCATGGCGCTCCTCATCCTCGCCGGCCTGCAGATGGTGCCGGGCGATATCTACGAGGCCGCCAAGATTGACGGGATCAATCCGATCAAGGTCTTCTGGCGCCTGACGCTGCCGCTGATTCGCCCGGCAATCATGGTCGCCGTCATCTTCCGCATGCTCGACGCCATGCGCATCTTCGACCTGATCTACGTGCTGACGCCGAACAACGCGCAGACCAAGACCATGTCCGTCATGGCGAGAGAGAACCTCTTCGACTTCGACAAGTTCGCCTATGGCGCAACCGCCTCGACGGTTCTCTTCCTGCTCATCGCCACCGTCACCGTGCTCTACATGTGGCTCGGCCGCGTCAACCTCGGCGGGAGTGAACGCTGATGCTTCTCACAGCCACCAAGAACACCCTTTTCTATCTCCTCGTCGGCGTCATCGTCATCATCGCGGTCTTCCCCTTCTACTACGCGATCCTGACCAGCTTCAAATCCGGCACGGCGCTGTTCGCAATCGAATACTGGCCGACCTCGATCTCGTTCGCGAACTACACAAACGTGCTGACGACGGGCAGCTTCATCCACAGCCTCGGCAATTCGCTGCTGGTCGCCGTCTGCGTCGTCGCCGCCTCGCTGCTGCTCGCCGTCACCGCATCTTACGCGCTGGCCCGCGTGCATTTCCGCGGCCGCGCGCTTCTGATGCTGACGATCCTGTCTGTCTCGATGTTCCCGCAGATCGCGGTTCTCGCCGGCCTGTTCGAGCTGATCCGCTGGATCGGCATCTTCAACACGCCGTTCGCGCTGATCTTCTCCTACATGATCTTCACCCTGCCCTTCACGGTCTGGGTTCTGACCACCTTCATGCGCGATCTTCCCATCGAAATCGAGGAAGCGGCGATCGTCGACGGCGCCTCTCCATGGGTCATCATCACCCAGGTTTTCATGCCGCTGATGTGGCCGGCTTTGGTCACCACCGGGCTGCTCGCCTTCATTACGGCCTGGAACGAATTCCTTTTCGCCCTAACCTTTACGTCTTCGGACGCGCAGCGAACCGTGCCGGTCGCAATCGCCCTGCTATCGGGCGGCAGCCAGTTCGAGATTCCGTGGGGCAACATCATGGCGGCATCTGTCATCGTCACGGTCCCTGTCGTTGTCCTGGTGCTCATATTCCAGCGCCGGATCATTTCCGGCCTCATCGCCGGCGGCGTCAAAGGTTGAAGAAAGCACGATATGGCACAGATTAGACTCGACAATATCAGAAAGAGCTTCGGCGCTCTCGAAGTCATCAAGGGCGTCACTATGGATATCCGCAAGGGTGAATTCATGGTCTTCGTCGGCCCGTCCGGCTGCGGCAAGTCCACGCTTCTGCGGCTGATTTCCGGGCTGGAGGACATCTCGGAGGGCACGCTCTCCTTCGATGGCCAGGCGGTGAACCAGCTCTCGCCTTCCAAGCGCGGCATCGCCATGGTCTTCCAGTCCTACGCGCTCTATCCGCACATGACCGTCTTCGACAACATGGCCTTCGGCATGAAACTGTCGGGCCGCACGAAGGACGAGTGCAAGGCGCGCGTCGAACAGGCAGCCGGCATGCTGCAGCTCTCGCCCTATCTCGAACGCCTGCCCCGCCAGCTCTCCGGCGGCCAGCGACAGCGCGTCGCGATCGGCCGCGCCATCGTCCGCGATCCCAAGGTCTTCCTCTTCGACGAGCCGCTGTCGAACCTGGACGCTGCACTGCGCGTCGCCACACGCCTGGAGATCGCCAAGCTTCACCGCAGCATGCACGACACGACGATGATCTATGTCACCCACGATCAGGTCGAGGCAATGACGCTCGCCGACCGCATCTGCGTGCTGCGCGATGGCGTGGTTGAGCAGATCGGCACGCCGCTGGAGCTCTACGAAACCCCGAATTCCATCTTCGTCGCCGGCTTCATCGGCTCGCCGAAGATGAATTTCCTCACCGGCGAATTCTCCGCGCCCTACAACGCCCACACCATCGGGGTGCGCGCCGAACACATCGAGATCACCAACCGGGAGCCCGCCTGGAAGGGCACCGTGATCCACTCCGAAATCCTCGGTTCCGACAGCTTCGTCTATCTCGACATCGGCACGCCGGAACCGCTGGTCGTTCGCGAAACCGGTGTTTCGCGCCACCAGCCCGGCGACAATCTCGGCGTCTCGCCTGTCGCCGGTGCCATCCACCGTTTCGATCAATCCGGACGCGCGCTCGAAAGGATCCCCTTGAAGGGCGCCGCCTGAAACCAACCCAAACAACCGGATCCCAACCGCTTCCCAACGGTTTCGATCCACCACGCGCATGAAGGAGCATGACTTTGGCTATTCGCACCATCGTATGGGGTGAAAACATCCATGAAAACACCAACGAGATCGTCCGCGGCATCTATCCAGATGGCATGCACACGACGATCGCCAACGCGCTGAACACCGATCCAGCAATCAGCGCCACGACGGCCACGCTGCAGGAGCCGGAACACGGCCTGACCGAAGCGCGCCTAGCCGAAACGGACGTGCTGACCTGGTGGGGCCACAAGGACCACGGCGCCGTCTCCGACGTCGTCGTCGAGCGCGTCGCCAAGCGCGTCTGGGAAGGCATGGGCCTGCTCGTCCTGCATTCCGGCCACTTCTCGAAAATCTTCAAGCGCCTGATGGGCACACCCTGCGCGCTGAAGTGGCGCGAGGCCGGCGAGCGCGAGCGTCTGTGGACGATCAACCAGCGCCACCCGATCGCGGCCGGCATCGGCGAGAACTTCGTGCTGGAGAACGAAGAGATGTACGGCGAGCAGTTCTCCGTTCCGGAGCCGCTCGAAACTGTGTTCATCTCCTGGTTCCAAGGTGGCGAAGTCTTCC
Organism: Rhizobium sp. NPDC090275; assembly: GCF_044772225.1. Taxonomy (NCBI): domain Bacteria; kingdom Pseudomonadati; phylum Pseudomonadota; class Alphaproteobacteria; order Hyphomicrobiales; family Rhizobiaceae; genus Rhizobium; species Rhizobium sp. NPDC090275. The sequence goes on along the minus strand of NZ_JBIVYL010000001.1, from coordinate 506,779 downwards.
GCTCCGGCCTCACCTGGCGCCGCGGCGCCGGCAACATCTTCTACTTCCGCCCGGGCCACGAGACCTATCCGACCTACCACGACGCCAACGTCCAGAAGGTGCTGATCAACAGCGTCAAATGGGCTTATAATCCGCAAGGCGACCTGAAGAGCATCACCGATGCCCCGAATGTCCCGGTCGAGAAGGCGCTGGAGCCGATCACCGAACGCGGCCCGAGACTGCACCAGGCCGGCGAAGCCGGTTACCGCTGAGGAGAACAGCAATGCGTCTACTCGTTCTTGGCACGGGCGTCATGGCCAAAAACCAGGTCGCCAATTTTCTCGCCATCGATGGCGTCGAGGTTGTCGGCGCCGTCGATACGGATCTCGCACGGCTGACCGAATTCGCCGATCACTTCCACATCGAAAAGCGCTTCCGCACGTTGGAAGAGGCGATCGAGTGGGGCGAATTCGATAGCGCCACCAACGTCACGCCTGACCGCATCCACTACGCGACCAGCCTGGCGCTGATCGCGGCCGGCAAGCATGTCTTCTGCGAAAAGCCGTTGGCCGAGCATTACGACCACGCCCTGGAAATGACGGAAGCGGCGGAAGCTGCCGGCGTCATCAACATGGTCAACCTCACCTACCGCAACGTCGCGCCCCTGCAGCGCGCCCGCGAGATGGTGCTGGCCGGCGAACTCGGCACCATCAGGCACGTCGAGGCGTCCTACCTCCAGAGCTGGCTCGTTTCCCGCGCGTGGGGCGACTGGCGCACGGAATCGCGCTGGCTTTGGCGTCTTTCGACCGGCCACGGCTCCAATGGCGTGCTCGGCGACGTCGGCATCCACATCCTCGACTTCGCGGCCTATGGCGCCGCGACCGACATCGACCACGTCTTCGCCCGCCTGAAGACCTTCAACAAGGCGCCGGGCGGCCAGATCGGCGAATATCTGCTGGATGCCAACGACAGCTTCACGATGTCGGTCGACTTCACCAACGGCGCGCTCGGCGTCATTCACGCCACGCGCTGGGCGACCGGCCACCTCAACGAACTGAAGCTGCGCATCTACGGCGAAAAGGGCAGCCTCGAGGTCACGCACCGCCCTGATGGCTCCGACCTCCGCGGTTGCTTCGGCGACGACATCGAAAGCGCCACCTGGCGCGACATCGAAGTGCCGCCGGTGCTGACCAACTACCAGCGCTTCGCCGAAGCCGTTCGCACTGGCAAGCAGGACGACCCCACCTTCCGCCACGCCGCCAACCTGCAGAAGGTCATCGACCTCGCGATCGTCTCCGAACGCGAACGCCGTGAGCTCAACCTCCTGGCCGCGCAGGAACAGGACAGCGCCCCCGACAAGCGCATTCCGCCGCTGACGGTGGTGGTGTAAGGCTTGATTGAAGATGCAGGGCCCGCGAAAGCGGGCCTTGCTGCTGGGGCGGTTCGCATGCGGAAGGATCGGTTGCGTTCGAAACGGTCATCCGCGAGTGCACTCAGCCAAGCGGTTCGTCCGATCTGCGCTTGTTGAAAAACGGCTGGCGATCCACACCAAGAGCGCAACGGCACTGAAAGCCCCTCCCGAGATGCAGATTCCGAGCCAGCCGTACAGCGCGTAGATTGCGGTGGCGGTGATCGCACCGACAGCGCTGCCGACCGAGTAGAAGACCATGTAGCCGCCAATCAGGCGCCCGCTCTTTTGCGGATGCCGGCTCACGACGACGCTGAGGTTGCTCACATGGACAGCCTGGACCGCCAGGTCGAGCAGGAACACGCCCATCAACAACAGCAAAATGGAGTTGGGCAGGAAAGCAATCAGCGCCCAGGACACCAGCAAAAGTACCAGAGAAATCCCGGTCGTCCATCGACCGTAGCCTCTATCGGCAAGTCTTCCGGCGCATGTCGCTCCAATCGCCCCAGCCAGTCCGACCAATCCAAAAAGACCTATCAAGGTATGGGAGTAGGAAAACGGCGGAGCGCTGAGCGGAAGCACCAACGCGGTCCAGAATGTGCTGAAAGATGCGAAGATCAGGAGCGCGAGTACGCCACGAAACAGCAGGGCCGGCTCATGCAGAAACGTGTGCGGAACCGAAAGGAGAGCGTTGAGATACGTTTTCGGATGCCGTTCCACCTCTTGCCGTGGCAGCGCCTTCACGAGGATACCGACCATCGCGACCGTAAGCAGCGCGGAGGTCAGATAAACCGTCCGCCATCCGCCGTAGTCGGCAATCGTGCCGGCAACGGATCGCGCGGCGAGGATGCCCGTTACGACACCGCTGGTGACGCTTCCGACCACGCCGCCGCGCTGAGTTGGCGTCGCCAACGCTGCGGCATGTGCAACGAGTGTCTGAACGAGAACCGCCAACAGTCCGACTGCCCCCATACCGGCAAGCAGCGTCGTTCTCGATCCAGCCGTCGCGACGACGACGAGTGCGATAGCCGAGAGCAATCCCTGGACAATGATGAGCTTTCGGCGGTCGATGAGATCGCCGATCGGCACGACAAAGATCAAGCCCAATCCATATCCGACCTGCGTCAGCGTGACGACAAGACCGATGCTGGAGGGCGAAATGCCGAGGTCGTTCGACATCAGATCAAGCAGGGGTTGGGCGTAATAGATATTGGCCACGCTCATGCCTGCTGCAACCGCGACCAACAGCGTCTGCGCTCTCGACAGCCCTCGGGCCACGCCCCTATTCGCCCCATCTGCAACATTCTCGATCATCGGCAACTCCTTGTGATCTCAACTCGGTCGGACGTTGAAACCACTTGGCTCATGTCAAATCTAGTTCTAAGATAGAACCAGATTCGAAATCGGAGGTCGGTCCCAATGGTGAAACGGGTTAGCCTTTGGAATGCCGGCTGTCCTGTTGCGCGCTCTCTTGATGCAATAGGTGACTGGTGGTCGCTCCTGATCATTCGCGACGCATTCGATGGCAAGCGGCGTTTTGGCGAGTTCCAGAACGGGCTCGGCATAAGCAAGGGGGTATTGTCGACCCGACTGCGCGATCTTACGAAGCGAGGGATTTTCGAAACCGTGCCTGCCTCGGATGGTACTGCCTACCGCGAATACATTCTCACGGAGAAAGGGCGCGGTCTGTTCCCGGTGATCGTTGCGCTGCGCCAATGGGGTGAAGATCACCCGTTCACGGACGGGGAGGCTCGTTCGTCGCTGGTGGACCGAGAAGAACGCGCACCAGTCGCTCGGCTTGAGGTCCGGGCCGCCGACGGTCGCTCCCTTCACTGGAGCGACACTCAGGTAATAGGCTCGTAGCCTCCAACGATGAGCCTATGATTCTGTACATGCGCGGTGTCGATAGGCGTAGAGCGCCCGACTTCCGACTGCGTCTAACGCCCCGAAGCCAATGCACTAACCATGGCCAAACCCATGTCCTGAACTAAATTGTCCGCATCCCCAACGCGGAGGACCAAACTTGGCGATCTACGACGAACAGACCGACGACGAAAAGGCGCGCTGGTATTCCAACGGCGCGAGATTTTATGTCGAGGGGCGGCCCCGCTATCCAACCACCCTGATAGCTGCGTCGGCAGCGGCCGCGGAATGGCGGCAAGACAGCCGCATCCTTGAAATCGGCAGCGGCCCCGGCACCGCCACCCAGGACTTCGCCGCCTTGGGCGGCCGATTTACCTGTGTCGAACCGAACGCCGACTTCGCCGCCATCGCCCGTGACGTTCTGACCCCTTTCCCGAATATCACCTTTCAGACGAGCGCGCTGGAAGAGGCCGATCTCGCCGGTCCGTTCGATATCGTTCTCGCGGCATCCTCGTTTCACTGGATCGATCAGAAACGCGGTGTCCAGCGTATCGAGGAATTGCTCGCGCCAAACGGATTTGTCGTGCTGCTGTGGAACAAGGAGCCGCAGCCCGTCGCGCAACAGGCCGATGCCGCTGACGAGGCATTCCAGCGCTCCGGCTATCCTCAACCGATCGAGAGGCAGTCCCGCGACGAGATCGCCCACGTGTTTTGGGGACTTGCCAAGCCGCTACAGACGGTATCTTTCACCGAAAAGCTCTTCTGCCATGTCGAGGTCGCTGACGACTACAGCGTAGAGCGCTTCGTCGCCCTTCATCGCAGCCTCTCGCCCTTTCTAGCTCTGCCTCCGGAAAAGCAGACAGTTGTCGCCAAAGCGCTGACTGAAAACCTCAGCGCCTTGGTCGGCCCGACGATCCGTACGACCCGCATATCCGCGGCCCACATCTTCCAGCGGTCGGATCGACGCTAAAAAACGTCGCCCAATAGCCTGATATGGCTGAGCGGTTGGCAGCAGAAAGGCTATCGGCCGATAGTGGTCGTGCTTGTATCAGACAGCATCAGCCGCCGACGGCATCGCTCACGCATTTCTTGGTGTAGGCGGTCTTGGCGGCACCGGCCAGCGCCTTGCCGTTCTTGTCCTTGGCGGACATGTCGCAAGCGGCGGCGGCGTCCTTCTGGCACTTGTTCATCGACGACGTGAGGGCAGCGCCGGCCAACGGCTTGCCGTTCTTGTCGATCGCCTTGGAAGCGCATGTGTCGGCGGCATGCGCCGTCGCGGCCGACAGGATCAAGGCTGCAGCAATGAGAACCGTTTTCATCGTCTATTCCTCCCACAATTTGCCGTTATCGGCATCGAAAACGCTACCTGATGTTGAACCATCATGAGCAGCTATCTAGCGGAATCTTATAGGCTATTTTGGGGCACTTGTACAATGAGGATGAGCCGGCAGCACTGCGATTTAGCCGTCCGTTTCATCCGACTTCGGCGCGGCGCTGAAGAGGTTTTTCAAGGCGCTGGTCTTGGTCTTCTGCGCCTTGCTGAGCTTCAGCGCGCGGTTGGCGGCCTTGGCCTGTTCCAGCATCATCTCGATCTGGATCTGCTGGATTTCGGTGAGCCGCTCCCACTGCCGGTTCAGCAGATGATCGACCTTTTCGTGCAGATGGCGGATTTCCAGTTCGGCCTTGAGATTGACCTTGTAGTCGTTGAGCGCACGCAGGCGGTCCTTCGATTCCTGGCGGCGCTGGCTCATCATGATGATCGGCGCCTGCAGGGCGGCGATGGTCGAGAGGATGAGGTTGAGCAGGATGAAGGGGTAGGCGTCGAAGGCCTGCCGCTCGCCCATCAAAAGGTTGATGCCCATCCAGACGGCCAGGAACAGGCAGAAGGAGATGATGAAGGTCCAGCTGCCGCCGAAGGTAGCGACGACATCGGCCACGCGGTCGCCGATCGAGCGATGCTCCTCGTAGTCCTCTTCGATGTTTTCGGCCAGCGTATCGTGGCTCCTGAGGCTCTCGACAACCTCGTCCTCGAGGTTGGAGAGCTCGCCGCGTTCGTCGCGCAACAATTCGGCGATGTACTGGCCGCGATAATCGTCCACCACCTTGCGATTGATATAGTCGTCCGAGTGCAGGCCCGGATGCTTCTGCCGCATGAACTCGGCCAGCGCAGGGCGCAGATCATCGAAGTGGATGGCGTCCTTCTTCTTGAGCGTGGCGCCGGTGATCGCATCCACGAGCCGCACGGACTTCGCCTTGGCGCGCTCCAGACTGTCGCTGTAGTCCTTCATCTCGACGGTGGCGGCCTCGCCGTGCCCGGCATCGAAATCGACGATCCCACCCGCGAACTCAAGCGACTTCTCTTCTGCCATCCGACGATCCTCTGTGCCGATTCCTGCGCTCTAAACATCAAATCGAACAGGATTGTGACATTGCTTACGCCATGGTTGATAGATTTTTATAGGTTGCATTATCGTTGAATTATCGCGTCAGGGTTATGCTCATTGATGAGAGATTAGTAACGCGGAGCAAGCATGATAAATAAAGCGGCCTACAACAGACGGGGCAACTTTACGGCATGCGCAATCATTGGGGCCTACATCCTGCTTCGCGCGGCGATGTTTGCCTTCGATCTGACGTTGTCACCGTTCGATTGCCTGTTGCTCGGCATGCCGTTGGCCATTGTCTCATTCATTTGGAACTTCCGTCCGGACTTGGACCTCACGTTTCAAACTGAGCGAGCCAAAGCCAGTTCCGAGGATGAATTTACACGCTTCTTGAAATTGGCCGTAGCCTGTTTCTTTTTCGCGGTAATGATCGTGGCGGGCTTGTTTCTTGTGACTTTGGACCCGCCAGTGAAGCACCTCGAAAAAGCAAAGGCGGTCGCGTTCCTCCTACCACCATTTCTAGCGGCTGTCGCTCCAATGTTCATCGCCATATTCAGGCTGCTAGCCGATAGCTATCGCTGGATTTAGACCTAACACTACTGGTAGACAGCCCTGTCCATTGCCCCTCCCAATAACATGATCGGCCACTCGACTAGGCCATGGCTTACTTTCACCTGCCCCGATTAACGGCATCAAAAGCTTTCCGCCCTAGCCTAGAGCCATGACTTCGAGTGGATTTCGAAATAGCCTTCCGGCTGCCCTTCTGTTCATGGTGATGCTGCTGCAATTCAGCGCCGCATCGGCTGCGCCGGCGGATTCTTTCGAGACACGCAGTTCTTGCTGGGCCTCCGCCAGCCTGTCGGAAGACGTGGTTGCGATCGGCAGGAACCAGGATCGATGGTCCTGCCGCGACCAGGCCCGCTCCATCGATGCCGAACGCGTGCTGCTCCGCTTCGACATCAAAGCCGGTGAACCCCTTCCACACTATCTGCTCTCCAGGCGCGCGGCACTTCAGGCGATCCATCTGCTTGTGATCGATCGCGATGGCACGGTGCGCCAGGACACCATTCCCGCAGCCGCACTCGCAAGCTCCATGGCCGGCGGCTACTTCAAGGCGCCCCTGCCCGACATGACCAGCGAGACCCGACAGGTCATCGCCGCGATCGACCTGCCGAGCCACCGGATGACGCTGGAGCGGGCCTATCTGTCACCAACGGATGCAGCCGGCGGCATCGGCGACATGCGCCTGTTGCTTGTTCTGGCAGGCCTTGCCGGCATGCTCGTCATGCCCCTGATTTTCAACGCGGCCTTCTACCGGGCGCTGCGCGAACCCTTCGTCCTCTGGCATTCGGCGCTGACATTCTCGCTGCTGATGACCATTCTGGTAACGTCAGGCCTTGCGGTCATGCTCTTCGATCCGCCGGCGATGACCCTGAGCTGGATGACGACGGTGATCTTCGGGATGACCATCGCGTCGGGAGCAATGTTTACCTACAGCTTTGTCGAGCCCGGTCTCATGCATCCGCTGCTGCGCCGCGTGCTCCCCTATTGCGCGGCATGGGCGATAGCGCTGAGCGTCCTTCACGCCGCCTTCCCCTTCGTCGCCCGCCCCATCCAGTCGAGCGCCTATACGGCCGCCTTCGCGCCGGTGCTTGCCATCTTCATCCTGTCGATGATCGATGCGCTGCGTCGCGGAAGCCGCGCCGCCCGGTTCCAGGCTATCGGCTACGCGCCGATGGTCGTGGTCGGCCTGATCCGTCTGGTGACGGGCGTCGTCCCATGGCTGCACAGCACCGACGCCACCCTGCTCTTCTATGTCGGCTGCATGTGCGAGGTCGTGTTCACGACGCTTGGCGTGGCCGAACGCTTCGTCACCATGAAGCGCGAGCGCGACGGCGCCCGCAACGACGCCGAACTGCTCGAACGCCTGTCCGAAACGGACCCGCTGACGGGATTGCTGAACCGCCGGGCTATCGAGCTGCAATTCGAGCAGCTGCGAACCGAAGGCTTCTCAGCCCTTGCGGTCATCGATATCGATCATTTCAAGGCGATCAACGATATCAACGGCCACAGCGTCGGCGACGAGGTCTTGAAGGCCGTGGCCAATGCGCTCCAGCCCGGCCCGAGCGTTCGCGCCTATCGCCTCGGCGGCGAGGAATTCGTGCTTCTCCTGCGCGGCGAGGACGCCGACACCCAGGCGGAACTGCGCCGCCGGGCCATTCCCGCCATCGTCGCCCGCACGGTGCCCGGCCTCAAACGGCCGGTGACCGCAAGCATGGGCGTGACTGGCATCGTCGGCGACGAGGATTTCGCAACGCTCTATGAACGGGCCGACAAGCTGCTCTACGAAGCCAAGAGCGCGGGGCGCAATCGCACCCGCGGCGTGATCAAGATGACGCCGGCGCCGCGTGACGTTCCGGATGATAGGGCGATGACCGCCTAGATCGACACCCGCAACGACATCACGTCACGAACGGCATGATGTCCACACCGTCTCCTGGAAAGACGGTGATATGGGGATGATCGAGGAAAAGTCGTGCCGCGGCCTCGGCATTTTCCGCCTCGACCACCAGATAGCCGCAGAGCGTATTGGAAGCCTCCGCAACCCCGTCCTTGTTGACCCGCGTCGTCTTCCCCACCATGCCGCCACGATCGAGGATAACCGCCGCGTTCCGCTCCTCCCAGGCCATCCACTGCGGCACACCTTTGGCATCGATGGCGTCTTGCTCGGCTTTCGGAAGACGTCGAAACGCGTCGAAGTCCTCGTGTTTCATGGTGTAGACGGCAAGAAATCGGGGCATGGGAGACCTCTGTGATGACGTGTCGTGTGCTGGAATATAGCATACGGCTGTGAGGTGCCTAAAGAGAGGTTTTGCCGTGGGATACCCCCCTCTGCCCTGCCGGGCATCTCCCCCAAAGGTGGGGAGATTGGCTGGGCTAACCCACTCTCTCCACCTCACTGTTTGGTTAGAAAGCAGGCCACGAGTCGATCTCCCCCCTTGTGGGGGAGATGTCCGGCAGGACAGAGGGGGGCGCCACACGGCACCACGCCCAATCTCCGGCGCCTCACCCAAAGCAACGTCAGCGCAACCGCTCCACCAACCGCCTGATCGACACCGCATCCGCATTGGCAAACGCCAACCGCAGATACCGCTCCTGCCCCACCCCGAAATAGCTCCCCGGCAGGCAAACCACGCCAGTCTCCTTGGCCAGCCGCTCGGCAACCTCGGACGAGCTCAAATCCGCAAACGGATGGCGAATAAACGCGAAATACGCGCCAAGCGCACCGATCTCCCAGCCGGGCAGTTCCGCCATCACCGCCCGCAGCGCATCGGCCCGCCGGGCGATCTCCAGTCGGTTCGCAGCCCGCCACTCGGCCAGAACAGGCATCGCCTCGGCAACCGCCACCTGGGCAGCCCTCGGCGCGCAGATCTGCATGTTGTCCATCACCTTGACGATCTCGGCGATGACGCGCTCCCCGGCCGTGATCGCGCCCAGCCGGTGACCGGGAATGCAGAAGGACTTGGAGAAGCTGTAAAGCAGGATCAGCGTCTCCTCCCAGCCGGGGATCGCAAGCAGCGGATGCGGCGCGCCATACCCATCCGGCAGGAAGTCGCGGTAGGTCTCGTCGACGATCAGCCACGCCCCATGGCTGCGGCAGAGGTCGAACAGAGCGCGCAGCAGCTCCGGCGGATAGATCGCGCCTGTCGGGTTGTTCGGCGTCACGATCGCCAGCACCTTGGCGCCCGAGGCGAGCGCCTTCTCGGCCGAAGCGATGTCGGGCAGGAAGCCGTTATCGGCGTCGCATTCGACCAGCACCCTGTTGATGCCAAGCATCGACAGGGTCGTTTCCTGGTTGAAATAGAAGGGATTGGTCAGCGCCACGCTGTCTCCGGCACCCACGAGCGCGATAGCCGCCGCCATGAAGGCCTGGTTGCAGCCGGCGGTGATCTGGACGTTATGGGCAGCGACCGGCGCGTCGTAGACGTCGGACATCTGCCGGGCATAGGCCTCGCGCAGCACATCCTCGCCCTCGATCGGACCATAGCCAGTGGTCGCGGGCGACGACGCCGCCTCACCCAGCAGTCGCAGCATCTCGGGATGCGCGGGATAGCCCGGAACCGCCTGCGAGAGATCGACCAGCGGCCCCTTGGCTCCCTTGTATTCGCGTGCCCATGCGAGCACTGACGGGATAGGTGGAGGAGACAGGCGGGAGACGAGGAGATTGGGTTGGGCGGCAGGCATGGAGGCTCTCAAATCAATGATGGAAACCATCACTCCTGCACAAAACAGCCCGCCTCGGCAACACGCATTCGCAGGGCGCGAGGGCCAGTGCCGTCAGGAACCGCAGCAGGCCTTGAGCTTGGAGAGCTTGGCCACCTCGATGTGCCGGTTGGCGACGATGGAAATGACGCCTTCGCTCTTCAGCTTCGACATTTGCCGCGACACGGTTTCGATCGTCAGGCCGAGAAAATCGGCGATATCGGCACGCGACAGCGGCAGGTCGAAGCGGCGGCTGTCGCCGCTCGCCTCGGGATCGAGATGAGTCGCGATCAGAAACAGGAAGCTCGCGACCTTCTCCGCCGCCGTCTTGCGGCCCAGCGTCACCATCCAGTCGCGGGCCTCATCGAGCTCGCGCATCGTCTGGTCCATCAACCTTTCGGCGAGCGCCGGCGTGCTCTTGACCAGCCGCTCCATGGCGGCCTTCGGGATGCGGCACAGATGAACGTCTGAGGCGGCCTCGGCAGAAACACCGTTTTCGTTGGCATGCAACCTGCCGAGGAAATCGGGGGCGAACTGTAGGCCGACGATCTGCTGGCGTCCGTCTTCGAGCGTCTTCGTCAGCTTCACCACGCCGCTGATGACAGTGGCGTAGGATTCGACCGGCATCTTTTCACCGGCCAGCTCCTCGCCGGCATGATGCGTGACCAGCCGCGTATGGGCTGAAAGAGACAGCAATTCGTCGCCAGTCAGCGCGCCACACATACCCTTGTGGCGGACTTCGCAGCTTACGCAACGTATTGGAATATTAGAATTATGTATATCTTTTCGCATACAACCAGCTCCGCCGGGAGCATAGCCAAGCCCGTCGTCGGAGAACAGCGTTTTCTTGATCGAGATCAAGGCAGTCATCGAAAACCCCCGTTATTTCGGTCCTTGAAAGGACCCGCTCATGAACGCCGATCTCATCGCCCGCTATTCCGCCCCCGTACCTCGCTACACCAGTTATCCGACCGCGCCGCACTTCCACGAGGGCGTCGGCGAGATGGATTACCGGCAGTGGCTCGAAGCAAATTCACAAGGCGCACTATCGCTTTACGTGCATATTCCGTTCTGCGACCGGCTCTGTTTCTACTGCGGTTGCCATACCAAGCAGGTGCGCCGCTACGACCCCATCGCGACCTACCTGGAAGCCTTGAATAGCGAGATCGCGCTCGTTGCAAAATATCTCCCGCTACGGCGAAAGGTCGCAGCCATCCATTTCGGCGGCGGCTCGCCGACCATCGTCAGCCCCGAAGACCTCGCTTACCTGCGCACGACGCTCGACGCCAATTTCGACATCGGTCCCGATTGCGAGATCAGCGTCGAGATCGACCCGACTCATGTCGATGCCGAGAAGCTCCGGGCATGGCGCGATTTCGGCATGACGCGGGCTAGCGTCGGGGTGCAGGATTTCGAGCCGATCGTTCAGACCGCGATCAATCGACCGCAGAGCTTCGAGCAGACGGAGATGGTGGTACGGACCTTGCGCGAACTCGGCATCGGCTCGATCAATCTCGACATCGTCTACGGCCTGCCGCATCAGGATCGCGACATGCTGCTGCGCACGATCGAGCTGTCGCTATCGATGCAGCCCGATCGCATCGCCATGTTCGGCTACGCCCACGTTCCCTGGGTCAAGAAGCACCAGTCGGTGATCGATACCGCGACCCTTGCCGGCCCCGCCGACCGCTTCGCGATGGCCGCGGCCGGCGCCGGCGCCATCCTTGCCGCAGGCTATGACGCCGTCGGCATCGACCACTTCGCGAAGCCTGACGACAACATGGCCCGCCAGCTGCGCGACGGCGCGCTCAAGCGCAACTTCCAGGGCTACACGACCGATGGCGCCGATACGCTGATCGGCCTTGGCGCCTCCTCGATCGGCAAGCTTCAGCAGGGCTATGTCCAGAACATCGTCGCGACGGGACAATATTGCCGGGCGATCTCGGAAGGCCGCCTTCCCGTGGCCCGGGGCTTCGCGCTCTCGGATGCCGACCGCGCCAGCGCGCAGGCGATCGAGGAGCTGATGTGCCAGTATGCCTTCTCGGTCACCGAACTGCGCGCCCGCTTCGGCAAGGCCGCCGACGATGCCTGCAACGACGCCCTGCACGCGAGCTTCAACGAGGATGGCTTCGTCGCCTTCGATGGCGACAGGTTCGTGGTTACCGACGAAGGCCGCCCCTTCGTGCGCACCATCGCCGCCAAGTTTGATCGCTACCTCGCGCAGGGCAAGGCCAAACATTCCTCGGCCATTTGATCTGAATCAATAAACCCAAGCGAAAAGCTGACTATCGTCAAATCCGGCGCCAATTGCAGCAGCCCCGGTCTGCCGGTTGTCAGCCACGCACTGCGCACTGTGATTTCAGAAATTTCTGAAATCACAGTCATAACGGAAACCTGACCATGAACCTTGCGCCGCTCGTCCAATCCTTCGTCCTGCACTTCGGTGAGATGGGCTCGCGCTGGGGCATCAACAGGACGGTGAGCCAGATCTACGCGCTGCTCTACGTCTCCCCTCAGCCACTCTGCGCGGAGGAGATCGCCGACGCGCTCGGCATCTCGCGCTCGAACGTCTCGATGAGCCTGCGCGAGTTGCAGACCTGGAACCTGGTGCTGCTCAGGCACCGGCCGGACGACCGCCGCGACTTCTTCACCACGCCCGACGATGTCTGGCTGATCCTGCGCACGCTCGCCGAAGAGCGCAAGAAGCGCGAGGTCGATCCGACCCTCTCGGTGCTGCGCGAAATCCTGATGCAGCGGCCGGCAAGCGAGGCCGAGCGCCATGCGCAGGAACGCATGAGCGAAATGCATGCGCTGATTGAACAGCTGACACATTGGTATGACGATGTGAAACAACTTGAAACAGAAAGGCTTGCAACGCTACTCTCGCTAGGCGCGAAAGTGACGAAGCTGCTTGAGGCCAAGGACCGGGTCATCTCGCTCGGCCGTGACCGCCGTCCCAATCCTGCGAACAAGAGTTAGCGCCATGACCAGTGCCTTTCTCGATGCCAAGCAAGACAAGGCCCGCGACGGACGGCGCAAGCGCGCCAGCCAGCCGTCTGACCTGCGCAACGCCGCGCTGGTCCAGACGCTCGCCGCCCTCCTCTGGATCCCTCAGGCCGGGCTGCTTTCCGTCGCGGTCGGCCGCATCGCCAATGGTGGCGGGGTCGAGGCCGTCATCTGGCCGGCGATCCTCATCGCCCTGCTTGGCGTCTTTAAAAGCTGTCTCGACGCGGCGGGCAGCCGCCTCGCCTTTCGCGCCGCCCGCGCCGAACTCACCCTGAGGCGCGCCCGCGCGGTCGAAGCCCTTGCGCGCCGGTCACCGGTCGACAGCACCCGCCACACATCGGGCGAGGCCGCCAGCATCGTCGGCGAACAGGCGGAACTCATCGTCCCTTATCTCGCACGCTTCCAGCCGGCCCGCTTCAAGGCCAGCGCCGTGCCCCTTGTGATCCTCGCCTGCGTCTTCCCGATCTCGTGGATCGCCGCCCTCGTGCTGCTCTTTGCCATGCCCCTCATCCCCGTCTTCATGGCGCTGATCGGCTGGCGCGCGCAGGCAGCCAGCGAAAAGCAGCTGGCCGCGACCGGCGGCCTCAACGGCTTCCTGCTCGATCGCCTGCGCGGCCTCGCCACCATCCGCGCTCTTGAGGCCGTGGATGCCACGGCAACGCGGCTTCGCGCCGATGCCGAGGACCTGAAGACCCGCACCATGGCCGTGTTGCGCATCGCCTTCCTGTCGTCGGCGGTTCTCGAACTCTTCGCTGCTCTCGGCGTCGCCATGGTCGCCGTCTATGTCGGCTTCTCGCTGCTCGGCGAGATCCGCTTCGGCGCCTGGACTGGCGGACTGAACCTCACATCGGGCCTCTTCGTGCTGCTGCTCGCACCCGCCTTCTTCGAGCCGCTGCGCGACCTCTCGGCCGTGTGGCACGACCGCGCCTCGGGCGAAGCGGCGATGAAGGCGCTCGATGCGCTCAGCGAAGACGGAATGCTGCTGCCGCAGAGAGAAGCCGCTCAAGGCCCACTGGCCGCCGACATCCTCTTCCACGCCGTCGCCTTCCGCTACCCCGGCAGCGATACATCCGCCATTGAGGGCTTCGATCTCCATATCCGCGCCGGCGAACATGTCGCACTGCTGGGTCCAAGCGGCTCGGGCAAATCGACCCTGCTGGCACTCGCCGCCGGCCTCGCGCTTTGCGAAAGCGGCCGCGTCGAGATCGGTGGGCAACCGGCCGGTCAATCGTCGAGAACACGCATCGCCTGGATCGGCCAGAAGCCGCATATCTTCGCCGGCAGCATCACCCGCAACGTCACGCTCGGCCGCCCGCAGGTCTCCGCGCAACAGGCCGCCGCCGCACTCGACGCCGCCCAACTCGGACGGCTCGCAAGCGCCTACCGCAACCGTCCGCTCGGCGATGGCGGAACCGGCCTCTCGGGTGGCGAAGCGCTGCGGCTTGCCATCGCCCGCGCCGCCGTGGACCCAGAGACCTTGATCGTCCTCGCCGACGAACCGACCGCGCATCTCGACAGCGCAACGGCCGACGACATCACCGAGAGCCTGCTTGCGCTTGCCAAGGGCAAAACCTTGCTCGTCGCCACCCACGATCCACGCCTTGCCGCCCGCATGGGCAGGACGATCCATCTCAATCGGGAACCCGCACGGGAGGCCGCCGAATGAGCGCGTCGCTGACCGATCTGAAACCCATTCTCAAGCTCTTCATGAAGGAGAAGAAGCGTGGCCTGCTGCTGGGCGCCGTCATGTCGGCCGCGACGGCTGCCGCCGGCATCGCGCTGCTCGGCCTCTCCGGCTGGTTCATCACGGCAACGGCGATCGCCGGCGCATCTGCTGCAACCGCCATCACCTTCGATGTCTTCGCCCCCTCGGCAGGCATCCGCCTGCTGGCGATCGGCCGCACCGCCTCGCGCTATGGCGAGCGGCTGACGACGCATGACGCGACGCTCGCCGTGCTCGCCGCCCTGCGCGAACGCCTGTTCCGCGGCTGGGCGAAGGCCGGTGCTGCCCGTGATCTCGCAAGACGCCCCGCCCGCCTGCTGTTTCGGCTGACCGGCGACATCGATGCGCTCGATTCTCTCTATCTCCGCGTGCTTGTGCCCGCAGGCGTCGCGATCCTCGCCGCCGTCGCCACAGGCATCGCGCTCGGCCTGATGCATCCCCTGTTCGGCCTCTCGGCGGCACTGCTCCTCATCGTCGCCGGCCTCGGCATCCCCCTTTGCGCCGGCCGCTTCGCCGCCACCCATGCCCGGCGCCGCGCCTATGGCATCGAGGCGCTGCGTGCCCGCACCATCGACCTCGTCGCCGGCCAGTCGGACCTGCTAATGGCAGGCAGGATCGAGGCGCAGACGGCAGCCATAGCCGCCGCCGACCTCTATGCCGAAGATGCCGACGACAGGCTGAACCGCATCGAGAGCACCGTGACCTTCGGCTTCGGCATCGCCTCGACACTCCTGCTCACCGGTGCGCTGCTAACCGTCGCGGCCCTCGCCGGCGCCGACACGATCACAGCACCGGTCGCCGCCCTCGGCATCCTGATCGTCTTCGCCGCCGTCGAGCCCTTCGGTGCGCTGCGTCGCGGTGCGCTGGAACTCGGACGCACGCTGCTGGCGGCGAAGCGCATCGGCCCTCGCCTGGCCGACGAGACATCAGCGCGCCAACACCCGGCCCCCGCCGCAGGGCTGGCGCTTCAACTCACCGGTGTCAGCGCCGCTTACGATGCAGCCGCAACTCCAGTTCTCGTCGACATCAACCTCGCCCTGAAACCGGGCGAAAAGCTTGCGGTCATCGGCGCCAGCGGTGCCGGCAAGTCGACACTGCTGGCCCTGCTCGCCGGCGAGATCGAACCACTTGAGGGCACGGTCGCCAACGACACGGCAACTCTCCTGACCCAGCGCACCGAGCTCTTCCAGGACACTGTCGCCGGCAATCTGCGTCTGGCCTGTCCCAACGCGACCGAAACCGATCTAAAGTCCGCGCTCGCCGCCGCCGGCCTGCTCGCCGATATCGCCGCCCTGCCCGATGGCCTCGACACCCGTCTCGGCGAAGGCGGCATGGGCCTCTCGGGCGGCCAGTCGCGCCGGCTGGCGCTCGCCCGCCTATTCCTGCGCGACACGCCGCTCTGGCTGCTCGACGAGCCGACCGAGGGCCTCGACCGCGCCACGGCACTC
Organism: Rhizobium sp. NPDC090275; assembly: GCF_044772225.1. Lineage (NCBI taxonomy): Bacteria > Pseudomonadati > Pseudomonadota > Alphaproteobacteria > Hyphomicrobiales > Rhizobiaceae > Rhizobium > Rhizobium sp. NPDC090275. Next base: position 490,705 of record NZ_JBIVYL010000001.1, on the reverse strand, counting down.
GATGTCATGGCCCGCCTGTCCGAGAAGGCGAGCGGCCGCTCGCTTGTCATCGCCACCCATATCCGCCGCGAGGCGGAGATCGCAGATGTGATCGCCACGCTCGATGGCGGCCGCATCGCCAGCATTTCGCGCCGCGGAGAGACGGCGTTCGAAGAAGCTCTGAATCGGCTGAGACCGGACTGAGCGCGTGCATGACCGCCAGGCAATCCGGCCCGGCGGAAAATCTTCGTACCCCCATGGGGCGTGGGAGAAAGACTATGGAACTAGACATTGTCGACTTATCGCGTTTTCAATTCGCGCTGACAGCGCTTTATCACTTCCTCTTCGTACCGCTGACGCTTGGCCTCGCCGTGCTGCTCGCCATCATGGAGACCGTCTACGTCATGACCGGCCGCCAGATCTGGCGGCAGATGACGAAGTTCTGGGGCGTGCTCTTCGGCATCAACTTCGCCATCGGCGTCGCCACCGGCATCGTCATGGAATTCCAGTTCGGCATGAACTGGAGCTACTACAGCTACTATGTCGGCGACATCTTCGGCGCGCCCCTGGCGATCGAAGGGCTGATGGCCTTCTTCCTCGAGGCCACCTTCGTCGGCCTGTTCTTCTTCGGCTGGGACAAGCTCTCCAAGGTCGGTCACCTCGTGGCGACATGGTGCGTGGCGCTGGGCTCGAACTTCTCGGCACTCTGGATCCTCGTCGCCAACGGCTGGATGCAGAACCCAGTTGGATCGGCGCTCAACCCGCAGACCATGCGCATGGAAGTGACCAGCTTCTTCGACGTGGTCTTCAACCCGGTCGCCCAGGCGAAGTTCGTCCACACCGTCTCGGCCGGCTACGTCTGTGCCTCCATCTTCGTGCTCGGTGTTTCGGCCTGGTATCTGCTCAAGGGTCGGCACATCGAGATCGCCAAGCGCTCGATGACGGTCGCCGCCTCCTTCGGCCTCGCCTCGGCGCTCTCGGTCGTCGTGCTGGGTGACGAAAGCGGCTATCTGGCCACCGAAAACCAGAAGATGAAGCTCGCCGCCATCGAGGCCATGTGGGAAACGGAGCCGGCGCCGGCCCCCTTCACCGCCATCGGCTTTCCTGATCAACAGGCGCGCGAGACCCACTTCGCCGTCCATATCCCCTGGGTCATGGGCCTGATCGGCACCCGCTCGCTGGATACGGTCATTCCCGGGATCAATGAGCTCGAGGAACACGCAAAGACCCGCATCCGCGAGGGCATCAAGGCCTATGACGCGCTGATGCAGATCCGCGCCGCCGGCTCGCCCGAAAAGATCACCGCGGAAACCAAGAGCGCCTTCGAGGATCTCGGCCACCAGCTCGGCTATGCCCTGCTCCTGAAGCGCTATGTCGACGATCCCCGCACCGCCACCGATCAGCAGATCGACCAGGCCGCCCGCGATACCATCCCGCATGTGCCGACCCTCTTCTGGTCGTTCCGCATCATGGTCGGGCTCGGCGTCTTCTTTATTCTGTTGACCGCGACCTTCTTCTGGCTCTCGGCCCGCCGCCGCCTCGACGCCCATCCCTGGCTGTTGCGCGTCGCTGTCCTGGCGATCCCGCTGCCCTTCATCGCCATCGAGTTCGGCTGGGTGGTTGCCGAGGTCGGACGCCAGCCCTGGATCATCGAAGGCGTGCTGCCGACGGCCGCCGCCGTCTCCAGCCTCGGCGCCAGCACCGTGCTTTTGACCATTCTCGGCTTCGCGGCGCTCTACACGGTGCTCATCATCATCGAGATGACGCTGATGGTGAAGGCCATCAAGAAAGGCCCGGAACCGGACAACGAGCCGGAAGCCGAGCTGATTTCCGAAACCCTCGTTCCTGCCGCGGAGTGATTGATCATGATCCTGCACGAACTCATCGACTATGAAACCCTGCGCCTCATCTGGTGGCTGCTTCTCGGCGTCCTCCTCATCGGCTTCGCCGCCACCGACGGCTTCGACCTCGGCGTCGGCATGTTGCTCCCATTCGTCGCCAAGACGGATACGGAACGACGCGTCGCCATCAACACGATCGGCCCGGTCTGGGAAGGAAACCAGGTCTGGCTGATCCTCGGCGGTGGCGCCGTCTTCGCCGCCTGGCCGCCGCTCTATGCGGTCTCCTTCTCCGGCTTCTATCTCGCGATGTTCGCCATCCTGCTTGCCCTCATCCTTCGGCCGGTCGCCTTCAAGTACCGTTCGAAGCGGGAGAGCGCCCGCTGGCGCGGCAATTGGGATCTCGCGCTCTTCATCGGCGGCTTCGTTCCGTCGCTGATCTTCGGCGTCGCCGTCGGCAACGTGCTGCAGGGCGTGCCCTTCCGCTTCGATCCGGCAGATATGCGCATCTTCTATGAAGGTTCGTTCGTCGGCTTGCTCAACCCCTATGCCCTGCTCTGTGGTCTGCTCTCCGTCGCGATGTTCAGCATGCACGGCGCCGCCTGGCTGGTGCTGAAATCGAGCGGTCCCGTGGCGGAGCGCGCGCGTGGCTATGGCAGCATCGCAGCCATCCTCGTCATCGTGCTCTTCGCGCTCGGCGGCGTCTTCCTGGCGCTGGGTGTCAACGGCTACACGATCTCGAGCGCCATCGTTACCGACGGCCCCTCGAACCCGCTTCTGAAGACGGCAGCCCATGAGGGCTCGTGGCTCGCCAATTACGGCACCTATCCCTGGATGATGATCGCCCCCGTCGCCGGCTTCGCCGGTGCCGTCGCCACCCTGATCGCTATCCGCGCCAGGCTGGAGATCGGCACGTTGCTCTTCAGCAAGCTGTCGATCTTCGGCATCATCTCGACCGTCGGCGTCTCGATGTTCCCCTTCATCCTGCCCTCCTCGCTCGATCCGAAGTCGAGCCTGACGGTCTGGGATGCATCATCGAGCCACCTGACGCTGTTCATCATGCTTGTCGTCACGCTGATCTTCCTGCCGATCATCCTCGCCTATACCGCCTGGGTCTACAAAGTGCTCTGGGGCAAGGTCGACGAGAAGCAGATCACCGACAAAAGCGGTCACGCATACTGAAGGAGAAATAGGATGTGGTATTTCGCATGGATCCTTGGCCTGCCGCTCGCGGCCGCCTTCGCCGTCCTCAACGCCATGTGGTACGAGCTGATCGACGATGAGGCCAAGAAGAAGAAGTCCTGAGTGACAGGATAAACAAAAGAGGCTGCGCTCTGTCCGGGCGCAGCCTCTTCTCGTTCATTGAGTGGATTTGACGTCAGTAACTGGCAGAAACGAAAATCTCAGCCAGCGCCTCGATCCCCGCCTGATCGTCCGCATCGAACCGCGCAGGCATCGGGCTGTCGAGATCGATGACGCCGAGGATATCGCCATTGTGGCTGAGCGGCACGACAAGCTCCGAGCGCGAGGCCGCGTCGCAGGCGATATGGCCGGGGAAGGCATGCACGTCCTCGACGAGGATCGACTGGCCCTTCTCGACCGCCGTCCCGCACACCCCGCGTCCGACCGCGATCCGGACGCAGGCGGTGCGCCCCTGAAACGGCCCGAGCACCAGCTCGTCCTTCGATTTCAGGAAATAGAAACCGGCCCAGTTGAGCTCCGGCATCATCTCGAACATCAGCGCCGCGGTATTGGCCGCGTTGGCGATCACATCACGCTCGCCGTGCAGCAGCCCGGTCAGCTGCTGCGCGAGCTCGCGGTAGAATTCCTTCTTGTCGGCCTGATCGATCTTCGCCGTTTGAAACATGTCGGTTCACCTTTCAGCCGATACTTGCACCTGTTGCGGCCTGATATAGCGATCCTGATAGCACTTGCCAATTCGCCGCCATGCAGCCTTCGCCCGCAATCACCGCGCGAATTCACGCCCGCTACTTCTAAATTCACAGGGTATTGAAGGAAGCGATCTTGTCCGGCGGCGATCGGGCCATATGTCCATAATATGTCGATCGGATATCCGACGCTGGCGGCCGCCCGCGACACTCGGTCGACCAATACAGACGCGAAAAGGCCGTGCTCGCGCACGTCTGCCTGCCATCGAACCCGCAAGGCGATGGCATCGCACGATCGTCGGCGCTGCTATTGGCCGGCAACGATAGAACCATCCATTTTCAGTTCGAGGTAAAGGCAATGACACCGGAAGACAGACAGGCAGTTTTCAGCCACCGCGAGATTGCCGCAGTCATAAAGGGAATAACGCTCGACGATGGCACCGATGCGCCGATAACAGGCAAATCGCTCGGCGAAGCCATCCTCTTCGTATCAGAGGAAGCGTCCACCAATGCATCCAGCGCGCATGTGATCTACGGCGCGAATGAATCGCTGAGCTATACCGATTGCCTCAGCATCTACCGCGACTACGGCCCAGCGCTCAGACGCGGCACCAACTGATCACCTTAAGGCCAACAATACGTGGTGGCGGATCGCCGCCATGCAAGGCACAGCGTGGCACGGCGTGGCGTGGTGATCACACCATTTGCTTTAAGAGCGGTCTGTCTTGCTCTGCAATTGTGCAGAGCAACATTCTGAACTATACCGCCCTTGGTCGGTAACGATGCTCCGGCGCCCCACTCTCTCTGCAAGCTGATTCTGCTCCCATGACTGCTCCTCATTCGCCCGCGCGCGGCGTTCTCATCGCGTTTGCCGCCTATGCCGTGTTCGCGTTCAGCGACGCGTCGATCAAGATCCTCCACGGCAGCATTCCATCTTACGAGATCGCCTTCATAGGCGCCCTGTTCGGCACCGCCGCCCTGCCCTTCATCAAGGCCAAGGAAGACTCGTGGCTCGATGTCGTCCGCACCACGAACCGCACTTTGTGGCTGCTGCGCTTCGTCTGCGGCGCGATCGGCGCGATTGCCTCGATCATCACCTTCACGCTGCTGCCCATGGCGGAAGCCTTCTGCCTGCTCTTCCTGCTGCCCTCCTTCGTCACCATCCTATCCGTCATATTTTTGAAGGAAGATGTCCGCTGGCAGCGCTGGGCCGCCGTCATCGTCGGCTTCCTCGGCGTTCTGGTGGTGCTGCGTCCTGGCTTCCGCGAACTCTCGATCGGCCATCTCGCCGCGGCAATCGGCGGCCTGACGGCGGCAATCTCGATCGTTGTGCTGAGAAAGATGGGACCGGCTGAAAAGCGCCTGTCGCTCTACGGCGCCGCCCTGCTCGGCACCATCATCGTCAGTGGCGTCCTGATGGCCTCGCAATTCGTCATGCCGACACCGCGTCAGTGGCTGTTCATCGCAAGCTACGGCCTGCTCGGCGCCGCCGGCAACGTGCTCCTCATGACCGCAGCACGCATTGCGCCCGCCAACCTCGTCGCGCCGCCGCAATACAGTCAAATGCTATGGGCGATCGCCTTCGGCTACCTGATCTTCGACGACTCGGTCGATCTGCCGATGGCGGGCGGCATCTTGCTGATCATCTGCTCCGGCCTGCTGACGCTTGCCCGCGAACGCAAGCGCGGCACGCCGCTGCCGACATCGGTCGTCTCCTCCGACAGCCAGGCACCGCTTGCCACCTCGGCCGCCGGCGAAGCCGCGAACGCGCCCAAGGCCTGACCACCGCAACAGCGACCGAAACACCGCCCCAAAACGAAAACCACCCCTGTCCGCGTCTCCACGCAGGCAGGGGTGGTTTCATTTCAAACTATCGAAAACCGGCCTGTCAGCGCAGGACCGGGCAACCACGAACGTTGCCGAAAGTGATCTCATCGGGCCCACGACGCGTGAAGCCCTGCACGATCACTCGGCGCGGCGTGATATCGACCACGCGGGCACGGCGGAAGCCATAATCCATCGCCTTGTCCTCGGCGAGACGCGGATCGCAACCACGCGGCCGGCCGCCATAATACGGAGGTGGCGGCGGTGGGCGGCCATAAACCGGCGGCGGTGGCGGCCGGCCATAGCCTGGGGGCGGTGGTGGGCGCCCGTAGCCCGGAGGCGGTGGCGGACGGCCGCCGTCTATATAGATGTCCACCTGAGCGGAGGCCGGAACCGTAGCGCCGGCAAGCGTGCCGGCGCCCAGTACCAGGGCAATCCCCGCCTTGGTCAGAAACTGCATCATCGAAATCTCCATATCACGCGATTGCAACCGCGCTCCTTTTTCGATTCTCTCGGCCGGTCGGAAGAACGGCCCTCCCGGATAAACGCATTGTTATGCGATTCGCACAAAGCAGGCTGAAAATGGCGCGGCCAAGGCGATGCAGTTCCTATTGTGGCGCGATCCGACTAGCGGCGAATCTCGGGGCAACCGCGAACATTCGCGAAGAACATCCGGTCCCAATGACCGCGATAGCCACGGCCGGAAACGACGACGCGGCGCGGCGTGATATCGGTCACACGCGCATTGCGCAGACCGGCATAACGCGCCTTCTCGACAGCCCGGATCGGCGAGCATGCGCGCGGCGGAGCGGGGCGGTGGTACTGGATCTCGATGACCGATGCACGCTCAGGGCTGGCGGCTGACGCAACCGAGAACGTCGCGGGGATGGACGCAATTGCAAGGATGGCGGCGAACGAAGCTTTGGCGATAAAATGGGTCATGTTCATGCTTTCATTTGTTATCGATGGTCTCCCTTGCGGGATTGGACAAACGATAAACGCCTGAAAATGAACGATGTTCGAACCGCCCGTTCACATTTGGTTCAGTTGCCAAGATGCAGCACGACCTCGCGCCGGTGCGGAATTTCGCGGTGTTCGAACAGATAAATCCCCTGCCAGGTGCCGAGAACAAGCCGCCCGTCCATGACGGGAATTCCGATCGAGACCTGCGTCAACGCCGCCTTGATATGCGCGGGCATGTCATCCGGCCCCTCCATCGTGTGAACGATCCAGCGCATCGACGGATCGGACGATGGCGGCACGAGGCGGCGAAAGAAACCGTTGAGATCGGTGCGCACATCCGGATCGGCATTCTCCTGAATGAGCAGCGAACAAGAGGTGTGCCGCACGAAAACGGTGAGCAGCCCGGATTCGACATTTGCGGAACGCACGAAGGCAGCGATCTGATCGGTAAACTCGTAAAGGCCCTGCCCGCGGGTCTGCAGGCTGAGAATCTTTTGTGGCATGGGGGCACCTCCGGACATGAACTCCGCCCAGAGGTCGCGCGCACCCGCCGCCATGTCAATGCCGGCGATCGGTCCGCGTCAAAGCCAAAGCAGCGGAACGAAGCCGCCGTAGATCATCCGCTTGGCATCGAAGATATCGTAGCACGCGGTGTCCTGCAGCGCGGGATCGGCCATGACCTTGGCATTGATCTCATCGCGCTGTTCGCGCGAATCGTAGGTGATCCACGAAAACACCACGACCTCGTCATCGGTCGCCTGAACCGCACGCGGAAACGACGTCAACTCGCCGTACGGCACGTCGTCGGCGACGCATTCGACATAGTCCTTGGCGCCATATGACTTCCAGATTGCGCCGGCCTTGGCCGAGAGCGCCTTGTAGGCCTCGATATTCTTCTTCGGCACGGCCACGATAAAACCGTCGATATAAGACATGGTCTCTCTCCCTTGAACGTTGGCATCGCTTCAAGGACGAACGAAACGCACCCGAACCGACACCCTCTTCAAGATAGGCGCCATGCCTGTTGGGCAAGATGTCGATGCGCCGGGCAGAAACAAGTCACGCCGCGCCCGCGCGATCACCCTCGATCGCGACGTTGAACGTCCGGAAGCGCTCGACGAGGAAGTCCACAAGCGTGCGCACCGCCGTCGGCAGGCCGCGCGATGCCGTGAACACCAGATAGATGGTCGCCTGTGACATTTGATAATCAGGCAACAGGCGGACCAGCGTTCCGTGACGCAGGCCTTCGGCGCAGACAATATCGGGAAGCAGCCCGACGCCGACGCCCGCGTGAATCGCTTCCAGAACGGCCGGCACGCTGCGACAGCTCATGCGCGGTCGATGCTCGTGCCTGTAAAGCGCGCCATCCGGGCCGGTGAAGTCCCAGACGTCGACCTCGCGCCACTCGGCCATGCCGCTGGTAAACGAGACGGTCGGCACGCCATCAAGCGATTCGATTCCCTCCCCCGTGGGCAGTCGCGCTGCCATGTCCTTGCTGGCGACAAGGATGAGATCGACCTTGCTCAAGACCCGCATGGTCAATTCCGCATCTGTCTCTTCCGTCAATTGCGCCCGGATGGCGAGATCGAGTCGATCATTGATAATGTCGACTCGCTGGTCGGTAGCAAGAATCTGCAGCTGGATCTTCGGATGAAGCAACAGGAACTCGGGAAAGATAGCGCCGAGCGAACCCTCCAGCAAACCCGTGGGGACGCTGAGTCTGATCGTCCCTTGCGGTTCGCCATTGGCATCGGCAACAGCTTTGGTGGCACGTTCCGCTTCACGGAGCATGTTCTCACAGTAAACATATAGTGATTGACCGATTTCCGTCACTCGGAACCGGTGGACCGTTCTTTCGATCAATCGGACGCCCAGCCGATCTTCCAGCGCGGTAATGTGGCGGCTGAGTTTCGACTTCGGCAAGCCCAACACGCGCCCTGCCGCGGAGAAGCCGCCATAGCGTACAACCGCTGCAAAATAAGCATAATCGTTCATGTCCGGGAAGTTGGTTTCGGTCGCCGGCATCAGTCATTCCTTTTGCAAAGAGATGCTAAAATACATCCCTCGGGCGTGTCGCATACGCCGCCGGATGAAAGATGCCAACTGCCGAGTGAAAAGTTTCGTTCCAAATTTGGAACATAGCGTTCCAATGCCCCCTCTTCATTTTGCTGCAACGCGACATTATCTGGCCGACATTGACGTCAATGTGTTTTCTTGGCGGCACCAATGTGCTCTCCCGGGGCACCCGAAATAACTTGATATTATGTTGCTCCGCAGCTGTCGGGGCACTGCGTCAATTTGTCTAACCAATTGATATTGTGGCAAATTAATCACATTTCCAACCTAACAACTTTCACAAACAACGATTTCGCTACCTTCCGAATTGATAGATTTACTGAGGGATGAGAGAAGACAGTCAGCGGTTCGCTGATCCGCGTGCCGAAAGGCTGTTTACCGGAACGGTTGCCTATCACCTCCCAGTGTGTGGCGACGGTCTCTTCTAAAAGGAAATGGATTTCAAATGAACATTCGGATGGTTATGCTGACGTCCGCAGCAGCTCTCGCTGCCGCCGCGTCCCCCGTCTTCGCTGCCGACGCTATCGTTGCAGCTGAGCCTGAAGCAGTAGAATACGTTCGCGTCTGCGACGCTTACGGCACCGGCTACTTCTACATCCCAGGCACCGAAACCTGCCTCAAGGTCGGCGGTTACCTGCGTTTTGAAGTATACGGCGGCCCGAACCAGAAGGGTACGTCTGACTGGAACGCTCGTACGCGCGCTCAGGTTTCCTTCACCGCAAAGAGCGACACCGAGTACGGCCCGCTCACCGGCGTTATCGTTCTGCGTAACAACGGCGACAACGCTTCCACGACGTCCACGCTGGACTCCGCTTACATCGACATCGCTGGCCTGCGCGCTGGTCTGTTCTACAGCTGGTGGGATGACGACTTGAGCGGCGAGCCGGACGTTCTGTCCAGCTACCAGACCCTGCACAACTCCATTCGTTACCAGTACGAATCCGGCGACTTCTACGCTGGTATTTCGGTTGACGAACTGGAAGACGGCGCTGGCCGCACGAACGGCACGACCTCCAGTAACCCGGTCGGTGTTGCTGCAGCAATCGGCGGCAAGGCTGGCGTAGTATCCTACCAGCTCATCGGCGGCTACGACACGGACACCGAAGAAGGTGCGATCCGTGGCATGCTCTTCGCTGACATCGGACCTGGCACCCTCGGCCTGGCTGCTGTTTATGCATCGGGCATCAACAGCTACTACGACGAATCCGAGTGGACCGTTGCTGCTGAATACGCAGCCAAGGTTACCGACAAGTGGACCATCACCCCGATGGCTCAGTACTTCGGCAACTACGGCCACAACGCAACGAACACCGACTTCTCGTCTAACGACGCTTGGAAGGTCGGCGTAACCGTTGACTACCAGATCGTAGACAACCTCTACGCCAAGGCTACCGTCGACTACACCGACGTTGACCACGAAGACAGCGTAACCAAGGGCTTCTTCCGCCTGCAGCGCGCTTTCTAATTTGACTATCGGCGCCCCGGTCTAGGCCGGGGCACCTTTCACAAGTTTGCCTTTTCTGATCCGATTGACCTCCGATCAGTTACGGGGATTGGTCCGGTTTCCCTGCCGGACCGATCCTTGATTTTTCAGAGACAGGTTTGCAGCGACCGATCGCCGAACCCAGGTCTCCCTAAGCCGTCGGCGTCTCGCCTCCCCTAGCTCGTCAATTCCTCGATGGAACCGACACGATCAGGGTAGAAGGCGACATAGCCCTTGATCTCGCTGACGGCATCCGAGGGATCTTCATAGCTCCAGACCGCGTTCTCCGAACGCTCGCCGTCCGACGCGATGCTGTAATAGGACGCCTCGCCCTTGTAGGGGCAAAAGCTCTTGTGCATGCTGTGAGCCAGCAAGGTCATATCCACGTCACTGCGAGGAATATAGAAGACGGCGGGATAGCTCGCCTCCTTCAACGTCAATGCCTTGCGGCTATCGGCAATCACGCGGTCGTTCCATCTGACCATCACACGCTTCGGATTGGGCTCAATCGTGATCGGATGATCCGGACCGGGTATCTTCATCGGCTGGGCGGACATCGGCGGCTCCCTGGATGCTCATGACATCCATATGGGGAGCCCCTCGCTCGTTTACAGGCAAGACGGCATAACGTTGCGGTGATCGAAACGTGCGGACGTCGTGACCAACTTGAATCAGCCGGTCAGAAGAACTCATCAAACATCTGATATCGCAGCATTTTTCCAGCATCCAACGACACGATGCCGTAGTGCCAACAAAACGGCTCGACGAGCGTCTCACCGAAATTCGCGACGATGCTGCGGCAGGCGAGCGCGATATCCTGGTAGCGATCGGCAACGCCAAGACGGCCGCAATCGATACAGCCGGCGAAGGCATCACCCGATGCCACGAAGTTAGGCAGGCAGGCGTCACCATGCGTGACGACCAGGTCCTCCACGTCAACTTGCATCCGGCAAAGCTCTGAATAGAGGTCGGCGGCGCTCCGCCCAAGCCGCGCCTCGTCGAAATCCCCTTCATCGACCAACCCGGCGCGCATACGCCGCTCCGCGACGGCAAGCCGCTTCGACCAACGGTGATCGAAGGGGCAAGAGGCAATGTCGAGAGAATGAAGCGCGCGCAACGCCGAGGCCAGCATGACCACCCTCGCCTCGGCATCAAGCACTAGGTCCGAAGCAAGATCGCGCCCCGGCAAGGCGCTCATCAGCAGCCAATCATAGTCGTCGTCGGCGGTGAAAGCGATGATATCGGGACACGGCATCCCCTGGCCGGACAACCACCGCAAGCGCGCAGCCTCATCAGCCAACTCGCCATAGCCACTCCGCGCCTCGCGCTTGAGATAGAGCGCGGGCGTACCTGCGCGCTCCAGCCGAAACACCTCGGAAGGCGACCGGCCCACTGGATCGCGACCCCAGGAATAGCCCGTGATAAAGCTGTCCAATGCAACGGGATGAGCCAAGCGGGCCTCACGCGTTCGGTTCAGCCTCTATCGAGGCGTCAACGATCAGTGCAATGTTTCGGGCTGCATTTCGCCGTGGAGGATGGAAAGCGCGTCTTCGAGCGCTGATACCAGCATGTCGGTCAACTCGTCGCCACGGCTTTCGATGATCGCCACCTTGGTGGCTTCGTCCTGCTGTTCGAAAAAGCGCTCGATTTCGTTCGACATGTCATTGTCCCCTCTTGTGCCGCTAACATCCGGCGATGGGACAAAGCTAGGCGGTCATGCTTGTGTCGGACTGGAGCGGAAGACGATTAACGATTCCGTTTCACTTCGACACACCCAACTTAGCGCATTTCGAAAACGCTTCCAGACCGTTCAGCAAAACTTCTGTTATTTCCCTAACATCCTGCCTCATCACTTTGTGCAATCACCAACGTGATCCACTGAGAGAACGCCGCCATCGCGGGCGTCACAGGGCGCGAATGCAGCCGCGTCAGCCAATAGCTCCCCATCGATACCGTGATCGCGAATGGCTGCGCCACCAGGCCGGACGCCAGATAGCGCTCGAACATCTTCGGCGGCGCGAGCCCCACCCCGATCCCCTGCTGGATCGCCTCCATCATCGCCAGCGAGGTGTCGAACACGATGCTCTTCTGCATCAACCCCGGATGCGAAACGCCGGCAGCCTCGAACCACCGCGTCCACTCGTCCGGCCGATAGGAGCGCAGGAGAACCTGGCCCAAGAGATCCTCAGGTCGCTTGAGATGCTCAGCGAGATCGGGTCTGCAGAGAACAGACAGCGGCGCCTCGAAGAGCCGCGTCGCCTCCGTCGCATGCCACGCCCCACCGCCGAAGCGGATGGCGAGATCGAGCCCTTCGGCCGCCAAGTCGACCCGGTTGTTATTGGTGGAAAGCCTGAGGTCGACATAGGGGTAGCGCTCCTGAAACGATGGCAAGCGTGGCAGCAGCCAGCCGACAGCGAAAGTCCCGACCGCGCCGACCGTCAGCACCTCGCGCACATGCCCGTCACGCAGCCGCTCGACAGCACCAGCCATGCGATCGAAACTGTCGCGCAACACTGGCAGCAGACTGTCGCCCTCCGCCGTGATCATCAACCCGCGCGGAAGCCGCCGAAACAACGTCACACCGAGCTGCGCCTCAAGAGCGATCACCTGATGGCTGACGGCCGCCTGCGTGACGTTGAGCTCGATCGCCGCCTTGGTGAAGCTCAGATGCCGCGCAGACGCTTCGAAAGCCCGGAAGGCGTTCAACGGAAGATATGGCCGAACCATGATGAAGCCCCAATTTTTCTAATGGCTTCATCTAGTATTGGTCCTTTGTCGCACGGTCAAACGACTGGTAGCTATCCTGCAAAAGCCACCATGAAAGGGCCATTCCATGCATCTCCGCTCCACCCTGCTTGCCGCCGCAGCGCTCGCCGCGATGGGCACGACCGCGCAAGCCAAGAATATTTGTACTGTCGTGACTGACGCCAAGACCGGAGAGACGATTGTCCAAGAGGGCGATTGCGAGGGCCGCGTCACGCCGGCCTCGACCTTCAAGGTGGCGCTGAGCGTCATCGGCTATGATAGCGATTTCCTGAACGACGAGCACACGCCGACCCTCAACTTTCGCAAGGGCGATCCCGATTGGGGCGGCGAGAACTGGAAGAAGCCGACGGATGCCGTCCGCTGGCTGAAATACTCGGTCGTCTGGTTCTCGCAGCGCATCACCCACGCGCTCGGTGAAAAGACGCTTCACGAGTACGCGACGAAGCTGAGCTACGGCAATGCCGACTTCTCCGGCGACACGGGCAAGAACAACGGCCTCGACCGGGCATGGATCGCCTCGTCGCTGAAGATATCGCCGCTGGAACAGGTGGCCTTCCTGCGCAAGCTGGTGAACCGCCAGCTTCCCGTCAGCGCCCATGCGACGGAGATGACGTTGAAGGTTGTCGAGAAGACCGAGCTGCCGGATGGCTGGTCGGTGCAGGGCAAGACCGGCATGGCCTATCCGAGGCTGCCCGATTACACATTCGACGAAGAGCATCCCTGGGGCTGGTTCGTCGGCTGGGCGACGAAGGGCGATCGGACGGTGGTCTTCGCCCGCCTGATCCAGGACGACAAGAAGACCGAGGGCACGGCAGGCGTTCGCGCCCGTGACGCCCTCTTCGCCGAACTGCCGTCGCTGATTGCAGGCAGCAGCAAATAGGCCTCGATCAAGGCTCGCGGGCGCTACAACGGCGTCCGCATCCATCCATCAGAAATCGGGGAACCCGCGGCTGCGCCACTGCGACTTCGGGATCGCGGCGCCGACGTCATAGGCGAAATTTAGCACCTTGGTTCCGTCGGTATCGACCTCGCAGCGGAAGCTCATATCGTACCAGCGCGCACTGGCACGAAAGGCGCCGCGTTTGATCTCCAGCACATTGCCCTGCTGCAGGCGGTAGGACGGCAAGAGCTCCGGCCGGAACCCCTGCGGCGAGTGCCTGAGCTGCTCGCGCAGTTCCGTCGTGCAGAGTTCGGCAACGCGCATGCCGCGCGGCATGCCGTCGATCGCCGTCCGCGCCACGTCGCCGCCCGTATCGTTCTGCGAATAGAGCTTCTTCACCTTGGTCAGCGGATCGGCCGCCGGAGCGGCACTGGCGGCCGGGTCCGCCTTGGCGACCTCCGTCGGCTTGGCCTGCGTGATCTCGGTGGTCACCACACCGGTTGCCTCGGCGGCCGGCCCGTTGTTTTCCTGATGCGCATCGGCCACATCGACCTGCGGCAGGTTGATATCGTCAGGCATTGGCTTGGCCGGCGGCTTGTCGTCGGCATTGGGTTTTCCAGCCGATGCGGGATCATCCGTGGGCTTTTCCGCATCGGGCGCGCCAGCAGGTTTCCCCGCCTCGGTGGAAGCATCGCCATCCTCGGCCTTCCTCGGGCCGCTCGCCTCGTCGCCAAATTCGAAGACGGGGCGCAGCGGCTGGATCGGTTGCGGCTTGCCGTCGGGGCCCTTCGGCTGCTGGTCGGCCTTTGCCTGTTCGGCCGGATCAGGCTTCGGCGGCTCCTCGGCCTTCTTCTCCTCCGGCGGCTTTTCTTCTGGAGGCTTTTCTTCGGGAGGCTTTTCAGGCGGCGGCGGCTCGGGCGGCTTTTCTTCAGGCGGTTTGGGCGCTTCCGGCGGCTTCTCCTCCGGCGGCTTTGGTGGCGGCGGTGGCGGTTCGGCCTTGGCTTCTTCCTGCTTGGGCTCCGGTGGCTTTTGCTCGGCCTTCTTTTCTTCCGGCTTCTGTTCGTCGGCGGGCTTTTCAGCCGCAGCCGGCTGCTCGGGTTTCTTCTCCTCGGCCTTCGGCTCTTCCGGCACCTTCAGCGCAGCCTGTTCTTCCGGCTTCTTCTCTTCGGGCTTCTTTTCCTCCGGCGGCGGCACCATCTCGACATTGACCGTCTCCTCCTGAGGAGGCGGCGTCGGCTGCGGCAGCTTGATCAGAAAGCCAGCAACGACGACAATATGAAGCAGCACCGAGGCGATGACGCCCCAGCCGAACAACCCCAATTGCTTTTCCGTTGCCTTGGCCATACCCACGCAATGCTGAACGACAAGTTGTCGATGTGGCCTTTTAAGAAGGCATCATCAAGCCTTAAAGGCAAAAAACACGCACACCTGACAAGGGCGTGAACGCCAGGGCGCATAATCCCCAGCCAAGCACCGTCAGAAACGAGAAAAGCCGGACACAAGGCCCGGCTTTTCGAATGACATACTTCCGCGACTTAGCTGTCGAGGAACGACCGCAGCTTACGCGAGCGGCTCGGGTGCTTCAGCTTGCGCAGCGCCTTCGCTTCGATCTGACGGATACGTTCGCGGGTAACCGAGAACTGCTGGCCGACTTCTTCGAGCGTATGGTCGGTGTTCATGCCGATGCCGAAGCGCATGCGCAGCACGCGCTCTTCGCGCGGCGTGAGCGATGCGAGAACACGCGTCGTCGTTTCGCGCAGGTTCGCCTGAATGGCCGCGTCGATCGGCAGAAGCGCGTTCTTGTCCTCGATGAAATCGCCGAGATGCGAATCTTCTTCGTCACCGACAGGCGTTTCGAGCGAGATCGGCTCCTTGGCGATCTTCAGGACCTTGCGGACCTTTTCGAGCGGCATGGCGAGCTTCTCGGCCAGTTCTTCCGGCGTCGGTTCGCGGCCGATCTCGTGCAGCATCTGGCGCGAGGTACGAACGATCTTGTTGATCGTTTCGATCATATGCACCGGAATACGGATCGTGCGGGCCTGGTCGGCGATCGAGCGGGTGATCGCCTGACGGATCCACCACGTCGCATAGGTCGAGAACTTGTAACCACGGCGATATTCGAACTTGTCGACCGCCTTCATCAGGCCGATATTGCCTTCCTGAATGAGGTCGAGGAACTGCAGGCCGCGGTTCGTGTACTTCTTGGCGATGGAGATGACGAGGCGAAGGTTCGCTTCGACCATTTCCTTCTTGGCGATACGCGCTTCGCGCTCGCCCTTCTGCACCATGGACACGATGCGGCGGAACTCGGCGATCGAGATGCCGGTTTCCGTTGCGAGGTTCTGGATCTCCTGGCGAATGTCGCGGATCGTGGTGTTTTCGCCCTTGGCGAATTCCTTCCAGCCGCGTGCGGCCAGATTGGCGATCGACTTCATCCAGTTCGGATCGAGCTCGGCGCCCTGGTACTGTTCCAGGAACGAGTCGCGCTTGACGCCGTAGGATTCGGCGAGGCGCAGCAGGCGGCCTTCGTTCTGCATCAGTCGCTTGGAGATGTCGTAGAGCTGCTCGACGAGGGCGTCGACGCGGTTCTGGTTCAGCGACAGAGACTTCACGGCCTTGATGAGCTCATCCTTGAGCTCCTTGTAGCGGCGTTCCTGAGCGGAAGACAGCGTGCCGGTTGCAGCCAGACGCTGCTCGACCTGCTGGTCCTGCAGCTTGCGCAGCTTCTTGTAGGTCTCGGCGATGATGTCGAGCGTTTCCATGACCTGCGGACGCAGTTCCGCTTCCATGGCGGCCAGCGACAGGTTGGATTCGTCCTCGTCCTCTTCTTCCTCTTCCGGAGGCAGGCCCTCGCCGCCGACATTGGTGATGTCGTCGTCGCCCGAACGGGTACGGCGGGTCTTTTCCTTCTCTTCGGCAGCCTTGCGGTCGGCCTCGATCTTCTCGGGGCTCTGGAACTGCGGAGCAGCCTTTGCCTCGGGACCGGAATAGGTCGTTTCGAGATCGATGATCTCGCGCAGCAGCGTCGTGCCTTCGTTGAGTTCGTCGCGCCAGATGATGATCGCCTGGAAGGTCAGCGGGCTCTCACAGAGGCCACCGATCATCGTTTCGCGGCCGGCCTCGATGCGCTTTGCAATGGCGATTTCGCCTTCGCGCGACAGAAGCTCCACCGAGCCCATTTCGCGCAGATACATGCGCACGGGGTCGTCGGTGCGGTCGGTCGGCTCTTTCTTCTTGGCGGTCGCAAGTGCGGTACCGCCGGAGGGAGCAAGCTCGCCGCCTTCGCTTTCGTCGTCGGAGCTGGAATCGTCGTCGCCGCCGTCGCTGCCGCCAGCTTCTTCGGCTTCTTCATCTTCGATGACATTGATGCCCATATCCGACAGCATCGACATCGTGTCTTCGATCTGTTCGGATGTCACTTCCTCGGACGGGAGAACGGCATTGAGCTCGTCCATCGTCACATAGCCGCGCTTCTTGGCGGCCTTGATCATTTTCTTGACCGCGTCATCGGAAAGATCGAGAAGAGGGCCGTCGGTACCGCCGTCGCGTTCGACTTCCGCTTCTTCGTTCTCTTTGACCTTCGTTGCCATGTATATCGTCGCCTTCCTGACGCTATTCAAACTCGCTGCGGTAAAACGGCCCTATCAAAGCCGGCGCACCGCAAACGGCCGTCTCGAATCACCTGATCCCAGATAACGGGATGACATTTAATGCCTGATTAACCACGATTGCCGGCGCCGGACGACGGAGTTCATATGTCACCAAATGTCCGGCCATGGTTGTGCGATCTGCCCTTGACCCAGTTCACCGCTATTCAAGTCGAACGGTGATTCCCACAATTTTAGTTCTCGTCAAGCTTTTCCAGCAAAAAAGCGCGAGAAAACTTGGAAAAGGCCTTATCCACAGGCCACAAGCCGCCGAAGCGGTTGCCAAGCATAGATAGGATGTCACCACGGGAAGACAAGAGCGTGCCGCATTCTTCTGAAACGACCAGTTGTCGCACATATCCCGCACACCTCCTCGACCCGACCTCCGTTCACTCCGAGGCTCCAGCCAACCGACAGACTAGTGCGACTTGCCGTCCCAAGGCTGGATCTCGATCGTCGCGAGATCGACGGCGGGCACGCAGCGCAGATTGATGCAGGCCATCTCCGTCCCGTCAGGCATCTTGCCTTCGCTGAACGGCCCGACGCCGCAATTGCTGCAGAAGTGATGCTGGATCACATGGGTGTTGAATGTGTAGGTCGATAGTGCCTCGCGTGGCGTCTTCAGGCTGAACTTGTCGCGCGGCACGAAAGCGAGCAACCCGCCGCGGCGCCGGCAGAGCGAACAGTTGCAGTCGATCGCCGAGGTGAAATCGCCTTCGACATCGAAAGCGATCTGGCCGCAGTGGCAGCTTCCTTCATAGTTCATGTCATGCTCCTCCCATCACCAGTCCATCACCACCTTGCCTGAGTTGCCCGACCGCATCGCCTCGAAGCCCTCGCGGAAATCGTCGATGCCGATGCGGTGGGTAATCACAGGTGCAAGGTCCAGCCCGCCTTGCACGAAGGCGATCATCTTGTACCAGGTCTCGAACATCTCGCGGCCGTAGATGCCCTTCAGATTGAGCATCTTGAAGATCACCTTGTTCCAGTCGATTTCGAAACCGGCAGGCGCGATGCCGAGAATGGCGATCTTGCCGCCATTGTTCATCTTGTCGATCATGTCGCGAAAGGCAGGTGCCGCGCCCGACATTTCCAGCCCGACATCGAAGCCCTCGGTCATGCCGATCGAGGTCATCACGTCGGAGAGGTTCTCCTTCGACGCATCGACGACATGATCGATACCGAGCTTGCGGGCGAGATCGAGCCGGTGCGGGTTGATATCGGTGATCACGACCTTGCGCGCGCCCGACCGCTTTGCGACCAGTGCTCCCATGATGCCAATCGGACCCGCACCGGTCACCAGCACGTCCTCCCCGACGAGATCGAACGACAGCGCCGTATGCACCGCATTGCCGAACGGATCGAAGATCGCCGCGATCTCATTTGGAATATCATCGGGGATCGGCACGACATTGGCTTCCGGGATGCAGACGAACTCGCCGAAGGAGCCCGGACGATTGACGCCGACGCCCAGCGTATTGCGGCACAGATGCCCGCGCCCGGCGCGACAGTTGCGGCACTTGCCGCAGACGATATGCCCCTCGCCCGACACCCGCTCGCCGACATGATACTTGGTGACGGCGGAGCCCACCTCGGCGATCACGCCGCAGAACTCATGGCCGACGACCATAGGCACCGGAATGGTCTTCTGCGCCCACTGGTCCCAGTTCCAGATATGCACGTCTGTGCCGCAGATCGCCGACTTCCTGACCTTGATCAGCACATCGTTCGGCCCGACCTCGGGCACCGGCACCTGCTCCATCCACAGCCCGACCTCGGCCTTCGACTTCACCAGCGCCTTCATCATGTTCGACATTCAATTCCTCCCAATTGTCGCCGCTCCCCCTTCTCCCCACCGGGGAGAAGGTGCCCGTCAGGGCGGATGATGGGGCCACACGGCACACCCTAAACCAGACCAACTGCTCTTCGCTTTCGCTCAGAGCCTCGCTCCGCTCGCCCCCTTATCTGTCCTCCGGACATCTTCTCCCCACCAGGGAGAAGAGGAACGCTCGCAGCGCCTCAAATCACACCCAACTCCCGCCCAGCCTCGGCAAACGCCTCAATCGCCCGCTCGACATCCTCGACCGAATGCGCCGCCGACATCTGCGTACGAATGCGCGCCTGCCCCTTCGGCACTACGGGGAAAGAGAAACCGATCACATAGACACCCTTCTTCAGCATCAGCGCCGCCATATCCTGCGCCAGCTTCGCATCCCCCAGCATGACGGGAATGATCGGATGCCCCTCGCCGGCCAGCGTGAAGCCAAGCTTCGTCATCTCCGAACGAAACAGATCCGCATTGGCCGACAATCGCGCCCGCAAAGCATCGCCATGATCTATCAGGTCGAAGACCTTAAGCGACGCAGCCGCAATCACAGGCGCCAACGTATTTGAAAACAGATAGGGCCGCGACCGCTGCCGCAGCCACTCCACCACCTCCGCCTTCGCCGACGTATAGCCGCCAGAGGCGCCCCCCAGCGCCTTGCCGAGCGTGCCGGTAATGATATCGACCCTACCCTCGACGCCGCAATGCTCCGCCGAGCCGCGCCCATGCTTGCCGACGAACCCGACAGCATGGCTGTCATCGACCATGACCATCGCGCCATACTTCTCGGCAAGATCGCAGACACCTTGGAGATTGGCGATAATCCCGTCCATCGAAAACACGCCATCGGTGGCGATCAGCTTGAACCGACTGCCCTCGGCCTTCTTCAACTCCTCCTCGAGCGCCGCCATGTCATTGTTGGCATAGCGGAAACGCTTGGCCTTGGAGAGCCGCACGCCATCAATGATCGAGGCATGGTTCAGCGCATCCGAGATGATCGCATCCTCTTCACCAAGCAGCGTCTCGAACAAGCCGCCATTGGCATCGAAGCAGGAGGAATAAAGGATCGTGTCTTCCATCCCGAGAAACGACGAAATCCGGGCCTCGAGCTGCTTGTGCTCTTCCTGCGTCCCGCAGATGAAACGCACCGAGGCCATGCCATAGCCATAGCGATCCAGCGCCTTTTTGCCGGCTTCCGCCAGCTCCGCATTGTCTGCAAGGCCGAGATAATTGTTGGCGCAGAAATTCAGCACCCGCTCGCCGGAGGCGATCGCGATCTCACCCGCCTGTTTCGAGGTGATGACACGCTCCGCCTTGTAGAGGCCAGCCTCCTTCAGGCCGGCAAGCTCTGTGCGCAAATGGGAGAGGAACTGCGAGGTCATTGGTGGCCCTTCTTTGAGACTTCCCGATGCCATCGCACTAGCACATCAGCATCCGTTTGTCTTGGCGAGACCAAAGCCGATCCGTCACCGGATCACTCGTCAAACCCCAAAATCACCTCCAGAAACGCATCCCCATATCGCTCCAGCTTCGACTGCCCGACGCCGGAAATGCCGAGCAGTTCCTTGTGCGTGCGCGGCCGCTCGGTGGCGAAGGCGATCAGCGTCGTGTCGGGGAAGACGACGTAGGGTGGGACGCTGAGCGAGCGGGCGATCGCGGTGCGCTCGGCGCGCAGCGCCTCGAACAGCGCGTCGTCGGAGCCTGACAGAACCGAGCGCCGCTCGGCTTGCGCCGCTCTCTTCGGCCGCCGTTCGGAGGCCGGGCGGTCCTTGCGGAAGAACACCTCGCGTTCGCGCTTGAAGACAGCGCGTGCGCCCTCCTCCAGCTTCAGTGCGCCGAAAGCCCCGTGATCGACGCGCACGAGGCCCATCGCCAGAAGCTGGCGGAACACGGATTGCCAGGTGCGCGCGGCGATATCCTTGCCGGCACCGAACACAGGCATTTCAGTGTGGCCGAAGCGCTCGGTCTTTTCGTTGACATTGCCGATCAGGACATCGACCACATGACCCGTGCCGAAACGTTCGCCTGTACGATAGATCGCCGCCAGCGCCTTGATCGCCGCATCCGTGCCATCCCAGGTCTCGACCGGCTTCAGGCAGGTATCGCAGCCACCGCAATTGCCGGCGTGGCTTTCGCCGAAATGCGACAGGATCGCCTGCCGCCGGCACGACGCCGTTTCGCAGATGGCAAGCAGAGCGTTGAGCTTCGAGCGCTCGACGCGCTTGATCTCGTCGGCGGCACCGCCCTCGTCGATCATCCGCCCGCGCTGGATCACGTCGGCCATGCCATAGGCCATCCACACCTCGGAGGGCAGCCCGTCGCGCCCGGCACGGCCGGTCTCCTGGTAGTAGGCCTCGACAGACCCCGGCAGATCGAGATGCGCGACATAGCGCACGTTCGGCTTGTCGATCCCCATGCCGAAGGCGACGGTGGCGACAAGGCAGAGATCCTCTTCCTTAAGGAAGGCATCCTGGTTGGCGTCGCGCACCGCGCGGTCCATGCCGGCGTGATAGGCGAGCGCCCGGATGCCCTGGCCGTTCAGCCACTCGGCCGTGTCCTCGACCTTGGCGCGCGACAGGCAATAGACGATGCCGCTATTGCCCTTGTGGCCAGCCAGAAACCGCAGGAGCTGCTGGCGCGGCTGGTCGCGCTCGACGATCTCGTAACTGATATTCGGCCGGTCGAAGCTGGTGGTGAAGATCTTCGCGCCATTGAGCCCCAGGCGCGCCGCGATATCGTCGCGCGTATGCGGATCGGCGGTCGCCGTCAGCGCGATACGGGGAACGCCGGGATAAAGCTCGCCGAGCTTGCCGAGTTCGCGATATTCCGGCCGGAAGTCGTGGCCCCATTGGGATACGCAGTGCGCCTCGTCAATAGCGAACAAAGCGATCCGGGCATTGCTGATGATATCGCGGAACCCATCCATAAGGATGCGTTCCGGCGTCACATAAAGCAGGTCGAGATTTCCCGACGAGATCGCCCGGCGCACCTCGACATATTCCTCGCGCGTCAGCGACGAGTTGAGCGCGGCCGCCCGAATACCGAGCTGCTTCATCGCCTCCACCTGGTCGCGCATTAGCGCGATCAGCGGCGAGACGACGATGCCAACACCATCGCGGCAGAGCGCCGGGATTTGGAAGCAGAGCGATTTGCCGGCACCCGTTGGAAACAACACCAGCGCATCGCCGCCATCGACCACATGCTCGACGACCGCCTGCTGCTTGCCGCGAAAGGCCGGATAGCCGTAGACGTGGTTGAGAATGCCGAGCGGCGTGCGCTCCGCGCCAAACAGCGCATCACCCGCCGAAAACCGTGTATCCGCCGCGTCCATCAATGGCTCGCAGCCCCTTTGACGCGACCCGAGAGCACGCCGAAGCCATCAATGATCGCTTCCTGGTTCTCAAGCCGCAGGCCCTCGAAATGAACCTCCTGCAGCGCCCGCATCAGCTGGTCGATCACCTCTTCATTGCCGCTTTCGGTGGCCTCGGCGATCTCTTTTTCCAGCTCGATCTTCTGCCAGCGCAGCGCCTTGGAACGCTTGTGGAAGGCGAGCGCCTGGCGATAACCCTCGCGCGCATCCTCCATCGCAGCCTGCTCGGTGGCGATCCATAGCCGCGCATTGCGGATCTGCTGCTCAAGCGTCTGGATCAGCCCGCCGAAGCCCTGCTCTTCCAGCCGCTCGATCAGATAATCGCGCGTCAGATGCGGACCGGCGACAGCCGCCGCGGCCCCGAGCATGCCCGACCAGAGCCGCTGCAGCTCGCGGCTGTCGTAATCGATCGAGGCGATCTCGTCATATTCGTCCTGCATCAGCGCCGGATGGTTGACGACGGTCAGCGCCAATACGCTCTCGCGCAGCGCCGGCGTCTCCTGGTGGCCGCGCACCAGCCCGGAGCGAGCCAGCCGATCCGAAATACCGCCGCCGGAAACGCGTGCACCGCGCGGGCCGTCGTTTCCGCGTCCGCGCCCCTGCCCACCGCCACGCTCGAAGCCGCCGCGATCGAAATTGCGCCGCTCGCCGCCGTCGCGGTTCTGGAATTGCGGCCGGAAAAAGCCGTTCAGCCGGTCGCGCATGTCCTGCTGGTAGTGCCGGCGAACATCCTCATCGGCAATGACGGCCACCAGCTGCCTCAGCCGCGCCTCAAGCTCGGCCTTCGCCTCCGGCGTCTCGAACGAGCCGGTCTTCAACTCGCGGCCCCAGATCATTTCGGCCAGCGGCTTGGCCTGGCTCATCACCTTGTCGAACGGCGCCCTCCCCTCGTTGCGCACGAGATCGTCGGGATCCTTGCCGTCGGGAAGCAGCGCGAACCGCACTGTGCGGCCGGGCTTGATATGCGGCAGCGCCAGATCGGCCGCGCGATTGGCGGCGCGAATGCCGGCGCCGTCGCCGTCGAAGCAGAGTACCGGCTGCGGCGTCATCTTCCAGAGGAGCTCGAGCTGGTTTTCGGTGAGCGCCGTGCCGAGCGGCGCGACCGCGTTCTCGACGCCCGCCTGATAGAGCGCGATCACGTCCATATAGCCTTCGACGGCGATGATCGTGCCTTCGCCATTGGCGCCCTGCGTCGAGCGCCGCGCGCGGGCGAAATTGTAGAGCACGTTGCCCTTGTGGAAGAGCTCCGTCTCGTTGGAATTGAGATACTTGGCCGGCGCGTCCGGCGACATGGCGCGGCCGCCAAAGGCGATCACCTTCTCGCGCGACGACAGGATCGGGAACATGATGCGGTCGCGGAAGCGATCGTAGGATACCGGGATCTCCGGCCCGTGCACGACCAGCCCGCAGGCCTCGATCTGCTCCTTGGATGCCCCCTTGCCGGCCAGATGCTCCTTCAGCGCATTGCGGCTATCGGGCGCGAAGCCGAGACGAAAGGTCTCGATCGTCCGCCCCGTCAGGCCGCGGTCGCGCAGATAGGCGCGTGCGCGTGCGCCGTTCGCCGTCTGCAGCTGGTCCTGGAAGAACTGCGTCGCCATCTCCATCACGTCGAGAAGCGTGGTCCGCTCCTTCTCGCGCTTCTCCATGGCGGGGTCGGCGACGGGCATCGCGACGCCGGCCATATCGGCGATCGTCTGCACCGCCTCGGGAAAGCTCAGGCCCTCGAGTTCGGTGAGGAAGCGGAAATGGTCACCGGTGACGCCGCAGCCGAAGCAATGATAGCGGCCCTTGCGGTCCTCGCAGTGGAAGCTCGGCGACTTCTCGCCATGGAACGGGCAGCACGCCCAGTAATCGGCGCGCGAGACGTTGGTCTTGCGCTTGTCCCAGCTCACACGGCGGCCGATCACGTCCGAAATCAGGACGCGGTCGCGTATCTCGTCGAGAAAGGAGTTTGAAAAGCGCATTTCTACCTCTTGGCTATCCTCCATATAAGCAAGTTCCCGGACGCATGCCACGAACTTTGGCCGATAGCCACGCTATACACAGGTTGCTTCGATGACCGATGCCCGACAACGCGGCCACCTGAAACTTTCAACAAAGCGTGACTGTCGGGTCCGCTCGTCGGCCTGTCGCCACCGGGTTTGCAGGCAAACCGACACAAACCGCGACGTTACGCCCCCGCTCCCCGCAAATAAAACAATACCTTACGGCCGAGACTCGAATCCGATTGCGAGCCGGACACCATAACTGGTGTTCGCTTTAAGGCGGCGATTCCCGCCAATTATTATTTTTTTGTAATTTGAATCTCATGCCGCATCGCAATAACGTCAGTTTCAACAAAGCGATCCCCTCGCAAGGCACCATCCCTACCCCCGGCGCCGCCTTGCAAGGGTGCCTTTGCAAATACCCGCTGATGAGGACCCAGGTCCTGCGTCGTCAGCCGGAGCAAAGAGCAAGAAGGCAGGAACGCCCCCAGTTCCTGCCTTCTTTAATTTCTACCTGACGTTTTATATTTTGCATCTAGACTGCCAATCACAGGCAGATTCCACCAGCAATTGATTGACAGTCGTTGGTCGCAAGTCCAATGAAGGCGGCAACTTCGGATGGTTGCCAGGCATGCCACATAAGGTTGAAGAATTTTTAGAGAGTGACGCATTTTTCGCGTTGGTTCTGGAATTCGCGCGCGAAATGCTCGCGATCTACCGCGAAAGCCCGCGCATCGCGTCGATATTCGCCGCCCAGCAGCGCTGGTTGATGGCGCAGCTCGGATTCGCGCTCTATTTCGGCTACCCCGATGATCCCAAGGGTGGTCTCTATTCCGGCCGCTTCATTTCATTCGCCATCGAAAAGAAGATCGCTAGCCGCAACACGGCGGCCGCCTTCATGCAGGAAATGCTCGCCTATCGCTTCCTGCGCCCTGTCGAAAGCCCGTCCGACAAGCGCACGCGCCTGCTGGAGCCGACCGAAACGGCCATGGAACATTTCCACAAATGGCTCGCCGCCCACCTGATGATCCTAGACAACCTCGATGGCGGACATCGCCTCGAGGCGGCGATGAACGATCCGATGGTCTTTGCCCGCATGCAGCCGTTGATCGCCAAGGGCATCATCGACAGCGACGCGGTTCGCGACCCCGGCGCCACCTACAATCTGTTCAACTGGGCGAACTCCGGCGGTCTCGTCATGGATCTGCTCATGACGCGGATAAGCTCGTTCGACAAGTCGATGGAACGCGTCGCGATCGGCAGGTTGTCGCTGAAGGAGATTCGCGACCAGTTCATGATCTCCAACACGCATCTGAAGCGACTGCTGTCGCAGGCAGCCGAGATGGGCAGCATCGGCTGGTCGGAGGCCTCGTTCAAGGGCGAGACCTGGATGTCCAGAAAGTTCGTGCGGGAATATTGGGGCTATCAGGCCGCGAAATTCGCCGTCATCGACGCGGCGGCCGCAAGCGTGCTGGGGCCCGCGGTCCCGAAGACCGCGCGCCTGGCTTGATCGATCAGTTCAAGAGTTCCTTGACGGCGCCGGACGCCTTGGAGAAATCCATCTGGCCGGCATAGCGCTCTTTCAGCACCGCCATCACCTTACCCATGTCCTTCGGGCCAGCGGCACCCGTCTCGGCGATGATCGCCGCGATGTTGGCGCGCACATCCGAATCGGAGAGCTGCTTCGGCATGAAGTCCTGCACCACCTTGATTTCGGCGCGCTCCTTGGCGGCGAGCTCCGGGCGGGCGTTCTCGTCGTAGATCTTCGCCGATTCGTCGCGCTGCTTCACCATCTTGGCCAGGATCTGCAGGATTTCGTCGTCGCTGGCCTCTTCCTTGCCGGCGCCGCGATTGGCGATATCACGGTCCTTGATCGCGGCCTGGATCAGGCGAACGGTCGAAAGACGCTCGGCATTCTTGGATTTCATCGCATCCTTGAGGGCGGCGGCGAGTTGATCGCGCAACATCATAAACACTCCTGTTTGAATGCCGCTTCATAAACCAGACGAATGCGTGGGATCAAATAAATTGCGAAACGCGGGACATAAAGCGGCAGAAAACCCTTAGAATCTGCGGTAGAAAGATTGACCTCAGGAAATAGCGTGGCTATTTACCGCCACCTGCACCAAAATTCGTGATCAGGCCTGAGAGCGCGCGCCTTGCCGCGCGTACACGCTTGCGAACCAAAATGGCCGGCCAACGTTGCCCAAGGACGTCTGGCGGCCGGAAACGGGATGAAGATGACCGCGACAGCACCCTGGACAACCGAAAAGCCGACCGCCCTGCTCGTTCTGGCGGATGGCACAGTGATCGAAGGCAAGGGCATCGGCGCGACCGGCAAGGTCCAGGCCGAAGTAGTCTTCAACACCGCGCTAACAGGCTACGAAGAGATCATGACCGATCCCTCCTACCTCGGCCAGATCGTCACCTTCACCTTCCCGCATATCGGCAACATCGGCACCAATGAAGAAGACATCGAAGACCTGACGCCGGCAGCACGCCACGGCGCGGTTGGCGTCATCTTCAAGGCCGACATGACCGACCCGTCCAACTACCGCGCCGCCAAGCATCTCGACGCCTGGCTGAAGGCTCGCGGCGTCATCGGTCTTTGCGGCATCGATACCCGCGCGCTCACCGCCTGGATCCGCGAGAACGGCGCCCCGAACGCCGTCATCGCCCACGACCCGAACGGCGTCTTCGACGTCGACACGCTGAAGGCAGAAGCCAAGGCCTGGAGCGGCCTCGAAGGCCTCGACCTCGCCAAGATCGCCTCCTCCGGCCAGTCCTCGCAGTGGTCGCAGACCCCGTGGGTCTGGAACGAAGGCTATGGAGAACTGAAGGCCGAGGACGCCAAGTACCACGTCGTTTGCCTCGACTACGGCGTCAAGCGCAACATCCTGCGCCTGTTTGCCGGCCTCGATTGCAAGGTCACCGTGATGCCGGCAACGACGAGCGCCGAGGAAGTGCTCGCCATGCAGCCCGACGGCATCTTCCTGTCGAACGGCCCGGGCGACCCGGCAGCAACCGGCGAGTACGCCGTTCCGGTCATCCAGTCGCTGATCAAGACGGATATCCCGCTCTTCGGCATCTGCCTCGGCCACCAGATGCTGGGCCTGGCGCTCGGCGCCAAGACCGAAAAGATGCACCAGGGCCATCACGGCGCCAACCATCCGGTCAAGGACCACACGACGGGCAAGGTCGAGATCGTCTCGATGAACCACGGCTTCGCGGTCGACACGAAGTCGCTGCCCGAAGGTGTTGAGGAGACTCACGTTTCGCTCTTCGACGGCACGAACTGCGGCCTGCGTGTATCCGGCAAGCAGATCTTCTCCGTCCAGCATCACCCGGAAGCCTCCCCCGGCCCTCAGGACAGCCACTACCTCTTCCGCCGCTTCATCAACATGGTGCGCGAGAAGAAGGGCGAAGCGGCACTGGCCGAACGCTAAGCGGATAGACAGAGATCAATTAACGAGAGCGGCGCCGAAAACCACGGCGCCGCTCTTTTCAGTTCAGGCCTTGGGCCCGGTCTTGCCGCCATTTGTTAACAGCAATTTAAGGCCGGCATTTCATGATCCGCACCCAGGCGCGCGCAACGCCGGCCGAAGGTGCCATCGATGCAGGAAAAGAAGCACATAGCCAGTCTCGACGGCTTGCGCGGCATGGCCGCAGCGGCAGTGGTCTTCTCGCACCTCGATCTGATCTTCCCTTCGCTTGCGCCCTACATGATCACAGGTGTCGGCGGCCGGGCGGTGGCGATCTTCTTTGCCCTCAGCGGCTTTCTGATGGCCTATCTCTATGGCGACCGACCGATAAGCCGCAAGGCCGTAGCCGACTTCCTGGTCAGCCGCTTCTCGCGCATCTATCCCGTCTATCTGGTCGCGGTGCTCGTCGTCGCGGTTCTGTCGAGCATTCCGGACTTCGATTTCATCAACCCGATCCACGGCGGCAAGGAAATCCTGCGCCACATCCTGCTGCTGGGTTCGACCGGCGTCCTGTGGTCGGTCCCACCGGAGATCCAGTTCTATCTGCTCTTCCCGGTGATCTGGCTTTTCTTCAGCGACACCAGACGATACCAGGCAATCGGTGTCCTGCTTGCAGGCCTTTTGGCGCTCGACGCGCTAGACGGCTTCCCCGGTCCCGGCATCCTGCTGGTCTCGAAGCTCGCGTTCTTCCTTCTCGGCGCCACTGTCGGCCGGCTCCAAACGCGACTGAACGACCGGTTGGATGGCATCACCACGGGCATATTGGCGCTGACGCTACCCTTCTTCATCCTGATATCGAACCACCTGTTTCCCAATGCTGACAACGCCTGGGGACTGGCGCCCGCCTTCGCGGGCGCGCTCGCCGTTCTATTGGTGGCGCAAGAGCATCGGCTGTCAGCAGCCGTCTTCGCCGCCGCACCGATGCGCTTTCTCGGCAAGATCAGCTTCTCGCTCTATCTCTTCCACGTGCCAGTGATGTTCCTGATGGGGAATGCCCTGTCATCAACGCTGCCGCTTTACATCGTCGTCCCGGCCGCACTCGCCGCCGCCCTGCTGATCGCTTGGATCAGCTACGAATGCATCGAGACCCCGGCCCGCCGGGCCCTGGTATCGCTCTGGCATGAACGCGGATCGAAGATCCTCGGCAACCCGCAGCCGAATACCCGCAGTTAAGCGACGCCAGGTTTAAACCTCGCGCCGCATCAGGATGTAGAACCGCGCGCAGAGCATCAGCGCGGCCGTGAACAATCCGATCAGGAAGCCGAGCCAGATGCCGATGCCGCCAAGCCCTAGCGGAAACGCCAGTGCCCAGGCCAGGAAGAAGCCGATCGGCCAATAGGCGATCAACGCCAGGATCATCGGCACGCGCGCGTCCTTCAACCCGCGCAGCAGGCCATTGGCGATCGCCTGCAGGCCATCGACCAGCTGGAACAGCCCGGCAATCACGATCAGCGGCCCGGCATAGGCAAGCACCTGCGGCGCCTCGGCCGAGTGCGTATCGAGGAACCAGCCGGCGAAGAAACCGGGCATGATCGCAAACAGCAACCCGCCGACCGCCGAGATGACGCAGGCAAGCACTGAAACGGAGACAGCCGCGCGCACCAGCGCCACGCGATCCCCCTGCCCATGCGCGACGCCGACCCTGACGGTCGCCGCCTGCGACAGGCCGAGCGGGATCATGAAGGCGATCGATGCCCACTGCAGCGCGATGCCGTGCGCCGCAAGCTCGATGGTGCCGATCCGGCCCATCAACAGTGATGCCATCGTGAACAGGCTGACTTCGGCAAGGATGGTCACGCTGATCGGCAACCCCAAACGCACGACCTCGAAGAAGGCCTTCCAGTCTGGCCGCCAGAAGCGAACCAGGATCTCGTAGCGTCGTGTCTCCGGCCGGCTCTGGACGTAAGCCAGAATGAAGAAGAAGCCCGCCGTCTGCACCAGCACCGAGACGATCGCAGCACCGCGCAAGCCCATGGCCGGCAGGCCGAAATGGCCGAGCACCAGCGCATAGGCAAAGACGGCGTTCAGCACCAGCATGGCAATCGTGACATTGAGGATCACCGCCGCCTTGCCGATGGCGCTGACAAGCGAGCGCAGCACGTTGTAGAGCAGCCCCGGCAGCACCGCGAATTGGCCGATGACGATATAGCTGTGCGCCAGCGCCGCCACCTCGGGCTTCTGCCCGGCCGCAAGCAAGATGTGCTCGGAATTGAAGAAGGCCGGCAGCATCAGAACCCAGTAGGCCATGACCACCCACAGGCCCATACGCAGCGACCGGCGCACGCTGACGACGTCGCCACGGCCATAGGCCTGCGCCACCATCGGGATGACAGCGATCGAGAAACCGGAGCCGAAGACGAGGATCGTGAACAGGAACTGGCCGGCCAGCACCATGGCCGCCAGATGCTCGGCACCCAGCCGCCCGACGATCATCACGTCGGTGGTGTTGATACCGAGCTGGGCCAGCTGCGCACCGATCAGCGGAACGCCGAGCGCCAGCGTCGCGCGGATATGCGCGCTCCAACGGTTATCGGTTGTCGGCGCCAGCTTTCGCGCGTCGATCGGCGTATCCATGACAGTGTCCTGTGAATTGATCCAAATGGCCGCAAAGCGCGACAATATGACCAAGGCTCTAGCCGAAATCCCAAGGAAACGACACCCAAAAACATGCAGATGATGAAATATTCATCATCACATCATCGATTCTGATCGATCACTCGGCCGCCTGACCGAGCGCCTTTCCTGTCTTGGAGACACGCACCCTGAGAAGAAACACCAGCGTGGCGATCAGGATGAAGAACGCCGCCATCAGGAACGGCGCGCCCGCGAAGGTGACCGGGGCATCCGGCTTGGTGAAATAGCCGAACATCTGCGTGAAGATCAGCGGGCCAATGATCGTCGTGATGCTGGACAGGCTCGTCAGCGCCCCCTGCAACTCGCCTTGCGCCGAGGGCGGCACTTTGCCGGCGGCGATACTGCGAAGCGGCGGATCGGCGATGTTCTCCATCACGGTCAGCACGATGACCGCATAGACCACCCATCCCTCCCAGGCGAATGCATAGCCCGTGAGGCCCACCACCGAGAAACAGAGCCCAACCACGGCCGTCTTCCATTCGCCGAGAACGGGCACGATCCGGGGCAGCACCAGCGCCATGACGACGGCGGCACCGATCCCGTAAATGCCGAGCGAAAGCCCGATCTCGCCCTCGCTCCAATTGTAGCGGTAGCTGGTGACGAACGACCAGACAGCCGGATAGACCGCATGCGCCAGCCAGAACAGGAACATGACGGCGGCAATCCAGCCGATGCCGGGATAGTTTCGCATCTGCTTCAACGCGCCCAGCGGATTGGCGCGCTTCCATTCGAAACGGCGGCGGTTTTTCGCATCGAGCGTCTCGGGCAGCAGGAAGCAAGCCGCGACGAAATTGAGGAACGACACCGCAGCCGCGCCATAAAACGGCACGCGCGGCCCGAACTCGCCGAGAAAGCCACCGATGACGGGGCCGACGGTGAAGCCGACGCCGAAGGCGATGCCGATGAGACCAAAATTCTTGGCGCGGTTCTCTTCGTTGCTGATGTCGGCGATATAGGCCGAGCAAGTCGCGAAGCTGCCGCCGCTCAAGCCCGCCAGCATGCGCCCGATGAACAGCATCCAGAAACTGGTCGCGACCGCGCAGATGAGATTGTCGATCGCGAAGGTCAAAACCGAGAGCAGCAGCACCGGCCGCCGCCCGAAGCGATCACTCAGATTGCCCAGCAACGGCGCGAACAGGAACTGCATGCCGGCATAGACGACGAGCAGCCAGCCGCCATCGAGCGCGGCATCGCTGACGGAACCACCGGTCAGCTGCTCAAGATAGACTGGTAGCACCGGCATGATGATCGCGATCCCGATCACGTCGAGAAACAGGATCATGAAGACGAGGAAAAGGCCGCGGCGGACGAATTTCGGATCGAGCATGCGAGGTCTCTACAGCTGTTTGTTTTCTGAAAAGACGATCTCATCGCCGCCCGTTCTACATACAGCAGGCAAAACAGCGAAACAATACGTGAACATTTCAATTGTTTTGATAGGCTCACGACTTCCGTTGATGGCGAAGCGGAACAAAGCGCGCACCTAACGCTGTTTTTGTGGTTCCGCCTTGATGAAGTCGACGAAGGCGCGCAGCGCCGCCGGCATGTGGCGACGGCTGGCGTAATAGAGGAAAGGTCCGGAAAATTCGGTCACCCACTCCTCCAGAATGAGCTGCAACCGCCCAGCCTCGACCTCAGGCATCACCACCTCCTCGAAGGTGCGCATGACACCGAGGCCCGCGACAGCGGCTCCCACCTCGATCTCGATCGCATTGGCCGACACCTGCCCCGTCGGCGTGATCATCAGCGTCTCGCCATCCCGGTCGAATTCCCACGGCGTCGCGCTCGTCCCGCTCAGGAATCGGTGGATGATGCAATCATGGTCGATGAGATCGCGCGGGTGCTTCGGCACGCCGCGCCGTTTGAGATAATCGGGCGACGCCGCCGTCACATAGCGCTGCCGTCGCGGACCGATCGGCACGGCGATCATGTCGCGCTCCAGCCGCTCGTCATAGCGAATGCCCGCATCATAGCCGGCGCCGAGCACGTCGATGAAGCTGTCCTCGCCGATCACCTCGATCCGCACCTTCGGATAGGCCTTCAGAAAACGGTTGATGATATCGGACAGGAAGGAGCGCGCCGCGATCGTCGGCACGTTGAGCCTGAGCGTGCCCGATGGTCCCTCGCGAAAGCTGTCGAGCTGCCCGAGCGCGGAAGCGACCTCGCCCAGCGCCGGCGCCAATCGTTCGAGAAGCCGCTGCCCGGCCTCGGTCGGCGTCACGCTGCGCGTCGTCCGGTTGAGAAGCCGAACCCCCAGCCGCTCCTCCAGCCGTCTAAGGGAATCGCTGAGCGACGACGCCGAGACACCTCGCTTGCGCGCCGCCGCGCGAAAGCTTCTCTCCCTGGCGATTGCCGTGAAGGCATCGAGGTCGCTGAGTGGAAGATCATCCATTGTGCATTTTCCCGCACGATCGGCTCAAATTGAGCCGAACTATCGCACAGCGGCGCACAAGACGAAAGCCGGTGGACGCGGTCCCGGAGCCGGGACCTGCAACTGTCAGACCGGGCCGGAGAAGGTATCGCAGGCCTGCATCTGGCCGCTGTCGAAGCCGCGCTTGAACCATTTCACGCGCTGCGCCGAGGTGCCGTGGTTGAAACTTTCAGGCACCACATAGCCCTGGCTGCGCTTCTGCAGCGTATCGTCGCCGATCTGCTGCGCGGCATTCAGCGCCTCCTCAAGATCGCCCGCTTCCAGGATACCCTTCTGCTGAGTGAACTTGCCCCAGATACCGGCGAAGCAATCGGCCTGCAGCTCGACGCGCACCGACATCTTGTTGGCGTCGGCCTCGCTCATACGCTGGCGCGCCTCGTTGAACTTCGGCAGGATGCCGAGCAGGTTCTGCACGTGATGGCCGACTTCGTGCGAGACGACATAGGCCTCTGCGAAATCGCCCGATGCACCGAACTTGCGGCTAAGCTCGTTGAAGAATGCGGTGTCGAGATAGACCTTGCGGTCCTGCGGGCAGTAGAACGGCCCGGTTGCTGCGGATGCAAAGCCGCAGCCCGACTGCGTCTGGCCAGAGAAAAGCACCAGCTTTGGATCTTCGTATTGGCGTCCCATCGATTGGAAGATGCCCTGCCACGTATCCTCGGTCTCGGCGAGCACCGTGCGCACGAAGGCGGTCATCTCGTCGTTGGCGGGCGTTTGGCTGCTGCTGGACTGGCTCTGCTCATAGCCCGGCCCACTCGACATGCTGCCATCCATCACCTGCAGGAGGTCGATGCCCATGGCCTTGAAGATCAGATAGAGCACGACGAGAAAGATGATGGTGCCGATGCTGAGCCCGCCACCGCGCCGGCCCATGCCGCCGCCGGACGGAAAGCTGAAGCCGCCCCCTCTTCCCAATCCACCCATGGAAGGATCACCGCGACGATCCTCGATATTGTCGGACTGACGCCGGCCTTTCCATTCCATGATGATCTCCCCGCAGAGACTGCTTGCTCTCTCATCTCTTATATATCCGGGGGGATGGGAAATTCCAGCCGATTTCAACCACGCTCACGCACCCTTCGCGGCCGCGACAGGCGCTTGACGCGCGCCTTGCTTTCGCCCCTTCTGGACGAGGGAGATATCGGAGGAGAACTGGGCATGAAGGCAGTGCGGCTGGAAGCAATCGGGAAACTCTCGTTCAGTGAGGTGGAAAAGCCCAGCCCCGGTCCGGGCGAGCTGCTTGTCCGCGTCGAGGCCTGCGGCATCTGCGGTACTGACAGGCACCTGCTTCACGGCGAATTCCCATCCAGACCACCCGTCACGCTCGGCCATGAATTCACCGGCGTCATCGAGGAGATCGGCCCCGCCGTCAGCGGTTTTCGCGCGGGCATGCGCATCACCGGCGACCCGAACATCTCCTGCGGCCAATGCGACCGGTGCCAGCGCGGCCGCGTCAATCTTTGCCGCAACCTCCAGGCAATCGGCATCAGCCGCGACGGCGGCTTCGCGGAATATGTGATCATCCCGCAAAAACAGGCGTTTGCGCTACCCGATGACCTCGATCCCGTACACGGCGCCTTCTGCGAACCACTCGCCTGCTGCCTGCACGGCGTCGACCTAGCCGGGATCAGGACCGGCTCGTCTGTGGTCGTATTGGGCGGCGGCGTCATCGGCCTGCTGGTCGTGCAACTCGCGCGCCTTGCCGGCGCCACCGACGTTATGCTCGTCACCCGCAGCGCCGACAAGCGGCGGCTGGCCGAGAACCTCGGCGCCACTGTGACCGCGGACCCTGGTGATGGCGACATCATCAAACACATCACCGCACCGGATGGTCTGCTGCCGGGCGGCGCCGATGTGGTCATCGAATGCGCCGGCGTCGCCGAGACCGTCGAGCAGGCCCCTGCCCTTACCCGTCATGGCGGCACGGTCGTGATTCTCGGCGTCATGCCGCAGGGCGCGAAAGTGTCGATCGAGCCCTTCGACCTGCTGTTTCGCGAAATCAGGCTGATCGGCTCCTTCATCAACCCCTTCACCCACAGGCGCGCCGCGGACCTCATCGCATCAGGCACGATCAAGGTCGAAGCGCTGATTTCGCGCCGTATCGGGCTTGGCGAAGCGGTGGAAGCGATCAGCAATCCGGCCCGTCCCGGCGAGATTCGCGCCCTCGTTTTGCCGAGCCTCGGCTAGCCCTTTCCGATTCCTGTCGATTCCGTAAATTATGGGGTTCCGTTCACGGATACATTTGCCTATAAGCCGCTTCTAGCCTGAAAAGACCATCATATGCGCGACCCGGCCGGTGCCTCCCACCCTGGCCGGCTTTCTGCGCAGCTAGGAAACGGAAAAAAGCCCATGCCGAAGCGCCAAGACATCAAATCGATCCTCATCATCGGCGCAGGACCGATCGTCATTGGCCAAGCATGCGAGTTCGACTATTCCGGCACCCAGGCCTGTAAGGCGCTGAAGGAGGAAGGCTACCGCGTCATCCTCGTCAACTCCAACCCGGCCACGATCATGACAGACCCGGGCCTTGCCGACGCAACCTATGTCGAGCCGATCACCCCTGAAGTCGTCGCCAAGATCATCGCCAAGGAACGCCCCGACGCGCTGCTCCCGACCATGGGCGGCCAGACCGCGCTCAACACCGCGCTTTCTCTCAAGCGCATGGGCGTTCTCGACCGCTACAATGTCGAGATGATCGGCGCCAAGCCTGCTGCCATCGACATGGCCGAAGACCGCGCCCTGTTCCGTGAAGCCATGGACCGCATCGGCCTCGAAACCCCGCGCTCGATGCTCGCCAACGCCACCGACATCAAGGATGCCGACCGCAAGACGCATGAAGCCGAACGCAACAAGCTGAAGGAAAGCCTCACGGGTGCCGAACTCGACAAGGCGCTCGACGCGCTGGAAAACCAGTGGAACCTCGGCGAGACCGATCGCAAGCAGCGCTACATCAGCCACGCCATGGCGATTGCCGCCCAGGCGATCGACGTCGTCGGCCTGCCCGCCATCATCCGCCCCTCCTTCACCATGGGCGGCACCGGCGGCGGCATTGCCTATAACCGCTCGGAGTTCTTCGAAATCATCGGCGGCGGCCTCGATGCCTCGCCGACCACCGAAGTGCTGATCGAGGAATCGGTTCTCGGCTGGAAGGAATATGAAATGGAAGTCGTCCGCGACAAGGCGGACAATTGCATCATCATCTGCTCGATCGAAAACATCGACCCGATGGGCGTCCATACGGGCGACTCGATCACTGTCGCGCCGGCCCTGACGCTGACCGACAAGGAATACCAGATGATGCGCAACGCCTCGATCGCGGTTCTGCGCGAGATCGGCGTTGAAACCGGCGGCTCGAACGTCCAGTTCGCCGTCAACCCGAAGGACGGCCGCCTCGTCGTCATCGAAATGAACCCGCGCGTCTCGCGCTCGTCGGCTCTCGCGTCGAAGGCCACCGGCTTCCCGATCGCCAAGGTCGCCGCCAAGCTCGCCATCGGCTACACGCTCGACGAACTCGACAACGACATCACCGGCGGCGCGACGCCAGCCTCGTTCGAGCCGTCGATCGACTACGTCGTCACCAAGATCCCGCGTTTCGCCTTCGAGAAGTTCCCGGGCGCCTCGCCGGTTCTGACGACAGCCATGAAGTCGGTCGGTGAAGTCATGGCGATCGGCCGCACCTTCGCCGAATCGCTGCAGAAGGCGCTGCGCGGTCTCGAAACCGGCCTCACCGGCCTCGACGAAATCGAAATCCCCGGCGTCGAGGAAGGCGAAGGTAGCCAGAATGCCATTCGCGCCGCCATCGGCACGCCGACGCCGGATCGCCTGCGCATGGTCGCACAGGCACTGCGCATGGGCATGAGCCCCGAGGAAGTGCACGAAGGCTGCAAGATCGACCCGTGGTTCATCGCCCAGTTCAAGGCGATCATCGACATGGAAGCCCGCGTTCGCGAGCACGGCCTGCCCACCGACGCCGCAAACCTGCGCACGCTGAAGGCCATGGGCTTCTCCGACGCCCGCCTCGCAACGCTGTCAGGCAAGCGCCCGAAGGAAGTGGCCGAGCTGCGCAATTCGCTGAACGTCCGCCCGGTCTTCAAGCGCATCGACACCTGCGCCGCCGAATTCGCCTCGCCGACCGCCTACATGTATTCGAGCTACGAGACGCCCTTCGTCGGCGCTGCCCGCTCGGAAGCCGAGATCTCCGACCGCAAGAAGGTCGTCATCCTCGGCGGCGGTCCGAACCGTATCGGCCAGGGCATCGAGTTCGATTATTGCTGCTGCCATGCCGCGTTCGCTCTGCGCGACGCCGGCTATGAAGCCATCATGATCAACTGCAACCCGGAAACGGTCTCGACCGACTACGACACCTCCGATCGCCTCTACTTCGAGCCGCTGACGGCTGAAGACGTGATCGAGATCCTGCGCGCCGAACAGGAAAAGGGCGAAGTCGTCGGCGTCATCGTGCAGTTCGGCGGCCAGACCCCGCTGAAGCTCGCCGAAGCGCTGGAAAAGAACGGCATCCCGATCCTCGGCACCGCGCCCGACATGATCGACCTTGCCGAAGACCGCGACCGCTTCCAGAAGCTCCTGATCAAGCTCGACCTGACGCAGCCGAACAACGGCATCGCCTACTCGGTCGAACAGGCTCGCCTGGTCGCAACCGAAATCGGCTTCCCGCTCGTCGTTCGCCCGTCCTACGTTCTGGGTGGCCGCGCCATGCAGATCATCCACAACGAGAGCATGCTGCAGACCTACCTGCTCGACACCGTTCCAGAACTGGTGCCCGAAGACATCAAGCAGCGCTACCCGAACGACAAGACCGGCCAGATCAATACCCTGCTCGGCAAGAACCCGCTGCTCTTCGACAGCTACCTGTCGAACGCCATCGAAGTCGACGTAGATTGCCTCTCCGACGGCAAGGACGCCTTCATCGCCGGCATCATGGAGCACATCGAGGAAGCCGGCATTCACTCCGGCGACTCGGCTTGCTCGCTGCCCCCGCGCACGCTCTCGCCAGAGATGATCGACGAGCTCGAGCGCCAGGCGAAGTCGATGGCCAAGGCTCTCAACGTCGTCGGCCTGATGAACGTGCAGTTCGCCATCAAGGACGGCACCGTCTACGTGCTCGAAGTGAATCCGCGCGCCTCGCGTACCGTTCCCTTCGTCGCCAAGACCATCGGCGCCCCGATCGCCAAGATCGCCGCCCGCGCCATGGCCGGCGAAAAGCTCGATCCGCTGTTTGCCGCCTATGGCGAAAAGCCGGATCCGCGCAACCTCAAGCACATCGCCGTCAAGGAAGCCGTCTTCCCATTCGCCCGCTTCCCCGGCGTCGACACGCTGCTCGGCCCGGAAATGCGCTCGACCGGCGAAGTCATCGGCCTCGATACCGATTTCGCGCTGGCCTTCGCCAAGTCGCAGCTCGGCGCCAGCGTCGAACTGCCGCGTGACGGAACGGTCTTCGTATCGGTACGCGACGACGACAAGCCGCGCGTCCTTCCCGCGATCCGCATGCTGGTCGAACAGGGCTTCAAGGTTCTGGCCACCGGCGGCACCGCCCGCTTCCTCGCCGAAAACGGCATCGAGGCCGTGAAGATCAACAAGGTGCTCGAGGGCCGTCCGCACATCGAGGACGCCATCCGCAACCGTCAGGTCCAGCTGGTCATCAACACGACCGATAGCAACAAGGCGATCTCCGACTCCAAGTCGCTGCGCCGCGCGACGCTGATGCAGAAGGTGCCTTATTACACCACCATGGCCGGCGCCGAGGCAGCCGCCCAGGCGATCAAGGCGCTGAAGGCCGGCAACCTCGAGGTTCGCCCGCTGCAGAGCTACTTCGCCTAAGATATCAAGGCCGGCCGTGATCCTTCACGGCCGGCTTTTCCGCCGCACGACGGCCAACGCGACGACACGCCGAAGTGTCGCAAAACGCGACAATCCACCTGAGATTTCAAACCCTTCGCGATCATGTTACGATATCCCCACACGTGAGGGGCATCGATGGGCAAGAATATCGTCATTCTGTTCGATGGCACGTCGAACGAAATCTCCGCCGACCGCACCAATATTTTGAGGCTGTTCGGCGTTCTCGACCGCAGCGGCAGGCAGATCGTCTATTATGATCCCGGCGTCGGCACCTTCGGCGCTGCCAATGCATGGTCCAACGCCTACCGCAAGACGGTCGAGCTCTGGGGCCTGGCAACCGGCTGGGGCCTCGACCAGAACGTCAAGGAAGCCTACCGCTTCCTCGTCGACAATTATGAGCCCGGCGAACCGGGGGACGATCAGGAGTATCGGGATCGCGACAACATCTACATCTTCGGCTTCAGCCGGGGCGCCTATACGGCACGCGTTCTCGCAGGCTTCGTCCATTCGCTCGGGCTGATGAGCAAGTACCACGTCAACCTGATCGACTACGCCTACAACACCTATAAGGGCATCTCCGAAAGCGAGCAGCAGCAGGGAGGAGCGGATGCCGCCGATGTCGATTGGGACGCACCCTCGGCCTTCAAAACCATGCGCCTTTACGAGCGCACGCTGAAGACCGACCGCCCGCCGATCAAGCTGCTCGGCCTCTTCGACACGGTGTCCTCGGTCATCGTCTGGGGCAAATGGCGCCCGCAACTCTTGACGCTTCCCTTCACCGATCGCAATCCGAGCGTCGAAGTGGTCCGCCACGCGCTCGCCATCGACGAGCGGCGAACCATGTTCAATCCGCTGCCATGGCGGCAAGGGCAGGACTATTGGGGCGGCCCCTTCAAGCCGCCGGCCCCGCCTCCGCAGAATGTGAAGGAAGTCTGGTTCTCCGGTGTCCATGGCGACATCGGTGGCGGCTATCCGGAAGCGGAGAGCGCCGCGATCAAGATACCGCTCGCCTGGATGATCGCCGAGACCCGAAGCACCGGCCTCACCTACAACGAGGACGCCGTCAAGGAACTCGTCCATGGCGACAACCCGACGAAGAGCTATGTCCGGCCTGCCCCAACGGCACCGCTGCACGATTCCATGAACTGGGCATGGAGACTGCTCGAATATGTGCCGAGGCGTGTGCCAGTCACCTCCTGGCGCAAGCGCGGCGACACGACGCGCATCTACCTGCCGCTGGCCGACCGCCGCTTCATTCCCGACGGCGCCTCGCTGCACCAATCCGTCATCGACCGACTGTCGTCGACGACAGCGCCGCCCTACGCCCCACCGAACCTGCCCTTACGCTTCGAGACCGAGCCCTGGAGCAACGACGGCCCACCACCATCAGAAGATTCGGAGGTCGTTCCGATCACTCCGGCCGCTTGAAATAGGCCTCGAGCCGGTAGCCGTCAGGATCGATGACGAAGGCGGCATAATAGAACTGGCTGTAATCCGGCCGCACGCCCGGCGCACCATTATCGGTTCCGCCATTGGCAAGCCCGGCCGCGTAAAACGCGTCGACGGACTCCTCCGACGGAGCCACGAAGCAGAAGTGCAGCCCCGACTCCATGTCCGCCGCGACCGGCCGCGCCACCTCGCCGACCCACAGCCCCACCCGATCGGCGCCATAGCCGCTGACATTGCCGAAATTCGTCAGTCGCTCATAGCCGAGCGGCGCCAGCGCGGCATCGTAAAACGCCTGCGACTTCTCAAGGCTCTTCACACCAATCGACACATGATCGAACATAAACCGTCTCCAGATTGCTTTGCCGGCAACGCTACAACATTCACGCCGAAGCGCCATGGCAATTCGCAAACCGAGCGATCGTCAGGCAGCCATCCCGGCCATCAGTTCCCGCACCCGCACCATATCCGCTCGAAAC
Organism: Rhizobium sp. NPDC090275; assembly: GCF_044772225.1. Taxonomy (NCBI): domain Bacteria; kingdom Pseudomonadati; phylum Pseudomonadota; class Alphaproteobacteria; order Hyphomicrobiales; family Rhizobiaceae; genus Rhizobium; species Rhizobium sp. NPDC090275. The sequence goes on along the minus strand of NZ_JBIVYL010000001.1, from coordinate 449,849 downwards.
AGCGCCATCTCCTCCGCCTTCAGCCGCTCGTCGGGAATGCGCAGCAGATAGGACGGGTGGACGGTGACGAACAGCGTTCGCTCCTTCCCCATTCTGATCGGTTGCCCCCTGATATCGGAGACCTTGTGCTTCGTATCCGTCAACGCCGACAGCGCAGTCGCGCCCATGGCGACGATCAGCTTCGGCTTGACGAGTTCGATCTCCAGATTGAGCCACCAGCGGCAATGCGTGACCTCGCCCATGTTCGGCCGCTGGTGAATGCGGCGCTTGCCGCGCGGCTCGTATTTGAAGTGTTTCACCGCATTGGTCACATAGACCGCCTGCCGGTCGATCCCGGCGTCTACGACCACCTGGTCGAACACCTTGCCCGCAGGCCCGACAAACGGCCGCCCGGCGAGATCCTCCTGATCTCCCGGCTGCTCGCCGACGAACATCACGTTCGCATTCTCAGGTCCCTCGCCGAACACAGTCTGCGTCGCCTTCTCATGCAGCGGACAGCGCGTACAGACGGCGGCCTCTTCGCGCAGCGCCGCCAGCGTGCCGACCGGCGCTCGAGGCGCTGCGGGCACCCGGCGCGCGGCTTCCTGCAAGCGGTCGTGAAACGGCAGTGGCTCGCTTGCCTGGCGTTTGGCCATCTCCAGAACCTTGCTTTCCGCGTCGGCGATCATGCCGGGAATGAGATCGGCCTCGGGCAAGTTCTTCCAGTATTTCTTCGGCATCTCCGCCTGCATCGCCTTCACCTTCAAGCGCGCTGGATTGAAGATATTGGCGTAATAGGTCCGCCACAGCTGGTCGGCCGGATCGGTGAGATCGGGCTTCTCGCAAGGGTCATGGCTGACGGTCAGCTTCTCCCCATCCCAGGCAGCCGAGCCCCTTGGTGTCGCGATCACCCAGTCCATGTCGTTGAACCGCTTCTGGAAGAACGGCGCCTTGCGGGCGACGATATGATGATCCGGCTCGAACCAGGCAAGAAACTTCCGCCGCCCGTTGAGCGAAATCCCCGATCCCACCTCCTTGAACCGCACGAAGGCGGTCATCTTGTGCGCGTCGCGGCGCACGCTCTTGTCCATCGCCCGCGCTCGCGCCACGTCTTCGTCAGAGGCAACGTCGAGCAACGACCGATCGCTTTGCAGCCGCCAGAGCAGCCGATAAAGCAGATAGAAGCGCATCGGATCGCTATGGCAGATCACCGCCTCCGCAAGCCCGATAAAGGCGGGCGGCACCGTCAGCGGCTTGGAAGCATCGAGCGCCGGCAGCTTCGGCAAGGCTTCAGGAGCGGCAAACAGATCCGTCTCGCGATACCGCTCCCGCCACTCGATCTCCTCGGGCGCAACACCCGAGGCAGCCAGCCGCCGCGCCGCGTCGCGCCACTCGGCCAATTCCCCCCGGCCCTCCAGCAACACGGTAATCATCACAGCAACGACAGTTGTTCCGGCTTCGGCTCGAACATCGCCCTCAGATCCGGCCGGTCGATCAGCCGGCGCGGAGACCAGCCCTCGGCCGAGATAAACGCCTGCACCTTCTTGATTGACACGCCGAGCCGCGTCAGGTCCTCGATCCGCAGCCGCCTGAAACGTCGCGCCGAGAGGATCGATTTCACCGTCTTCGTCCCCAGTCCCGGCACACGGAGCAACGTCTCGCGCGGCGCCCTGTTGATGTCGACGGGGAAATCGTTGCGGTTGCCAAGCGCCCAGGCGAGCTTCGGATCGAGATTGAGATCGAGCATGCCGCCCTCCTGCGAGGACGTGATCTCGTCGATCCCGAAGCCATAGAAGCGATAGAGCCAGTCGGCCTGGTAGAGCCGGTGCTCGCGCATCAGCGGCGGCTTGATCAACGGCAGGTTCTTCGACGAGTCGGGAATGGGGCTGAAAGCCGAGTAGTAGACGCGCCTCAGCCCGTAGCTTCCGTAAAGCTGCGCGCTGGTGCCTAGAATGGTCGCGTCATTGGCCCCATCGGCCCCAACGATCATCTGCGTACTCTGCCCGCCCGGCACGAAGCGCTTGCGCCGCTTGGTCTGTAGCGTCGGCTCGGAGGCTGCCTCGATCTTCAGTCTCAAATCGCCCATCGAGCGGCGAATGCTGGCCGGCTTCTTTTCCGGCGCCAGTTGCGCGATGCCGCGGTCGGTCGGCAGCTCGATGTTGAGCGACAGACGGTCTGCATAAAGCCCGGCCTCCTCGATCAGGTGCGGCGAGGCCTCTGGAATGGATTTGAGATGAATGTAGCCCCGGAAATTATGCGTTGTGCGCAACTCCCGTACGATCCGCACCATCTCCTCCATCGTGTGGTCGGAGGAGCGGATGATGCCAGACGACAGGAACAGCCCCTCGATATAATTGCGCCGATAGAACTCCAGCGTCAGCCAGATAACCTCCTCGGGCGTGAACCGTGCCCGCTCCACATTGCTGGACGAGCGGTTGATGCAATAAGCGCAGTCGTAGATGCAGAAATTGGTGAGCAGGATCTTCAACAGCGAAATGCATCGCCCATCCGGCGCATAGGCATGGCAGATGCCGGCACCTTCAGTCGAACCAAGCCCGCCGCTCTTGCCGGAATCGCGCTTGGTGGTTCCGCTGGAGGCGCAGGAGGCGTCATATTTGGCCGCGTCCGAGAGGATGGCCAACCGCTCTTCGAGTGACTTCTTCATGCATATGTTCACTATATGTTCCATCGCTAACAGTCAAGAAAAGCCGCCATAGATTGATGTTTTTCAAGTTTGACGCGAAAAGCCATGAGGGGTTGCAAGTCGCTTCATCGAATTCTCTGGAAATCGACGGAGGCAATCTGCTATAAACGAAGCAGATAGAGTTTTTGCATGGTTCCGAAGTTCCCCTTCGGGACCTGTTTTCTTTTGTGTCTCTGCCTAGCCGACACAAAGACTGAAGGACAAGAAAATGGTTGATAAGGTACCGATGACGCAGGGTGGTTTCGTCAAGCTGCAGGAAGAGCTGCGCTGGCGTCAGCAGGAAGAACGCCCGCGAATCATCGAGGCGATTGCCGAGGCCCGCGCACACGGCGACCTCTCGGAAAACGCCGAGTACCATGCCGCCAAGGAAGCCCAAAGCCACAACGAAGGCCGCATCGGCGAGCTTGAAGATCTGACGGCGCGCGCGGAGGTCATCGACCTCTCCAAGATGTCCGGCAGCACGATCAAGTTCGGCGCCAAGGTGAAGCTCGTCGATGAGGACACCGAGGAAGAAAAGACCTACCAGATCGTCGGCGACCAGGAAGCCGACGTGAAGGCCGGCCGCATCTCCATCTCCTCCCCGATCGCCCGCGCGCTGATCGGCAAGGAAGTCGGCGATTCCATCGAGGTCAACGCGCCCGGCGGCTCCAAGGCTTACGAAGTTCTGGCCATCACCTGGGGCTGAGGACCTTGGCGGATCGCGGCCGATCGCACATCGTCGATATCGCTGACGTCGAAATCATAGCGCCGAACTTCAAGAAGCGTCTGTCAGGCGTCACCTCGACGATCATCCAGCTTATCCCGGTCCAGCGGGCGCTCGGTCAGAAGATCGCGGCGCTCGGGCCGGGCCTGCCGGCATCGATCCCGCATATCCGCTTCCGCGACCTCTCAAAATTGTGGCGCGCGCCCTCGACCCGGCCCTTCCGCGTCTGGCACGCCCGCCGCAACATCGAGATGCTCCCTGCCCTCATCATGCGCGACCTCCTGCGCATGAAGCTGAAGATCGTCTTCACCTCCGCCTCGCAGCGCAAGCATAGCGGCTGGACGAAGTTCCTCGTCTCGAAGATGGACGCCGTGATCGCGACCTCGGGCAAGACGGCGAACTATCTGGAAGTCCCGAGCACCGTCATCCTGCACGGCATCGACACCGCCCGCTTCTCGCCGCCCCTGGATAAGGCGCAAGCCAAGCGCGAATGCGGCCTCGACCCGAACAAGAAGATCGCCGGCTGCTTCGGCCGCGTCCGCCACCAGAAGGGCACCGACCTCTTCGTCGATACCATGCTGCGGCTCCTCCCCGATCATCCGGAGTGGAGCGCCATCATCGCCGGCCGCGCCACGGCCCAGCATGTCGAGTTCGAGAACGGCCTGAAGGCCAAGGTCGCCGTCGCCGGCCTTTCCGACCGCATCCTCTTCGTCGGCGAACACACCAATATCAACGACTGGTATCGCGCGCTCGATCTCCTCGTCGCGCCGCAGCGCTGGGAAGGTTTCGGCCTGACGCCGCTCGAAGCCATGGCCTCGGGCGTACCCGTCGTCGCAACCGATGTCGGCGCTTTTCCCGAGATCGTCACGACGGGCGACCAAGGCGCGGGCGTGCTGATTGCCCGCGACGATCTCGACGCGATGGCAAAGGCCGTTTCGGACCTCATGGCTGATGAAAGCCGCCTGGCACGGCTCGCCGCCAATGCCCAGACGCATGTCATGGAAAACTTCCGGATCGAAGGCGAGGCCACGAAGCTGAAGGCCGTCTACGACAGCCTCGGCTGAGACGAAGTCAGACCTCGGTCAATCCGAGCTTCTTGATCTGGCGGATCGTCAGCATGGTGCGCACGGTGTCGACATGCTCGTTGGCGGTCAGCACCTCGATGACGAAGTCCTGGAACCGCGTCAGGTTTTCAGCCACGCAATGCAGCAGGAAGTCGCTATCGCCCGAAACCATCCAGGCTTGGCGCACCAGCGGCCATTGTGTCGTCGCAGCCGCGAACGCCTTGAGATTGGCTTCCGACTGATGCTTGAGCCCGACCATGCAGAAGGCGACGAGATCGAAGCCCAGCTTCGGGCTGTTCAGCATCGCGTGATAGCCTTCGATGACGCCGGACTCTTCCAGCTTGCGCACACGCCGAAGGCAGGGCGGCGCCGAGATGCCGACCCGGTCGGCGAGCTCGACGTTGGTCATGCGCCCATCCGCCTGCAGCTCACGCAAGATCTTGATATCGATGGCGTCCAGTTCAGCGCGAACCAAGCGAGTGCCTTTCTTTAAAATCGTGAATCCAGCTTCTATATAAAGCGGCACAATACGCAAGAATCTTTCCCCATGATGACGGAATCTTGCACATCCACACCGAATGCCTTGTTGGTAACGCAAGGCTGCCCTTGAATATAAACATTGGTCGTTCATAAATAACGCATGGACGCGTGATGGCCGTATTCGCCTTATATCCAGCGCGTCCAGCCAGTTGAAAGGAAGTCTCATGTCCGCCCGCCACACCAAGGTGCTCATCATCGGCTCCGGCCCCGCCGGCTATACCGCTGCCGTCTATGCGGCGCGCGCGATGCTGAAGCCGGTCCTGATCGCAGGGATGGAGCAAGGCGGGCAGCTGATGATCACCACCGACGTCGAGAACTATCCGGGCTTCGCCGATCCGATCCAGGGCCCCTGGCTGATGGACCAGATGCTGCAGCAGGCCAAGCATGTCGGCGCCGAGATCGTCAACGACATCGTCACCGAAGTCGAGATGAACCAGCGCCCCTTCGTGGCCCGCACCGATAGCGGCCAGGTCTGGACCGCAGACACGCTGATCATCGCCACCGGCGCCAAGGCCAAGTGGCTCGGCATCGAGAGCGAGCAGACCTTCCAGGGCTTCGGCGTCTCCGCCTGCGCCACCTGCGACGGCTTCTTCTATCGCAACAAGGACGTGATCGTGGTCGGCGGCGGCAACTCTGCCGTCGAGGAAGCGCTCTATCTCTCGAACATCGCCAAGACCGTGACGGTCGTGCATCGCCGCGACTCGTTCCGCTCGGAAAAGATCCTGCAGGAACGCATCTTCGCCAAGGAGAACGTCAAGATCCTCTGGAACACCGAGATCGCCGAAATCACCGGCGCGCCGGCCAAGCCGCCGATGCCGCCGTCCGTCTCAGGCGTTCGCCTTCGCGACACGCGTACCGGAGCTGTTGCCGACCACACGATCGACGGTGTCTTCGTGGCCATCGGCCATGCGCCGGCAACCGAGCTCTTCAAGGGCAAGCTGAAGCTGAAGGACAACGGCTACCTCTGGACCGCGCCCGATTCGACCGCGACCTCGGTCGAGGGCGTCTACGCGGCTGGCGATGTCACCGACGACACCTTCCGCCAGGCGATTACCGCCGCCGGCATGGGCTGCATGGCAGCGCTCGAGGCCGAACGTTATCTCACGGGCCACATGCCCGTCGCCGTAGCTGCGGAGTAATATCGGCATGAGGGGTGGTGGAATGCCGTTGGACTGGGACAAGCTGCGTATTTTCCACGCAGCTGCCGAAGCCGGTTCGTTCACGCACGCGGCCGACAAGCTGCATCTGTCCCAATCCGCGATTAGCCGTCAGGTGAGCGCGCTGGAGCAGGATGTCGGCACCAAGCTGTTCCACCGCCACGCCCGCGGCCTCATCCTCACCGAACAGGGCGAACTGCTCTACCGCACCGCCCACGACGTGCTCTTGAAGCTCGAAACCGTGAAGATGCAACTGACCGAGACGACGGAAACGCCGTCGGGCAAGCTGCGCGTCACCACGACCGTCGGTCTCGGCCAGGGCTGGCTCACGGACAAGATCCAGGAGTTCATGCAGCTCTATCCGGATGTCCAGATCCAGCTCATCCTCGACAACGAGGAAGTGGATGTGAACATGCGCTATGCCGACTGCGCGATCCGCCTGCGCCAGCCTCAGCAATCCGATCTCATCCAGCGCAAGCTGTTCACCGTGCACATGCACGTCTACGCGGCCCCCTCCTACATCAACCGGTATGGCGAGCCGCAGGCGGTCGAGGATCTCGACAACCATAGAATCATCACCTTCGGCGAACCGGCGCCGAACTATCTGCTCGACGTGAACTGGCTCGAAATCGCCGGCCGCTCGTCGGACAACAAGCGCATTCCGCACCTGCAGATCAACAGCCAGACCTCGATCAAGCGCGCCTGCCTGCTCGGCATGGGCGTCGCCTGCTTGCCCGACTACATCGTGGGCCGCGACCCGGGCCTGATTCAGCTTCCGATCAATGCCGATGTGCCGTCCTTCGACACCTATTTCTGCTATCCCGACGAAATGAAGAACGCCGCCAAGCTTAAGGCCTTCCGCGACTTCATCGTCAGCAAGGCCAGAAACTGGAGCTTCTAACTGATTTTGCGACGAAATTCGCAAGCCGTGCACCGCGCGCATGCCTGACATGCACAAAAATTGGTTGCCGGCTGCACATTAAAACACCATATCAACCTCAGCTGATGCACACGGTGGCTTTTCCTCCCAGTTCCACCGCATTAGCTGTTCCCCTCTGGAGGTTTAGACCTTCATACCTATAAAGGGCCCCGAGCTTTCGGTGGCCCTCTTTTTTTGCCTTGATTTGCCCTAATTTTTCGCATCGCAGCAAAAAATGCTGCATTGCATAGCAGGCATGCGCAAAAGGGCATTGAAATCTGCCCGCCAAAGCATCATATCGCACTCAGTTGATGCACATGGCGGTTCTCTCCCAGTGCCGCTGCATTAGCTGTTCCCCTCTGGAGGTTGAATAACCTTCACACCTTAAAGGGCCCCGTTCATTCGGTGGCCCTCTTTTTTTGCTTAAAATTTAACCACGGAAAAAATCGCACGCGCCGTTCGCGCATGTCTTGAACATCGAAAACCGTCGATCCATATATCGATCAGAAACGATTTATGGTTCGGCAAACGACGATGGACAACGACGAAATCCTGAAAGCGATATCCCATCCCAAGCGGATGGAAATCTTGAACTGGCTGAAGAACCCCGAAGAGCATTTCTCTTCGCAGGAGCACCCACTCGAAATGGGCGTCTGCGCCAGCCAGTTCGAACGCTGCGGCCTCTCGCAATCGACCGTCTCCGCCCACTTGGGCACGCTCAGCCGCGCCAACCTCGTGACCACACGCCGGGTCGGCCAGTGGATCTTCTATAAGCGCAACGAAGAAACCATCGCTGCCTTCCTCAAGCAACTGGCACAGGATCTCTGAACATGCCCCTCGCCCTCCTCGTCCTGGCGCTCAGCGCTTTTGCGATCGGCACCACCGAATTCGTCATCATGGGCCTGCTGCCCGAAGTCGCCACCGACCTTGCGGTGACGATCCCGCAGGCCGGCTGGCTCGTCACCGGTTATGCACTCGCGGTCGCCGTCGGCGCCCCTGTCATGGCGGTCTCCACCGCGCACCTGAAACGCCGCACGGCGCTGATCGCGCTCATGGCCTTCTTCATCGCCGGCAATCTGCTCTGCGCGCTGGCGCCGAGCTACTGGGTGCTGATGATCGCCCGTGTCGTCACCGCGCTCTGCCACGGCGCTTTCTTCGGCATCGGCTCCGTTGTCGCCGCCAGCCTTGTGGCCCCGGATCGCCGCGCCCGCGCCGTAGCGCTGATGTTCACCGGCCTGACGCTCGCAAACGTCTTGGGCGTGCCGCTCGGCACCGCGATCGGCCAGGCATTCGGCTGGCGTTCGACCTTCGCCGTCGTCACCGTCCTTGGCATCATCACCATCGCCGGCCTGATCGCCGTCCTCCCCAAGGACCGCCAAGAAGAACAGGGCAACATCTTCCGCGAGATCGCCGCCCTGAAGAACGGCCACCTCTGGCTGGCGCTGTCGACCACCGTCTTCTTCTCCGCCTCAATGTTCGCGCTTTTCACCTACATCGCGCCGCTGCTGCGTGATGTCACCGGCCTGACGCCGCAGGGCGTCACCTGGACGCTGTTCCTGATCGGCCTCGGCCTCACCGTCGGCAATCTTCTCGGCGGCAAGCTCGCCGACTGGAAGCTTGGGCCGACGCTCGCCGGCGTCTTCGCGATGATCGCCGTGACCTCGGTCGCCTTCGGCTTCACCAGCCCCTATTTCATCGCCGCCGAAATCACCCTCTTTATCTGGGCCGTGGCGACCTTCGCCGCCGTCCCGGCTCTGCAGGTCGGCGTCGTGCACTTCGGCAAGGATGCGCCCAATCTGGTCTCGACGATCAATATCGGCGCCTTCAACACCGGCAACGCCCTCGGCGCCTGGGCTGGCGGCATGGCCATCGAACTCGGCTTCGACATGACCCGCGTGCCGCTCGTCGCCGCCTTCATGGCCCTGATCGGCCTTGTCGTCACGGCACTTACCTATCTCTCCGCTAAGGGCAAGGCAGCCATGCCCGCCCCGGCTGAATGATCCTTCCAACGCCCCCCAAACCATCATAAACACCGAAAGGACTTCCCATGAGCAAGCTCTTCGAACCGACGCAGGTTGGCGACATCGCCGTCAAGAACCGCATCGTCATGGCCCCGCTGACCCGCAACCGCTCGCCGGGCGCCGTGCCTAATGACCTCAACGTCGAGTATTACACGCAGCGCGCCTCCGCCGGCCTGATCGTCACCGAAGCGACCGCGATCACCCACCAGGGCCAGGGTTATGCCGACGTCCCTGGCCTCTACAGCAAGGAAGCCCTGGATGGCTGGAAGCGCGTGACCGACGCCGTGCACGCCCATGGCGGCAAGATCGTCGTCCAGATGTGGCATGTCGGCCGAATCTCCCACACGACGCTGCAGCCGAACGGCGGCAAGCCGGTCTCTTCAAGCAACAAGACCGCCAGGTCGAAGACCTACCTCGTCAACGCCGACGGCACCGGCAGCTTCGCCGAAACCTCCGAGCCGCGCGCGCTTGAAACCGCCGAGATCGCAGGCATCGTCGAGGACTACCGCAAGGCCGCCCGCGCCGCGATCGACGCCGGCTTCGATGGCGTCGAGATCCACGCCGCCAACGGTTACCTGATCGACCAGTTCCTGCGCGCCGACATCAACGACCGCACCGACCAGTATGGCGGCTCGATCGAAAACCGCGCCCGCTTCCTCTTCGAAGTGGTCGATGCGATCACCAAGGAAATCGGCCCGCGCGTCACCGGCATCCGTATCTCGCCGGTCACCCCCGCCAACGACGCATCGGACGCTGCCCCGCAGCCGCTCTTCGACTATGTCGTCGAGGGTTTGGCGAAATACGACCTCGCCTTCATCCACGTCATCGAGGGTGCCACCGGCGGCGACCGCAACTTCCAGCAGGGCGACAAGCCCTTCGACTATGCCGGCCTGCGCGCCGCCTATGAAAAGGCTGGCGGCAAGGCAAGCTGGATGGTCAACAACGGCTATGATCGCCAGCTCGCCATCGACACCGCCGAAAGCGGCAAGGCCGACCTGATCGCCTTCGGCAAGCCCTTCATCGCCAACCCCGATCTCGTCGAGCGCCTCAAGGCCAACGCCCCGCTCAACGAAATCGACCAGGCCACCCTCTATGGCGGCGGCCCGAAGGGCTACATCGACTACCCGGTCCTCGAAAAGGTCGCCTGATCGACACCAAGCCTCGAAATCCCGCCACCCGGCGGGATTTCTCTTTTGGGCCCATGCTATTCTGGGTCCACGTCATTTCCCTTTCCGGTCGCGACCGGCTAGCATCCCCTCATGTTCAAGCCCTATCTCGACCGCTGGCATCTCACTCCTGACGGCGAGCCTGTCGTCACCCACTCCAGCAACCTCCTGCCCGTGTTATGGCGCGGCAAGCCGGCGATGCTGAAGCTCAGCGCCGACGAAGCCGAGCGATCGGGCGCCGCGGTGATGCACTGGTGGGATGGTCACGGTGCAGCCAAGGTCTATTGCCACGACGCCGATGCGATCGTGCTCGAGCGCGCCTTAGGCCACCGCTCGCTACTCGCCATGGCCGCTGAAGGCGAGGATGACGAGGCAAGCCGCATCCTCTGCGACACCGTCGCTAAACTGCATGCGCCGCGCGATGCATCGAAGCCGCCGCTCATTCCCCTTGCCCGCTGGTTCCGCGACCTCGCTCCAGCCGCCGGCAAATATGGCGGCGTGCTCCCCGATTGCCACGACATCGCCAACGCCCTGCTCGCCGAACCGTGCGAGGAGACCGTCCTGCACGGTGATATCCACCACGGTAACGTCCTCGATTTCGAAGAGCACGGCTGGCTGGCGATCGATCCCAAGGGCCTGGTTGGCGAGCGCGGCTTCGACTACGCCAACATCTTCGCCAACCCGGAACTCTCGACGGTCACCGATCCCGATCGCCTCCGTCGCCAACTCCCCATCGTATCGGCTGCCGCCAACATCGAACCCGCGCGCCTGCTGCGCTGGATCGCCGCCTATTGCGGCCTCTCCGCCGCCTGGTTTCTCGACGACGGCATGTCATCGGAAGCGCAGAGCCCGCTCACCGTCGCCCGCATCGCGCTCGCAGAACTAAGCCAAGGCTATCCACGCGGCGCCACTGCGCCCGCCACCTCACCGTCCATCCGCCCCTCAAGGCAGCCGAGCGACAGCAAGGTCATCCTGACGGCCTCATCGATAGGCGTCCGCGGCTCGAAACCGAGTTCCGCCACCAGCCGCTCGTTGCTCATCCGGATCGGCTCGCGCCAGAGATAGCGCATCTCCTTCAACTCGCGCATGAAGGTCACGAAGGGTGCCGCCAGCGGCACGACGAACCAGGGAAAGCCCCGCACCTTCACCCGCCCGCCAACGGCGCGCCTGATCGCCTCGACCATCTGCTGCCCATCGCGATCCCAGAAACCGTCCATGTGATAGACGGCGAAACCAGGCAGCCGCTCGCGCCGCTCGACCAATTGCACCATCGTCTCCGCCACGTCAGGCAGATAGGCCCACTGATGCCCCACGCCTTTGCGTGCCGGGTTGGTCACGGTGGAAACGGGCTTGCCCGGCGTGATCATACCCTGCGAGAACCAGCTGCTCCCCGCCGCCGGCCCGAAGAAATCGCCGGCGCGCACGATAATGACGGGCGCCCCCTCCCGCGATCCGGCCTCAAGCCGCTTTTCCATCTCGACGCGGATACCGCCCTTCTTCGTCACCGGATGCTGCGGACTATCCTCGCGCAGAACAGGAAACGCGTCCGGCCCGAAATTGTAGACCGTGCCGGGAAGCACGATCGTTGCGCCGACCGCCTTGGCGGCCGCGATCGTGTTGTCGAGCATCGGCAGCACCAGCTTTTCCCAGTCGCGATAGCCGGGCGGATTGACGGCGTGCACGATCAGGCTCGCCCCTTCAGCGGCTGCCATCACATCGGCCGCACGCATCGCGTCGCCCTGCACCCAGTTCAAACAGGGCTCGGCGGCGCGCGCCTTTTCCACATTGCGGTTCAGCGCGCGGACATGCCAGCCGCGCGAAACAAGCTTGCGGGCAACCGCGCCGCCAATGCCACCGGTTGCTCCGAGTACAAGTGCGATCTGCTGTGTCATCATCATCTCCATCTGTTGATGATCAGATGATGCGCTAGCGTTGAGATAAACGAAATTGACGAAATTCGTATCTCATCTATACGTATTTGAATGACCGCAGAGCCAAGCTGGGATTTCTACCGCACCCTTCTCGCCGTGCTCCACCACGGCTCACTATCGGCCGCCGCCCGCGACCTCGGCCTGACGCAACCTACTGTCGGCCGCCATATCGACGCCCTGGAGGAGATCGTCGGCACCCAGCTCTTCCTCCGCTCGCAGAGCGGCCTGATGCCCACCGAAGCCGCTCTCGAACTCCGGCCTTACGCCGAAACGCTAGCCTCAACGTCGGCGGCGTTGCTGCGCACCGCCTCCGGCCATCGCGACCGCATCGCCGGCCCAGTCCGCATCAGCGCCAGCGAAGTGATCGGCGTCGAGGTGCTGCCCTCGATCCTGGCACCGCTGATGGAGCAATACCCGGAGCTCGAGATCGAGCTCTCCGCCTCCGATGCGGTCGAGGATCTGCTGAGCCGCGAAGCCGATATCGCTGTGCGGATGAGCGAGCCGACGCAGGACGCGTTGGTCGTGCGCCGCATCGGCGACATTCCGCTGGGCTTCCACGCCCATCGCCGCTATCTCGACCAACGCGGCACGCCGCAAACGCTGGCCGATCTCAAGGGCCACCGCCTGATCGGCTTCGACCGGCATACTGGCTATGTGAGGACGATGCTGAAACGCTACCCTGTCTTCGCCGACCTCACCTTCGGCTTCAAGGCCGATAGCACGCTGGCGCAATTAGCAGCGATCCGCTCCGGATTGGGAATTGGAATGTGCCAGACAGGACTGGCGGCGTCGGATGAGGATCTTGTCCACGTGCTGCCGCAGGCGTTTCAAATTCCGCTCGCGACTTGGGTGGTGATGCACGAGGCGATCAGAACCTCGCCACGCTACCGCGTCACCTTCGATGCGCTGGTCGCGGGCCTGCTCGATTATGTCAGGGAAGGAGCGCTCGGCCGCCGGGACTGACGGAACGCCTCATGAAGAGTGCGATCGGTCAAGCGCGTGGCGACGTTGCGGCCTGGTGGGTCTTCCAGTTTCCATCGACCACTTCGGTCTCCGGACGGTCGCCACCCTCGGCATATTCCTCGTGCCACTTGCCCTTGTCGTCCTGCCAGCTGATCTCGGCGGAATCGCCGCCGACCTGCTGCTCGGCCGCCACGATACGGGCCGCCTCAAGCGCTTCGGAATGTGTCGGGAAGGCCTCGGAATACACGTTTCCCAGCCGGTAGGCCCAGCCGCCATCGTGCTGGACGACTTCATAGACCACCTTGACCATGCACTTCACTCCTCTTTTGCTTGGTTCAACACACCGAACCGACAGGATCGAATCCTGTTTAGCGCGGTGCCATCTGGCAAAAAGACGAGAGGCGCCGCGATATGCTTCCGGCTGACCGATGAAGCAGTATTCCATTAAATGCCCAAGACTGCAAACCTGCCCGGCGCAATCGCCGACTTGATATGTGAAATCATCGCCTTAGACTTGAGAGATGAATCAAGATCGGAGCTCGACGTTGGGGATAGTGTCACGCCTGAAAACCGAACGGTACCTGCTGATCGCGATTGCGGTCGGCGTGGCGGCGTTTCTGTCGGAACACGCGATCATGGAGATGGGCCAGGGCGCGGCACTCGTCGCGGCCGCCGCCCTCGTCGTCACCATCGTCCTCGCCTCGATGCGTGTGGCCCATCACGCCGAGATCCTCGCCATCAAGGTCGGCGATCCCTATGGCACGATGATCCTGACGCTCTCGGCCGTCGCCGTCGAGGTCATCATCCTCGCCATCATGATGGCCGGTGAAAGCTCGCCGACGCTGGTGCGCGACACGATCTATTCGGCGCTGATGCTCGATATCAACGGCATCCTCGGCCTCGCCGCCCTGCTCGGCGGCCTGAAGCACGGCGAGCAGCCCTATAACGACAATTCCGGCAAGACCTACGGCGTCATGATTCTGACGGCGATCGGCATCTCGATGATCGTCCCCGAATTTGTGCCCGACGAGAAATGGCACTATTATTCCGCCTTCACCATCGTGGCGATGATCGCGCTCTACGCACTTTTCCTGCGCATGCAGGTCGGCCAGCACAGCTATTTCTTCAGCTACAGTTACCCTCGCGCCGAGCGCAAACAGGACGCATCGGAGGACCATGGCGACGAAGGGTCGACGGCGGTCTCGATCGCCACGATCCTGGCGGGCGTCGTCATCATCGGCCTGCTCGCGGAATTCATGTCGGCCTTCATGACGACGGGCCTCAAGGGCACCGGCGCGCCCATCGGCCTCACCGCCCTCGTCGTCGCCACCATATCGGCCGCGCCCGAGATCCTGACCGCGCTTCGCGCCGCGTTGAAGAACCGCATGCAGGCAACCGTCAACATCGCCATGGGCGCCTCGCTCTCGACCGTCATCCTGACTGTCCCGGTCATGGAGGCGATCGCGCTCTACACCGGCCAGCCCTTCATCATGGCGATGACGCCGGTGCAGACGGTGATGGTCACCATCACCCTGATCGCCGCCGCCATCAACCTCAACGATGGTGAGACCAACGCCATCGAGGGTATGACGCACTTCATCCTGTTCGCGACGTTCCTGATGCTCGCGAGCCTGGGGCTATAGCGGCGCATAGAATCCGAAATCAACGCCTTACGGCGAAAACCTGAATCGGATTACCAACTGAGAAAAGCGATCACGCCGCGATCTTGTCGTAGAGAACGGCGCGATTGCGCCCACTATCCTTGGCGGCATAAAGCGCCGCGTCGGCCATCTTGAGCAGATCGCTCCAGGAGCCGCCGGCATCCGCGCTCGTCGCAACGCCGATGCTGACGGTGAGCGGCACACGCTGCCCGTTGCTGTCGACTTCGAGCTTGCCGACTACATCGACCAGACGCTCGGCCGCCTTCATGGCTTCCAAGGCATTCGTCTTCGGCAGATAGGCCGCAAACTCCTCGCCGCCGAGACGCGCGAAGCTGCCGCTGGCATTGAGGTTGCGGCTGATCGCATCGGCGAAGCTCACGAGCACCTGATCCCCGGTATCGTGACCGAAACGATCGTTGACCTGCTTGAACAGGTCGAGATCCATCAACAGCAGCGCATCATCCGCGCGCATGACCTTCGGCATCCGCGAGGTGAACCAGCGGCGGTTGCCGACGCCGGTCAGCATGTCGGTATCCGCCGCATGCCGCAGCGCCGCCTCGGCCCGCTCCTTCACCAGGATGATGACGAAGAGCGCGATCGCGAAATGGCAGATGATGCGAATGAAGAATGCCCAGCGCGGCGTCATCGGAGCGATTGCCGGCGTCAGCATAGCAACAACGATGAGCAAGGCCAGAAGCGACGACAGCGCGATCACGCAAGACAGCACGACCCGCACCGGCAGCCGTTCCGGCCGGCGATCGTGCAGCACGGTGGCGGTCGCGGCGGCAAGCGACAGGAAGGAAATGAAATTGCTGACCGCGCCGCGAACGGCGTCGACCAGATAGAACCGCGTCGCGAACGCGACCACTATCAGAACCACCGGAATGACCAGCACCAGCCAATCGATCCGCCGCCGCCTGCCGCTGCTGAGTTGGCGCATCCCAACCCAGAAGACCGAATAGCCGATCAGGCCGAATACGAAGGTGCCGAACGTCCATATTTCATGGGAGAGCACCGAACGCTCGCCCAGCCCCGCCAAAGTCGACGACATCGCCAGCGACAGGAAGCCGATCGCCAGCGTGCCCAGCCCCTCGCCGCGCTTCGACTGCCAGCGCGTATAGAGAAAACAGAGAGCGCCGACGAGAAACGAGCATTGATGCAACAGGAGAACCGTTGCGAGATCGAGCTGGAAGGATTGAAGCGTCATGATACCAAAAGCAATGAAATCTATAAAAACACCGCACCAATAGGCGGCAGTCATTAGCGATCCTTAAATGGGCGGGAGCAAAACACACCCGCAACAAAAAACCCGCCGTCGCCGGCGGGTTTCGAAGTTCAAGCGAGACTGCTTACTTGCAGGCGCCGCAGAAGCGCTGGATGCGCTTGCAGGCTTCTTCCAGCAGTGCTTCCGAGGTCGCGTAGGAGATGCGGAAGTTCGGGCCGAGACCGAAGGCCGAGCCGTGAACCACGGCAACACCTTCCGATTCCAGCAGCTCGGACACGAAGTCCTCATCCGTCTCGATGACCTTGCCCGTCGGCGCCGTCTTGCCGATCAGGCCGGCGCAGGACGGGTAGACGTAGAAGGCGCCTTCCGGGTTCGGGCACGAGATACCCTTGGCCTGGTTCAGCATCGACACGACGAGGTCGCGGCGGCCTTCGAAGATCTTCTTGTTCTCGGGAATGAACGCCTGCGTGCCGTTCAGCGCTTCGACAGCAGCCCACTGCGCGATCGACGATGCGCCCGAGGTCTGCTGACCCTGGATCATGTCCATGGCCTTGATCAGCTGGATCGGGCCGGCCGCGTAGCCGATACGCCAGCCGGTCATCGCGTAGGCCTTCGAAACGCCGTTCATGGTGAGCGTGCGATCGTAGAGCTTAGGCTCGACTTCGACGGGCGTGACGAACTTGAAGTCGCCATAGGTCAGGTGCTCGTACATGTCGTCGGTCAAGATCCAGACATGCGGATGCTTGAGCAGCACGTCGGTGAGCGCCTTCAGCTCGTCATGCGTATAGGCGGCACCCGACGGGTTGGACGGCGAGTTGAAGATGAACCACTTCGTCTTCGGCGTGATCGCCTTGTCGAGATCGGCAGCCTGGAGCTTGAAGTTGTTTTCCTGCGTCGTCATGACCGTGACCGGCGTACCGCCGCACAGCGCCACCATTTCAGGATACGACACCCAGTACGGAGCCGGGATGACGACTTCATCGCCCGCGTTCAGCGTTGCCATGAACGCGTTGAAAAGAATCTGCTTTCCGCCGGTGCCGACGATCGTCTGCTCCCAGGAATAATCCAGGCCGTTCTCGCGCTTGAACTTCGCGGCAATCGCCTTGCGCAGCTCAGGGATACCGGAAACCGGCGTGTACTTCGTCTCGCCGCGGTTGATCGCGTCGATCGCCGCCTGCTTGATATTGTCGGGCGTATCGAAGTCCGGCTCACCGGCGCCAAGACCGATCACGTCACGGCCTTTTGCTTTCAACTCGCGCGCTTTCTGGGAAACGGCGATGGTGGCGGAAGGCTTCACACGGGAAAGAGCATCGGCAAGAAAGGCCATGATATCGGTCCTATACGGTTGATTTTAGCAGACGGCCGGGGCCGGATTTCTGCGCTACGGTCTATGTCCAATGTAGGCAGGCTTTTCAAGGCCAAAGGCGTGATGAAACGGATGATTCTTCGTGATCATTCGTGCCATCGGGATCGTGATTCGCATAATCCGAAGCCGCCTCATCGAGGCGATCCCAATTTACGCCCTGAAATCAAAAACTTCGCCAAATCGGCCCTTCGCCACGAATTGGCCGCAACAAATGCCGTGGCATGCCGCAATTCGGTCGCGAGCCCGCCGAGATCGAAGCCGCATTCTTGCATCTCCGAAATTGGTTACTGAGGGCATGCCATGTTTCTGGAAGATGAAGTCACCATCAGGCGGCTGCGCGCCGCCCGCGTTTGCATATCCCTGTTGATCGCATTCGTGGCATTCGCCGCCTCCATCCTGGTTACATCAGGACTGGTGACGGCCGCCTATGCCGCGGAAGAGAGCCAGCCGAAAGCCCGGGAGCTCGCCGGCCTGATCAAGCCGAACGACGTCAACAGCGGCTCCCTGCTCTTTCCAGCCAAGGAACCCGGCTTCTTCGTCGAGGCGCCGCGCCTGAAGACCGACGTCGAGATGGATGTCACCGGCCCCATCGCCCGCGTCAAGGTCACCCAGCGCTTCCAGAACCCGAGCAAGGGTTGGGTCGAAGGCACCTACGTCTTCCCGCTGCCTGAAAATTCCGCCGTGGACGTCCTGAAGATGCAGATCGGCGATCGCTTCATCGAAGGCCAGATCAAGCCGCGCCAGGAAGCCCGCGAGATCTACGAGCAGGCCAAGGCCGAGGGCAAGAAGACCGCACTTCTGGAACAGCAGCGCCCCAACATCTTCACCAACCAGGTCGCCAATATCGGCCCCGGCGAAACCATCGTCGTGCAGGTCGAATACCAGCAGACGGTGCACCAGTCCGGCGGCGAGTTCTCGCTGCGCTTCCCGATGGTCGTGGCACCCCGCTACAATCCGGCGCCGATCGTCCAGACCGTCGAGTTCAACAACGGCGCCGGCTTCGCCGTCCCGTCCGATCCGGTCGAAAACCGCGAGAAGATCACCGCACCGGTGCTCGACCCGCGCGAAAACGCCAAGATCAACCCCGTCGCGCTGACCGTAAAGCTGAAGGCCGGGTTCCCGCTCGGCGATGTCAAATCCTCCTTCCACGATGTCGATATCAAGACCGACGGCGACCAGAACCGCGTGATCGCGCTGAAGGGCGAAGCGGTTCCCGCCGACAAGGATTTCGAACTCACATGGAAGGCGGCCCCCGGCAAGACGCCGAGCGCCGGCCTGTTTCGCGAAGTGCGCGACGGCAAGACCTATCTTCTCGCCTTCGTCACGCCGCCCGCAACGCCGGATGCGGCGGCGGCCCCCGCCAAGCGCGAGGTCGTTTTCGTCATCGACAATTCCGGCTCCATGTCCGGCCCGTCGATCGAGCAGGCGAAGGAGAGCCTGGCGCTTGCCATCTCCAGGCTCAACGCCGACGACCGCTTCAACGTGATCCGCTTCGACGACACGATGACCGACTACTTCAACGGCCTCGTCGCCGCCTCCCCTGACAATCGCGAAAAGGCGATATCCTATGTCAGGAGCCTGAATGCCGATGGCGGCACCGAGATGCTGCCGGCGCTGCAGGATGCGCTGCGCAACCAAGGCTCGGTCGCGGCGGGCGCGTTGCGTCAGGTCGTCTTCCTCACCGACGGCGCGATCGGCAACGAGCAGCAGCTCTTCACCGAGATCACCCAGAACCGTGGCGACGCCCGCGTCTTCACCGTCGGCATCGGCTCGGCACCCAACTCCTACTTCATGACCAAGGCCGCCGAGATGGGCCGCGGCACCTTCACCCAGATCGGCTCCACCGACCAGATCGCCACGCGCATGGCCGAGCTGTTCGAGAAGCTGCAGAACCCGACGATGACCGATATCGCCGCGATCTTCGAAAACGCCAAGGCCGAGGACATCACCCCCAACCCGATGCCCGACCTCTACGCCGGCGAACCCGTGGTGCTGACATCAGAACTGCCGGACACCAAGCCGACAGGCAAGCTGCAGATAACGGGCAAGACCGGCGTCCAGCCATGGCGCGTCGAGATGGATATCGCAAACGCCGCCGATGGCCAGGGCATCTCCAAGCTCTGGGCGCGCCGCAAGATCGACGACCTCGAAGCCCGCGCCTATGAGCGCCAGGACCCGACGGCGCTCGACAAGGATGTCGAGACCGTGGCGCTCGCCCATCACTTGGTCTCACGCATGACCAGCCTCGTCGCCGTCGACGTCACCCCGTCGCGGCCATCAGACAAGCCGCTGGATTCGGCAAAGCTCCCGCTCAACCTCCCCGATGGCTGGGACTTCGAGAAAGTCTACGGCGAAACCGCCCCCGCCTCGCAGGCACCTGCAGGCAACGGACCCGACCACGCCATGGCCGCGCCGCTGCAGCAGGTGGCCGAGCTCGCGGCAACCCGCATGGCTGCCGCCCCGACACCCAAGGCCGCCAATCTGATCGCCCAGCGCTCGGCCTCCATCCAGTTGCCGCAGACCGCCACCCGCGCCGACGAGCAGATCGCCCGTGGCGTGACCATGATGGTACTGGCACTGCTGGCCGCAACCGGGCTGATGGCGTGGAAGCGCCGCAACACCATGGCGCAAGGATCCCGCCGTGGCCATTAGAACGGGCAGAACCCACGGGACCGGGCCGGTTGATGATTTCGGCCCGCTTCCCACCTATCTGGAACTCGCCATGGCGACGGCGGCGGCAACCGCCTTCGATGCGCCTGATAACAAGCAGCCGTCGGCGCTGTGGCCCCGCTTCTCGGTGGTCGAGAAGGTGATCGCTGCAGGCATCGCCATCCTGGCGCTCTACGGGATGATCCTGATCAGCGACGGCATCTACATCAAAGCGAAGGCGCAGCTGTCGCAATTACTGCTGGCGCGCGCCTTCGCGGCAGAGCTGCGCGGCGAAGACGCCAAGCCGTGGCCCTGGGCCGACTTCACCACCGAGGCGAAGGTCAGCGCCCCGCGCCTCGGCAAGCAGGCGATCGTTCTTTCCGGCGCCTCCGGCGAAGCCCTTGCCTTCGGCCCCGCATGGCTCACCAACACGCCGCAGCCGGGAGACGAAGGCACCTCAGTCATCGCCGCCCACCGCGACACCCACTTCCGCTGGCTGAAGGACGTCAAGCCGGGCGACGAGATCGAGGTGACGCGCCGCGACGGCGAACGCCTGATCTTCAAGGCCGGCGAAGGCCGCGTCGTCTCCTGGGACAACAGCGGTATCGATCCGGCGGCGCACGGCCGTAACCTCGTGCTGGCGACCTGCTGGCCCTTCGGCGCCACCGAACGCGGGCCGCTTCGCTACATCGTTGAGGCTGAGCTTGTGGATGCGAAAACGACCGGTTCCATTCAAGGCCGAAACACAATGCCGTTATCCTCCACCCCCTGAGGGTTGAACCGAAGCACCCGCTCCTCCAAGTCTCAGGCAGCGACAGTAGGTTGGCATTTGTAAGTTGGCATTGGGGGATGAACGATGAGATCAGTTTCGACACTTCGGATCGGTATGGCGCCAGGGATTGGCTTGTTGCTGGCGGCAGTCGTCGCGCAATCCGCCCCTGTCATGGCAGCCGACACGGTCGAGACCAAGAAGGTGCAGGTGCAAGTCGAAACGATCGCCTCGGGGCTGGAGCACCCATGGGCGGTGGCCGTCCTTCCCGATGGCGGCTATCTGGTGACCGAACGCCCGGGCCGTTTGCGGATCATCCGCGACGGTAAGCTCTCCGCGCCGATATCTGGCTTGCCCAAGGTCTACGCCAGAAGCCAGGGCGGCCTGATGGATGTGGAACTGGCACCCGATTTCGCCACCTCGCGGACCCTCTATCTCACGGCCGCGACCCCGGGTGACGGCGGCTCCGGCACCGAAGCCTTCAGCGCCACGCTTTCGGCCGACGGAACCGCGCTTGAGAACGTCAAATCGATCTTCAAGATGCGCAAGTTCACCAGCGGCGGAATTCAGTATGGCTCGCGCATCGCCATCGCAAAGGATGGCTCGCTCTTCATCAGCATCGGCGACCGTGGCGATCGCGACCGCTCGCAGGATTGGCAGGACGATGCCGGCTCGATCGTCCATATCAACGCCGATGGCAGCATCCCCAATAACAATCCCTTCAAGGACGGCGCCAAGGCGCTACCGGAAATCTGGTCGAAGGGCCACAGGAACCCGCAGGGCATCACCTTCGATGCCGCCGACGGCAAGCTATATACCGTCGAGCACGGCGCGCGCGGCGGCGACGAGATCAACGGCATCGAGCCGGGCAAGAACTACGGCTGGCCGATCATCACCTACGGTCGCGACTATT
Source organism: Rhizobium sp. NPDC090275 (assembly GCF_044772225.1). Lineage (NCBI taxonomy): Bacteria > Pseudomonadati > Pseudomonadota > Alphaproteobacteria > Hyphomicrobiales > Rhizobiaceae > Rhizobium > Rhizobium sp. NPDC090275. The sequence continues at coordinate 428,119 of NZ_JBIVYL010000001.1, read as the reverse complement.
CCGGCGCCGAAATCGGTGAAGGCACCGCCAAGAAGGGTCTGGAGCAGCCGCTCTATTATTGGGATCCCTCGATCGCGCCGGGCGCCGTCGCCATCTATCGCGGCAAGATGTTTCCCGAATGGAATGGCGATTTCCTGGTCGCAGCCCTGAAATTCCAACTCCTGTCGCGCATGCAGCGCGATGACAGCGGCGCTTTCGTCGCCGAGGAGCGCATCTCCGACGGCGCCTATGGCCGCATGCGCGATATCGTGGTGGCGCCCGATGGCGCGCTTTTGATCGTCACCGACGACGACGATGGCGCGCTGCTGCGCGTCTCCAGGGCACCTGCGAACAACGGCTGATCTCATCGGCAGGCGTCGCCTTGCTGCGGTCGAACGAAACTGGTAACGGTCGCCCATCTCGACTACTTCCGTTTCGGCCGCAAAGCGCTAACCCCGTCTGGCCGACCTCCCAGATTGAGGCTTACATGACGCGCATACAGGCGAACCTTGTTCTATTGCTGGCTGGCGCCATCTGGGGCGGCGGCTTTGTCGCGCAGTCGACGGCAATGGAAACGATCGGTCCGCTCTGGTTCGTCGGCCTCCGCTTCGCCATCGCCACCGTCGCCGTCCTCCCTTTCGCGCTGGCCGAGGCGCGCAAGAGCAAGACCAAGACCACCGGGCGCCACGCGATGCTCTATCTGCTGATCGGCCTCACCCTCTTCGGCGTCATGATCACCCAGCAGATCGGTCTCCAGACGACGACGGTCACCAACTCAAGCTTCCTCACCGGGCTCTACGTCGTCATCGTTCCGATCATCGCCGTGGTTTTTCTGCGCCGGGCGCCGCACTGGATCGTCTGGCCGGGCGCCTTGATGGCCTTGACCGGCATCTATCTGCTGTCGGGTGGCGACATGTCGGCCCTGTCTCGCGGCGATATCCTGACCATCTTCTGCGCCGTCTTCTCCGCCGGGCAGATCACACTTGCCGGCATCATCGTCTCCGAGACCGGCCGAGCCCTGACGCTGTCGGTTGCGCAGTTCGCCGTCACGGCCGTCCTGGCGCTGGCCGCCGCTGTCATTGTCGAGCCCATCAGCCTGGCGGCGATCTGGGACGCAGCGCCGGAGATCCTTTATGTCGGCATCTTCTCGTCGGGCGTTGCGTTCTCGCTGCAGATCATCGGCCAGCGCTACACCACCTCCTCGCAGGCGGCCATCTTCCTGTCGTCCGAAGCGCTGTTCGGCGCGGCACTCGGCGCTCTGGTGCTGGGCGAGAAGATCTCGCCCCTCGGCTATGTCGGCTGCGCGCTGATGTTCGCGGCAATGCTTCTAGTTGAAATCGTCCCCGAGATAGCGCGTCGACGTCGCCAAAACGGCCTGCTTATCAGCCAAAATCCGGGCTGAAGCCGAAAATATGAAAAAAAGTTTAACGTTCGCGAGGTCGCGCGCACGTTGTAATTTTGGCAAAATCTGCTCCTAAAATATATTGCTCACGATACAAAACGTTATTCAGCGGCGGCTGATGAGTGCTTTTTTTCGTCAGAGCGCAAAACCCACCCGGATTTGGCGCGCGAGGCCGCGTTGCGTCGGAAAACTTTTGCTTGCCAAAAGTGAATAATCGCAGCAATCTCGTGGCGTTCGGGCATTTTGCGAGCATGGGAAGTCCTTAAGATTGTGCGCGCCGGAGACGCTAATACTCCGGTCGGTAGGTTCTGAAAAAGCAGGCGGAAGTTCTGCGGAGAGTTCTACTGATTTAGAGGGGACCTTTTTCTCACAATTCAATAATTGCCTGTTAGCGTCTCCGTGAGGAGGCAATATCAGTATGCTGCCCGTGTGGATGGCGGGCAGAGATCAAAGGACCTGACGCATGGCCGAGACTGGGACTGTAAAATTCTTCAACACCGACAAGGGCTTTGGCTTTATCAAGCCTGACAAGGGCGGCGCGGACATCTTCGTTCACATTTCCGCCGTGCAGGCTTCCGGATTGGCCGGACTGACGGAAAACCAGAAGGTAAGCTTCGACACCGAACCGGATCGTCGCGGCAAGGGCCCGAAGGCCGTCAACCTGCAGATCGACGGCTGATAGAGCCACTCTTGCAATCGAGTTGAAGCCCGGCGGGTCGCCGGGTTTTATCGTTCAGCCTGCATTCAGCCGCCAGCCGTTAACTTGCCATCATCAAGGTGCAAAACCGGCCAAGAGTTTGAACAGGACAGAACACATGAATAGCCTTGCCAAGACCCTTCTTCTGACGGCAACCGCGGCTGCCATCACCTTCTCGTCGATCGGCGTCGCATCGGCTGACGACTGGGGCTATCGCCACCACCACAACAACGATGCATGGGTCGGCGGCGCTGTCGGTCTTGCGACAAGCTTGATCGTCGGCTCGGCGATCGCCAATGCGCCGCGCTACGACGAACCGCGCTACATCGACCCGCCCTACGCCTATGACGATGGTCCGGTCTACGCAGCGCCTCCCCGCTACTACCGCCCGGCGCCCGTGCGCTACTACCAGCCGGCTCCGGTTCGCGTCGGTGTCGAGCCGTGGACCCCGCAGTGGGAACGCTACTGCTCTTACCGTTACCGTTCGTTCGATCCGCGCAGCGGCACCTTCATCGGCAATGACGGCCGCAGCCACTTCTGCGTCGCCAACTGATCGAATACAGATCGTTCATGCACGAAGCGCCGCTTTTCAGCGGCGCTTTTGTTTTTGTGCGGGCTTTGCCCGCCCTGATCCCCTGCCCGGCTCAAAGCCCCTGCAGATAGGGATTGCCGCGCCGCTCGTCGCCGATCCGGCTGCCCGGCCCGTGGCCGCAGATAAAGCCGACCTCGTCACCCAGCGGCAGCACCTTGTCGCGGATGGAATCGAGCAACTGCTGGTGGTTTCCGCCGGGAAGATCGGTGCGGCCGATCGAACCGTTGAACAGAACATCGCCCAGATGCGCGAACTTCTGCGCCCGGTTGAAATAGATGACATGACCCGGCGCGTGGCCCGGCGTGTGATAGACCTCGAACACATGCTCGCCGAAGGAGACGGTATCGCCGTCCTTCAGCCAGCGGTCTGGCTCGACATTCTGCATCTGCCCCGCCGGCAGCCCATATTTCTCCGCCTGCGTCTCTATCCGTTGTAGCAGCGGTAGATCGTCCTCGTGCGGGCCGATGATATCGACGCCAAGCGCTTCCTTGAGCTCCTTGGCCCCGCCGGCGTGATCGAGATGGCCGTGGGTCAGCCAGATCGCCCTGATCTTTAGCCCATTCTGCTCGATCCCCTGCAGGATATTGGCGACATCCCCGCCCGGATCGATCACCACGCCTTCCTTCGTCGCCTCATCGAAAAAGATCGTGCAGTTCTGCTGGAACGCTGTCACCGGAATGATCCCGGCCTGGAGCATGCTCATGGGGTGCCTCGCTTTATGTCTTGCGTACATCGTCCGTCTCGATGTCGATATAGTCGCAAACGCCGGCACGTGCAGCTTCGATTTTGCCGAGCCCTCCGTCACGCCGCAACGACAAGTGTAATCTCCTGTGATCGCCGTCGGCGGAACCTCCCCTTGTTCCGGGCGTTACCAACCCGTCTATAAAAGGAGACCCACGATGACCATGAAGCGAAATCTTTTCCTGGCAGGCGCAATGGTTCTGGCGACCGCCGGCCTCGCCCGCGCGGAAATGGCCGCAACGGCCATCAACGATCTGACCATTCACGCCGGCCCCGGCGAGCAGTATCCCGCTGTCGGCGTTGCGACGCGCGGCTCCGAAACCATCCTCGACGGCTGCGTCGCCGGCAGCCAGTGGTGCCGTGTCGATGTCAACGGCATGCGCGGCTGGGTTTACGCCCAGTACCTGCAGATGGATCAGGACGGCAACCAGGTGATCGTCCAGCAGCACCAGTCCGATCTCGATATCCCCGTTGTGACCTATGAAACCACGGCAGCGACCGGCCCCGCCGAACCCGCTCCGGGCGACGAACTGCTCGGCCCGGTCGGCTCGGTTGAGACGATCGAACCGCCGCAGACGGTCACCACCTATATCGAGAGCAACCCTGGCCACACGGTCGATATCGGCGGTGACGTCGTTGTCGGCGCGCAGGTGCCCGGCACCGTGACCTTCCAGGAAATCCCTGACTACCAGTACCGCTACGCTCGCATCAACGATCGTCCTGTACTGGTCGATCCTGGCACGCGCCGTATCGTCTACGTCTACAACTAAGACCTGAAATCATGGACAGCAAAGGCGGCCACCCGGCCGCCTTTTTCATGCGCGCTCGCCAGACGGCTGTGAACTCGCCGCAACGCTCGCGTCATGCCTGTTGATTGTTGCCGCAAATATGCCTCTTAATCCAATCACGCAGGGGAATTGCGTATCGCATGGGGAGTTTTGCGCGGGGCATCTCGGTTCGACTGACAACACCGACCTTCTTTGCACGCGCGAAAGCCGAAAACCGAGAGACACTGGAACATATGTCATGATTGCTGACCTATGTTCCCGCGCTGTCGGTCAAGCGGCGCAGACTAGGAAAGGAAATGCCAAATTGGCACGACAGAGCAGCCCGAGAGCCGGCAGGCAGGAGCCCAAGCCGGAGCCTTTGACCAAGCCGTTGGAAAACACCGAAACCATCGACTTCGACATCATCGAGCTCCTGTTTTTCTCCTATCGGGACTTCGTCTCCGATCCTGATGCCATCCTGGCGAAGAGCGGCTTTGGACGTGCGCACCACCGCGTGGTGCATTTCGTTAACCGAAACCCCGGCATGACCGTTGCCGATCTCCTGGATACGTTGAAGATAACCAAACAGAGTCTCGCAAGGGTACTCAAACAGCTTATCGATTCGGGGTATATTCAACAAAAAGCGGGGCCTGAGGACCGACGTCAGCGCAAGCTCTATCCCACCGCAACAGGCAGGGATCTGGCGCTTGCACTCGCCGAGCCGCAATCGCGCCGTATTGAGAGAGCATTCGACGGAGCCTCCCCGGAGGTCAGGGCGGGCGTAAAGGCCTTCCTGAGTGGCATGCAGAACAGACAAAACTCGAAAGCGGACTGAATGGCGGCGAAGATAGTGATTTCGGACGATGCGGCACACTTGCTCGTTGTGGATGACGACACGCGTATTCGCGCGCTGCTCAACCGCTATCTGAGCGAGAACGGCTTCCGTGTGACGGTTGCGGCCGATGGCGCCGAAGCACGCCGCAAGCTTGGCGGCCTCGATTTCGATCTGATCATCATGGACGTGATGATGCCCGGCGAATCCGGCATCGACGTCACCAAGGATCTGCGCATCATCAAGAACGTGCCGATCATCATGCTGACGGCGCTCGCTGAATCCGACAGCCGCATCGCCGGCCTTGAGGCCGGTGCAGACGACTATCTGCCCAAGCCCTTCGACCCGCGCGAACTCGTGCTCCGCATCAACAACATCCTGCGCCGCAACGTCTCCGGCGATGCGCCCAAGATCGAACAGGTCATGTTCGGCCCCTACACATTTTCGCTGACCCGCCGCGAGCTCAAGAAGGCCGCCGAGATCGTGCGCCTGACGGACCGCGAGCAGGAGATCATGCTGCTCTTCGCCAAGCGCGCCGGTGACACCATTCCTCGCCACGAACTGATCGGCAACGATGTCGATGTCGGCGAGCGCACGATCGACGTGCAGATCAACCGCCTGCGCCGCAAAATCGAGGACGATCCGTCAAATCCGGTCTGGCTCCAGACGGTTCGTGGTATAGGATACCGCCTGAGCATCGATTGATGATCCGGGACCCGGAAAGGCTCTAGATGGTAACATTCGATTCCCTGCGACGCGAGGACCGCTCGCCGGTTTCCGGCTGGCGTTGGTTCACGCGCCTGCTGCGCCGCCAGCTTCCCAAGGGCCTTTACGTCCGTTCGCTGATCATCATCATCATGCCGATGGTGCTCCTGCAGTCCGTCGTCGCCGCCGTCTTCATGGAGCGGCACTGGCAGATGGTCACCCAGCGCCTGTCGATGGCCGTGACCGCCGATATTGCCGCGATCATCCAGATGATCGAGACCTACCCGCAGGATACCGACTACAGCGAGGCAACCCGCATCGCCCGCGATCAGCTCGGCCTGCAGATCTCGATCGAGCCCGATGGCGAGCTCCCCCCGCCGCGCATCAAGCCGTTCTTCTCCATTCTTGACGGCATTCTGAGCGACGAGATCCGCGACCAGATCAAGCGTCCCTTCTGGATCGATACGGTCGGCGATTCCAATCTCGTCGAGGTCAGGGTGAAGCTGGACGGCAAGATCCTGCGCGTGCTCGCCAAGCGCAATCAGACTTACGCCTCCAACACCCATATCTTCATTGTCTGGATGGTCGGCGCATCGCTGGTGCTGATCACCATCTCCATCCTGTTCCTGAGAGGCCAGATCCGCCCGATCCAGAAACTTGCGGCCGCCGCCGAAAGCTTCGGCAAGGGCCAGAAGGCCGAAAACTTCTACCCGCGCGGCGCTGACGAAGTCCGCCGCGCCGGCCTCGCCTTCATCCTCATGCGCGAGCGCATCGAGCGCCAGATGGAACAGAGAACGGCGATGCTGACAGGCGTCAGCCACGACCTGCGCACCATCCTCACGCGCTTCAAGTTGCAGCTGGCGCTCGCCGGGGATAATCCCGACCTGCAGGGCATGAGCGACGACGTCAACGACATGCAGTCGATGCTGGAGGCCTACATGGCTTTCGCCCGCAGCGAGGTCGAGGAAGATGTCGGCGAGCTGAAGCTCAGCGAGCTGCTGTTGAAGCTCGAGCCGGACTTCGCCCTGCACAAGAAGACGCTCACTTATTCGATCGAGGGCGACGACGATATCGTGGTCCGGCCGAACGCATTCACGCGCCTCGTCACCAACCTCGCCTCCAACGCCCGCCGCTATGCCAAGACCCTCAACATCGAGGCCAAGCATGGCGCCAAGTGGCTGACGATCGTGTTTGACGACGATGGCCCCGGCATTCCCGAACAGAACCGCGAGGACGTCTTCAAGCCCTTCTTCCGTCTCGATGAGGCACGCAATCTCGATGCGTCGGGAACGGGGCTTGGCCTTGCGATCGCCCGCGACATCGCCCGCAGCCACGGCGGCAACGTCACGCTTGGCGACAGCCCGCTCGGCGGCCTGCGCGCCGTCATCCGCATCCCGGCGTGAGATCACGATGGCTATCGACATCACCGATATGACCTGGCTCAACCCGCCGCCCTTCGCCGAGCAGCGCGACGACGGCCTGCACGTGCGCTCCGGCGAGAAGACCGATTTCTGGCAGGGAACCTATTACGGCTTTCACCGCGACGACGGTCATTTCCTCCATCGTTTACGCCAAGGCGACTTCACCGCCGAGCTGAGCTTTTCAGCGGATTACCAGGCGCTCTACGATCAGGCGGGCATCATGCTGCGCGCCGACGCGACGCACTGGATGAAATGCGGGATAGAATATACGGACGGCGCCCGCCACTTCAGCGTCGTCGTCACCAACGGCAATTCCGATTGGTCGGCATTTCGCATCGACCATGATTTCGCGAGGCTGTCGGTACGAGTCACGCGCAATGGCGATGCGCTGTTCATCCAGTACAGGACGGCCATGATGGCGGATTGGCGCATGGCGCGCCTCGCCTGGTTCGACCCGAAATTTGCGGAATTGGCGGTCGGCCCGGTCTTCTGCTCACCGCAACGCGCCGGCTTCGAAGCCACGTTTCACGACTTCAGCCTCTCGGACCCGCTCTCGCGCGATATTCACTAGAGCGTCGGCACTAAAACGCCGGGCGCAAGGCCACGGCGCTCCACCAATCACATGATTTTCTTGCCGTTTGGCACCGGCTTGTCCGGTGCCGCAAGCACGATGGCACCGGCCTCGTCCTCGAAACCGAGCGTCAGAACCTCGGAGCGGAACGGTCCGATCTGCCGTGGCGGGAAATTGACCACGCACAGCACCTGCCGGCCGACGAGGTTTTCGAGCGTATAGTGCACGGTGATCTGCGCCGAGGACTTCTTGACGCCGATCTCGGGCCCGAAGTCGATCAAGAGCTTGAAGGCGGGTTTGCGGGCCTCCGGAAACGGATTGGCCTCGATCACGGTGCCGACACGGATGTCGACCCGCTCGAAATCGCCGTAGGTAATTTCTTCGGTCATGAAAATCAGCCTCGAATTAGCCTGCCAGCTCCTCGGCGCGCTTGCGAGCGGCCAAAAGCGCCTTGTCGAACAGCGGCTGCATCGCATCGTCAGCCATCAGCACCGAGAGCGCCGCCGCCGTCGTGCCGCCTGGCGACGTCACGTTCTGGCGAAGCTTCGATGCGTCGTCGGGGGACTGGTGCAAGAGTTCACCAGCCCCCGCGACAGTTTCCCGTGCAAGCCGCATGGCAAGGTCCGCCTGCAGGCCAAGTTTGCGGCCTGCTTCTGCCATGCACTCCACGAGATAGAACACATACGCAGGACCACTGCCCGAAAGGGCTGTAACGGCATCGATATCGGATTCGGAGGGCACCCACTCCACGGGTCCGGAAACCCTGAGCAGCGCATGCACCTGATCGCGCTGGTTCTGGCCAACGCGCTGATTGGCGAAAGCACCGGTGACGCCGCGGCCGACCATGGCCGGCGTATTCGGCATGGCGCGAACCATCGCCGCTTCGCCGAGATGGGATTCGAGGAAACCGAGCGTCTTGCCCGCCGCGACTGAAACCACGACCGTATCGTCGCCGACGGCGCTCTTCACGGAGGGAAGCACGGCGTCCATGACCTGCGGCTTCACCGCCAGAAACAGCACGCCGGCCTTCAGCTCGGCCGGCAGCGCCGTTACATGCCTGGCGCCCGCCTCATTGATCGTTGCCATCATCTGGGCCGAGGGGCCGGGATCGACGACGACGACGGAGGCACCAGGCACACCATTCTTCAGCCAGCCGGAGAGCATCGCGCCCCCCATGTTGCCGGCGCCGACAAGAACGATTGGACCCGAGGACGACAGACCGGACATGTTACGCTTCACCCACGGTTTCGAACAACACGGCTTCCATGGCGCGGTTGGCGTCCATGCCGGACCAGATCACGAACTGGAACGCCTGATAATAGGTCTCGCAGGTATCGAGCGCGCTGGCGAGCAGCACCTCCACCTGACGGTTCGTCGGCTCGGCGCCGCCGGCAAGCAGCAGCGATTGGCGGAAGATGATCACATCTTCCTGGCGCCAGACGTCGAAGTGACCCATCAGCACCTGGCCGTTGATACCGGCCAGAAGCTTCGTCACTTCATTCATGCGCTGTTCGGGGATCTTGATATCGAAGGCGCAGCCGAGATGCAGCGCCTCGAATTCCTCCATCCAGGAAAAGGAGACGTGATAATCCGTCCACTTGCCCTCGACCGTCATCGCGATTTCGTCGTCACCCGACCGCTCGAAAGCCCAGTCGTTGTGGGCGGCGACGTACTCGATCATATCGACCGGGTTCGATTGACGCTCGACTTCCAATTCCATGAGGCTCATGCAGCACCTTCTTGACCGGAGTGAATGCGTAACGACTTCGTCCAACGAGACACAAGCGAACACACGCAACTAACCCGGAAACCACCAACCCAGATGACCGTTGAACCGCTACCAGACTTACGCAGTGAACCTGCCCGGAGCTTACCAACTGCTTCGAATCATCATTTAAAATCAGTGTATAACGCACCCGGTGGTGTGCCAGCCCCCTGAGGGCCGTTTTAGGGAACGCCACTGTGGAAAGGTGTTGGGAATTGGATTCAGAAGGAGGGTATAAACGACTCTGCCCATTGGCTTTTTTGGCAGTGTCCACAGGTGGATAAACACACCCGCTTTTTTAGCCGAAGCAGCGGTGTGTCTCTCAAAGGCCACACCGCGCCCTGTCCCCAAACGGGATTTACTTGCCCTTGGCGGCAGGCTTGGATTCGAGCTTCGCCTCGAGTGCGGCGATACGCGCCAGCAGCGCATCATTTTCGTCGCGCGCCTTGATCGCCATCTCGCGAACGACCTCGAACTCTTCCCGCTTGACCACGTCCATGCTGTTCAGCCAGCGTTCGGCCTGCGCGTTGAACATCGTCTCGACTTCCTTGCGCACGCCCTGGGCGGCACCTGCGGCATCTGTCATCAGCTTTGCGAACTCGTCCATGATGCGGTTTGCGCCTGTCGTCATGGCGGTTTACTCCCTTTGAAATAATGGCTTCCGGCCGCTCTCGGCCCTCAGGAATGAGGTAGGGCTTCGCCGTTAAGGATGCAAGCGCTTTGCACTGGATAAGCGGTCGCACTTATCTCGCATCACTAACAATCAACTTGACCCGCTGTTATGGCAAGGCCATCTTCCGCCCACATCAACGGATGGGATTACCTTGCAGACAGCTGCCGACCTTATGGCCATCATGCCGTTCCCCAATATCGACCCGATCGCCTTTGCAATCGGGCCCGTGGCCATTCACTGGTACGGCCTGGCCTATGTCGCCGGCATCATGATCGGCTGGTATTACGCGCGCCTCATCGCCGCGAACGACAGCCTCTGGCCCGGCAATGTCTCGCCGATCACCAAGGCGCAGCTCGACGATTTCGTCGTCTGGGTGGCGCTCGGCGTCGTGCTCGGCGGCCGCATCGGCTATATCCTCTTCTACGACATGCCCGCGATCATCGAGAGCCCGATCCGCGCCATCCAGATCTGGAACGGCGGCATGTCCTTCCATGGCGGCCTGACCGGCACGACGATCGCCATGATCATCTTCGCCAAGCGCAACAAGATCCCGCTCTGGAACCTCTTCGACATCGTCGCCGCCGTCGTTCCCGTCGGCCTGTTCTTCGGTCGCATCGCCAATTTCATCAATGGCGAGCTCTGGGGCCGATTGACAGACGTGCCGTGGGCCGTGGTCTTCCCCACCGGTGGCCCTTTCGCACGCCATCCGAGCCAGCTTTATGAAGCGGGCCTCGAAGGCATCGTGCTGGTTCTCGTGCTCGCCGCCCTCATCTACGGCATGAAGGCGCTGAAGACCCCAGGCTTCGTCGCCGGCGTCTTCGTCTGCGGCTATGCGCTGTCGCGCATCTTCGTCGAGTTCTTCCGTGAACCTGACGCACAACTCGGCTACCTTCTCGGCACCAACTGGCTGACGATGGGCATGGTCCTGTCGTCGCCGATGATCCTGCTGGGCCTATGGGCCATGATCCGCGCCCGTCGTCAGGCTGCCCTGCAGTCCTGATCGCGGCACCGGAGGAGGAGAACATGACCACCGCACTCGGTGAGAAGATCAAGGCGATCATTCAGGCGAACGGTCCGATCAGCGTCACCGATTACTTTTCGCTGTGCCTCGCCGATCCCGAATACGGATATTACAAGACCAAGGAGCCCTTCGGCAGCTCCGGCGACTTCGTCACCGCGCCCGAGGTCAGCCAGCTCTTCGGCGAGATGATCGGCGTCTTCATCGTTCACGCATGGCAGCGCCACGGCACGCCGTCGGATGTGAAGCTGGTCGAGATCGGCCCCGGACGCGGCACGATGATGTCGGACATGCTGCGCGTCATCGAGCGCCTCGCGCCGCCGCTCTTCGAAACGATGACCGTCCACCTCGTCGAGACCAGCCCGCGCCTGCGCGAGGTGCAGGCGGAGACGCTCGCCGCCTACCAGGGCCGGATCAGCTGGCACGACGGCTTCGACGAGATCCCGGCGGGCGTCACGCTGATCGCCGCCAACGAACTCTTCGACGCCATCCCCATCCGCCAGTTCGTGAAGACCGCGACCGGCTTTCGCGAACGCATGGTCGGCCTCGACGTCGATGACGAATTGTCCTTCGGAACCGGCGTCGCCGGCATCGATCCGCAGCTGCTCCCGGAGCAGGCAGCGACCGTGCCGCTCGGCACCCTCTTCGAGATCGCCCCTGCCCGCGAATCCGTCATGGTCGCGATTGCCGATCGCCTGAAGGCCTTTGGCGGCACGGCGCTGGCGCTCGACTACGGCCACCTGATCACCGGCTTCGGCGATACGCTGCAGGCGGTACGCATGCACGAATTCGACCCGCCGCTCGCCCACCCAGGCGAAGCGGACCTGACCAGCCACGTCGATTTCCAGGCGCTCGGCGAAACCGCCGTGGCAGCCGGGCTCCACGTCAACGGCCAGCTGCACCAAGGCGACTTTCTGGTGGGCCTCGGCATCCTCGAACGCGCCGCGGCCCTCGGCCGTGACCGCGAACCCCGCACCCAGCAGATCATCCAGGCCGCCGTCGACCGCCTGGCCGGCGAAGGCGAAGGGAAGATGGGGGAACTCTTCAAGGTGATGGCCGTTTCCCATCCCGCCATCGATCTGATGCCGTTCCGCTCCGTGGATTGACAGGGCGCGCGCGGCGGGGTCAACATCGCCGCAATCGACAGCGCTTCGTCCGACACACCGTCTGGGCGTCGCTAAAACAAATCTCGGGCCGAAACAAATCTTGGGCCAAAACAGATCTTGGAACGACCGATGACACATGCGCCCTCCCCGGAACCGATCCAAAGCGCACTGCTGAACGAAGCGACGGGCGACACAATCCAGCACGGCTATTTCACCCGCCAAGGCGGCGTCTCCGACGGCATCTATCGCGGCCTCAATGTCGGCCTCGGCTCTAACGATGAGCGCGCCAAGGTCGAGGAGAACCGCAGACGCGTCGCCGGCTGGTTCGATCTGCCGGTCGAGCGGCTGGCAACCGTGCATCAGGTGCATTCGCCCGACGTCGTGGTGGTCGACGCCTCCTACGACGGCACCCGCCAGCCGGCCGACGCGCTGGTGACCGCAACCCCCGGCATCGCGCTTGGCGTGCTCGCCGCCGATTGCGGCCCGATCCTCTTCGCCGATCCGGAAAACAAGGTGGTCGGCGCGGCCCATGCCGGCTGGAAGGGCGCCTTCACCGGCGTGCTGGAAAACACCATCGATGCCATGATCAGGCTCGGCGCCAAGCGCGAGGCGATCGTCGCCTGCCTGGGCCCATCGATCAGCAAGGCAAGCTACGAGGTCGGCCCCGAATTCGTTGAGCGCTTCGTCAGCGAAAACGGCGAGTACCAGCGCTATTTCACCCCGTCGGAAAAGCCCGGCCATTCGATGTTCGACCTCCCGTCCTTCACCATCGATCGGCTGCGCGCCGCTGGCGTCAGGGCCGAAAGCCTCGGCGTCTGCACCTATCCCGACAGCGAACGCTTCTTTTCCTACCGACGCACGACACACAGCCAGGAACCGGACTACGGCCGACAGATTTCGGCAATTGCCATAAGGGAGATGTGACCGGTATGGGCCTACACTTCGAAACCTCCGAATTCGCCGATCGCCTCGCGCGGCTGACGCAACAGATGCAGGAGGAGAAGCTCGATGCCCTCCTCCTCTTCGCCCAGGAAAGCATGTACTGGCTGACGGGTTACGACACCTTCGGCTACTGCTTCTTTCAGACGCTGATCGTCAAGGCCGACGGCACCATGGCGCTTCTGACCCGCTCGGCCGATCTGCGCCAGGCGCGGCAGACGTCGATCGTCGAAAACATTCATATCTGGGTCGATCGCGTCAACGCCGATCCGACGGTCGATCTCAAGAACCTCCTGGTCGAGATGGACCTCCTCGGCGCGCGCATCGGCGTCGAATACGACACCCATGGCATGACCGGCCGCATCGCAAGACTTCTCGACACACAGCTGATGGCCTTCGGCCAGATCTCCGACGCCTCCTACCTCGTCAGCCGTCTGCGCCTGATCAAGAGCCCGACGGAGATCGCCTATGTCGAGCGCGCGGCAGCCCTTGCCGACGACGCGCTGGACGCAGCCATTTCGCTGACGAAGGCAGGTGCCGACGAAGCCGCGATCCTGGCTGCCATGCAGGGCGCAGTCTTTGCCGGCGGCGGCGATTATCCCGCCAACGAATTCATCATTGGCTCCGGCGTCGATGCCCTGCTCTGCCGCTACAAGGCCGGTCGCCGCAGGCTTGATGCCAACGACCAGTTGACGCTGGAATGGGCCGGCGCCTACGCGCATTACCACGCGGCGATGATGCGCACGATCGTCATCGGCGAACCGAGTTATCGCCACCGCGAGCTCTACAATGCCTGCCTTGAAAACATCCAGGCCATCGAAACCGTGCTGAAGCCGGGACACACCTTCGGTGATGTCTTCGACGTTCACTCGAAGATCATGGAGGAGCGCGGTCTCTCGCGTCATCGCCTGAACGCCTGCGGCTATTCGCTCGGCGCCCGCTTCTCGCCCTCGTGGATGGAGCACCAGATGTTCCACGTCGGCAATCCACAGCCGATCGAACCCGGCATGTCGCTCTTCGTCCACATGATCATCATGGATTCCGACAGCGGAACGGCCATGACGCTGGGCCAGACCTATCTCACGACGACCGATGAGCCAAAGGCGCTCTCGCGCCACCCGCTCGACTTCATCAACCTCTGAGCGACGATCCATTAGAATCCGCAATTGACATCATCATGCCCCGACCGTCATAAAGTTGGCCGGGGCATATGCCGCGTGGCGACACGCGCACGGAAAGAAGGATGACACGAGGGATGACGCGACTTGCGACAGCGCCCACGCTCATCGCCTGCCTTGCCCTGCTTTCCGCCTGCAACACCACGGATGCCCTCACGCCCCTCGTCGACATCGGCGACACCTCGGGCAGCATCCGCTCGACGCCGGTGACCCAGGGCGAGGTCGAGCGCATGGCCGGCACGCCGCGCCGCAGCCAGACGTTTGCCTCTTCGCCGCGCGAAGGCGGTTATCACCCCGCCTATGTAGAACAAGACACCACATCAGGCTCGATATCCGGTCGCGGCGCTCCGCCGACGACGATGCAGGCCCAGGCCTACGCGCTCGACGGGCAGACCGAACAATCGCCAAGAGCGTCTGCCGCCATCCGCAGCCAGCCTCTTTCCGAGCCGGTCTCCGACACTGTTTCGGAACCTGTATCTAACGCCCAGGCCGAAGAGCAGGACATCGCCGACGCGGAAGCCAAGGAAAAAGCAGCCGAGCCGAAGCGCACGGCGATGCTGACGCCATCAGGCGCATCGACCGTCCGCTTCTTGCCAATCATCGGCGCCCCCGTTCAGGCTGTAACGCCCCTGTCGCGCCAGCTCGGCGCCGAGGCCCGCTCGCACGGCCTTTCGATCAAGAGCTCCAACGACAACAGCACCGCCTTCATCCTCAAGGGTTACCTCTCGGCATTTTCCGACAGCGGCAAGGTCACGGTGGTCTATGTCTGGGATGTGCTCGATAACAGCGGCGCCCGGCTGCACCGCATCCAGGGACAGGAGAGCGTTCCCTCGCAGGCGCAGGATCCTTGGGCCGTGGTTCCGGCCTCCGTCATGCAGCAGATTGCGTCCAAGACGATCACCGAGTTTTCCTCGTGGCGGGACGCCCGTGGCGGTTAAGCCACAAGCTTTTTGGAAATATCAAGGCGCAAGTCGCGTTTACCCTTGCATTCGGAAACAAGCTGGCTAAAAAGCGCGGCTATCAGCAGGCAACAGGCGGACCAAGATGAAGGTTTTCGCAGGCAATTCGAACCGGCACCTCGCCGAAGAGATCTGCAACTATCTTAAAGTGCCCTTGGGCAGAGCAACGGTCCGAAGATTTGCCGACCAGGAAATCTTCGTGGAAGTCCAGGAAAACGTACGCGGCGAGGATGTCTTCCTCGTCCAGTCGACGTCCTTCCCGACGAACGACCACCTGATGGAATTGCTCATCATGATCGATGCGATGCGCCGCTCGTCGGCTCGCCGCATCACCGCGGTCCTCCCCTACTTCGGCTATGCACGCCAGGACCGCCGCGCTTCGGGCCGCACGCCGATCTCGGCCAAGCTCGTCGCCAACCTGATCACCGAAGCGGGTGCCGATCGCGTCCTGACGCTCGATCTCCACGCCGGCCAGATCCAGGGCTTCTTCGACATCCCGACCGACAACCTTTATGCCGTGCCGATCCTGACGCGCGACATCAAGGCCAATTACGACATCTCCAACGTCATGGTTGTTTCGCCTGACGTCGGCGGCGTCGTGCGCGCCCGCGCGCTCGCCAAGCGTCTCGACTGTCTGCTGTCGATCGTGGACAAGCGCCGCGATCGCCCAGGTGAATCCGAAGTCATGAACATCATCGGCGACGTCACTGGCAAGGACTGCCTGCTGATCGACGATATCGTCGATTCCGGCGGCACGCTCTGCAACGCGGCCGACGCGCTGCTCGCCAAGGGCGCTGCAAGCGTCACCGCCTACATCACCCACGGCGTTCTGTCGGGTGGCGCGGTGACCCGTATCACCAATTCGAAGCTGCGCGAGCTGGTCATCACCGACTCCATCCAGCCGACCACGGCTGTCCAGTCGGCGCACAATATCCGCGTGCTGACCACCGCAACGCTGATCGGCGAAGCCATCAACCGCACCAGCCAGGAAGAATCCGTCTCCAGCCTCTTCGACTGAGCTAAGACGGAATCGCTGTCAGCACTTTCTCCCGCATCCCAATTCGGCTAGGATTATCAATGATATCCAGCCGACGGGAGGAAGAGGCATGGCGACAATACTGAAATCCCCGATCAGACTGGCGATGCTGGTCATCCTGCCGGCACTCTCCGCCTGCACGGCGGACATGGGTCCCGGCTATGGACCAGGCCCAGGTTACGGACCGGGACCGAGCCCGGTTCGTCCGGCGCCACCGCCGCGCCCTCGCCCACCGCAGCCGCAAATGTGCACCATGGAATACGCTCCGGTTTGCGGAGAACGTGGCGGACGCACGCAGACCTTCGGCAATGCCTGCCAGGCCAATAGCAGCGGCTTTAGGATCGTCGGTCGTGGCGAATGCCGCGCCGGCCCGCCGATGACGCCGGGACCTGGCCCTCGCCCGCCCCGTCCGCGCCCTCCCCATGAAGAGCCGATGCCGCCGCAGCGGCCAGGTGGCATCTGCACGCGCGAATACCGCCCCGTTTGCGGCGAGCGCGGCAGACAGATCAGGACATTTTCGAATTCATGCGAGGCAGACAATGCGGGCTTCCGCATCGTCGGTCAGGGCGAATGCCGCCGCTGATTGCGCTACTCCAGTGAGCAGCAGGTTTCCGGCCCACGAACGGGGCCGGAAACGAATTGGGGCTCAGTTCGCGCCCTTGATGACCTGACCATTGACCGTGATCGAACCATCGCGTGCGACGTTGACGTCCCAGCGCTGACGACCATCCGGATCGGTCTTGCCGAAGCCCTTGACCATCATCAGGCCGAAGGAAACCTGATTGAGGTCGGGATTGCTCTTGGCCAGTTCCTGGATGGCGGTGATCGTCTTGTCGAAGTCGCGCGCGACGATCGATGCGTTCATTGAATAGGCCGTGGTGGACTCCGGAATGCCGCGGACTTCACCCGAGATCTCGGCATCGTAGACGCTGGAGCGCGCCGAAATCTTCGGGAAGGCAACGACGAACTCGCCATTGGTCAGGAGCTTTTCGAAAGCCTTGTCGCTTTCCGCCTTGCTCTTCTTGTCGTCTGTGAAATCGACCTTCATCAGCTCGTCGCCGACAGCCGCGATGTTGAGTTCCGGAAAGGCGAACTGCATGTCGACCTCTTCGGGAACGAAGGGCGCGTACATCTCGGGCAGCAATGCGCTGTTGAAGCTGATCTGCTTGGCAGCCATGCCAACATCGAAACGCATCGCATCGCTCGGACCGCTCATGCCGATCGTGTAGTCGACGCTGTCGGCGCCACCGCTGCCGGCAACGCTCGACACGCTGACCTTGTTCATGGTCACGGTCTCGTTGAGGCTCGACATCAGCGGGAACGACTTGCGCACCAGTTCCTTGATCTCTTCGCTCTCGGCGCGCTTGAGCTTCTTCTCATCGGCGTGTTCGATGATGAAGGCGAGGATCGCGCGGAAATCGTTGATGGAAACGCCGTTCACGGCGGCGGCGAAATCCACCGAGTCGGCGCGGATTTCAACCGGCGGCACTTCCTTGCCGCTGATCTTCTCGACAAAGCCGTTCATCGTGCCGCTGCCGGCGAAATTGGTGCGACCCTTCAGCTCGCCGTCCGACGAGGTCATCTTGTAAGTCGACGAGCCGGTCTCGACGCTCACCTCTTCTTGCTCGGTCTTCGACGAGAAGCGAAGCGCCTTGCTGGAGAAGTCGCCGGACTTCAGATAGCTGATCGCCGGGTCGAAGACGCCGTTCGAAATCAGGGAATCGATGACATAGGTGAATTCGGTATTCGGCTGGCCGGGCGCCTTGAACGAGCCGGTGACGTCGAGCGAGTTGTTGCCCTCGATCGTCCACAGGCCGCTCTCTTCAGGCGTTGCGAAGATCGACCAGGGGTTGAGGCCCTTGATGGAAAAGTTCTTCGGGTCGGCCTTCTTCAACAGCGCCGCGAAGTCATAGACGATCTCGTAGCGCGTGCCGGCCGGGTTGACGGTCACGAAGCCCTTGGCTGCATCCTTCGGCAGGAGCTTCGACAGGTTGGCCTCGATTTCCTTGGCACCCTTCTGGTTGATTTCGACCGCGTAAGACGTCGAAACCAGACCGAGAAGAACGACAGCGGTCGCCGTTAGGGTCTTGAGTTGCATGCTGAATTTCTCCCGTACCATTTGAGGTCGCATGTGAAGGCTAGGCCCCCGCCCTGTCAACCCAGCAGTTGCATGCGCGGTCTCAGGCAGCGATCTTGCGTGAACGCATCGGCATCGGCCGGCCGAGAAGATAGCCCTGCGCCTCGTCGCAGCCTTCGTCGAGCAATATCCCAAGCTGCACATCCGTCTCGACGCCTTCCGCAAGCACCGGAATACTCAGGCTTTGCCCGAGCGCCAGGATGGCGCGGATGATCGCCTTGGCCTGCTCGCTGGTCTCCACCTCGTTCATGAAGCTGCGGTCGAGCTTGATCTTGTCGAACGGGAAGGCGCGCAACGTTTCCAGCGACGAATAGCCGGTGCCGAAATCGTCGATGGCGATCGAGACGCCGAGGTTCTTGACCTGGCGGAGCGTCAGGAGAGCCCGGTCCTTGTCGACGATGATCGACGACTCGGTGATCTCAAGTTCGAGGCGCCACGGCTCCAGCCCGGTCTCGTACAGGACCGAATGCACGAGATGGGCGATATCCTGGTGGCCGATCTGGATGGGCGACAGGTTGACGGCGATCTTGTGCTTCTCGGCCCAGCCGGCGGCCTCCTTGCAGGCCTCGCG
The DNA here is from genome assembly GCF_044772225.1 of Rhizobium sp. NPDC090275. NCBI lineage: Bacteria > Pseudomonadati > Pseudomonadota > Alphaproteobacteria > Hyphomicrobiales > Rhizobiaceae > Rhizobium > Rhizobium sp. NPDC090275. The sequence goes on along the minus strand of NZ_JBIVYL010000001.1, from coordinate 409,030 downwards.
CAGCACCCACTCCCCGATCGGTACGATCGCGCCGCATTCCTCGGCAACGGAAATGAATTCGCCGGGCGGCACGTTCCCGCGCGTCGGATGCTGCCAGCGCAACAGAACCTCGTAACCGGTGATGTCGCCTGTTGAGACCGACTTCTGCACCTGGAAGTGCAGATGCAGCTCGTTCTTTTCGATCGCCAACCAGAGATCGCTTGCCATCTTGCGACGGTCACGGGCCGCCTCGTCCATCGCCACTTCATAGAAGCAGATGCGCTCGGAAAGCGTCGCCTTGGCGCGGTACATGGCGAGATCGGCATTGGCGAGCAGTATCTCGCCCGTCGAGCCATCCTGCGGATAGATGGCAACGCCAATGCTGGCATCGGGGTTGATGTCGAAGCCGTCGATCTGGAAGTCATCCGTCAGGCTCGCCTGCAGCCGCGCCACGAAGTCATGTAGGTCGGCGACATCGGAAAACTGCTTTATCGCCGCGAATTCGTCGCCACCGAACCGCGCTACAAATTCGTCTCCACCGAGCAGTTGGCTCATACGGTCCGAAAGCGTGATGAGCACCTGGTCGCCCGCGCTGTGGCCACGCTGGTCGTTGATCTCCTTGAACTTGTCGAGATCGATGCCGATGACGGCAACCTTGGTGCCGGCACGCTTGGCGAAAGCGAGATCCTGCGACAATCGCTCGGAGAACTCGGAGCGGTTGGGCAAGCCCGTCAGCACGTCGTGACGCGCCATGAAGGCGATCTTCTCTTCCGAGATCAGCCGTTCCGTGATGTCTTCGTAGGTCGCAACCCAGCCACCATCGGGAAGCATATTGAGGTTCAACTGGATCGATCGGCCATGCGCGCCCTTGTGGACAATCGACCGTTCGCCGGATCTGAGCGCGCGCATCAGCTTGTCGTAGTGCTCGGATGCGCGCTTGGCCACGGTTTCTGGATCGGAGAAGTGGATCTCGTACCCGATCGCAATGATCTCCTTGTAGCTCATGCCGGGACGAACCGTTCCCTGCTCGAATTCGAAGATCTCACTGTAGCGGCAATTCGCCAGCACAAGGCGCTCCTCGGCATCAAACAGGCAAATGCCCTGCGACACGTTCTCAAGCGCGAGGTCGAGGTTGCGCGAGACTTCCTTGATGCGGTCGCGATCGGCCTTCTGTTCGGTCACATCCTTGGTGATCTTCGCATAGCCGGCGATCTCGCCATCGGCGTTCCAGATGGGATCGATCACGACGTGCGCCCAGAAGGAGGTCCCATCCTTGCGGAACCGCTTGCCCTCCGCCTCGAATTTCCCCTCAGTGCGTGCCTTGAGCAGCGCACGCTGCGGCAGGCCGGCCGCGCGGTCTTCCTCGGAGTAAAAGCGGCCGAAATCCTCGCCGATGATTTCGCTGGCGGTATATCCCTTTGCGCGCTCTGCGCCCGCATTCCAGTTGGCGACCCGGCCATCCTTGTCGAGCATGTAGATCGCGTAGTCGGTGACGCCCTGCACGAGCATCTCGAAACGCGCTTCGCTCTCCTTGGTCGAGTTCTCAGCCCGCATCGCGAACAGAGCGGCGGCGAAGCCGGAAGTGATCATCGACAGCGAGACCGAGAGAAGCGTGACGACCATGAAACCGGTGGACATCATCTCGCTCGGATCGATCGCCGGACCGGGACCCGGCACGATCGTCAGTGCGCCCATGGCGGTGAAGTGCATGGCGACGATAGCGACGCAGACGGTCGCGGCCGGCATGAGTAACTTGCGCGCATCCGCCTTGATATCGGGAAGCAGAGCAAAGCCGATGGCCGAGATGACCACCGCGCAAGCCATCGAGGCAACCACAAGCGACTGATCCCAATTCATGCTGCCGGGAAACTGTACAGCCATCATGCCGAGGAAATGCATCGACGTGACGCCGACGCCGAACAGCATGCCCGCGAACGCCCGCCGCACCCTGCTCTCGGCACCTGCCGCGAACGCAACGGCGGCAAGCGTCGCGACGACGACAAGCGCCAGCGACGTCAATGTCTCCGACGTGTCATAGCCGACGACCACGCCGCCGTCATAGGCGAGCATCGCCACGAAATGCGTGGCCCAAATGCCGAAGCCACCGGCCGCACCGCCCATCAGAAGCCAGATCAGGCGCGCGACCTTGACGGTGCTGCGCGCCCGCTGCAACAGCGTCAGCGCGGCAAGGCTCGACAGGAAGCACAGGCATCCGGCCAAAACGACCAGCCTGAGATCGTGCATGTAGGCAATGCAGTTTAAAACGGTAAACATGAGATATCCGGACCAATTTGCACTTTCGCTTTCATATGCGGCAACTTAAGAAAGCTGTAATTTCCGGCGGCCCACGGATTCTTGACAATTGCTAATCGCAACTGTCATTAATGCTCCGTCAACGGCGGCTGATCTTGGGTTTTGATTGGCGTTTAAGGCGGATGCCTAAGTTGCATCAGCGCCTACTAAAGGACCGATGCGCGGCCTCATCGGGATGAGCGTCCTGTATCACGCCGCAACTCTTGCCATTCCGCCACAACTAGACTATAGCGCACGCGTCCGCACAGACACCCTTGGAGGCAATGCGGATGAGGATGGGGAAACCCGCCTCCAGTTCAGCGACAGGCGATGCCTGCGCCGAGCTCTCCAAATAACCTCGGAAGGAAAAGTCATGAGCCACGAAAGCTACGAGCTCAAGGCCGAGGCGCGCGAACGGGTTGGTAAGGGGTCCGCCCGTGAACTTCGCCGCAATGGTCTCATCCCGGCTGTCATCTATGGTGACAAGCAGGCCCCAATTTCGATCTCCCTCAGCACCAATGAGGTAACGAAGCGCATCCACGCTGGCGGTTTCATGACCACCATCGCTACGATCGACGTCGACGGCAAGAAGTACAAGGTTCTGCCGAAGGACTACCAGCTCGATCCGGTCCGCGACTTCACCATGCACGTGGACTTCCTGCGCGTATCCGGCAACACCGCCGTTACCGTTGCGATCCCGGTTCACTTCGTCAACGAAGAAAAGTCCCAGGGCCTCAAGGTCGGCGGCGTTCTGAACATCGTTCGTCACGACGTCGAAGTTCATTGCCCGGCTGATGCCATCCCGGAATTCTTCAACGTTGACCTCAGCGGCAAGAAGATCGGCGACAGCATCCACATCTCCGAAGTCACCCTGCCGAAGGGCGTGACCACGGTTATCGACCGCGACTTCACCATCGCTACGATCGTTGCTCCGGCAGCTGGCGTATCGGAAGAAGAAGAAGCTGGCGAAGCTGAAGCTTGATCCTTTGATCGCTTGAACGCTTTGTAAAGTATAAGACCCGCTTTCTCCGGAAAGCGGGTCTTTTCATTTCCGCGAAGATCAGCACTTCAACTTCGATTAAGACATTTAGTGGAAGCATGCCCCATCGTTTCAGAGCAAGTTTTATTCTGAACGACGAAATTTTGCGGCAAGGGGCAGACGCAGGAAAATGCATAATTCCGTTCAGAACAGATTTCTAGGAATTGTGTTCGCCGCATTGGTTCTGCTCGTAGCCCCACTTTTTGTTCTGTTCCTTTTCCTGTCCTCCGGACGCGCCGAAAAGGAAATCCGCGACCATATCTCCGTTCTTCTCGTCGCCAACTCGCAGGCGCTGGCAAAGCCGCTCTGGGACCTTGATGAGGACAGCGTCGCGCAGATCAGCGCGGCCGTCGTCTCGCAGGGCAACATCGTCAAGGTTCAGGTCCGGGACGAATCCGGCCAGCTTGACGTCACCCAGTCGACGATCCCCGCCTCCTATGACGGCCAGCTGATCGAAGTCTCGCACGCCATCACCTACACCACGCTCGATGGCCCAAAGAAGCTGGGCACGATCTCGGTCTTCTATCCCGCGCCGGACCTGTTCTCGGGCCTGAAGAATGAAGAGATCATCTTCCTGTCGATCTTCGTCTTCGCCGTATTGATCGTCTTCTGCGCCGCCCTGATCGGCAACCGCATCGTCCTCGTTCGCCCGCTGATGCGACTGATCGCGGCCATCGAGGCCACCGGCCAGCTCGGCTCGCGCCACCATGTCGACTGGCGCTCCAACGACGAGATGGGCCGCCTTGCCAAGAGCTTCAACACCATGCAGTCCAAGCTCGAGAGCGAGGAACAGGAGCTGAAACTCGCGCATCGCCGCGCCATCGACATCTACAACCTGACGCCCGCCATGCTGTTCTCGCTCGACGAGAACGACCATATCACCGCCGTCAGCGACTACTGGCTCGCCGCCACCGGCTACGAGCGCGATGAAATCATCGGCAACCGCTTCACCGATCTCGTCACCCCGGACGCCCGCAGCGCCTTCCTCGGCCGCAAGGGTGAGCTGAATGGCGGCGCCACTGTCGATGTCACCGTCAAGTTCCTCTGCGCCGACGGCCGCGTCATGGACGTGCTGATCCTGGAATCGAAGACTGCCACCGGCGGCCAGGGCGGCCTGTCGCTGTCCGTCATGACCGACGTCACGGCGCTGAAGGCCTCGGAAGCCCGCAACCACAAGCAGGCGATCACCGACCATCTGACCGGCCTTCTCAATCGCCAGGGCTTCGAGACCGTGCTCGACGGCAAGATCCGCGAGGCGGACGCCGCCAACCAGGAGCTCGCCTGCCTCTTCGTCGATCTCGACCGCTTCAAGTGGATCAACGACAACCTCGGCCATGCCGAGGGCGACAAGGCGCTGCGCGAGTTCGTCGGCCGCCTGAAGAGCAAGCTTGCGCCGACGGATGTCGCCGCCCGCCTCGGCGGTGACGAGTTCGCGATCCTGCTGCCGGCGGGTAACGCCGCCGAGCGCGCCGACCTGATGGCCGAGATGCTCGCCTCCATCTTCAACGAGCCCTTCGGCACCGACATGCATCTGAGCGCCAGCGTCGGCATCGCCATCTATCCGCGCCACGCAGACAATGCCGCCGAGCTGCTGCAGAAATCCGACATGGCGATGTATGCCAAGAAGCGCGACGGCAAGAACGGCGCCCAGCACTTCGACAACGGCATGGTCGATCACGCCCGCGCCCGCGCCGAGATCGAAAGCTGCATCGAAATCGGCCTGATCGAGGACTGGTTCGCGGCCTATCTCCAGCCGATCGTCAACCTCAACGGCCGCGGCGTCGCCGGCTTCGAAGCCCTGATGCGCCTCAATCATCCTGTGAAGGGTCTCATGGCGCCTGCCGAGGTGATCAACGTCGCCGAGGAGACCGGAAAGATCATCCGCGTCGGCAATGTCATCATGGAGAAGGCGATCGAGCATCTGGCTGTGCTCTCGGCGCTCCCGGGCCTTGAGAACAGCTACCTCGCCATCAACTTCTCGCCGCTGCAGTTCGAGCCGTCCTTGCCCGCGAGACTGGCCTCGCTGCTCATGCGCCACAACATTCGCCCCGAGCGGATCGTCGTCGAGATCACCGAGGCGGTGCTGATGCACAACAATCCCGAGATCCGCAAGATCGTCAGCGACATCCGCCAGTTCGGCTGCCGCATCGCGCTCGATGACTTCGGCACCGGCTACTCCTCGCTCAGCTACCTCAACCGCTTCCCCGTCGACATCATCAAGATCGACCAGTCGTTTACCCGCTCGATCAACGATGCCAACGAGGATATCCGCCAGAAGAGCCGCACGCTGGTCGAAAGCATCACCACACTCTCGCACAAGATGGGTTGCACCGTGATCGCCGAAGGCATCGAGACCGAGCAGGAGTGCCATACGCTGTGCGAGATGGGGCTCGACTACGGCCAGGGCTACCTCTTCCACCGTCCGCAGACCGTCGACCAGCTGATGGTCCGACTGGCGGATGCCCACACGCTCGCCCGCGCCTCATAATCGCAAAAAGAGAAGCCGAGATGATCAAACCACTGCTGCTTCTCGCTCTCCTGAGCCTGCCCCTCACCGGCCCGGCACGCGCCGCCACCGTCAATTTCCTGACCGAGGAATATCCGCCCTTCAGCTATCACGAAAGCGAGACGCTCAAAGGCGCGTCGGTCGAGCAGGTGCAGATCCTGATGCAGAAGGCGGGCATCGATATGCATATCGAGCTCATGCCCTGGACCCGCGCCTATGCGGCGACGCAGGCGACACCAATGACCTGCCTCTTCACCACGGCCCATAGCCCCGAGCGTGACAAGCTGTTCAAATGGGTCGAGCCGCTGCTGGTGGACGCCAACATTCTCGTGGCCACCGCCTCCTCAGGCATTCGCGAAACCGATCTGGACGACACCCGCCGTTATGTCATCGGCACACATCGCGGCGACTACACCGAGCAACTGTTGAAGGAAAAGGGCTATCCCAAGGTCGATATCGCCAGCGACTTCCCCTCGACGCTGCGCAAACTCCTCAATGGCCGCATCGACCTCATGCCCATCTCGGAGATCTACTTCGAAAAGCTCAAGGTCGACCAACCCCTCGTGCGTGTCGCCACGCTCTCCTCCCAATCGCTGGGCATCGCCTGCGAAAAGAGCTTCCCCGAGGATCTCAGGGCCAAGATGCAGCTGGCGCTCGACGCATTGATCGCCGATGGCACACAGCGCACGATCTTCAACAAATACGGCCTGCACCCGCGTCAGTAACTAAGCTTCCCCGGTCTCGCCTCATCGATTCTGGCCACCACAAACACGCTTGCGCTTGACTTCGGCGCCGTTTCGCGGTGGTGAACGTGCTTGGAATTTGAAACGCCCAGGAATGAAAGCGCCATGCTTGTTATCGCCGGCCTCGGCAATCCCGGCAGACAATATGCCGGCAACCGCCACAACATCGGCTTCATGGCCGTGGACGCCATCCACCGCCGCCACTCGTTTTCGCCCTGGTCGAAGAAGTTCAAGGCCGAGATCTCCGAAGGCGAGATCGCGGGCGAGAAGGTCCTGCTGATCAAGCCGCAGACCTACATGAACCTGTCCGGCGAATCCGTCGGCGAGGCCATGCGCTTCTACAAGCTGCAGCCATCCGACATCGTCGCCATCTACGACGAGCTCGACCTCGCGCCCGCCAAGGCCCGCATCAAGGTCGGCGGCGGCCATGGCGGCCATAACGGCGTGAAATCGCTCGATGCGCATTGCGGCAGGGATTACCGGCGCCTGCGCCTCGGCATCGGCCATCCCGGCAACAAGGACCTGGTGCACAACTACGTGCTCGGCGATTTCGCCAAGGTTGACCAGCAGTGGCTGGAACCCATGCTCGACGCGCTCGCCGACAATCTCGAGATGCTGGTCAAGCGCGAGGATTCGCAGCTGATGAACAAGCTGGCGCTCGCCGTCGGCGGCAAGGAAGACGAGGACAAGCCGAAGCCCGCTAAGCCTGCCAATGCCAACACAGCGGCTCAGAAGCCCGCCGGCAAATCGCACATCCATCAGGCCCGCAACAGCGCCCAGCCGAAAAAGCTTCCGACGACGGGACCGATGGCCGAGATGCTGAAGAAGATGTTCGGCAACAAGGAAGACTGACCATGTCCCCCTCGCCTCTTGCCATCCGCACGGCCGAAGCGGGAGACCTGACAGCGCTTCTCGCGCTCTACAAGGACATGAACCCCGGCGACCGCGCCATCGACCCGGCGCTCGCGCAAGAGCGCTTTACGTCCATGCTGGCCTATCCCGGCATGCGCGTCATGGTGGGCGTGGCCGACGATGCGCTGGCGGCTTCCGTGACGCTGATCATCATGCCCAACCTCACCCGCGGCGGCGCGCCATACGCGCTGATCGAAAACGTCGCCACCTCAACGCCGCATCGCCGGCGCGGCTACGCAAGCGCCCTGATCGCGCATGCGATCAAGCTCGCCTGGCAGGAGGGCTGCTACAAGGTGATGCTGCTCACCGGACGCACCGATCCCGGCATCCATCGCTTCTACGAAAGCTGCGGCTTCGTGCAGAACAAGACAGGCTTCCAGATCAGAAGAAGCGTCTGAACCTATTCCTCGGGCTCTGTCGTAAACATCAGCGGGAACCCCGCCTCCTTGCCGAAATCCATGGCCTCCTTGGCCTTTGTCTCGGCGATATCCTTGGCGCAGACGACCACCACAGCGGTGCCGAGCTTGTGCGCGGTCATCATCACCCGGTATCCGGCTTCTTCGCTCATCCGGAAGACGATCTTCAACACCGCCGTCACGAATTCGCGCGGCGTGAAATCGTCGTTGACGAGAATGACCTTGTAGAGCTTCGGCCGATCGAGCTTCGGCTTGGACTTCACTTTCGGTTTCAGGGCGACATCGTTGTCACTCATCGGGCAGTCCATCCGTTGATGACAGGAAAGAGGGCGAGGCTATGCTCGGCCCACACAATATATTGCACTGCAAGCACCGCTTTCAAGCCAAAGCCGCTTTGATCACGCAAGATGTGCTCGAAAAGCTTGACCCGGAGGCGGCTTTTACCCCATACGCACGGCCAAGGAATTCAAGAACAGCAGGTTTCAGCCATGGGCTTCAAATGCGGTATCGTCGGTCTGCCGAATGTCGGCAAGTCGACCCTCTTCAACGCGCTCACCAAGACGGCGGCAGCGCAGGCGGCGAACTATCCCTTCTGCACGATCGAGCCGAACACCGGCGAAGTCGCCGTTCCCGATCCGCGCATGCAGAAGCTGGCGGGTATTGCCGGCTCCAAGGAAATCATCCCGACGCGCATCTCCTTCGTCGACATCGCCGGCCTCGTGCGCGGCGCGTCCAAGGGTGAAGGCCTCGGCAACAAGTTCCTCGCCAACATCCGCGAAGTCGACGCCGTGGTCCACGTGCTGCGCTGCTTCGAGGATGACGACATCACCCACGTCGAGGGTCGCATCAATCCTGTTGGCGACGCCGACACGATCGAGACCGAGCTGATGCTCGCCGACCTCGAAAGCCTGGAGCGCCGCGTCGAGCAGACCCGCAAGCGCGCCGCATCGAAGGACAAGGAATCGCTGGCCCAGCTTCCGGTCATGGAAGCTGTCATCAAGCTCCTCAACGAAGGCAAGCCCGCCCGTCTTCTCCTGAAGACGCTGGCGCCTGAGGAAATCGAGATCCTGAAGGGCCTCAACCTCCTCACCTCGCACCCGGTTCTCTACGTCTGCAACGTCGCCGAAGGCGATGCCGTCGACGGCAACGAGCACACCAAGGCCGTGGCGGAAATGGCCGAGAAGCAGGGCGCGGAATGCGTCATCATCTCGGCTGCGATCGAAGCCGAAGTGGCGCAGCTGCCGGAAGAAGAAGCCACCGAGTTCCTCTCGGCACTCGGCCTCACGGAAGCCGGTCTCGACCGTCTGATCCGCGCCGGCTACCACCTGCTCGACCTGATCACCTATTTCACCGTCGGCCCCAAGGAAACCCGCGCCTGGACCATCCGCCGCGGCACCAAGGCCCCGCAGGCGGCCGGCGTCATCCACACCGATTTCGAACGCGGCTTCATCCGCGCCTTCACCATCGGCTACGACGACTACATCAACTTCAAGGGTGAAGTCGGCGCCAAGGAAGCCGGCAAGGGCCGCGACGAAGGCAAGGAATACGTCGTCCAGGACGGCGACGTCATCCACTTCCGCTTCAACACCTGATTTCGAACATTAGGACTGCCGCCTAAGCGGGCGGCAGTCTCTTCTGCATGCCATCAGGCAGACGGCGCACGACGGCGCGCCGAAGCGGCATCCAGCCGGTGCCGATGACAAGAACGATCACGCCCACCGCCAGCAGCGTGACGAAGATGTAGGTATCCACCTGCGCATTGCCCTGGCGGAAGATCCCGTAGAGCGCGGCCCCCAGCGATACCAGTCCCGACGTCACGAAGGCGCGTCGGTCGATGATCAGCCCCACCAGCATCAGCGCCATGACTGTGATCACCACGACAGGTGTGCGCATCGACACCGTGTCGAGCCCGCTGAGCGCCCCCGGCCCGCCGCCGGAGAGCCATAGGATGCTGTAAAGCAGCGCGGGTGCTGCGCCGAGATGCAGCCAGAAGGCAATGTCGGAATTGACGGTCCGGCGCAGCGGATCCTTGAGATCGAAGCGCATGGCGAGCGCAAACAGTCCAACTGCGCAGGCCACCGCCAGCATCGACAGCACGCCGCCATGCGTGACCGCATAGAGCGGATCGCCACTCAGCCAGCCGAGCAGGCGCAGCACGAGCTGCAGCGCGACAACGACCGCCCCCATGATCGCCAGCGCGAAGGCGAGCGGTATCCGATAAAGCAGATAAAAGAGGCCGAGGACGACGGGAAAGGCCAGCGTGTATTGCAGCCCCTCATTATTGTCGCCGATCCCGATGATCTGCGGCGAACCCTGCAGCAGCATCGCCGACACGGCGCCTGTCCAGAGCGCCAGCGCAATCGTCAGCGCCACGGCAGGCAGCGCCAGCCGCTGGCGACGCACCAGGATTTCGGCAAGTACGATGATGGCGGGAAACACCGCGTAGATGGAACCGATGCCCCAGAGCCCGGAAAGCGCCACGACGATACCGATGGTGATCAGCACGTCATGGAACCCGCGTACGAAGCTCGGCGTCTCCGTGTCGGAAAACGCGGCACTACCCGCTGCTTCGTCCCGCACAGCCGATACGGCGGCATCCGCCCTGACACCTCGCGCCACGAGAAACGACAACAGCCGCTCGGAAGCCTGCGATGGAATGATCCCTTCTCGTTCAGCCTCGTCAAGGATCGACTTCAGTTCGGACATGCGGAATTCTCGCTGGAATCGTTGAGTGACGCCGCATGCTATTGTAATCGTGTTGAAACGCCTATGACGTGGAGACGAATTTGTCCGATCAGACACTCGCCTACGAGGACTTTCATCCCGGCCGCCGCTTCGCGCTCGGACCTGTTACGGTCTCGGCAGAGGAAATCATCGAATTCGCCAGTGAGTTCGACCCCCAGCCGATGCACACAGACGAAGCAGCCGGACGAGCCAGCATTCTCGGCGGGCTCGCCGCCTCGGGCTGGCACACGTCGGCAATGCTGATGCGGATGATGATCGACAGCTATCTATTGAATTCGCTCTCCGAGGGCGCCCCCGGCATCGACATCATGGAATGGCGCCGGCCCGTCATCGCTGGCGACACGCTCTCCGGCCACTCGACCGTGCTTGAGGCGCGCGCCTTGCGGTCCCGCCCGGGCATCGGCATCGTCAAGTTCCGCCACGAGCTCGAAAACCAGCATGGCGAAACGGTCTGCGTGTCGGAGAACCCGATCATGTTCCGCATGGCCACCGCGACCGAAGCGCAAACGGGAGCAAGCGCATGAGGATGCTCGATCGCTACACGCTCGGCGAAAAGACCGAGACGGGAAGCTACGCCTTCACCGAGGAAAACATCATCCGCTTCGCCACGCGCTACGATCCGCAGCGCTTCCATGTGGACAGGCAAGCCGCGCGCGAAAGCCTGTTCGGCGACCTCTGCGCCTCCGGCTGGCACACATGCGCGGGCTGGATGACGACATTCGTCGCCTACTGGATCGCCGAGAGCAAGAAAATCGCCCGTGAGGGCCACACGCCGCCCAAGCTCGGGCCGGCCGCAGGCTTCAAGAACCTGCAGTGGATCCGCCCGGTGTTCGCCGACGAAACCGTCGATTACGCCGTCACCCTGCTGTCGAGCCGCCCGATGGCCTCACGCCCGGGCCGCATCCTCAACACCATCCTCTGCGAAGGCTATGTCGCGGGCGACCCGGTCGTCAGGTTCGAAAGCAGCGTGCTCGAATTCGAGTAACAGCCGGCCTCAGTGGCCCGAAAATTCGACCAGCGTGCGGACGTCGACGCCGAGCGCTTCCAGCTTCGCGCGCCCACCGAGATCCGGCAGGTCGATGACGAAGCAGGCCGAAACCACCTCGGCGCCCATCTGGCGCAGCAACTGGGTCGCGCCGACAGCCGTGCCGCCCGTCGCGATCAGGTCGTCCACGAGGATCACCTTCTCGCCCGGCTTCACCGCGTCGATGTGCATTTCCATCTCGTCGATACCATATTCCAGACTGTAGGCGATGCGCACGGTCTCATGCGGCAGCTTGCCTTTCTTGCGGATCGGCACGAAGCCAGCCGAAAGCTGGTGCGCCACGGCGCCGCCGAGAATGAACCCTCTTGCTTCCATACCAGCGATCTTGTCGATCTTCGTGCCCGCATAGGGCTGCACCAACGCATCGACGGCGCGGCGGAAGGCCCGGGGATCGCCAAGCAGCGTGGTGATGTCACGAAAGATGATGCCAGGCTTGGGATAGTCCCGGATCGAGCGAATGCTGGCGGCAAGCTCGGAAGCGATAGTGTCCATTGAAAATTCCGTATTATCGAGAGGCATGTTGGAAGCCCGGCGCACACTATCAATTGCCCGCCGCGCTTCCAACAAAAAACAGCCTCCTCTAGCCGCGCCGGCATGCGGCACGAGCACTCAAGTTCGATAATCGGCGTCGCCTATTCGCCAGCGCGCAGCGTTCGCCCCTGGCCAGCATTCGCGGCATCGCGGATCGCCGCCAGGAAGCTCGTCAGCCCCGCCGAGCGCAAGGGCATGTAAGCCTTGCCGCTCTCCCGGCAGAACCGCTTGATGATGCCAGCCGCCGTATGGCTAATGTGATCGACCGGGAAGACGACGGTCGTTGCCTGCGCAAGTGCTGCCGGCAGAAGCGTCGTGCTGTCCTCAAGGCCGCCATCGTGCAGCAGCAGTGTCACGCCGTGATCGGACGCAAGCGACCGCAGTCTGTCATAGAGGCTTCGGCGACCGCCAACATAGAGCACGGCCCCTCGCCGGCCGGCGCCCCGGATGGCGTCGTACCGGACGCAAGCGTCGTGGCATCATCGCCAGCGCTCGGCCCGTTGCCAAGAAGCAGCGCCTCGATCTGGTCGTTCTCCAACCGCAGCCGCGACAGTTCGGCCTCCGCCCGCTCCGCGCGTTGCTGCTCTCGCTGTGTTTCCTGTCGAGCCGTGGCCAGCCGTTCGGCCAACAGGTCCGCGTGAGCGGCATTGGCCGAAGAGACCCCGCCCCGCGCTTCTTCCGCTCGTGCCTCGCCAGCAGACCCGACCGTGTCACTGGCCGCCTGCGCCCGCCGAAGTGCCTCCCGCAATTGCTCGATCTCGCGCAACATCTCGACGCGTTCGGCCGCAGCCTCCGCAAGGCGGCGCTCCTGCTTGGCGATCTTGTCGTCCTTTTCCTCGGCCTGGCGCTGCAGCTCCGTCAGCCGGGCGATATCCAGCCGGCTGGCGCTGCCGACCAGATGCGACAGCATGTGCACCTCGCCGAAAACGTCCCGCACCAGCTTTTCGTTCGCCGCCGGGTGGGTCATCACAGTCCAGTAGGCTCCCGAGATATCGCCGCAGTCAAACGCCTCCCGCCAGAATCGCTGGAGTTCCTCGGGACTGTCGATCGACGCCGCCCGCCGGATCATGCTCTCGTGGCGACGATCGAGCGCCTTGTTGAGAAGCTTGCCCGGTAGGCCTTTCTGCCCGGCCAACCAGACACCGCGCGAATGCAGCGCATGATCGCCTGCGCTGCGCGCATCACTCTCCCCCACCTTGATCAGCACCTGGCGAAGCTCGCCGGCCGTCAGGCAGGTTCCGATGATCGAGCAATGAAAATGCGGACTGATCTCCCAGGTCTTCGCCCGCCCGGTGCGTTTCGCAGTCGCACCCACCGATGACGCAGGCCGTTGCAAGGTCGCCGACAGCTTGGCGAGCGGAGCATGGGTGGCGTGAAGTCCCGACAATAACGTCATTGCTGAACCTATCGATATATCTCAACGAATACATCGATAGGCCTGAAAAAGCGCGCATGCAAGCCGCGTCATAAAAAACGGACCCAGCGGAGAGGAACTGAAATGAAAGGGGAAGGAAAGAAGAAGAGCAGGCAGGAAAACGCTTCCCTGCCTGCGAAAGCCCTGGGGCTTAGTGGTCCTTGCGGGCGTAGACCGACCGCTTGGTGAGGTAGATGAGCACGGTGAAGATCAACAGGAAGATCATCACCATGAAGCCGGTGTGCTTGCGCTCGACCAGATGCGGCTCGGCGGCCCACATCAGGAACGAGGCAACGTCCTTGGCGTACTGGTCGACCGTACCTGATGTGCCGTCGTCATAGGTCACCTGGCCATCCGACAGCGGCGGCGGCATGGCGAGCACGGAGGCGGCGTGGAAGTACGGGTTGTAGTGCTGGCCCTGCGACACGGTCGTGCCTGCCGGTGGGTTCTCGTAGCCGGTCAGCAGCGAGTAGATGTAATCCGGCCCGCCTTCCTGGTACTGCGTGAAGATATCGAAGATGAAGCGCGGGAAGCCGCGCTCGACTTCGCGGGCTTTCGCGATCAGCGAGAAGTCCGGCGGCGCCGCACCGTTGTTGGAGGCCGCGGCCGCTTCGGCGTTGGCAAATGGCGACGGGAAGTAGTCCGACGGCACGGCCTTGCGGCTGTACATGTCGCCGGCGGCGTTCGGGCCGTCCTGCACTTCGTAGTTGGCGGCGAACGCCTTGACCTGCGCTTCCGAGTAGCCGAGATCGCCCAGCATGCGGAACGGCACCAGCTTCATCGAGTGGCAGGCGGCGCAGACTTCGGTGTAGACCTTCAGGCCGCGCTGCAGCTGGCCCTTGTCGTAGTGGCCGAAGGGACCGGCGAAGGTCCAGTCGACCTCCCTTGGCTCCTTCAGCGGGTAGTGCGGGGTCGCCGCCTCGTGATGTTCGGCGGGCTTTGCCTCCTGCGCGACAGCCGCGCTCCCGAGACAGCCGACGACTGCGAGTGACAGGATGCTTGCAACAAGCTTTTTCATGGTGTGTGTTCCCTCTCGCCGCCCGCTCATGCCTTGGCCGCTTCGGCAGCGACCGACTTGTTGCGCTTCTCCAGCACCGCCTCGGTGATCGAGTTCGGCACCCGGCGTGGCGTCTCGACAAGACCCAGGACCGGCATGACGATCAGGAAGAAGGCGAAGTAGAGCAGCGTGCAAATCTGCGAGATCGTGGTGTAGAGGCCTTCCGCTGGCTGCGAACCGAGCCAGCCGAGGATGATCGCGTTGATCACGAACAGCCAGTAAGCCATCTTGTACCACGGGCGATAGACCGCGGAGCGAACCTTCGAAGTATCGAGCCATGGCAGGAAGAACAGCACGATGATGGCGCCGAACATGACGAGAACGCCAGCCAGCTTGGAATCGATCGGTCCGATGTTGAAGGTGATCGAGCGCAGCATCGCGTAGAACGGCAGGAAGTACCATTCCGGAACGATATGCGCCGGCGTCTTCAACGGGTCGGCCGGGATGTAGTTGTCGGCATGGCCGAGGAAGTTCGGCAGGTAGAAGACGAAGTAGGCGTAAACCAGCAGGAACACCGAAACGCCGAGCGCATCCTTGAGCGTCGCGTAAGGCGTGAACCGCACCGTGTCCGTCTTGGTCTTGACCTCGACGCCGGTCGGGTTGGTCTGGCCCGTGACGTGCAGCGCCCAGATGTGCAGGATGACGACGCCGGCAATGACGAAGGGCAGCAGGTAGTGCAGCGAGAAGAAGCGGTTCAGCGTCGGATTGTCGACCGCGAAGCCGCCGAGCAGGAACTGCTGCACCCATTCGCCGACCAGCGGGAATGCCGAGAAGAAGCCGGTGATAACGGTCGCACCCCAGAAGGACATCTGACCCCAGGGCAGAACGTAGCCCATGAAGCCGGTCGCCATCATCAGGAGATAGATGAGAACGCCGAGGATCCAGAGGATTTCGCGCGGCGCCTTGTAGGAGCCGTAATAGAGGCCGCGGGCGATATGCAGATAGACCGCGACGAAGAAGAATGACGCGCCGTTGGCGTGCATGTAGCGCAGCAGCCAACCGTGGTTGACGTCGCGCATGATCTTTTCGACGGAATTGAAGGCAACGGATGTTTCCGCCGCATAATGCATGGCGAGCACGATACCGGTCAGCATCTGCACGATCAGCATCACCGACAGCATGGCGCCGAAGGTGTAGGCGTAGTTCAGGTTGCGCGGAACCGGATAGGCGACGAAGCTGTCATAGACGAGACGAGGCAGCGGCAGGCGTGCATCGATCCACTTCTCAAGGCCGGTTGATGGCTCGTAGCTGGAATGGCCACTCATAAATCAGTCCCCCTCAACCGATTTTGATAACTTTGTCGGAAACGAACGAATAGGTCGGAATCGCGAGATTCTGCGGTGCCGGGCCTTTCCGTATGCGGCCGGCCGTATCGTAGACCGAGCCATGACAGGGACAGAACCACCCGTTGTATTCGCCGGCCTGGCCGAGCGGAACGCAGCCAAGATGGGTGCAGGACCCGATCATGACGATCCAGTTTTCCTTGTCCTTGCCGGCAGAACGGTCGACACCCGTCGCCTGCGCATCGGCGGCGAGGTTGGCGTTGCGCGCGATCGGATCCTTGAGCTCCGCCATCGGAACGTCATCTGCAGCCTTCACTTCCTCAGGTGTACGGTTGCGGATGAAGATCGGCTTGCCGCGCCACTTGGCGGTCAGCGACATGCCCGGCTCGAGGCTCGACACGTCGACTTCGATGGAAGCGAGGGCCAGCGTCGATGCGTCGGGACGCATCTGGTCGATAAACGGCCATGCGACAGAGACGGCGCCGACGGCGCCTGCCATACCCGTGGTTAAATAAAGGAAATCACGGCGTGTGGGCTCGCTAGAGACCCCGCCTGTCGTTTCGTGTTCGCTCACGGCTTAACATCCTCTGCCCAAATTTCACGGAATTTTCCGTGCCATCCCTCCAAGGCGACGAATCTGTCATACAGATATTCGAACTTAGATTCCCCACCCACTAAGGCGCGTTCTATTATCGATCATCAATTATGTCCAGCCTCGGCAGGGCAAGTGGGCACAATGTCGCGCCCCTTGAGAGTTGATTCTTTAGGACAATCGCGCGGCTGCAACAGTGTTGCGTTGCAACATATCCAGCTGCGTGTTACGTCGCCCAAATATTACTCGCTCACGCCCGGTGCCATCCTATGAGACACACTTTATTCTGCGTGGGCAGTGTTCTCGTCTCGCTGCTGCTTGCCGCCATTTCCTTGCGTTATCTGACGCACACTTGGCTGCTTGCCTTCGTGTACAGCTTTCAGGTCCATTTCGCGCTGGCAGGCCTCGCCGCAAGCCTCGTCCTGATCCTCATCAGGCGCCACTGGTACGCCTATCTGCTGGTCACCGTGTCGGTGCTGCTTGCCGCCCACGGCGTGCTGATGCTGAAGGAATTCGAGGCAGCCCCGCCGGCAACCGCGTCGCGCCCGCTCCTTCGCCTGATGTCTTTCAACATCGAGAACGACAATTTCGCAAACAGCCGCCGTATCGCTGAAGCCGTGATCGGCTCCGGCGCCGATGTCGTCAACATCCTTGAGGCCGTGCCGTTGCTTCAGGAACTTCCCCGGCTCTCGGCGACCTACCCCTATCGCATCGGCTGCGGCGTCGGCACGCCGGGATGCGATACGCTGGTCCTCTCCAAGCGGCCTTTCATGGAGCAGTCCGTCAGAACCCTCGGCGATCTATGGCCCAACCGCCTCGTGCAGGTAACGATCGATGTCGACGGCACATCCGTCCACCTCGCCTCCGTCCACCTTGCGAAGCCCTATTTCGACGGCTTCCAGATCGACGAACTCTGGGATCTCCGTGGGATCATCAAGGAAGTCGATGGTCCACTTATCGTGGCCGGCGATTTCAACTCGGCCATCATCGATCCGCATATCCAGCATTTCGTCCGCACCGCCGGCCTGAACACGGTCTTTCCGGAGCCCGCCACATGGCCGACCCGAGCCGGCAAGTTCGGGATCGCCATCGACCACGTACTCACCCGCCCGCCATTGCGGCTGGTCTCGGTAAAGCAAATTACGGATAACGCCGGCTCCAACCACTACGGGCTGATGGCCGAGATCGCTATCGATCGCTGATAGCGGCCGCCTGAGCGCCTAGACCTCTTCCAGGTCGGCCGCCAGAAAGCCGCCTGATTGCCGCGCCCAGAGTTCCGCATAGAGCCCGCCATCGCGCAGCAGCGCCTCGTGCGTGCCCTCCTGGATAATCCGCCCCTTGTCGACGACGATCAGCCTGTCGAGGGCTGCGATCGTCGACAGCCGGTGGGCGATTGCCAGAACCGTCTTGCCGTCCATGATGCGGTTGAGGTTCGTCTGGATCGCCTCTTCCACCTCCGAATCGAGTGCCGAGGTCGCCTCGTCGAGAACCAGGATCGGCGCGTCCTTGAGCATGACCCGAGCGATCGCGATCCGCTGCCGCTGCCCGCCCGAAAGCTTGACGCCGCGTTCGCCGACATGCGCGTCGAACCCCTTGCGCCCCTGCTGGTCCTCCAGCCGCTGGATGAAGCCCATCGCCTCGGCCCGCCGCGCCGCCTCGATCAATCCGGCCTCACCGGCATCCGGGCGGCCGAAGAGGATGTTGTCGCGCACCGAGCGGTGCAGCAGCGACGTATCCTGGCTGACGACGCCGATCTGCATCCTCAGCGATTCCTGCCTGACGCCGGCGATATCCTGCCCGTCGATCAGGATACGCCCACCTTCAAGATCGTAGAGCCGAAGCAGAAGGTTCACGAGCGTCGACTTGCCGGCACCAGAGCGCCCCACAATGCCGACCTTCTCACCGGGCGCGATCGTCAGCGAGAAATGGTCGATCACGCCGCTGCCCTTGCCATAGTGGAAGGACACGTCGTCGAAACGGATGCCGGGCTCGGCGATGACGAGATCCGGCGCATCGGGCTTGTCAACGAGGCCGAGCGGCTTGGAGATCAGCTCCGCCGAGTTCTGGATCGTGCCGAGATTGCGCATGATTCCGTTGAACTGCGTCATCAGGCGACCAAGCAGGAAGTTCAGCCTGAGCACCAGCGCCAGCGAAAACGCAACCGCGCCCGAGCTGATCAGCCCCTGCAGCCACAGATGCACGCTGAGCCCCGCCATGGTGACGATCATGATGCCCGAAAGCAGCGCCATGGAGGCGCGCACGCCGGTGATGAAGCGGGTGAAGAGCAGCACGGTGGCCTGGAACGTATCGAAGCCCTGCCGCATGTAGCGATCGGTCTCTTCGTCGCGGGCAAAAAGCTTCAGCGTCTGGATATTGCTGTAGGCATCCACCATGCGCCCGTTGAGCATCGAGGCGGATTCGGCCGTATCGCGCGAGTGACGGCGGATGCGCGGCACGAAGTAGCGCGCCAGAACCCCGAAGGCCACCAGCCAGCAGAGCACCACAACAGCCAGCGACAGGTCGAGACGCGCGACGAGCACCAGCGTCGTCGCCGCATAGATGCCGACGAACCAGACGCTCTCCATCAGCGATGTCACCAGATCGCCCGTCGCCTGCCCCGCCGACCATACCTTGGTGACGATCCGCCCGGAGAAATCGCTCTGGAAGAATGACAGCGATTGCCGCGAGACGTGGAGGTAGGATTGCCAGCGGGCGAGATTGTAGAATCCCGGTGTGATCACCTGCTGATCGACCAGCGCGATCACCAGCTGTACGATGAAGCGCACAAGGCCGATGAGGAAGAGCATGCCGAACAGTTCGAAGCCATGTGCGGCAAGCAAGCCGTGCCAGCCGACGTCAGGCTTGATGCTGGCGAGAATATCGACGACGCGCCCGACGAACCAGAACAACGCCGCCTCGATGGCGGCCGACATGCCGCCGAGAACCAGCATGGCGATGAAGGGGAGTTTCGCCTGGCCGATATAGAACCAGATAAAGCCCGTCGTCGATCGCGGCGGCTGAATGTTGTCGCGCGGTTGGAAGGGATCAATCCAGGTTTCAAAGGCACGAAAGAGTCGATTTAGCAGCATATTTGCGATATAGGCTTATCCGCCGGATGGGGAAAGCAATCCGTTCGCCGGACCAACCTTATATTTTGGTAATGATTGGTAACATCGACGGCATCGTCGTTGAATGAGACATGTCCCGCCACAATGTGGGAATAGCATGGGATTTCACGGGAGACGGCCACAATGCAAAAAAGGACACTCGTGTCGAGCATACCGTTGCCTTTGGCGGAAAGACTCGATGCGGTCATAGAGCAGCTCGGCTTAGCGCACGACCAGGTCGTGGCGGAAGCCGTTGCCGCTTGGATCGACAATGAAGAGCAGCGTCGGCTCATGGCGTTGCGTACCCTCGCCTTTGCCAGCAGCATGGCGGTCGAGGGCCACCGCGTCATGGATTGGGCGGACAGCCTGAGCGCCGACAGGCACTGAGCAGATACATCCAAGCGACTGATAGAAAATAAAAAAACGCCCTCCCGATATCCCAGGGAGGGCGTTTTCAATTGTGCATTATGTCCTGTTCTCAGCCATAGGCGCGGGCAACACGGGCACCCAGCGCACGTGCCGGCGAATGAACCGGCTGGTGGCTCGCCTCCGAAGCGACGCGCATCGCGGCAGCCTGGCTTTCGCTCAGCCTGAACTGCGAGAGAAGCTCGATCAACGCCGCGGCTTCCCGTGCCAGGCTGTGGGTAGCGGCGGTCGTCTGCTCGACCATCGCCGCATTCTTCTGGATGCCCTGATCCATATGGTTGACGGCGACATTGATCTCGCTGAGACCGGTCGACTGTTCACGCGAGGTGCTGACAATCGCCGACACATTGCCATTGATCGCCTGGACCTCAGAGACGATCACGGCAAGCTGCCGGCCGGTCTCGCCGACAAGCTCCACGCCCTGGCGCACCTGATCGCCCGATTTGGTGATGAGCGTCTTGATTTCCTTCGCGGCATTGGCCGAACGCTGGGCGAGTTCGCGCACTTCCTGTGCCACGACTGCAAAACCCTTGCCTGCGTCACCGGCACGTGCGGCCTCGACACCGGCATTCAGCGCCAAGAGGTTGGTCTGGAACGCGATGTCGTCGATAACACCGATGATGTTGGAGATCCCGTTCGAGGAGGTTTCGATGGCTTCCATGGCCGCCACCGCCTGCTGAACGATTGCGCCTGAGCGCTCAGCACCGCTGCGGGTCGTCTCGACCAGTTCCCCTGCCTGTCCGGCTCGGGCGGCCGCATCGCGGACAGCGGTCGTCACCTGTTCGAGCGACGACGCCGTCTCCTCGACCGAGGCAGCCTGCTGCTCGGTGCGCTTCGAGAGATCGTCAGCCGCGGCACGGATCTCGTTGGCGCCGGCATCGATCTTGCGGGCGTTTTCGCCGACCACACGCAGCACACGCTCCAGGCCATGGACGGATTCGTTGAAGTTGCTGCGCAACTGGTCCAGCTGGCCGGCGAAGCTCTGCTCGATGCGGAAGGTCAGATCGCCGTCGGAAAGGCTCTTCAGCCCACGCGCCAGATTGTCGACCGCGAACGACACTTCGGCCGCCTCGCGCGCCTTCTGCTCCTCGCGCGCGATCCGCTCGCTTTCGCTCATCGAGCGGCTGGCTTCCGTTTCATGCTCGAGACGTTCGCGCTCCAGCGCGTTCTCGCGGAAGACGGCAACCGCGGCCGCCATTTCGCCGATCTCATCACGACGACCGGCATAGGGAATGACGGCCTGGTTGTCGCCGGCGGCCAGCGCGTTCATCGACTGCGTGATCGCCCCGATCGGCCGCGTGACGCGAACGAGGCTGAGTACAGCAGCACCGATCGCGAGCAGAACAGCAATCGCCACGCCAGCGATCGTTGCGATCGTCACGACCTGCGTGGTGTCGGCAGCGGCTTTCTTGTCGGTGCCGGCGGCGGCGCGGTTGTCTGAAATCATCCCCTGCAGGATATCACCGGCGTTGTTGCCCATCGGCGTCATCTTTTCGATAACGGCTTTGGCGTCGCTGTTTCGTGCGCTGATGAGCAGGCTGGCGAACTGCTCGCCGAGCTTGTCGTAATCCGCCATGATGCCCTTGAGCTGCTCGAACCGCGGCCGCGGGCCGGCCGATTGCGCGGCTTCGAATGTGGCAACCGCGTTTTCGCGGGCCGCGGTGGCCGTCTTGATCTGCGAAAGCAGTGCCGTCTGCTCTTCGACGCTGAGGGCGGCGGACAGCGCAAGATACAGGCGACGGACGTCGGACATGCGCCGCTCCATCTCCGCGATCATCAGCGACTTGTCCATCCGCAGGCTGATGCTTTCCGCCTGGCTGTTGAGCTGCCACACCGACCGCATGCCGGCGGCACCCTGGACGACGAGGATGATGACGATGAAGGCAAAGAGAGCGGGCAGAAGAATCTTGATCTTGAGAGAGCTCATCACGGGCACCTGAAAAGTTTCAAAGAACGCTTAAGTTGATGAAACCCTTGTGCCAGTCTCCGCTAAACAAAAACTTACCACCAACGCGCGCTTTTATAATCGCCGCAACGAGACCTTGCGGAAAAGCCGCGCTATTATTGATATATGCCAAGTTCCCCCGCTCCACGCGCATGGCGGAGCGGGGGCATGCGTTATTCTGCCGCAGCCTCTTTCTGAACGCCATCCTCATCCGAGTGATCGGCGAGGAAGCCGCCCGACTGGCGGTTCCAGAGATCGGCATAGACGCCACCCTCACCCACCAGTTCGACATGCGAACCGGCCTCGATGATCTTGCCCTTGTCGAGCACAACCAGCCGGTCCATCTCCGTCAGCGTCGACAGACGGTGGGCAATCGCGATGACCGTCTTGCCCTCCATCAGCGCGAACAGGTTCTCCTGGATCGCGGCCTCGACCTCGGAATCGAGCGCCGAGGTCGCCTCGTCGAGCACCAGGATCGGCGCGTCCTTGAGGAAGACGCGGGCAATCGCGATACGCTGGCGCTGGCCGCCAGACAGCTTCACGCCGCGCTCGCCGACCTGCGCATCAAGCGCCTTGCGCCCCTGCATGTCGACAAGGCCTTCGACGAAGTCCCAGGCATTGGCCCGCTTGGCGGCCTCGATAATCTCCGCGTCGGTCGCATCCGGACGGCCATAGGCGATGTTGTCGCGGATCGAGCGATGCAGCAGCGACGTGTCCTGCGTGACGACGCCGATCAGTTCGCGCAGGCTCTCCTGCGAGACATGCGAGATGTCCTGACCGTCGATCGTGATGCGACCGCCTTCGAGATCGTAGAAGCGCAGCAGCAGGTTCATCAGCGTCGTCTTGCCGGCGCCGGAGCGGCCGACCAGACCCACCTTCTCGCCCGCCTTGATGTCGAGCGACAGGTTTTCGATGATGCCCTTGCCCTTCCCGTAGTGGAAGCCGATCCGGTCGTAATGGATCGCGCCCTTCTTCGCCGTCAGAGACGAAGCGCCAGGCTTGTCGGTGATGTCGTGCTCCTTCGTCATCATCTCCATGCCGTCATAGACCGTGCCGATATTCTCGAACAGCGCCGAGACTTCCCACATGATCCACTGCGACATGCCGTTGACACGCATGGCAAGACCGATGGCGATCGCGATCGCACCGACCGAGATGCCGCCGTTCAGCCAGAACCAGATCGACAGGCCCGAGATCACGAACAGCGCCACGCAGTTGTTGATATAGACGGATGCGTGGAACATCGTGACCTTGCGCATCTGCTGGTGCACGGTCTGCAGGAAGCCGTCCATGCCCTCCTTGGCATAGGTCTCCTCCCGGCCCGCATGCGAAAACAGCTTCACCGTTGCGATGTTGGTGTAGCTGTCGACGACGCGGCCGGTCATCAGCGAACGCGCATCGGCCTGCATCGCCGCGATCTTGCGAAGCCGCGGTACGAAGTAGGCGACGATGGCGATATAGACGCCGAGCCATGCGAGGATCGGGATCATCAGCCGCCAATCGGCCGCCGCGATGACCACGATCATCGAGATGAAGTAGCTCACGACATAGACGAAGACGTCGAGGATCTTCATCACCGTCTCGCGCACGGCAAGCGATGTCTGCATCACCTTGGTGGCCACGCGTCCGGCGAACTCATTGGCGAAAAAGGTCATGCTGTGACGCATCAGGAAACGGTGCATCTGCCAGCGGGCGATCATAGGATAGTTGCCGATCAGCACCTGGTGCATGATGACGGAATCCGCCACCGCCGCCAGAGGCAGGCCGATCAGGATCAGCGCGCCCATCCAGTAGAGCTTGTAGCCTTCGGTCTCGAGGAAGGTCTTCGGATCGGCATGCGTCAGCCAGTCGACGATATTGCCGAGGAACTGGAACAGCGCGACTTCGCCGACCGCGATCAGCATCGTCAGCACGGCCATGGCCGCAAGCCAGGGGGCCGCGGGCTTCGTGTAGTGCCAGCAGAAGGCAAACAGCCCCTTGGGAGGAACGCCGGGCTCCTCGGAGGGGAAAGGATTGAGACGCTGTTCAAACCAGCCAAACATGAAAATGCTCCGAACTTCAGCGTTCCTGCCCTCGCCGGCACAGACGCGCAACGGCTTATATGGGCAGTGGACGTTCAAGGGACGAGGCCAACATGGCCGCGCAATGGATTACGAAAGGGAAATCAGAAAGAAAAGGACGCTTTAGGAGCGTCGGGTCGCCATGATCCGCAAGTTGGCGGACGGGAGGCTGACATACGGCAATGTATTCATCTTGGCGCTCCCTTGTTGGCGATTGAAGATATGCACCGATAACGCGAAATTGACGGGTTTTCCAGCCCAAACTTGCCGAAAGCCAAAGATTCGCGCCCAAAAAGCAGGCTGTTGCACCAAAACCGCACTTGCAATAGGTCAGGCCGGACAGAAGCGATCAAACGGGGCGATCATGGCGGACCTCAGAATAGCACTCTATCAGCCCGATATTCCTGGCAACACCGGCACCATCCTGCGGCTCGCCGCCTGCCTCGGCTTTGCCGTCGATATCATCGAGCCCGCCGGTTTCGACATCTCTGACCGCAATCTCAAGCGCGCCGGCATGGATTACATCGCCGCCGCCGCCCTCACCCGCCATGTCAATTTCGAACAGTTCGAGGACTGGCGCAGAACGACGGGCCGCCGCCTCGTGCTCGCCTCCACCAAGGCATCCGGCCGCTACACCGATTTCCGCTTCCACGCCGACGACATCCTGCTCTTCGGCCGCGAAAGCGCCGGCGTGCCCGATCATGTGCACGACACGGCCGATGCCCGCATCCTCGTGCCCATGGTCGAGGGCCAGCGCTCCATCAATGTCGCGGTATCGGCGGCGATGATCACGGGCGAAGCCATGCGCCAGACCGTCTGGTCCTGACCCTGCCACGGAAATGCCGGTTCAGCGGCGCATAATGTCGCGAACGGCGTTGTGAAATCGCCGATCAGGCGTATAATTTTTAGCCGGGCAAACAAAAGATCGGACGATATGCCGATATTTCAATGATTTGCCGCAACCAGAGAGTCGCAAAACGCGCCAATGAAGGCGCCAAGAGATAGAAAAAGACAAGCCCGCATGGAATCCACAATCGTCATGATCAACCTGTTCGGCGCCGTAGCCCTGCTGCTGTTCGGCCTGTCGCAGGTGAAGGATGGCGTATCGCGCGCTTTCGGCGCGCGGCTGCGGACCGGGCTTGCCTCCGGCACCAAGAGCGGTCTGCGCTCGTTCGTCTCCGGTTTCGTTGCGACCATTGCGCTGCAGAGCTCCACCGCGACCGCCCTGATGGTCGCCTCCTTCGTCGAGCGCGAGCTGGTCAAGCCGCGCATGGCGCAGATCGTGCTTCTGGGTGCCAATGTCGGCACCGCCGTCACCGCCTGGATCGTCGCGACGGGCATCGAATGGCTGTCGCCGCTCGTCATCCTCGCGGGCATCGTGCTCTATCGCGGCGGCTCGACGTCACGCCAGGGCGGCGGTCAGGCGCTGATCGGCATCGGCCTCATGCTGCTGTCGCTTCACCTCTTGAGCAGCGCCACCGAACCGATGCGCCAGTCGCCGGCGCTCTCGGCCTTCATCGGGCTGCTCGACAATGCCTGGCCGGTGGCGCTCGCCTTTTCGGCCTGCATCGCCTTCATCTCCTCTTCCAGCCTCGCCGCCGTCGTCCTCATCCTGTCGCTGGCCTCGACAGGCATCCTGTCGGCCGGCCTTGTGATCGTGCTCGTGCTGGGCGCCAATCTCGGCGGCGCCATCCCGCCCGTCATCGCCTCGCTTTCAGGCCCGGCCTCAGTCAAGCGCGTCACGCTCGGCAATCTCATCGTGCGCGCCATCGGCTGCCTGATCGCGCTGCCGCTCGCCGGCTTCGGTGCCGATCTCCTGGAGACCCTGCCGCTGTCGCCAGCCAAGCTGCCGGTCGACGCCCATCTCGGCTTCAATCTCCTGCTCGCGGCTCTCGCCTGGCCCTTCTCGCGCCTGCTGTCGCGCCTGATGCTGAAGCTCGTCCCCGAGGACGAGCAGGCCGACAACGCCCCGCGCTATCTCGATCCGCAGGAACTCTCGACGCCGGTCGTGGCGCTCGCCAGCGCCACCCGTGAAGTGCTTGGCGTCGGCGACCTGATCGAGCGCATGCTGCAGCGCGCAGCCGACGCCTTCGAGCGCAACAACATGTCGAAACTGACCGAAATCGCGAGCCTCGAAAAGCGCGTCGACAGCCTGCAGCAGGAAGTGAAGATCTACCTCTCCAAGCTCGGCCGTGGCAACCTCAGCGAAGAGGACGGACGCCGCTCCATCGTCATCATCGACTACGCCATCAATCTCGAGCATATCGGCGACATCATCGAAAAGGGCCTGCTGCCGCAGGTCGCCAAGAAGGTCTCGCTCGGCCTGAAATTCTCCGAGGACGGCTACGAGGAGCTGAGCAAGCTCTTCCACCTGACGCTGGAGAATCTCCGCATCGCCCAGACGATCTTCGTCACCCGCGATTTCAATCTCGCTCGTCAGCTGATGGAAGTGAAGGTGGAAGTGCGCCGCATGGAGAAGCAATCCTCCGAGCGCCATCTGGAACGCCTGCGCGACGGCCGCGCCGACAGCCTGCAGACGAGCTCGCTGCATCTCGACATGCTGCGCGACCTGAAGCGCATCAACGCCCACATCGTCTCGGTCGCGCATCCGATCCTGGATGAAAGCGGCCTGCTGATCGAAAGCCGCCTGCGCGACGCCGCCGAATAAGCCTCAATCGGCCGATGGCAAACGCCGCATGGTGAACTCGATCTGGTCGCCATCGAGCTGCCGCCAGCTCTCGACTTCGGTCCAGTAGGCGGCCTTGGGATATTCGTCGAACCACTCGCGAGCCTTGGCGCGCGCATCGAGCAGCGCCAGGCAATAGGTCTGCCGCACGAACCGGTCGTTCTTGCGCGGCGTACCCTCGGCCCGGTGCTTGGCAATCCTTCGTTTCAAGCCGTCAAATGACGGCGGTCCTGGGATCTTCGTCATACAACCTACCTCTAATGGAAAGGTAGTATCGACGCCTGAATATTGCGAGTCGAATCTGAAGCCTGCTCACCAACGCGGTTGGGCTGTTGGCGCTATGCCAAACGACCTGCTATCAGGGGCGATTGAAGCGGGCATGACTCGAATTTTGCCCGCGCGCGTACCGGAGACGACGACTATGGAACGACCCGAACTTCCGATCGGCCTGCCCGCGGATATCGAGGACAAGAAGGAGATGGCCCGCACCTGGTTCGAGGGCCTGCGCGACCAGATCTGCGCCTCTTTCGAAGCGATCGAGGATGAGCTCGCAGGACCGCTTTCCGATCGTCAGCCCGGCCGCTTCGTCGCCAAGGACTGGAAGCGCGAGAACGGCGCCGGTGGCGGCGGCCGCATGTCGATGATGGAAGGCCGCGTCTTCGAAAAGGTCGGCGTCCACACCTCCACGGTCTACGGCGAATTCAGCGCCGACCTGCGTGCCCAGATGCCCGGCGCCAAGGACGATCCGCGCTTCTGGGCCTCCGGCATCTCGCTGATCGCCCACCCGGTGAACCCCAACGTCCCCGCCGTGCACATGAACACCCGCATGGTGGTCACATCGAGCCGCTGGTTCGGCGGCGGCGCCGACCTGACGCCGGTGCTCGACCGCCGCCGCACCCAGGAAGACGACGACACGCGTCTGTTCCACAAGGCGATGGAGATCGCCTGCCGCAGCCACGCCGGCGTCGCCGATTACGACGCCTACAAGAAGTGGTGCGACGAATACTTCTTCCTCAAGCACCGCAACGAGTCGCGCGGTGTCGGCGGCATCTTCTACGACTGGCTGCATTCGAGCGAGGAAGCGGGCGGCTGGAGCGCCGATTTCGCCTTCACCCGCGATGTCGGCCGCGCCTTCGCCATGGTTTATCCACGGATTGTTCGCTCCAACTTCAATAAACAGTGGACAGAACAAGATCGTGAAGAACAATTGATTCGCCGTGGGCGATATGTCGAGTTCAACCTGCTATATGACAGAGGAACGATCTTCGGCTTGAAAACGGGTGGGAATGTCGAGTCCATTCTCTCATCGCTACCCCCCGCCGTTCGCTGGCCGTAACTGGGAGGAAAGATCGGTAAAGTTGATCGTGAGAGGCTTTTAATAAGCGGACCGGATACCCATTTCATAAATGTACGCGTTCAACAATCGGAGGAGGATTGTCATGACGATACAGAGTGGAACACCGGCGGCGGCAGGTGTCCAACAGCCACCCCGCCCAATCGACACACCTGAGCTGCTCAACCGGCTGGCCGAAGCGCTGAAAGCCAAGAGCGGTTCCGATCTGCCCCTTTCCTGCTTTGTGGAACAGGTGAAGCTTCAACTCGCCGGCGGCCTGTCCGCAGACGAGCTGTCGCGCCGCACCAAGGGCCAGAACAACAGCGCCCACACGGATTGCTACCGCGCTTGGGCGATGCCCGAGTAATCGGGCTCACAGCCCGGGGAACGGACACATCGATGATCGCTTGAAACATGCGATCCCTACGGCCGGTGCGACAACCGGCCGGAACCTTCCCGTCCCTGGAGCATTCCCATTAAACGCATAAGCGTCATTGAGAACTCAAGTCAGGAGGAGACGATGAGACTTTTCGAATGTGGAACGCTGGTCCCCGGATGCAGCTGGCATACACGCGCAGCCGACGACGCCGAAGTCGTGCGCCGCGCCGTCGACCATATGAAATCCGCGCATGGCGAAACCATCATCCGCGAAAATATGGTCGACAACATCAAGGCCCGCATCCGCAACGAAGCGAACGCGGCCTGATCATCTGACGCGATCGCCTTATTTCACGCGATCTGAAAGCCGGGCGAGCAACGTCGCCCGGTCGGAGGCGAAGTTTTCCTCCACCCACTGATGTTCCAACGCGGCCAGCGTCTCCCCGACCTGCCGGCCCGACGGAACACCTGCCGCCATCACATCCCCGCCATTCACAGGAAAGCTCGGCTTCACCCAAGCCCCGGCGTGATCAAGTAGCTTGTTCAGCCGCGCCGATCGGGCCATCTCGGCCATATCACCCTCAGCCTTCCCGCGCGCCACCGCAAGCGCCAGCTTCAGCCGTGTGATGATGCCCTCGGCGCCGTTGCGATAAAGCAGACGGTCGAAGGCCGCCATCGACATCTCGTCGTTGATGGGTGCTGCATTCGCCCAGGCCTTGAAGACGGCCGCTTCCGCATTGGCAAACTTCAGCCGCGCCGCCATCGCCTCCAGCCGCTTGGCGTCGGGCGGCACGATCGCGGCCAGCCTCAGCAGCGGATCCGGTGCCCAGCCGAGCGCCTTTTCGGTCGCGATCAGCGCCGGGATTGCATCGATACCCCACTTTTCGGTTTCAGGCAGGATTTCCGTCAGCGCGCCCACGGTGCGCATCCACAACAGCGCGCGCCCCGGATCTTCCGCCAACAACAGCTTGCGCATCTCCGACCACACCCGCTCGGCCGACAGCGTCGAAAGCTTGGAGCGGGCAGCGGCGGCGGCCCGCAACCCATCCGCATCAGGCCGTCCGGACCCGTAGTAGGCGAAGAAGCGGAAGAAGCGCAGGATGCGCAGGTAGTCTTCCTTGATCCTGGTCGCGGCATCGCCGATGAAGCGGATGTTGCGCTTCTCGATATCGACAAGCCCGCCGACGAGATCGACCACCTCGCCGCTTTCGCCCACGTAAAGCGCGTTGATCGTGAGGTCGCGTCGCTCGGCATCCGTCTGCCAGTCCGTGCTGAACGCCACCGTCGCCCGCCGCCCATCGGTCTCGACATCGGCGCGCAGCGTCGTCACCTCGAACGGCTTGCGGTCGATGACGAGCGTCACCGTGCCATGCTCGACGCCCGTCGGCACCGCCTTGATCCCGGCCTGCTTGGCGCGCTCGATCACCACGTCGGGCGTCAGCGTCGTCGCCACGTCGATATCGCTGACATCAAGCCCCATCAGGCTGTTGCGCACGGCGCCACCCACCACGCGCCCCTCGCCGCCATCGGCATTCAGCAGCGAGAAAACGCGCTTTAGCGCCGGGTCGTTGAACCATGCTTCGTGAGCAAGGTTGGTCATGCATAGAGCCTTTCGTAAAGCGTGCGGACGATGCCCGCGGTGATGCCCCAGATCATTCTGGTTTCATAGGGCATGCGATAGAAATGTCGGTCGAGCCCGTCGATCATTCGCTTGTCGCGAATGTGATTGCCGGGCGCCATCAGGAAGGAGAGCGGCACTTCGAAGACGTCGTCGACCTCGTCGGGATTGAGCTTGAGAGCAAAGCCGGGCTGCACCACCGCCAGTACGGGCGTGATGCGAAACCCCGTCGAGGCCAAGTAGACCGGCAGCCGCGCCACCGTCTCGACGAACGAACCCTTCAGCCCGATCTCCTCGTCGGCCTCGCGCACGGCAGCCTGCTCCGGCGTCTCGTCCGCGCCATCGATCTTGCCGCCGGGAAAGGCGATCTGGCCGGAATGCTTGCGCAGTGTCGAGGTGCGCAGCGTGAAGATCACCCGCGCCTCGTCGCCGTCATCGATGACAGGCACCAGCACAGCGGCGTCCCGGAGCTTGAAGGTCTCCACCTGGGCGATGATCTCGGGATTGAGGATATGGTCGCCATGCTCGCGCCACGACAGATCGACCGGCCCGCCCATCTGGTGCATTGCCCGGCGTCTGAATTCGGCTGCGGAATAAAGTGCGCCGTCTCTGGTCTGAACTTCTATCATCGCGACAGCGCATCCAGCTCGGCCGCCGGCATCACGGGAAAGGTCTCGCCGTCCGAGCGCAGGCAGAACATCTCGATACCGTCGACATCGATTGTCTCGCCAAGCTCCACCAGCTGGTACATGACAGCCCGCGACACCAGCGCCTCCAATCGGCCGCGCACGTGCAGGTATGGCTTCAACTCATTGTTATCGCCGTGGATGACAAACCTGATCGGATGCGCCTTGCCAGCCTCGATGACATCGCCGACATTGGTGCGAAAGGTCAGCACCGCCTGCCCGTCCCTGACGGAGGCGTTCATCTCGACAGCGAGGAACGGCGCATCGACGATCCGGATACCGACTTTTTCCACAGGAGTTACGAGGTATGTCTTGCCATCCTCATCCTTGCGCAGAACCGTGGAAAACAGCCGCACCAGCGGCGCCCGGCCGATCGGCGTCCCCATGTAGAACCACGTCCCGTCGGCGCGGATTTCCATGTCGATATCGCCACAGAACGGCGGATTCCATTTCTCGACGGGCGGAAGACCGCGTTTCGCATCGCCACCATCGCCCGCGGCGCGCGAAATCAGCGCGGCCAGATCCGCGGCATCGGTCGCTGCCTTGATCTCTTCGGTTGCCATTGTTCCGTCTCTGTTTGCACTTAACGCAGGAATGTCACGAGATAGTCATTCGAAACGAACTTGTCAGCCCGCAACATCTTCATAACTCTATCGGGTATGAGGCACACGTGTAAAAGTCCGACGATTCGCGACGAATGAGATCAGCCGCTGGAGAGATGCCTGATGGGTATGATGAAGACCGAAGCCCCCCTCGATGAAAAGGCGATCGTCGCCGCAGCAGAAAAAGCGCTTGCCGATATCGCCACAGTGAGGAGCGAGGTCGCCAAGGTGATCTTCGGCCAGGAGAGCGTCGTCGAAAACACGCTGCTCGCCGTTCTCTCGGGCGGCCACGCCCTGCTCGTCGGCGTGCCCGGGCTTGCCAAGACCAAGCTGGTCACCACGCTCGGCGAAGTGCTCGGCCTCGGCGCCAACCGCATCCAGTTCACGCCCGACCTGATGCCGTCTGATATCCTCGGCTCCGAAGTGATGGACCAGGACGAGACCGGCCGCCGCTCCTTCCGCTTCGTCAAGGGTCCGGTCTTCGCCCAACTCCTGATGGCCGACGAAATCAACCGCGCCTCGCCGCGCACCCAGTCGGCGCTGCTGCAGTCGATGCAGGAGTATCACATCACCGTCGCCGGCCAGCGCTACGACCTGCCGACGCCCTTCCACGTTCTCGCCACCCAGAACCCGCTGGAGCAGGAAGGCACCTATCCGCTTCCCGAAGCCCAGCTCGACCGCTTCCTGCTGCAGGTGGACGTCAACTATCCCGAACTCGCCGCCGAACGGCAGATCCTGCTCGACACCACGGGGCTGGCCGAAACCAAGCCGCAGGCCGTGCTGAGTGCCGAACGCCTGATCGAGATCCAGACGCTGATCCGCCAGATGCCCGTCAGCGACAAGGTGGTCGATGGCATCCTGGCGCTCGTCCGCTCCGCCCGCCCCGGCCAGGGCAACGCCGCAACCGACAAGAACGTCGCCTGGGGCCCCGGCCCGCGCGCCGGCCAGGCGATGATGCTTTGCGCCCGCGCCCGAGCGCTCTATGAAGGCCGCCTCGCCCCGTCGCTCGACGATGTCCACGCGCTGGCCGAACCCGTGCTGCAGCACCGCATGGCGCTGACCTTCGCCGCCCGCGCCGAAGGCATGTCGGTGCGCGATGTGATCGCCGGGCTGGTGAAGCAGGCCAAGGGCTAAGCTCAGGAAGGAAGCCTCTCGCGTGGCATCGATCGGACAGACCGTCACTCCGACCCCAGGCAGCGATGCCCTTGCACGTGCAAGGCAGCGCGCCAGCCTGCTGCCGGATTGCCTCGTCGAGGCCAAGCGGATCGCCAACACCGTGATCGCCGGCTGGCACGGTCGCCGCAAGCGTGGGATCGGCGAGAATTTCTGGCAGTTCCGACCCTATAGCGAAGGCGAGAGCCTGGCGCGCATCGACTGGCGCCGCTCGGCCCGCGACGACCACACCTATATCCGCGACCGCGAATGGGAAGCCGCCCACACCATCTGGCTCTGGGCCGACATGTCGCCGTCGATGATGTACAAGTCGACCTTCGGCAGCGTCTCGAAGGAAAGCCGCGCATTCGTCATCATGCTGGCGCTCGCCGAAATCCTCGCCCGCTCCGGCGAACGCGTCGGCTGCCCCGGCGTCATGGAGCCGATCTCCGCCCGCAACGCCGCCGAGCGCCTCGCCGTCGCCCTGATGCACGCGCCGCTCACCGGCGGCCTGCCCGATACCGCCATGATCCGCGGCTCGAGCGACCTCGTGCTGATCGGCGATTTCCTCGACGACGCCGAGGCCGTGATGGCCCGCATCGGCCCGCTCGCCCGCCGCGGCCTGCGTGGCCATGTCATCGAGGTGGCCGATCCCGCCGAGGAGCTGTTTCCCTATACCGGCCGCACCGAGTTCACCGATCCCGAGACCGGCTCGAAGCTCACCTCCGGCCGTGCCGAAAACATCCGCGACGCCTATACACGCGCCTATCTCGGCCGCCGCGATGGTCTTGGCCAGAGCCTGCGCCACCTCGGCTGGACCTTCATCAGCCATCGCACCGATCACCTCGCCTCCGAGGCGCTGGTCGCCGTCCACATGCATCTTTCCGGATTACCAGGCAAGGCAACGCATGGAGGCCAGCTGTGAACGCGCTTCCCTTCGCCTTTGCCTATCCGGCCATTCTCGGCGCCCTTGTGGCGCTTCCCGTCATCTGGTGGCTGCTGCGCCTGACCCCGCCGCGCCCGAAGACGGAAGTCTTCCCGCCGCTGCGCATCCTCGCCACCGTCTTGAAGCGCGAGGAAACGCCGGCGCAAAGCCCATGGTGGCTGACGCTGCTGCGTATGTTGCTTGCCGCAGCCGTCATCCTCGCCATCGCCGATCCGGTCTTCAACCCGCGCACCAGTTCGATCGCCGCGGGCGGCCCGCTCGTGCTCTTCGTCGATAATGGCTGGGCGACCGCGCCCGACTGGGAACGCCGCGTGCAGACCGCCGAGGCGCTGATCGACGATGCCGATAGCGCCGGCCTGCCCGTCGCGATCGCCTTCACCGCCGACCCAAGCAACGATGCCGTCGCCGGCACCGCCGCCGTCGCCCGCGAAAAACTGCGCGCCGCCGAGCCGCAGCCTCTCGTCCCCGACCGCCAGCGCGCCTTCGAGGCGCTGCGTGCGGCGCTGAACGGCGTGCATCCCGGCACGCTCGCCTTCCTGACCGACGGCGCCGCCGCCAACGACAACGACGCCACCGTGCGCCAACTCTCCGACCTGCAGCCGGGCCAACTGCGCCTGGTCGCCGGCGACGCCGCGCAGACGGTGGCCATTACAGGCGCCAACAACGCCGCCGACGCCATGACCGTCACCGCGACCCGCCTCGACGGCGCCTCGGCCGCCACCCTGCCGCTGACCGCCCAGGACGCGCAGGGCCGCGCCATCGCCTCGGGCTCCGTCTCCTTCCAGCCCGGCCAGTCGGTGGCCTCAGGCTCGATCACCGCCCCCTTCGAGATGCGCAACGACTTCGCACGGCTCAGCATCGACAACCACGCAACGGCCGGCGCCGTCCACCTGCTCGACGACGGCTTCAAGCGCCGCCGCGTCGTGCTTCTGTCCGGCGAGGCCAGCGACAGCTTCCAGCCGCTGCTGTCGCCGCTCTATTACATCCAGCGCGCCCTGCAGCCCTATGCCGACCTGATCGAACCGAACGCCCCCGATCTCGCCACCTCCATTCCCGATCTCCTGGCGCAGAACCCCTCGGTCATCGTCATGGCCGATATCGGCCGTCTGCCGCAGGAGACCTATGACCCGCTGCAGCGCTGGATCAACAATGGCGGCACGCTCATCCGCTTCGCCGGCCCGCGCCTCGCGGCCGCCCCTGCCGACGATCCACTGGTGCCGGTCACGCTTCGCCAGGGCGAACGCGCGCTCGGCGGCGCGCTCTCCTGGGCCGAGCCGCAGCAGCTGGCCGAATTACCCAATTTCGGCCCCTTCGCCGGCATGGCGCGCCCGACCGACGTTACCGTCAAGCGCCAGGTGCTGGCCGAGCCGACACCGGATCTCGCCGAGCGCACCTGGGCTAGCCTTGCCGACGGAACCCCGCTGGTAACGATGAAGCCGATGAATGCGGGCCGCATCGTGCTCTTCCACGTCAGCGCCGAGGCCACCTGGTCCGATCTGCCGATCTCAGGCAATTTCGTCGAGATGCTGCGCCGTTTGGTGCAACTGTCGCGCTCCGGCGGCGTCACCTCGCAATCCGGCGGCGCCACAACTGCCGAGGCCCTGCCACCCTTCCGGCTCCTGACCGCCAAAGGCGCGCTCACCACCGAGACCGGCGCCGCGCGACCGCTGATCCCCAACGCCAAGGCCGCCCCTCTCGCCAGCTTCGAAAATCCGCCGGGCCTTTATGGCTCCGAGGAAGGGTTCACCGCCTTGAACGTCTTGCCCGCAAACGCCGAACTGAAACCTCTCGATGCCTCGGGCGTGACGCTGGTGCGCGAAGGCCTGATCGGCGGCGAGACGTGGTCGGCCAAGCCCTCGCTCTTCCTCATCGCCTTCCTGCTCCTGCTTGCGGACAGCCTGATCGTCATGTTCATGAGCGGCGCCTTCTCGCGTCTGCGCCCGGCCGCCCGCACGGCGGCGATGATTGCGGTCGCCTTTAGCGCCGCCTTCCTGGTGCAGCCCGGCCAGTCGCGCGCCGATGACAGCAAGCCCGGCGACGAGCAGATCTTCCAGCGGCTCGACAACACCCACCTCGCCTATGTCGTCACCGGCGAGGCGGAGGTCGATCGCATCTCCGAGCGCGGCCTCGAGGGCCTGACGGAATATCTCACCTTCCGCACCACGCTGGAACCCGCCGCCCCCGTCGGCCTCGACCTCACCAAGGACGAGCTCTCCTTCTATCCGATCATCTACTGGCCGATCTCGGCCACTGCGCCCATGCCGTCGGCCGCCTCGATAAACCGCATCGACGCCTATATGCGCGCCGGCGGCACCGTGCTCTTCGACACCCGCGACCAGTTCAGCGCGCTCGACAACAGCGGCGGCAGCAGCGCCAATGGCGAGCGCCTGCAGCAGATCCTCGCCAATCTCGACATCCCGCCGCTGGAGCCGGTCCCCTCGGACCACGTGCTGACCAAGTCCTTCTATCTTCTGTCGAGCTTCCCCGGCCGCTATGCCGGCAGCCCGCTGTGGATCGAGGCGCGCCAGGACAACCGCTCCAACAACGCCAAGTCTGCGGCAACAGCGGATGGCGTCTCGCCGATCCTGATCACGGGCAATGATTTCGCCGGCGCGTGGGCCGTGGACGACAATGGCGTCCCGCTGCTGCCGACCGTGCCCCCTGACGAGGCGCAGCGCGAATACGCCTACCGCAGCGGCGTCAACATCATGATGTATATGCTCACAGGCAACTACAAGACCGACCAGGTCCACATCCCCGCTCTCCTCGAACGGCTGGGGCAGTGACATGACGGTTGATTTCGCGCCATTCATCCCCTGGCCGCTGCTTGCCGGCCTGACCGTCATCGTCGTCGCCATCGCAGCGCTTGCCATCT
The DNA here is from genome assembly GCF_044772225.1 of Rhizobium sp. NPDC090275. Lineage (NCBI taxonomy): Bacteria > Pseudomonadati > Pseudomonadota > Alphaproteobacteria > Hyphomicrobiales > Rhizobiaceae > Rhizobium > Rhizobium sp. NPDC090275. Next base: position 372,662 of record NZ_JBIVYL010000001.1, on the reverse strand, counting down.
TCAGGGGCGTACGCGGCGCCTGGATCCGCACCGTCGCGGCGCTGGCGCTTTTGGCAGCGCTTGCCAATCCGCTGCTGATGCAGGAGGACCGCGAGCAGCTTTCGACTGTCGTCCCCGTCATCGTCGACCGCAGCCAGAGCCAGCAGACGCCCGAGCGCATCAAGATGACCGACGACGCGCTTGCCGCGCTGAAGGACCGCCTCGCCCGCTTCCCGAATGTCGAGCCGCGCTATGTCGATGCCACCGAGCCGGAAGATTCCGACGCCCCCTCGACGCGCCTCTTCAACGCGCTGTCGGCCGCCGTCGCCGACGTGCCGCCCGCCCGCATCGGCGGCGCCATCATGCTCACCGACGGCCAGATCCACGACGTGCCCGGCGTCAATCAGGCGCTCGGCTTCGACGCCCCGATCCACGGCCTGATCACGGGCAAGGCCAACGAATTCGACCGCCGCATCGAGGTCATCAAGGCGCCGCGCTTCGGCATCGTCAACGAGGAACAGCAGCTGGTGCTGCGCGTCTTCGACGACGGCCCGAGCCCCGGCGGCACCGCCGACGTGACGGTGAAGCTCAACGGCAACGAGATCGCCACGCTGCAGGCAACGCCCGGCCGCGATACGCCCTTCTCCTTCAAGGTCGAGCGCGGCGGCAGCAACGTGCTGGAATTTTCCGTCGCCGCCCTTCCCGGCGAAGTCACGCAAGCCAACAACCGCGCCGTCCACGTCATCGACGGCATCCGCGAGAACCTGCGCGTGCTGCTGGTCTCCGGTGAGCCGCATGCCGGCGAGCGCGCCTGGCGCAACCTGTTGAAATCCGACGCTTCCGTCGATCTCGTCCACTTCACCATCCTGCGCCCACCGGAAAAGCAGGATGGCACGCCGATCAACGAACTGTCGCTGATCGCGTTTCCGACCCGCGAGCTCTTCGTCGACAAGATCAAGGATTTCGACCTGATCATCTTCGACCGCTACCAGCATCGCGGCGTGCTGCCGATCCTCTATTACGATTACATCGCGCAATATGTCGAAAACGGCGGCGCATTGCTGATCGCCGCCGGTCCCGAGCACGCCGGCCCGGATTCGATCGCGCTGACGCCGCTCTCCTCGGTTCTCCCTGCCGCCCCGACCGGCCAGATGGTCGAAAAGGCCTTCTATCCGCGCCTCTCCGACGAGGGCAAGAAGCACCCGGTCACCCGTGGCCTCGACGGCTCCACCGACGAACCGCCGCATTGGGGTCGCTGGTTCCGCTCGGTCGGCGTCGAGCCGCCACAAGGCGAAACCGTCATGGTCGGCGCCGACAACAATCCGCTCTTGGTGCTGAACCGCGCCGGCCAGGGCCGCGTCGCCATGCTCCTGTCCGACCAGGGCTGGCTTTGGGCCCGTGGCTTCGAAGGCGGCGGCCCGCACGTCTCGCTCTATCGCCGCGTCGCCCACTGGCTGATGAAGGAACCGGCGCTGGAAGAAGAGGCGCTCACCGCCCGCGCCTCCGGCCGCACGCTCGAGATCACCCGCCAGACCATCGGCGACAATCCCGGCAACGCCACCGTGCGCTACCCCTCCGGCAAGACCGAGACGCTACCGCTCGTCCAGTCCGAGCCCGGCCTCTTCAAGGCCGAGAAGCGCATGGACGAAATCGGCCTCTTCGAGATCCGCAACGGCGAGATGAGCACGCTCGTGCATGTCGGCGCCGTCGATGCGCCGGAGTTCAAGGCAATGATCTCGACGCCTGACGTGCTGAGGCCGATATCGGACAAGACGAGAGGCCTCGTCGCCCGCGTCTCGGATACCGACGGCAATGTCGAGATACCACCGATCCTGCCGGTGCGCGGCCAGATCCGCGTCGCCGACAACGACCGCATGCAGATCCGCCTGACCAACGAGACGGTGCTGAAGGGCATCAACACGCTGCCGCTCTTCGCGGGCTTCGCCGGCGTCGGTATCCTGCTGCTCGCCTTCGGCGCCATGTGGTGGCGCGAGGGCCGCTGACGCGATGCCGCAACTCGAACTGACCACCACGCCCTCCCCCGATGACCTCGCGGTCATCGGCGAGACCCTCGCCGCCTTCAACCACGCCGACGTCGGCCCGGCCGATCGCCAGACGCTGGCGGTGCTGATCCGTGATGAGGATGGTACGGTGATCGGCGGCCTCTCCGGCTACACCGCCTGGGGCTGGCTCTTCACGCAGCTGCTCTTCATCCCCGAAAACCAGCGCGGCGCCGGCCTCGCCGGCCGCCTGCTCTCCATGGCCGAACACGAAGCCGCCAATCGCGGCTGCCACGGCGCCTGGATCGACACCTTCAGCCCGCACGCGCTCAAGGCCTATCTGAAACAGGGATACGAGATCTTCGGCGAACTGCCGGAATTCCCGAAGGGCCGCACACGGACGTTTCTGCGCAAGGCGCTGGTGCCTTCTGATACTGGCGCCAAATAGCGGAGCCTGTCGCTCGCCTTAGAGATGAGCGATCTTGGCCTCGACCTCGGTCAATCGCGACTGAACCTCTTCCGCGATGCGAGATGCATGCGATGCATCGCGCAAGGCTGTCAGCACCTCATTGTACTACCCTACCACATCGATCTGGGTTCGCTTGAGGTCGTTCGCGCGGTCATCGAGCAGCCGTTCGGTCTCCTCAAGCCGAGCCGAGATCGCCTCCAACCGCCCTGAAGTCTCGCTGTGATGCCGGAGCGCAAGTTCGTGCAGGCTGTTCATTTTGCGATTGAGCTTGGAGATCTCGGTCTCGACCGTGCTGAACTTGTCGATAGCGGCCTCCACCATGCCCAAGGTCCGTTTCTGACCATTGAACATGGCTTCCATGATTGCCAGCATTTTTGCCGTCTCGCTATCGCTCACGCGCGTCGATCCTTCTGCCTTATTCAATATGGCATTACGGCATGCAAAGAACAAGGAAGCGACCCCCTCAGGCGATTGACGCCTGTCGCGTCTCCGAATCGATCGCCACCGCCGCCAGCGCCGAGATCACGAGGAAGCCGGCGAAGAGGCCGATCGCAACGCCGAGCCCTTCGGAGACGACAAGCGCCATCAGCGACGGCGCGAGAAGACCGCCAAGTCGCGCGACGGCACCCGCCGTGCCCATGCCGGTCGCCCGCACCGCGGTCGGGTAGAGCTCCGGCGTATAGGCGTAGAGCGCCCCCCATGTGCCGAGCAGCGCAAAGCTCATGATCAAAAGCGACGCACCGACCATGATATCGACGCTGGAGACGACGAACAGCAGGCAGCCCGCCGCCGACAGCAGGCAGAAGCCGATCAGCGTCGGCTTGCGGCCCCAGGCCTCGACGCCATAGGCGGCGAGCGCATAGCCGGGGATCTGCGCCAGCGCCACGAAAACCAGGAAGCCATAGCCTCGGACGAAGCCGAAGCCATCGCCCGCGAGCTTCGCCGGCATCCAGGTGAAAACGCCGTAATAGGAGACCGACACCAGGAACCAGATCGCCAGGATCATGACGGTGCGGCGGCGAAGCGCGCCCGAAAACACGCCTTCGGAGGCCGCATGCGCCGGCGAGACCAGCTGATCGTCGGCGCCGAGCGCAGGCTTGCCATTCGTCACAAGGACCCGGTTGATCGTCTTCTTCGCCTCCTCGCCGCGACCGCCGCGCAAGAGATAGAGCGGCGATTCCGGCACGAAGAGACGCAGGCCGAGCCCGAGGATGGCAGGCACCGCCGTCACCGCGAAAATGTAGCGCCAGGCATCCTGAACGCCCGCGACACTTGCAGCCCACGCCGCAAGCGCCACGATCAGCGTCCCGATCGCCCAGAAGCCCTCGAGCGCCACCAGCCAGCGGCCGCGGCTTTTCGACGGCAGGAACTCCGCCATCATCGCGTAGTCCACCGGCAGCGTGCCGCCGACGGCGATGCCGGTGAGAAAGCGCAGGACAAGCAGAATGGTGAAACTCGGCGCGAACACCGACAGCGCCCCGAACACGGCGTCGCAGGCAACCGTGAGCAGCAGCACATTTCGCCGCCCGACCCGATCGGCCAGCCGGCCGAAGGCGTAGGCGCCGATGAGCATCCCCAGAAAGAACAGCGTGCCCGTCTGCAGCGCCTGCGGCACCGTCAGCCCGAGGCTCGCGGCGATCGAGGCAGCGGTAAAGCCGACCGCCAGAACCTGCATCGCATCCGCCGTCCAGACAAGGCCGAAAATGCCGAGAAGCCGCCGTTGAAACGGTCCGGTCCCCGCGCGATCCAGCGCCTCGTCGATTGAAATGCGACCCATGCCTTGTCCCCCTCAAGCATCTGAAAGACCACCAAAACCGGCGACCCCGTCATAGCTCAATAGAACAGATGGCCTATTTGCGCCAGCCGATCGTGCCCTTCAGCCGGCCATGCACGTCCTCGCCGAGCGGCACGACAAGCACCCGGCCCGGATCGACCGGTCCCGGAAAGGTCAGCGCGTTATAGGCGACCTTCTCGAAGCCGAGCGGCCCGTAATAGGGCGGATCGCCGACGAGGATGACGGCCTCGGAGCCCTTACGCTTGGCCGCTTCCACCGCGATCCGCACCAGTTCCCGGCCAATACCGCGGTTCTTGTGCGAGGGACGAACGGCGAGTGGGCCGAGCAGATGGCCGGGCACATCGCCGGCCATCACGGGTGTCATGCGCACCGAGGCGATCGTCTCGCCGTCATCGGCGCAGATGAAGGACAGCGACAGATCGTGCGGCCCCTGCTCGCGAATGCGGGCGGCGGCGCGGGTGTGCCGGCCTGGGCCGAAAGCTTCTTCGTTGATGTGTTCGATAGCGGCGTCGTGCGACGCGTCCTCAGTGAGGTAGACCAGATCGTGCTTGTGCATGAAGAGACAGAAACCGGATAGACAAAATGATGGGTTCTCGAACACGCCCTTGGGCGTTCGGGAGCATCAGCGTCGTCGCAGGGTTCTGTATGCGGACATCAAATCGGGTTCCTGAAATCGTGGAAAGGCCGATAGCAGGAAAAAAATCGGTCGTCTATGGGAAAAGATTGTGGGCCCCATCTCGGAATGAAACTCAGACAATTTCACCGAGGTGATGGCGCATCCACTTCGCCTCTTCCGATGCGGTCCGCCCGAAATGCCGCTTGAAGTCGCGGCTGAACTGCGCCGGGCTCGCATAGCCGACCGAGACCGCGATCTCCGCGATCGTGCTGCTGTGGCGGGCGATCATCAGCCGCGCCTCGTGAAGCCGCATCGCCTTGACATATTGCATCGGGCTGCTGCCGGTCAGTTCCTTGAAGCGTAGGTGGTAGGAGGGAATGCTCATCCCGACCTGCCTGGCCAGATCGCTTATCGAGATCTCCGCGCCGTAGTTCTCCCGCAGCCAGCCCAGGCTCTGCACCACTTTGCCGGACGCCCCCTGCCGTTTAAGCGCGGCAATCATCGCTCCGCCCTGCGGCCCCATCATCACCCGGTAATGCAACTCCCGCAGAAGCCCCTCGCCGAGAACCGCCACTTCTGCAGGTGTCTGAAGCGCAGTCAAAAGACGCAGCAACACGTCCTCGATGTCGGCTGACATCCTGCTGGACACCAGACCGCGCGGCCTCTCATCCGCCAATTCGCCATGGGCCTCCAGCTGCATGGCGATCTCGGTCGCCATCTGCATGTCGAAATCGACATAGACGGCAAGCAGCGGCCGCTCGGGGCTGGCGATCGATCGCATCCGGAAGGGCACGGGAACCGACACCGCCAGATAGTGATCCTCGTCGTAGAGATAGACCTCCCCCTCGAGCATGCCCTGCTTGCTTCCCTGCAGCACGAAAACGGCACCCGGCTTGTAGAGAACCGGGATGTCGTGAAGCACCGCCTCCGTCCGCAGCAGACGCACCGAAGACAAATCAGTCAGGTTATACCCCTGCGCGGGAGCAAGCGCCCCGGCAAGCTCCACCAGCCTACGGCGCGCCGAGCCGACATGGTCCACCTTGATAGGATTTGGCAACATACTCAGACAATCCGCAATCGAAACAGCCTGTCTCCAAGAGTATTTATCAATCCGCTCAATATCAAGGAGACCTGCTGATCATGTCACGCAAGACCATATTCATCACCGGCGCCAATTCCGGCTTCGGCCTCGCCATCGCTTCCCGTGCCGTGGAAATGGGCCACAAGGTCATCGGCACCGTCCGCTCCGAGGCCTCGCGCCAAACCCTTGCCGAAGCACTGCCCGGCGTCATCACCACGCTTTGCGACGTCACCGATTTCGAACGTATCCCCGATGTCGTGGAAAAGGTCGAAGACGATCACGGCCCGGTCGACGTCCTCATCAACAACGCCGGCTACGGCCACGAGGGCGTGCTTGAGGAATCACCGATCGAAGAGATGCGCCGCCAGTTCGACGTCAACGTCTTCGGCGCCGTTGCGGTCGCCAAGGCCTTCCTTCCGCGCTTTCGCGAGCGCCGGCAGGGCTTCATCGTCAATGTCACCTCGATGGGCGGCATGATTACCATGCCCGGCATTGCCTACTACTGCGGCAGCAAGTTCGCGCTGCAGGGCATATCGGCGGTGATGCGCGCCGAGATGGCGCCCTTCGGCGTGCATGTCACAGCCCTTTGCCCCGGCTCCTTTAGAACCGATTGGGCCGGACGCTCCATGGTGAGGACGGAAAGATCCATCGCCGACTACGACGCCATCTTCGACCCCATCCGCAGCGCGCGACAGGAAAAAAGCGGCAAGCAACTGGGCGACCCCGAAAAGCTCGCCGCAGCCGTCCTCACTTTGATCGAGGCCGACGCACCGCCGCCGCAACTCCTGCTTGGCAGCGATGCCTTGAAGCTCGTATCGGAACGCGTTCGCGAGTTGCAGCAGGAGATCGAGGATTGGAAAGCCCTGACCATCTCGACGGATGGCTGATCGCATCTTGAACCTGCCAATCGCGTCCAGCCTGCCCTATGTTGCGCTCAACAAATGGCCGAGGCCGGGCGCTCTCATCCCCTCGGCCAGCGCTCGACCGTCTGGCCGCCGAACAGCCGGCTGGTCGGCATCTGGAAGATGAAATAGGGGTTGAGCAGCGGCAGCGCGCTTGCCTGCTCCAGCCTCTCCAGCATCGCCTCGTCGAGCGCGACATCCAGCGATGCGATATTCTGCTGCAGCTGCTCCACCCGGCTGGCGCCGATCAGCACAGACGAGACGCCGGCGCGCCGCGCCACCCAGGCGAGCGCCACCTCGGCCGCCGACCGGCCGATTTCGGCCGCGACTGATGTCACGACATCGACCACATCGAAATTGCGCTCGGTAAACAGCATGCCCCCGAAAGGATTGTCGCCGTTCAGCCGGCCGTTGCTGCCGCTTTCCGATGTCTCCGAGGTCTTGTCGGGCAAGGCCGTGGCGCGCCCGGCCTCGGCCAGCATGTCGCGGCCGTATTTGCCGGTTAGAAGGCCGGCCGCAAGCGGGCTCCAGGGCACCATGCCAAGTCCGAACTCCGCGCCGGCAGGCATGAGATCGAGCTCGACGCCGCGATCGATCAGCGAATAGGCATATTGCAGGCCGATCGGCTTCGGCAGTCCGTGCGCCTCGGCCAGCGTCGCGATCCGCGCCACATACCAGGCCGGCGTGTTGGAAAAGCCGTAATGCAGGATCTTTCCGGCGCGCACGGCATCGGAAAGCGTCTGCAGGACTTCATCGGCGGGCGTCGTCTGGTCCCACACATGCATCCAGTACATGTCGATATAGTCGGTGCGCAGCCGCTTCAGCGATCCCTCGATACCGAGGCGAATGTTCTTCGCCCCGTTGCCGCCCCAGAGCGGCGTGCCCGCGCCGCGCGGAAATCCCGATTTGGTCGCCACCACCAGCCGGTCGCGCTGCCCGCTGTTGGAGAGAAACGCGCCGAGCATCTCCTCGCTCTTTCCCGCCGAATAGATGTCGGCCGTGTCGATGAAATTGCCGCCGGCATCGACATAGGCGTCAAACAGCGCCCGCGAGGTCTGCTCGCTGGCGCCCCATCGCCCGGCGCCGAAGGTCATGGTGCCAAGCGCCAGCGGGCTGACGATCAGTCCCGAGCGGCCGAGGGTGCGATAGCTGGTAAGGTCCATATCCGTGCTCCTTGTTCACACCCCTCCATTTAGGCCGGCGGAACCCACAGGATTAGCGGTTGCCCGTCGCATGAACTTGTGAACAGAATGCAACAATGGAACGCGGAACACTCAACGATCTCCTCGCCTTCGCCGCCGTCGCCCGCGAACGCAGCTTCACCCGCGCAGCCGCCGTCCTCGGCATGTCGCCCTCGGCGCTCAGCCACGCGATGCGCGGCCTGGAGGAGCGGCTGGGCGTCCGGCTGCTTGCCCGCACCACCCGCAGCGTTGCGCCGACCGAGGCCGGCGAGCGGCTTCTGCAATCGCTCAACCCGGCGCTGTCCGATATCGAGGATGGCCTCGACGCACTGGCCGAATGGCGCGACAACCCCTCCGGCACCGTCCGCATCACCACCTTTGCCTATGCCGCCCGGATGGTGCTGGTTCCGAAGCTCCCCGCCTTCCTGCTCGCCCATCCCGATATCAACGTCGAGGTGATCATCCAGGACGGACTGACGGATATCGTGGCCTCAGGCTTCGACGCCGGCATCCGCCTCGGCGAAACGGTGGACAAGGACATGATCGCGGTGCGCGTCGGGCCTGAGCTGCGCACCGTCGTCGTCGGCACGCCGTCCTACTTCGCCCGCATCCCACAGCCGGAAACGCCCTACGATCTCGAGCGCCACGCCTGCATCGGCTACCGTCTCACGACCTCGGGCGGACTGCTTCCCTGGGAGTTCGAGAAAGACAGCAAGGAGATCAAGATCCGCACCAGCGGCCCACTTATCGTCAATGATGGCGAGCTTCCGGCAGCAGCCGTGCGCGCCGGCGTCGGGCTCGGCTATCTGATGGAGCATGACGTCGCCGACGAGATCGCGTCGGGCGCGCTGGTGCAGGTGCTCGACGACTGGTGCCCGCCCTTCCCCGGCTTCCACCTCTATCACCCGAGCCGCCGCCAATCACCGCCGGCGCTGCGCGCGCTGATCGCCGCCTTGAGCGTCAAGTAGCAATCGCACCGCTGGGCGCAATCGGCGCGTGACGCACTGTTCAATCTTTGCCCCACTGCAAAATCCGCCCAAGCGCGATATCTAACGGGCAACGAAAGATCGAAGGAGTGACACAATGGGTATGCTTGTCGACGGCGTCTGGCAGGACGTCTGGTACGATACGAAGGAGACCAAGGGTCACTTCAAGCGCGCCGCCTCGCAGTTCCGCAACTGGATCACGCCGGATGGCAGCGCCGGCCCCTCGGGCAAGGAAGGCTTCAAGGCCGAGGCCGGACGCTATCATCTCTACGTATCCCTTGCCTGTCCCTGGGCGCACCGCACGCTGATCTTCCGCAAGCTGAAGCGGCTGGAAGACCTGATCTCGGTCTCCGTCGTCGATCCGCTGATGCTGGAAAAGGGCTGGGAATTCAAGGTCGGCGACGGCGCCACCGGCGATGCGCTCTTCGGCGCCAAGGCGCTCTCAGACATCTACGTGAAGGCTGATCCGCATTATTCCGGCCGCGTCACCGTGCCCGTCCTGTGGGACAAGAAGACCAACACCATCGTCAGCAATGAATCCGCCGAGATCATCCGCATGTTCAACAGCGCCTTCGACGCGCTGACCGGCTCGACCACCGATTTCTACCCGCAGGACCTCAGCGCCGAGATCGACGATCTGAACGCGCTCGTCTATGACACCGTCAACAACGGCGTCTACAAGGCTGGCTTTGCCACCACCCAGGACGCCTATTCGGAAAGCGTGCTGAAGCTCTTCGAAACGCTCGACATGCTGGAAGACCGCCTCGGCAAGGGCCGCTATCTGTTTGGCGACCGCCTGACCGAGGCCGACTGGCGGCTCTTCACCACGCTGGTGCGGTTCGACCCGGTCTATGTCGGCCACTTCAAGTGCAACATCCGCCGCATCGCCGATTACCCGAACCTCTCGGCCTATCTGCGCGATCTCTACCAGACACCGGGGATCAAGGAGACGGTCGACTTCCGCCACATCAAGGATCACTATTACCGCAGCCACAAGACGATCAACCCGACCGGTATCGTCCCTGTCGGCCCGGAACTGGACCTCGATCGCCCGCACGGCCGCGGCGAACGCGCCGCCGCCTAACCAAGCCGCCCGGCCTACCAGACCTGGTCGGGCTGCCGCTCTCCGGCGATCTCGGCAAGACGACGGTGTGTCGACGCCGTCGTCCCCTCGGGCAGCGCGTCGAGCGCGAAGAAACCGCATTCGACGATCTCGCGATCCGGCGCCCTCGGCGCCGTCTGCTTGACATTGGCAAGGTAGAACACGACATGGTCGCGCCGCGTGGCCGAGGTGTTGAGATAGACCTGAACGAGCTCCGGCCGTCCGACAATCACGAGATTGCCCTCCTCGCGCAGCTCCTTGATGAGGGCGTCCTCGGCCGTCTCGTTGCGCTCGATACCGCCGCCCGGCATGTGCCAGCCGGGCACGTAGCTGTGCCGCACCAGAAACACATGGCCCCTGTCATCGAAGCAGGCGGCGCGCACGCCCATGGTCATTCCGCGCGCGAAGGCGAAGTAGATATGCACGAGACGCATCAGCATGCGCGACTGCCAGTGGCGGATTTCTTTCACGCGTCTTCCAATTCCATCAATCCGTTCAAGCAGATGTGCGAGGAGATGTGTTTGAAATACGGCTGCCGTGAGCTATGTGTGCACCCATGTTCAAGCTCGCGCACATTTCAGACGTCCATCTCGGGCCGCTGCCCCACATCTCTTTCCGTGAACTCTTTTCCAAGCGTATCACCGGCTTTGTGAACTGGCATCGCAATCGGCGCAAGCACCTTTTCGGCGGCACGCTGGATCTGCTGCTCGACGATATCCGCGAAAAGCAGCCGGATCACATGGCGATCACGGGCGATCTCGTCAATCTTGCGAGCGGTCTTGAAATCCGCGCCGCAGCCGGCTGGCTGCGCGAACTCGGCGATCCCAAGGATTATTCCGTCGTTCCCGGCAATCACGACGCCTACGTGCCCGGCGCCTACGAAAAGTCGATGCGCGCCTGGTACGATAACGTGCGCGGCGATCTCGCCCCTGCCGAATGGCAGGAAAACAAGCACATCTTCCCCTATCTTCGCATTCGCGGAAAAGTCGCGATCGTCGGCTGCTCGACGGCGGTGGCAACGCCCCCCTTCGCCGCCAGCGGCTTCTTCGGCGAAAGACAGGCCCGCGAGACCGTGAACATGCTGCGCGCCGCCGGCGAAGCCGGGCTGTTTCGCGTGGTCATGATCCACCATCCGCCGATCCGTGGCGCCACATCCTTCCACAAGCGCATGATCGGCATCCGCCGTTTCGCCGCCGTGATCTCCACCGGCGGCGCCGAGCTCGTGCTGCATGGCCACACGCATCTGAACACGGTGCACTGGCTGCGCGGCCAGACCGGACCGGTTCCCGTCGTCGGCATCGCCTCGGGCTCGCAAGGCCCTGGTGGCTCGAAGCCGCCCGCCGCCTACAATCTCTTCAGCATCGACGGTTCCCCCGGCGCCTGGAGCCTCAAGGGCGAACGCTTCAGCCTCAGCCCCTCGGGCGACGACATCAACCCGGAAAGCGTCGATATCTTCAGGCTTTAGCGCCATTTCCGGAATCAGTTTGGCGGCAAGCTGAATCACTGCGTGAACTCAGGCGAAAAACGATAGATCGGGGCCGATCGCCTCTTGGTATTTCCCGATCTAGGCGTACACTCCTTATATTAGCGATCTGATGTCAGGAGACGTCGCATGCCATCCACGACCCGTACGCTCCGCGGCCTGGCGCTCGCCGGCCTTCTCGCCTTCACCTTCTCTGCCCCCGCCTTCGCCGCCGGCGAAGAGACCGACGAAACCAAGCCGCCGCCGAAGACCGAAACCACCACCAAGTGCGCCGACGGCAAGGTCTGGGACAAGAAGAAGAAGGAATGCGTCACGCCGAACAAGCAGACCTTCAACGACGACGATCTCTACAAGGCCGCCCGCGAATTCGCCTATGCCGGCCAGTACGACAATGCCATCACGGTGCTGAACCTCGCCCGCAACCAGAACGACCCGCGCATCCTGAACTATCTGGGCTACGCCAACCGCAAGGCCGGCCGAATGGAGCTTGGCATGTCCTATTATCGCAAGGCCCTGCAGGCCGACGGCAATTATATTCTAGCACGGTCATATATGGGCCAAGCTTTGATGGAACAGGGTGATGAGCAGGGCGCGCGCGTGCAGCTGGTCGAGATCCGCGACCGCGGCGGCGAGAACACGTGGGCCTACCGCTCGCTCCTTCAGTCGCTCCACGGCTACAGGACCTATTGAGCCCGAGGGATCACCCGAAAAAAGCTTTGGGAACCCGTGAGATAAGTGGCCTTTTGCTTGCGAAGCAGCGGCGATTTGTTTCATAAAGGACACAGAGACGATATAATTCGCACATGCGCCAGGTCACGGCTCCGTAACGGCTCCCGATACCAGGCATTCACCTTGGGAAAACCATGCGTCAACCTGTGACGACCATCGACATCAGACGCGATCTAGTGGGTCTTCTGCCCCGGTTGCGGCGGTTCGCGATGACGCTCGCGGGTGATGCGGCGGGCGCCGACGAGCTTGTCCAGGCCGGCTGTCAGCGGGCGATTGCCAAGAGCAATCAATGGCAGGGCGAAGGCCGGCTCGACAGCTGGGTCTACACGCTGATGCGCCAGCAATGGAGCGAGGACCACCGCAAGCGCAAGCCGCATGCGGTCAACAAGACCAACGTCACCGACATCCGCACGGCCACGCGCGACCGCGCCGCCATCATCGATTCCGACGCGATCCACCGGATGATCGCGGAAATGCCCGAAGGCATCGCCAGCGCCTTCCTGCTGGTATCAATCGAAGGCCATGGCTACCAGCAGGCCGGCGACATCATGGGCGTCGCCCCCACCCTCATCATGTCGCAGCTGGCGCAGGCGAAACTGCACTTCGCCAGCCTCGCCGACGATCATTCCCACAGGTTCTGATTTGCTCGACTTCAAGAAACTGCCGCTCGATGCCCAGTTGACCGCCCTTCTCGATGGCGAGACGACGCCCGAGCAGAAGCACGAGCTGGAACAGCGCCTGGCAACCGACGATGGCGCGCGGCGGATCTACGACAAGCTGCGCAACGGCGCCGATTTCGGCAAGCGCCGGCTCGACGACATCCTGAAGGAGCCGGTTCCGCTGGCGCTGGTGCGCTCGATCAAAAGCGTGCAGCCGCCCAAGGCCCCCGTCGCGCCGCGCCAGTCGCGCCAGCCGTTCAAGTTCGCGCCGTCAGGCCCGCAGGCGCTGGTGGCCGCCATTGTGCTTCTCATCGCCGGCTGCGGCATCGGCTATATCGTCGGCACCGGCCATACCGCTGCGCAGACGGCCCAGGCCGTCGATGCCGCGCAGGCGAGCGAAACGACGGAATGGCTGGGCGACATGCTCGCCAACCAGCGCCTGCTGGCGCGTCAGCCTCGCCATATCTTCGAAGTCCCGGCCACGCAGCCGGAAGAAATTTCCACCTGGCTCACGACAACCGTCGGCGTCGCCTTCCGCGTCCCCGATCTCGTCTCCGAGGGGTGGACCTTCCAGGGCGCCCGCGTGACCTTGGCAAACGGCCGCCCGGTCGGCCAGCTGGTCTACACCAGCGCCGACGGCGACCTCGCCACCATCGCCTTCCGCAAGGACAACCAGCCGGATGATGCCGAGGATTTCAAGGAAACGATCCGCGACGAGATCGGCCTGGTGACTTGGCACAATGCCGGCACCTCCTACATGCTGATCGGCCCCTCCTCCGAGGCATCGCTCAGCCAGCTCGCCATGCAGATCGCCACCGCGATTTGAGCCGCCAGATTTAAAGCGCGCATGAAAAAAGCGGGCGCCGCACGCGACGCCCGCTTGATGATTCCGTGGCCTACAATCAGGCCTTGCCGGCCCTCACATCAAGCACGCGGTTCGCCGCCGAGACGATCGCTTCCAGCGACGCGCCGACGATGTTGGTGCTGATGCCGGCGCCGAAGAGCTTGCCGCCGGGATAGGACGTCTCGACATAGGAGATCGCCGAGGCGTTCGAGCCGTGCTGCAGCGAGTGCTCGGAATAATCCTGCACCGCCATCTCGACACCGAGATACTCCGAGAGCGCATTGATGAAGCCGTCGATCGGGCCGTTGCCGCGTCCTTCGATCGTCTTCGTCACGCCGTTATCGGTGATCTCGGCGGAAACGACGCGAACGCCCTTGCGCTCGGGATCGGCGAAGGTCTGGTGATCGACGAACTTGATGCGGCCCTTCGGCTGCGTCACGTAGCGCTCGATGAAGTGGTCGTAGATCCGCTTCGACGGCAGCTCCTTGCCCTCTTCGTCGGTGATCCGCTGGATCTCCTCGCGATACTCCACCTGCAGGTTGCGCGGCAGGTTGAGGCCGTAATCCTGCTGCAGGATATAGGCAATGCCGCCCTTGCCGGACTGCGAGTTGATGCGAATGATCGCCTCGTAGGAGCGGCCGACATCCTGTGGATCGATCGGCAGATACGGCACTTCCCAGACCGGGTGGTTGGCGACCTTGATCGCCTTCATCCCCTTGTTGATCGCATCCTGATGCGAGCCGGAGAAAGCCGTGTAGACCAGTTCGCCGACGTAAGGATGGCGCTCGCCGATCGGCATCTGGTTGGAATATTCGAACACGTCCTTCATGCGCACGATATCCGAGCAGTCGATCTCCGGATCCACACCCTGCGTGAACATGTTGAGCGCCATCGTCACGACGTCGACATTGCCGGTGCGCTCGCCATTGCCAAACAGCGTGCCCTCGACACGATCGGCGCCCGCCAGCAAGGCCAGCTCGGCGGCGGCGATGCCGGTGCCGCGGTCGTTATGCGGGTGCAGCGAGATGATCAGGTTCTCGCGATTATCGAGATTGCGGCACATCCATTCGATCTGGTCGGCATAGACGTTCGGCGTCGCCATTTCGACGGTCGAAGGCAGGTTGATGATCAGCTTGTTGTCGGGCGTCGGCTTCATCACCTCGATGACCGAGTTGCAGATCTCCAGCGCAACTTCCAGCTCGGTGCCGGTGAAGCTCTCGGGCGAATATTCGAAGCGATAGCCGCCACCGGCCTTGGCCGCCATGTCGGAAATCATCTTCGCCGCGTCGACCGCGATCTGCTTGATGCCGTTGACGTCCTTGGCGAACACCACGCGACGCTGCAGCTCACTGGTCGAGTTGTAGAAGTGAACGATCGGCTTGTTGGCGCCTTCCAGGGCTTCGAAGGTGCGCGTGATCAGTTCCGGACGGCACTGCACCAGCACCTGCAGCGACACGTCCTCAGGCACATTGCCCTGCTCCACACACCAGCGCGCGAAGTCGAAATCGGTCTGCGAGGCCGACGGGAATCCGATCTCGATTTCCTTAAAACCCATGTCGAGCAGCAGCTGGAACATCCGCGCCTTGCGGTCGTGGCCCATCGGGTCGACCAGAGCCTGGTTGCCGTCGCGCAGGTCCACGGAACACCAGATCGGCGCCTTGGTCAGCGTCTTGGTCGGCCATGTGCGATCGGGGATGTTGACCTGCGGATAAGGGCGATACTTCATCGCCGCGTCAGGCATGCCGTGGGAGCGGGTCTTCGTGTCCATGTCTTCTCTTCCTATTCCCGTCATCTGGCCGCGTCATAGCGCATGGCCTGCCTGTTGGCGATGACGAATCCGGCGCAAAGCGTCCGGTTGATCGATTTTTGGGATATGTGAAGAGGAGCTATGGCCGGCGGGCTTTGGGCCGCCGGGCGCTCCTCAACGGACCCGGCAACCGCGCGTAAGGCCGAGGAGAAGAAGCGAGGTCAGGGCGCGCGTATTGTCGCGCAGGGCGATACGCCCGCGTGCAATCTGCTCAGAAATCATGATGCCCGTGCTCTTCATGCCGGCCTGTATAGCCGCCGCGCGAAAAACTGGCAAGTGCCCGATTATTTTTTCCGCGTTTGCACAAAGCGCTGCAACGCCATCATCAGCCCGCCGGCTAGGAGCCCCCAGAAGGCTCCGGAAATGCCGCCGAAGGAGACGCCTGATGCCGTCACCAGGAAGGTGATCGCAGCCGCTTCCC
The DNA here is from genome assembly GCF_044772225.1 of Rhizobium sp. NPDC090275. NCBI lineage: Bacteria > Pseudomonadati > Pseudomonadota > Alphaproteobacteria > Hyphomicrobiales > Rhizobiaceae > Rhizobium > Rhizobium sp. NPDC090275. The sequence goes on along the minus strand of NZ_JBIVYL010000001.1, from coordinate 356,608 downwards.
GCGTATCGGGCGCCTGGAAGGCGGCCATCGCGGAGCCCGAGAAGGCGCCGACCAGCGCGAGCCCAGCCACCGCCTGGATCAGGATCGGCGGCGCCAGCGCCACCGATGCGGTCACCGCACCCGCAAGCGGCCCGAGGATGAGATAGCAGATGCCGCAGACGATGACCGCCCAGTAGCGCCGCTTCGGATCCGGATGCGCGTCCGGCCCGGCGCACATGGCCGCCGTGATCGCCGCAAGATTGACGGCATGGCCACCGAACGGCGCAGACAGAAGCGAGAAGAAACCGGTCGAGGCAAAGAGCGGCCCGGGCTTGGTCTCATAGCCATTGACCTTCATGACCGCGATCCCCGGAATGTTCTGCGAGGCCATGGTGACGATGAAGAGCGGCAAAGCGATCGACACGAAGGCCGGCACGTTGAACACGGGCATGACGAATTCGACCGTCGGCACCAGCGAGCGCTTTACGGTGTCAAGCGCGCCCACGGGCACATCGACCCCGAAGACCACGACCAGAACGAATGCCGCCAGCGCCGCCGGCACGGCCCACAGCCGCTTGAAGGCACCGACGACAATCCAGGCAAGCACGATCGGCAGCCCGAGCAGCGGGTTGAACCCGACTGCCTTGACCGGCGCGAAGCAGAGCCCGATCAGCACGCCCGCCAGCATCGCATTGGCCAGCGGCGCCGGTATCGCCGCCACCGCCCGCCCCAGCGGCTTGAACAGCCCCGCGATGACGATCAACAGCGCGCAGATGATAAAGGCCCCGACAGCCGCATTGAACCCGCCCTCGACCACACCAGTCGCCGCCAGTAGCGCGCCTCCCGGCGTCGACCACGCCATGCTGATCGGCAGTCTCGATGTGGTGCTGAGCACGATCGCACAAATCCCGAGCGAGACCGACAACGCCATCAACCCCGAAGCAGCCTGCGCCTCCGTGGCGCCGACAGCCTGCAACCCGTGCAGCACGACGGCGAACGAACTGGCGAAACCGACGAAAGCGGTGAGAACGCCCATGAACAGGGCCTGGACGGAGAAGTCTTTCAGCATGCAGGGGACTCGGAGCGAAGAATGGCGTCATGCAGCCGTATCGCAAACGGGGGCGCAAGGCCAGATACACCCACTGCCCTCATTCTCGCCCCTGTGGCGGGAATCCAGCCGATGCGCGTACGCGCGGCGAGGAGATTCTTCCCGGCACAAGGCCGGGATGAGAGGAGTTAGCTCCACCCCGTCAAAAACAAAAAGCGCCCTCGCCCACCATCCGGCAGCCAAGGGCGCTTCTATCTCAATCCGATCAGATATCGCTCTGCGACGTCACGATGCGCGAGACCAGGCCGTAGGCCTTGGCTTCCTCGGCCGACAGCCAGTAGTCGCGGTCGGTGTCGGCGGCGATCTTTTCGTAGGACTGGCCGGTAGCGTCAGCCATGATCTTGTTCAGGCGCTCGTTCATCTTGATGATCTCGCGTGCCTGGATTTCGATGTCGGACGCCATGCCGCGCGTGCCGCCCGAGGGTTGGTGCAGCAGGAAGCGGGTGTTGGGCAGGCAAAGGCGCTGCTCCTTGGGCGCGGCGACATAGATCAGCGCGCCGGCGGAGGCGACCCAGCCGGTTCCGATCATCCAGACCTTCGGCTTGATGAACTTGATCATGTCGTGGATCGAATCGCCGGACTCGACGTGGCCGCCGGGCGAATTGACGTAGATGCGGATGTCTTCGTCGCTGGCCGCGGCAAGCGCCACGAGCTGCGAGCAGACCTTCTGCGCCAGTTCCTGGTTGATCGGTCCATAGATGAAGATGGAACGCGACTTGAAAAGGTTCGCCTCCGTTTCCTTGCCGAGCGGCAGTTCCTTCGTCTTGTCGTCCTGGTCTTCGTCGTTCATTCGAACCTCTCTCACGTAAATTCGGGTTCCCCGCACATAGTGCGACTCAATGCGTAAAACAATGCGTGAAAAAGACAAGCCACGGAACGGGTGAAGATATGGTTAGGGGTCATTGGCTTACTGAAATGTAACTTGTGGAGGCTTTGAAAAGTCTCAATCCGTTCCTACGTCCTTCTCAAGCGATCCACTCACGACCCATGTGCGAACACAGAGCCAAAGGAGACAGCCGATGTCACCCGAAGAACGCCAACTCCTGACCGCCCTTTTCGAGCGCGTCCGCACCGCAGCCTCCACCCCGCGCGACCGCGACGCCGAACAGCTGGTCGAGCAAAGCACCCGCGAACAGCCCTATGCCGCCTATTATCTGGCACAGGCCGTGATCGTGCAGGAAAAGGGCCTCGAGGCCGCCGCCAGTCACATCAAGGAACTGGAAGAGCGCGTCCGCCAGCTGGAGGCAGATCAGAGCGACAACCACAAGGCCGAACAAGGCGGCGGCTTCCTCTCCTCCATCTTCGGCAGCAGCCAGCCGCCGCAGCAACGGGCGCAGCCGGCACCTTCGGAAGCGGCATCAAGCGGCCCATGGGGCAGCGCCCCGCGCCAGCAGATCCGTGAAAACCAGGGCTTCGACACCGCCCCGCGCATGCAGCAGCAACCCTCCGGCCCCTGGAGCCAGCAGGCGTCTGCCCCATCGGCCGGCGGCAGCTTCCTGCAAGGCGCGCTCGGCACGGCGGCCGGTGTGGCCGGCGGCATGCTGCTTGCCAATTCGCTGAGCGGCATCTTCAGCGGCAACCACATGTCCTCGCTCGGCCTCGGCTCGGGCGCCACGCCATCAAGCGCGCCGACGGAAGAAACCGTCATCAACAACTACTACAACAATGACGGCGGCAGCCAACAGGCATCGAACGATGCAGACAACACCCGCCAGGTTGCCGATAACAACGACAACAACAACGACGACGACAGTTTCGACGATCAGTCCGACTTCGGCAGCGACGACAGCTTCAACGTCTGACGATCGCCGCGAACGCATCAGGGGCCGCGCTAAAGCGGCCCCCACCAAGCTAGCGCGTAAGCATCCTTATTGCGACGAGGCCTGCAGCTGCGGACCGGCGAGCAGCAGATCGCGCCATGCAGCCGCAACCTTCTCCGCGCCCGAACCGCCGATATGGCAATCGTCGTAGCGGTCGTCGCCATTGAGCAGCGCGTCCGAGTTCACACCCTGCACGATGCCGTTGCCGCTTTTCGGCAGAGCAAACTGGGCTCGCAGGATCGGATTATCGTCCGTATGCTGTTTGAAACCGCCATTGGTGGGCTCAAGGCATCTGGTCGCCACCGAAATATAGACAGGAGCCGCAACCCCCAGGCCCCGCAGCGTACCCACCATCGACAAAAAGCGCTGTTCGTAGGCTTGCGTGCTGGTGCCCAGGACGAAATCGGCCTCACCCTGCACCCAAAGCACGTTTGTCACCCGGTAGCCTGCGTCGTGAAGTTTTTTCGTGCTGTCGACAAGCACCGGATTGATGTCGCCGCCTTCGGCCCAACGCGCCACCTCGGAGCCGGAATAGGCAACCGGTGCGATAATGACATTGTCGTAGCGCCCGGACGCAATCAGCGAATTGCCGATATCCGTCCAATACTCGCCCTTCGTATCCGTCGAGCCGAGAAGCGGCGATGCGGCGGTGAAGCAACGGCCGTCGAAGGCGTTGATCACCCGCTCTCCATACTTCGATCTGTGCCGCTGGCCGCCATCATTGGCAGCATTCGATTGTCCGAGAACCAGGAGAACAGCAGTGCGATCGGTCTGAACCGGGCATGCAACCGCCGTCTTCGTCTCGTCTCCAATCAGACGTTTCTTGTCGTCGAACGTGTAGCGGCTCGGAGGCAGAGGTTCAGGGGCGACAAATTGGCGTTTCAGCGCCGAAAGCTGGGGCCAGGGAAACATCTCATGTCGGGCGCTCATGCCGCCGGAGACGAACACCGCAAGCAATGCGGCGCATCCGAAAACGAGATTTCGAACCATCCGATCGTCCAATTCTGGAAAGTGTCAATGGCTGTCAGTAGGCCCCGCCGCTCGCAATTGCCTACCCGCTCAAATTGTCTTTCGCCACAGTAGATATGAAACTCAGGACTGCAATTACCCTGATTGGATGAGGCTCATACAAATGAACGAGGCCGCTTCATGCGATAGGCGGTTGACCATCAAGGGATTGCCGCAACCAGTCGGCATGCAAGCTTTCGGTGTGGGCGCTGCCCCGCTGCCGATTGATAAGCCCACTCCGCATCGATAAGGTCCGCCGCGATCATTGACCTCACGAAACGCAGAGCGGACGACAGAGCATTGAAAACCCTCATCATCAGCCGCAAGGCCGAGGAAACCAGGCGGCGCTTTCAGACGCGGCAGATGCAGGCGCTGGGCCTGGATTTCGAGTTTCTGGATGCCTTCGAGGCCCGTGATCTCACGCCGGAAGAATGCCAGAAGGCTGCCAATAGCTGGCCGAGCCCGACGCTGCGCGAAGATGTCGCCTGCTTCACCTCGCACCGCATCGCCTGGCGCAGGATCATCGACAGCGGCGAGCGGATGCTGATCCTGGAAGACGACGCCGTGCTGTCGGAGAGCTTCACCGACGCGCTGGCAAGCATCGAAGCGCGCCCCGATGGCGACGATATCGCCTACGATCTCGAATTCGCCCCGCGCGATCACATCGTCGCGAAACGTCCGCTCTGGACCGACGGCGTCTATAGCGCCCGCCGCGTGTTCCAGAACCGCGTCGGCACGGCCGGCTATGTCATCGGCCCTGGTGCCGCCGCGCGCATGTTGAAGGACACCGAGACCTACGGCCTGCTCGACGCCTATATGTGGCATCGCGCCTGGCTGAAGGCCTACCAGATTGAGCCAGCCCCCGTCATCCAGATGCAGTTCCTCGACGGCAGCGCCGACAAGGCGGCCTTCATTCGCAAGTCGATCGATCGCGCCTTCAAGCCGAGCAGGCTGCGCAAGAATCTGCTGAGGCTGAAGATCGAGGGAATCCGGGCCCGCAACCTCATCCGTGGCTGGCTCCGAAGCGAGCGGCGCCCGCTGCGCATGGACCGGGCAAGCTTCCCGCCCGATCCCGCCAAATCAGCTGACTAAACTCAGCCGCGACCACGATAGGTCGCCACACCCTGGTCGGGCAGCCATACGCCCTCGGGCGGCTTGCCGGTCTGCCAGAACACGTCGATCGGGATGCCGCCGCGCGGATACCAGTAGGCACCGATCCGAAGCCACTTCGGATCGAGCAGCTCGACCAGCCGCTTGGCGATATAGATCGAGCAATCCTCGTGGAAGGCGCCGTGGTTGCGGAAGGAGTGCAGGAAAAGTTTCAGCGCCTTGGATTCCACCAGCCATTCGTTCGGGATGTAATCGATGACGATATGGGCGAAATCCGGCTGCCCGGTCATCGGGCAGAGCGAGGTGAATTCGGGCGCGGTGAAGCGCACCACGTAGTCGGTACCGGCATTGCTGGCGGGTACCTTCTCGAGCACCGCCGTCTCGGGCGAGGTCGGCGCTTCGGTCTGCTTTCCCAGCATGGACAGGCTGGAGACGTCTGTATTGGGCATTCAAGCCTCCTTGATGACTTTGACGCGGATGCCGTGGGCCTTTTCGCCCTCCGGCTCGACGTGAATGGCGATGCTGGAGCCCGGATGCACGGCGCGGATGGCATCCTCAAGGCGATCGCAGATATCGTGCGCCTGCCTTACAGACATTGCGGCCGGCACGACAAGATGGAAATCGATGAAAGTGACGGCGCCTGCGCGCCGGGTCTTCAGATCATGCACCCCGAGCGACCCCGTCGCATGCGTGGCGATCGCAGCCTTGATCGCTTCTTCTTCCTGCGGCTCGACCGCCTGGTCCATCAGCCCGCCGATCGAATGCGAGATCACCTTCCAGCCCTGATAGAGGATGTTGATCGCGACCAGAATGGCGAGGATCGGATCGAAGATCGCGTAGCCGGTGGCGATCGCCAGCAACAGGCCGATCAGCACGCCGACGGAGGTGACGACATCCGACATGATATGCTGGCCATCGGCCGTCAGCGCCGCCGAGCGATACTTACGCCCCGTCGTGATCAGAAGCCGCGCCCAGACGGCGTTGATCACGCCGGCCGCGAAATTGATGGCAAGACCCAGCACCGGCGCTTCGAGCATGCGGGGATCGGCCAGATGCCCCACCGCCTCGTTGACGATCAAAAGGGCCGCGACCACGATCAAAACGCCCTCGGTAACGGCCGAGAGATACTCCGCCTTGTGATGCCCGAAGGGATGATCGTGATCGGCCGGCTTCTGCGCATAGCGGATGACGAAGAAGGCGATGAAGGCGGCAACGACGTTGACCGTCGATTCCAGCCCGTCGGACAAAAGCGCCACCGACCCCGTGACCCACCAGGCCACCATCTTCAGGCCCATGACCCCAAGCGACATCGGAATGCCCCAGAATGCCAGCTTCCGAACCGTAAGGTTTCCCTGTTCGCTCATCTCTGTCCCTCTGCCTTCTTAGATGTCCAATACCGGTGCGGATGCGAACGAATTGCAGAAACAACGCCATTCAAACGCAAAACCGCCCGCGCGAAAATCGCGCAGGCGGCTGTTGCGGGGGATATGGGCCAGAAATGGCGATTTGTCAAAGCGGAATTGCCGACAGGAGGTCGACGGGCTGATTGGCCGCGCCTCAAACCTCGGAAGAATGGATCACCTGCGTCTTGGACCGCAACGCACTCAGTGCGATCAGATGGACTACCTCCAGAGGAGCGGTGCAAAGATCGTCGATCACCTTGATCTGGAAGCCCTCCGCAGCGCGTGACAATGCCGTAAACACCACGCAGTTCTGCGTCATCATCCCGCAGATAAGCAATTCCGTCGTTCCCTTCAAATGATCTGCGAGGTTCGTCTCCTGAAATGCATCTGCGTACTGCTTGGTCACCACCGGAGCATCGCCAGCGGCAGCCAGAACAGCCGGGCGGATTTCAACGCCATGGCCGCCGGCGGCAAACAGGCCCGTCGGAGCTGTCGACACGTGCCGGACGAGAACAATCCCGTCACCCCTTGCGCGTGCTTGCCGGATCGCTTCTACGACCCGCTTCTCTGTTTCTTCGGCCTCCCAAAGCGACAGCGCGCCGCCGGGAAAATAGTCGTTCTGAACGTCGATCACGAGAAGGGTGCGGGTCATCAGGAGGCTCCATTTTGAAGTTTTCGCCCACAGTGATGACATTCGATTTCGTCGCCGTTGAGTGGCCTGATTGCCTTTTATCGTGTAAATCGGACCAATGCGCATCGCCATCATCGCTTACGACCATATCAGCCCTTTCATGCTATCCACGCCGCTGGCCGTGTTTGGCGAGGGGCTCCTTGCGGGTGGACATCAGGTTCAGGTGTGCTCGGATCAGTTCCGGCTGAACACGAGCGGCGGCATGATCATCGAGGCCGCCCATCGGCTGGATGCTGTCGATGACGCCGATATCGTCATTTTACCGGGTTGGCGGAGTGTGGACGAGCCCGTATCGCCCGATATCGTTGCCAAGCTGAAGGCAGCCGATGCTCGAGGAGCCATCGTCGTGGGCTTGTGCCTGGGGGCCTTCGGCCTTGCCGAAGCCGGACTGCTGGATCGGCGGCGCGCTACGACCCATTGGGCGCACGCGGAGACCTTCGCGGCCCGCTATCCGCGTGTAACGGTCGATGCGGCCGCGCTGTTCGTGGACGAAGGCCGTGTCCTGACGTCCGCCGGTGTCGCTTCGGGGCTGGATTGCTGCCTGCATCTGCTCGGCCGGATTTGCGGGATTGGTGAAGCAAACCGGATAGCGCGCCATCTCGTCGTCGCCCCTCAGCGCGCGGGCGGACAACCGCAACTGATCGAGCGACCAGCCATCGGATCGACTGCCGATCGGCGAGTGACCGAACTTCTCGAAGTCCTGCGCGCCGATCCCATCGCGCCGCCTTCGCTGGATGAATTGGCCAAGCGCTCGAACATGAGCCGCCGAAGCCTGACGCGCCATATCCGGGCACGGACCGGAGGCAGTCTTGGCGAATGGATAAGGCGTGTGCGCGTGGCACGAGCGAAGGAGCTATTGGTGGCCGGCGTGCGCGGGCTGGACGACGTCGCCGTGCGCAGCGGCTTCCCTGATGCCCATGCGCTACGCACGGCATTCCGCACAGAAGTCGGCGTGACGCCGGTGCAATGGCTGGCGCACCAAAGGGTCCCCGGTGCCGCGCTTTCTCTGATGTCGGGAAAGTCCTAGCTAGTTTTGCGCCAAAGTCGCCGTCAGAGACCCAGGTCCAACCCAAGCATGCTGCTCATGACGAAGGCGACGACCCCGACGCCCAAGAGCGCCAACACGAAGGCTCCCGCGATCTTGCCGCCTGCGAGCAGGACCGAGCCTCTGTCGATCTTATCAACCTGATCGTAATGCCACTTGATGGCGAAGTACATTCCCGTGCCCAACGCGAGAACCTTGAAAATCACGAAGACTATGGGAAACCAATCCATGACAAATATCCTCACGTGCGGCACTACCGGCCTTATGCTCCCGTTTTAGGCAAACGCGTACTGCTTATTGTGCAACGCAGATATGTAATCGCGCACTGAGGTTCGCGCCGGGGATCAATGAGCCTTCGTAGGAACGCCACCACCCCAATTGGCGGTAAGCGGCTTTGCGCCGATAGGAACCATTGCGGGATTGAATGGAATAAATCTATCCTGGGAAAGACAGTCTGAGCAAAGAGACCCAAGTGAGAGATATCCTCGTCTATGTCGCCGGGCCGTTCTTCGTTCTGTTGATCGTATTTATGGTCACAAGCCCGTTTGCTTTGGTCTTCCACACTCTCATCGCACTGATCAAGCGCAGGGTCGGTAGCCTCGCCGCCATTGTCGTATACGGTGTAGAAGTGCTTGGAGCATTTCTTTGGCTCAGTTGGATTCTTGACCCAATTTCCGCGGGCTTCGAAGCAGGCCTCTATGACGGTCCCGTCGGCCTCGGTGCAGGTATGTTCAGCGGCTTCATCATGATCTTTGCTGGGATGCTCGTGATACTCAACGGTGTCGGGCTATTTCGGTTATTGCGCGAAGCCCGGCAGCGCTGATGAGAAGGAGCCCTCTGTCCGCTTAGGGGGGACGGCTACACCATTCTCGCCTGGTTCTTTACCGCGACCTTTGCCGTCTGCAAGCGCTGGGCGACGGCATATTGAATTGCCAGACCCGCAATCAGCGTTGCGATATCGACCGCAGGCGAGAACGCATAGGCCTCCCGCAGCACCTGCAGCGAGATGCAGACGAGCGAACCCCAAGCAAATACCGCAAGGCCCTGCTTTCCAAGCAACGACACGACATCAAGCTTGGCGCTGCCCGCGATCGTGCGGAACACGGCAATCTGCGAGATCACGTAGGCCAGCGCCAGGATATGCATCAGTCGCGGCAGCGGCAGGATGCCCTTTTCGAAGCCGACCAGAAGCGCGGGGTGGTCACCCCAGGCCGTCAGATCATAGTGCTGGCCCTGGATCACGAACATCGCAAAGCCGAGATAGGCGATCGCAACAGCCATCAGGGCCGGGCTGTAGCCGACAAAGGTCTCGCCTTTCTTGGCGGAAATGCCCGCGCACAAGCCGATGCAATAGATCAGCTGCCAGGAAAACGGGTTGAGGAACCAGGTGCCGTCGGTGGGGAAATTCGGAAGATTGATGTTGTTCCACCCGGCGATCGCCCAGATCGATACTGAAACCGCAAGCAGCAGCACGCGGTTTCGCGACGCGAGAGCGAGGAAGACAGGCGTTGCCGCGAGTAGCAGCATGTAGAGCGGAAGAATGTTGAAATAGCCCAGCTGATGCGTCATCCCGAGCACGCCGAGCGCCGTCGTCCACGGTGCTTCCAGGTAGGAAACCATGTTGACGCGCTCCGAAAGCGCAGTCGTGCCGAGGAAGTTATGGCCCGCCATCAGCACGATGACGGCCAGCACCGTGGTCAGCAAATGAACGCTGTAAAGCCGGCCGGCGCGACGCAGGATACGCGCAACCGCGTTAATGCGATCGCGGGCATAGACGTTTGAATATGCAAGACCGGCGGACATGCCGGACATCAGCACGAAAGCCTCGGCCGCATCCGAAAAGCCGAAGTTCTTCGAGGTAACGCCTTCCATCATGTTGCCGGGAACGTGGTTGATGAAGATCATCACCAAGGCCAGGCCACGGAAGAAATCAAGGCGCGGATCTCGGCCGGCCGTTGGAGCGGCAGGGTGCTGCATGATTAACTTGTCCCGCTGATTCATTGCTGTTGTCGATGAACCCACGGTAGCAACCGCTCGATGAAGCCTACATGAACGAGTGGTTCACATTTGCGAGAGAGTGCGTAGGGCCAGTTTCGGCAAGTTAAACCGCACCTGTCCGACCGCGCCGCCTACCATTGTCAGTGCGCAACCACGTTCGATACCGGTGCAGCTTTCTCATATCGTTCAGATACACATGCAACGTAGGTGATACCCTGCTCCAGCAGTAGCTCGGCGGCTCTGATCATCTCTGACGTGGCCGCGTTATCGCAGCCACGCAATGCACCCGCGAGATAGGTGGCGTTCGCGGCCGATTGACCGTCCCCGCGGTCATCCGCCTCATCTGCGACGCTGTCCAGTGCCTGAGCTACAAGGGCCATTATATTTGCGCGCTCGTGACGCGTCATCTCTTGAAGGGTCCGTTCAGTCATTGCTTCCATCCATTGCCGCGTTCACAGCGAAGCCTTGCTACGGCTTCGGGATCAGCGGACGTCTATTACATCCTCGCTTTCTCAGATGGCGGTCGAAAATGGCGGCGGCAAGGATATTGCCATGCGGATTGCGCAACGCAGAGGTGCGTCTGAAAGACTACCGACGGTCGCGCTACGAATGGTGGGAAATCGGAATGTCCGCAATGGGCCGAAAGTGGCAGTAACCGCGACTCACTACCCTCACCCGGCGCGGTGACCATCCTCGAACGAGGGCGAGCAATGTGCTAATCCTGCTGTGCTGGAAGGCACGAGATTGGAAGGGATGCGTCAATGGATGATTTTCATAAGAAACGCATGCTTCTTGAATTCCTGAGAAAGCACAAGCTGGCGGTGATCGCGACCTGCCATGGCGATGGGAAACCGGAGGCTGCCACGATCGACTTCTCGGTGCGCGACAATCTTGAGGTCGTGTTCAGCGCTTTCAAGGAGACGCGAAAGTTCGGCAATCTCGCGGAGCGCCCTTGCGTCGCCTTCGTCGTCGGATGGGACGACAACATCACCGTTCAATATGAGGGTGAGGCAACAAGGGTTGCTGCCGCCGATATCGAAGAATACCAGGAAGCTTATCTCGGCAGCCTTCCAGCTGCCAGGGAGTTCATCGAGAGAGGGGCCGTGATCTTCAAAGCAACGCCACGGTGGATTCGATATTCCGATTTCAACCAGGAGCCACCCGAGCTGATCGAGATTCAATTCTGAAAAGCCCGTAAACCGTCGGCCGCACTACTCCCCGCCCTCACCCGCATCGCCACCACCGACCACCACCGTCTGCGGCCAGCGCAGCAGCGCCGCCTCGCCGGCCTCGTTCAGCGCATAGACGCCCTTCCCCTGCCGGTCGAACCAGCCATAGACGTTGTCGAGCATTATCCGCCCCGCCTGCGGCGCCCATTGTTTCATGTCGCGCGGCCGCGCCAGCCCCTGTTGCAGGGCCGAGGCGCAGATCAGCGCCTGCTGCCGGTAGGCGGTCATGATCGGCGAGCGCGTGGCGCCGCCGAGCGCCGGGTCGCCCTGTCTCTTCCGGTGCTCTTTTACAAGCCGCGTCCGCCGCTTCGGGTTCGTCCTCGGCATCGGCGACACGGAACTGACGATGACGCTCACCTCGCCGGTATCGGATATCCCGAGCATGCCAATCCCCATCCTGCGGCAGAGATCGCGATAACGCCTGTCCGCCTCCCGCCCCCGGCCCTTGGCCGAGACCCTTGCAGCGATCCAGACTTCATCAGCCATCGCCGCCCGGTCGACCGCCTGCAGGATAAGCTCGAGATTGAACGACATCTTCAGTTCGCAGACGACCACGACCGGCGGCTCGCTTTCGCTCAAGCCCACGACGTCGCAGCTCGCGACCTCCCCCTTCACGACATACCCCGCCGCCTCCAGAAAGGCCTTCACCGGCGGATAGAGCGCGGTTTCCATCGTCACGCTTACGGATTGAGATCGGCGATCTCGCCGAACTGCGCCAAGAGCCGTGGCGACAGCATGTCGCCGGTCTCCTCGTCGACGGTGATCGCATAGGCCGCAACGCCCGCGAAGCGCTCCGACATGGCGGACGCGATCTTCTCCGCGCTGATCGGGTTCGACGCCTGCCGCATCTCGCCCGGCACCAGCTTGCCGCGATTGCTGCGATAGGGGATCACGATAAACTTTTCACCAGTGGACACGCGCAGGATTCCCGATTGATCGTTCCTGAAACGTTCTGATTTGGGGGCGGATGTCAACTGCCCGCACCATATCTCCCCCGAAAGCTCACCATCCGCGTGGCGCGACGCGAGCAGCATCATTGACCAAGATTACATTACACGTTATATAACACGTTAACAATGTAGGGAGAGTGTAGTGTGCCGGACGACATCGTAAGGGACTTCGGCTATCTGTGCCTTGGCAGCCGCTTCCGTCGGATCGGCGAGCGACTGCAGGCCGATACGCAGCAGATCATCCAGAGTTTTGGAGCCGAAATCCAGGCGGGCCAATATCCTTTCCTGGCGGCGATCGACCGCTCCGGGCCGCTGACGATTGGAGAGCTGGCCGAAGCGGTCGGCATCACCCAGCCCGGCGCCACCCGGACCTTGGCACAGCTGGCCGATCTCGGCCTTGTCGAGGCACGGGCCTCCGACGGCGACCAGCGCCGCAAGCTGGTATCGCTGACCGATACCGGCCGCGCGCTCGTCGATCGATCGAAAAGAGAAATCTGGCCAAGCATCGAACGCGCCGTGCGCGACCTCTGCGGCGATCTTACGGGGCCGCTGCTCGATCAGCTGGCCGGCATTGAAGATGGCCTGGCGATTGCGTCCCTGGCCCGACGGACAACAAAAAAATCGGAGAACCACCAGTGACCCACAGCCTCGACCGTCCCGCCTGGAACGCGCTTCTGACCGTGCATGCCGATCTCGCCGAAGGCGGCCCGCTCGCCAAGCGTTACCCGACATCGATCGTCCCCTTCGCCGCCCCGCGCGACGACACGCCCGAAAGCTTGAGGGCACTGGCCGCTCTTTCCGCGCCCGGCGAGATCATGGCGCTGGTCGAGGCCGGCCCGATCACAGTCCCTGATGGCCACGACGTACTCATCGAAAGCACGCTCGTGCAAATGATAGGCGACCGTCCCTACGAACGCATCGACGACATGAGGATCGAGCCGCTGACACCTGACGATGCCGAAGAGATGCTGGCGCTCGCGCTGCTGACCAAACCTGGCCCCTTCACGCTCGGCGCCCAGCGCCTCGGCACCTTCTGGGGCGTCAAGATCGACGGCCGCCTGGCGGCGATGGCCGGCCAGCGCATGCGCCATCCCGGCCTCTCCGAACTGAGCGGCCTCTGCACCCACCCCGATTTCCAGAAACGCGGCCTCGGCACCCTCCTCTTCCGCTTCGTCGCCGGCGAGATCACGGCGCGCGATGAGCAAGTATTTCTGCACGCCTATGCGAGCAACACGTCGGCGATTGCGCTCTACGAGCAGCTGGGTTTCAAGCTGCGCAGCCAGATGAACGTGAAGATCGTGCAGCGGCGGGGATGAGGAGCGCGGCACTGGACACGCCCCTCCCATGACCTCTTAGCCGTCGCGATCCGCCGAGAAGGCAACGTCGCGCTGCGCCTCGATGGCCGCAAGCCGTTCCGCGAGCGCCGTGGAGATCGAGCGGTAGGCAATGCTTCCGAGCGCCAAGCGGAGCGCCGGCCGCTCCATGTCGGCAGCGGCGATCATCGCCGCCACGGTGCGTGCGGCATCGCCCTTGATGTCGAAGCTGCCGCTCGCGATGGCGCGGCGGACATCGCCCGCCGGTGTCGCCTCATAGACATCCATCGGCTTGCCATGCACCAGACCCGCGCCGAAATTCGTCACGGTCGGCCCCGGTTCCGCGATGATGAAGTCGATGCCGAAGGGAGATACCTCCTTGGCGACCGCCTCGACGAAGCCTTCGATGCCCCACTTCGTCGCATGATAGAGGCTGAAGTTGGGATAGGTGATCTGCCCGCCCTCCGACGAGACCTGCATGATCCGTCCCCCGCCCTGCTGTCGCAGATGTGGTAATGCCGCGCGGATGAGCTGTATCGACCCCGTCAGGTTGGTGGCGATCTGCTGGTCGATTTGCGCATCGCCGAGTTCTTCGGCCGCGCCGAAGAGACCATATCCGGCATTGCTGACGACGACATCGATGCGCCCCATCCGCTGGAATGCATCGGCAATAGCGGAGCGGATGCCCGCTGTATCCAGGATGTCGAGCGTCAGCACGACAAGCCGCTCGCCATACTGCGCCTGCAGCGCGTCCAATTGATCGGCGCGCCGCACGGTCGCAACCACACTGTCACCACGTGACAGCAACTGCTCGGTCATTTCTCGGCCGAGGCCGGACGATGTGCCGGTAATGAACCAGGTCTTGCTCATGGCTATCTCCTTTTTTCAAGCAGACTCCATATCGTCCTTTTCCTTTGGTGATATAAGTCACCCAATCCCGCATGAGACCGTGTGATATTTTCACCAATGACCAGACCGACACTGAGTGAACTCGAAGCCTTCCGCGCCGTCGCCAGTCACCGCAGCTTCCGCAAGGCGGCCGATGCGTTGGGCGTGTCGCGCTCGTCGCTGAGCCACACGCTGATCAACCTTGAGAAAAACATGGGCGTCCGGCTTCTCAACCGGACAACGCGCAGCGTCGCAACCACCGATGCCGGCCGGCGGCTGCTGGAAAGGCTGGATCCGGTCCTGCGCGATCTTGAGGAGGCGATCGACGGCATCGCCGACGAACGCGGTGAGCCGGCCGGCATCCTGCGGATCAACACCAACCGGGGCGCCGGCCAATGGCTTCTGGGCAACGTGGTGCCGACATTCCTCACGCGCTATCCCGCTGTCGAACTCGACCTCGTTTCGGAGGGGCGCCTTGTCGATATCGTCGAGCAGGGTTTCGATGCCGGTGTGCGCCTGGCCGAATCCGTGCCACAGGACATGATCGCGGTGCCCTTCGGCGGCAGCATTCGCTTCATCGCCGTCGCCTCCCCCGGCTATGTGCGGGCGCATGGGCAACCGTCGGTGCCAGACGACCTAGCGAAGCATATATGTATCCGGCAGCGTCTGCCGGGTGGCAGGCGCTATCGCTGGGAGTTCAGCCGTAACGGCGAGGATCTGTCGATCGATGTTCCGGGCCACCTCACCCTTGATGACAACGCCCTCATGGTGAAAAGCGCGGCCGGCGGTCTCGGCATAGCCTATATGCCTGACCTCTTCGCCCATGAGGAACTGGAGCGCGGCGCGCTGATGACGCTACTCGACGACTGGTGTCCGGCCATACCGGGCAACGTGCTCTACTACCCTGGCTTTCGCCACGTTCCATCCCCGCTGCGCGCCTTCATCGATGTCCTGAAAGAGGTGGAGCGGCAGCGCAGCCGAACATGATCGGCCATCGGGCGACGGGTTGATATCTGTTTTCAACCCGCCCGCCATGTCGGAAAACCTCGAGAGCTTGAGCCCTCAAGCCGCCCGCGTCGCGCGCTTCCGCGACAGATGCGCCACCACATTCTCGATCATCCGCATGCCGGCGTCGCCGCCGAGCGTCATGATCGATTCAGGATGGAACTGCACGGCCGCGATCGGTTCCTTGGCGTGCTCGATGCCCATGATCGTGCCGTCCTCGCTCTCCGCCGTGATGATGAAATCGCGCGGCAGGGTCGAGGGGTCGGCGAAGATCGAGTGGTAGCGGCCGACGGTGACTTCCTTGCCGAGGCCGGAGAACACCAGGCCCGGCTCCAGCACGCGGATGCGCGACGGCTTGCCGTGCATGGGCAGCGCCAGATGACGCAGCTCGCCGCCATAAGCCTCGGCGATCGCCTGCAGGCCGAGGCAGACGCCGAAGATCGGCAGGTTGCGGGCGCGCGCCTTCTTGATCGTCGCCTTGCAGTCGAAATCCTTGGGATTGCCAGGGCCGGGCGAAAGCACGACGAGATCGGGATCGAGCCGGTCGAAGATCTCCTCCGGCACCGGCGAGCGCACGGTCGAGACCTCGGCGCCCGTCTGGCGGAAATAGTTGGCCAGCGTATGCACGAAGCTGTCTTCATGGTCGACGAGCAGGATCTTGACGCCCTTGCCCACAGTGGCGACGTCGCGGCTGGCCTTGGCCGTATTGCCGGCCTTGGCATCGCGGATGGCGGATAGCATGGCGGACGCCTTCAGTTCGGTTTCGGCTTCTTCTTCCTCGGGAATAGAGTCGTTCAAGAGCGTCGCCCCTGCCCTGACTTCGGCGATGCCGTCCTTGATGCGCACGGTACGCAGCGTCAGCCCCGTGTTCATGTCGCCATTGAACCCGACCATGCCGATCGCGCCGCCATACCAGGCGCGCGGGCTCTTCTCATGGCTCTCGATGAAGCGCATGGCCCACAGCTTCGGCGCGCCGGTAACGGTAACCGCCCAGGCGTGAGACAGGAAGCCGTCGAAGGCATCCATGTCATCTCGCAGGCGCCCCTCGATATGGTCGACCGTATGGATCAGGCGCGAATACATCTCGATCTGCCGGCGGCCGATGACCTTGACCGAACCCGGCTCGCAGACGCGGCTCTTGTCGTTGCGGTCGACATCCGAGCACATTGTGAGCTCGGATTCGTCCTTCTTCGAGTTCAGGAGCTTCAGGATCTGCTCGCTGTCGGCGATCGGATCGTCACCACGCTTGATCGTACCCGAGATCGGGCAGGTCTCAATGCGGCGACCGGAGACGCGTACGAACATCTCCGGCGAAGCACCGACCAGATACTCCTGGTTTCCGAGATTGATGAAGAAGGAATAGGGCGATGGATTGATCGCCTTCAGGCGCTTGGAAATATCCGAAGGCTTGCTGTCGCAGCGCTCCATGAACTTCTGCCCGGGCACGACCTCGAACAGATCACCCTTGCGGAAGCTTTCCTTCGCCTTGGTGACCAGCTCGGAATATTCGCCGGGACGGTGATCACTCTTCGGCGGAATGGTGTCGGTGCGCTGGAACGGCTCGGCCGGGATATCGCCGGCCTTGCCCTCGGTGGTCAGCCCGCCCTTTTCAAAATCGTAGCGGTCGATCCAGGCCTTGGCCGAATAATTGTCGACGACCAGAATCTCATCAGGGAGGTAGAGCACCATGTCGCGCTGGTCGGAAGGCCGCGTCAGCTTCAGGTTGATGGCATCGAACTGGAAGGCGAGATCGTAGCCGAAGGCGCCATAGAGCCCGAGGCTGGCATCGGCCTGCGAATAGAAGAGATCGGTGACGGCGCGCAGCACGGTGAAAACAGTCGGGATCTTCGAGCGCTCTTCTTCCGTAAACGCCCGGTCCGGCGCTTTCACGGTGAGGTCGAGCCGCCGCTTGGTCAAGGCGCCGAGTTCCAGCTCGGAGATCGTCTTCAGCCGCTCGGTGACGAAGCCGAGAATAACCTCGCCGCGCTCGTTATAGGCGTCGATCCAGACCTTGCGGCCATTGCAGGAGATGCCGAGCGGCGGATCGACCACGGCCGTATCCCAGCGCGTGTAGCGGCCAGGATATTCGTAGTTCGACGAAAACACCGCCCCGCGGCGCTCGTCGAGCTTGTCGATATAGGAGGAGACCGCGTCGGCATAAGGGATCGCCCGGCGCTGCCGCGTGACCGTGATGCCCCCCTTGGTCTCGTAAATCTCCGCTCCGTCATCCCTGATGATCGTTACCATTGCTTCACTCCGTTATCGGCCCGGATGACAGGCGGCCTTAAAAACAAAAAAAGCCGCCTGGTGTTTTCCGGGCGGCTCATCGTCGTCTTTGGACACGATTGGTCGAGGCCGCCTTAGCGAGCCCACCACCAGATTGCGATGTTCAAGGACATGTTCATGGGCGGAATTGTTAGCGTGAGATGAGAGTGAGCGCAAGAGGCGAATGCGGCAACGAAAAAGGGCGCCCCGGAGGCCGCCCTTTCGATTGGTTTAGAAGCGCTGGGTCAGCGAGATTTTGAAGGTGCGGCCCGGCTCGGAGTAATATTCGCGAGGCTGCGAGCCACCGGTGCGGACCGAGGCGTAGTCGTAGTAGGTCTTGTCGAAGACATTGTAGATGCCAGCGTTGATCTTCAGACCCTTGATCTGCTCGGGCTCCCACCATGCGGTCAGGTCGACGATGCCGTAGCCCGGAGTGCTGAAGTAGCTCGTGGACGTTGCGGTTCCGATGGTCTGGCCGCGCGCATGCTTGACGCCGGTCCAATCGAGACCAACACCCCAGGTCTCGGTGTCATATCCGATGCTGACCACGGCCTTGAGGGGTGCCACGGACTGCAGGAAGGTCTTGGTATCGAGGTTGTTGCCTTCCGCGTAAGCCAAGCCGGCCAGAGCGCGGAAGCCGTTCGAGAAGCGCTTGTGAACGGAGATTTCCGTACCGAAGATCTCGGCGTTCGCCACGTTGTTATAGGTGCTGATACCGCCCTGCGGATACTGCGACAGCGTGTAGCCGAGAGCGGCAGCCTGCGCGGCGTTCAGGCTCGTCGTGTCGATGAAGTTGCGGTAGCGGTTGTAGAACAGGTTCACGCGGCCACCGAGATCATCGTCACCGAGCTTGGCGCCGATTTCGAAACCGTTGCTGGTTTCCGACTTCAGGTTGGGATTGCCGATACGCAGGTACGTGCCCGGACCACCGAAGGTGCTGAACAGTTCGCCAGCAGTCGGCGCACGGAAGCCCATGGCCCACTGACCGTAGAGCAGAACCTGATCGTTGACTTCCTGCTCCAGCCGGATCTTCGGCGATATCGCCGTATCGTTGAAGCCGTTCGGCAGCGCCGGATTGCTGGCGTTGTCGGCGAATGCATCGGTCATCTTCGGATCATGCTTGACCCAATCGAAGCGAACGCCCGGCGTAACCGAGAAGCCGGTATCACCGAAACTGACCTTGTCGTCGAGATACAGGCCGATACGGCCGGTCTCAACTTTCGGCGTATCAGCCTGGTTGGTGTGCAGGTTGGCGCATGCGGAATAGCCGGTCGGATAGGCGCCGCTTGGCAGCGGTGCCGGGCAATTGTCGTAGCCCGACGAATACTGCTCG
This sequence comes from Rhizobium sp. NPDC090275, assembly GCF_044772225.1. Lineage (NCBI taxonomy): Bacteria > Pseudomonadati > Pseudomonadota > Alphaproteobacteria > Hyphomicrobiales > Rhizobiaceae > Rhizobium > Rhizobium sp. NPDC090275. The sequence continues at coordinate 337,463 of NZ_JBIVYL010000001.1, read as the reverse complement.
CTCGTAACATGAGCGATGTCGAAGCCGAAGACGAAATTGTGGTCGAGGTAACCGGTGTCGATGTTCTTTTCCAGGGCACCGACGAGACCGATCGTGCGTTCGTCATACTCGTTCAAACGACCGATCGGGCCGATAACCGAGGTGGAGCGATAGCCGTTATATCCGGTTCCGCGCGTCTGATCCTGCCAGTAAAGCGAAGCCCAAGCGGAATCCACGAGGCTGTCGTCGCTCTCGGACTGGAACTTGTAGTCGACAGAAACGCGGTCGCGAGCCGACGCATCGTTTGTGAAATAGTTCCCCGGCAGATACTGATCGCGCGGACCTAGGACACTGACCTGATTGGTTTTGGCGTTGGTATCGCGGTCCTTGCGATAGCTTTCAGCCGTCAGGCCGATCGTGTGGCCGCCTTCGAGCTGCTGGCGCAGCTTGAACAGCAGGTTATGCTGATCGTAGTCGGAAGGGTTCGGCGCCGTGCGGGTCGGACCGTATGTATCGACGGTTCCCTGGCTGTCGGTCTGCTTGCCGGTCTTGTAGCCGCCCTGGAACATGATCGAGGTGTTCTCGATACGCTTGGCGATGGCGGCGGACGGCGAGGAGCTCTTGTCGGAGCTGTCATATGTGTACTTGACGATACCGCCCCAATCGCGACCTTCCTCGATCAGGTCTTCCGGCTCCAGCGTGCGCACGGCCAGGACACCGCCAAGCGCGCCACCGCCGGCACGGCTCGAATCGGCGCCGCGCAGGACGTCGACGGCCGAGAGCGACGAGAAGTCGAAGGTATCGACACCACCGGTCGCGCTGCGTGTCGCGTCCGAAAGGAAGGTCAGCGGAATGCCGTCCACGGTGGTCAGAACGCGGCTACCTTCGAGACCGCGAATGTTTACGCCACCCGTGTTGCGATTGAAGTTGACGCCCGGCTCGGCAATGCGGCCAAGATCGCTGATGCTGGTGATCTGCTTGTTTTCGATCTGAGCGGCCGTCGTCTCGGTCGCCAGCGGCGTGTCGGTGGCGCTGCCCGGCGCCGGCGCGGACACCCGCTTGCCCTTCACAACAATCTTCTGCAGCGTCGTTTCGCCGTCGCTCGTGGCGGCCGGCGTCGTCGTCTGCGCGCTCTGCGCCAGCGCCTGCGAGACCGGACCAGCGCAGACAAACGCCGCGCTCACCAAAAGCGCCGAGCGCCAATGTCGGATAACCATAATCAACCCCTCAATGAAAAAAGTACCGGGCTGGCTGGTCGTCACGCATTCGCGCTTGGAGGGGCTGGCTAGGTGTTCAGGCGAATAATTCCGCCTACTTCTTGCCGCATAAAAAACATGAGTATGGTTGTCAATATATGTAGCCGAGATATCATGATCTAAATGCTCATGTTTTCATGACGCCGATCAACGTTGCGAAATTGCAACGAAATCCGCCCCCATACGTTGTTCTCCCGCTGGGACTGAAACGATGGATGGATGCGTGAAGAAGACAGGCCAGATCGCGACAGCACTTCTCTGCCTCATCATGTTGACCGGCGCCGGCCTGCCAGAGACCGGCCCAAAGCCCGAAGTGAAACCCGGCGACAAGCAGGTCGAACAACAGGCCGACGACCCGGCGAATATCGATGTCGCGCCAAAGCCGCAGCCAAAACCAGAAACTCAGCCCGAGACCGCAGAACCCGATGCGTCCAGCCCCGATGTTCCAAAGCCGGACACGAAACCCGGCGAGAAGGCCACCGAAGGCGACCAGCCCGCCCCCTCCTCCGACACGTCAACCAAGGATGCCGCCGCGCCCAAGCGCGAGGTGCAGGGCCCCAACCTCCCCGACAAGAACCCTCCCGATAAGCAGACACTCGAGGCCCAGCATCTGACGATCGAGCCGGAAAGCGATGCCGACCACTCAGAATGTGTCAAGGAACTGCAATCACTCGGCGTCGTCTTCACCGATCTCAGCCGTATCGACGACGGCAATGGCTGTGGCATCGACAAGCCGATCAAGGTCACCGAGGCCCTGCCCGGCATCAAGCTGAAGCCGGATGGCGTCTTCCGCTGCCCGGTGGCGCTGGCCTTGGCGCGCTGGATGCAGGGCACGGTCATCCCGGCCGCTGCCATTGCGGCCGCCGATCAGGGCCGCATCACCACCATCAACCAGGCCTCTTCCTACATCTGCCGCCTGCGCAACAGCGCCGAAACCGGCAAGATCTCCGAACACGCGCGCGGCAACGCGGTCGATATCGCAAGCTTCAGCTTCGAGAAGGGCGAGGATATCGCGGTCAAGCCGCGGCGCGAGGATTCGACCCTGATCGGCGCCTTCCAGCGCACAGTCAGCGCCGCCGGCTGCCTCTATTTCACGACGGTGCTCGACCCCGAAAGCGACGCCGCCCACGAGACCCACTTCCATCTCGACGTCCTGCAGAGGAAGGGCGGATATCGCTATTGCCATTGATTTTCAAAGGCCTGGCGCAGCATGCGGAATCAGGGTGGAAAGCCGCTCACTCAATCCGTCAACACGCGCTCCGCCTCGACAAAGGCCGAAAACGAGCGCTTGAGATCGCCAAGATCGCCATCGGTGATCAACACCAGCACGCTGCCGCTCACCCCTTCCGGCCACGCATCAAGATGGATCGGCTTGTGGATGATGTGCTGCACGCCGTGAATGACGACGGGCGTCGGATAACCCTCGATGTCGAGAATACCCTTCACGCGCAGCAGCCGGTTGCCATGCCGGTTGACCAGCATCGACAGCCACGTCGAAAACCGCGGCCATGAGAACGGCCTGTCGGCGGTGATCGAAACCGAGCGCACCGAGCCATGCGCGTTCACATCATCGACAGGCGGATGCGCGTGGTCGTGATAGCGATCGGCGGCGATCCAACGCCGCACCTCGCCCGATCGCGCGCCGAGATCGTGAATATCCTCGGTCACCAGAAGCGCACTCGGCATCTGGTCAAGTGAGCCGATCTCGATCCGCGCCGCCGGGTTCATCTCGTTTAGCAGCGCCAGCAGATCGTCCATCGCGCCTGTCTCGGCGATATCGCTTTTGGTCACGACGATCCGGTCCGCGACGGCCACCTGCCGGGCGCTCTCGCTGTAGGTCGCAAGGTTGTGGCGCCCGTTCGGCGCGTCCACCACGGCAATGATGTTGCCCATCGAGAAATGGTATTTCAGCATCAGGTCGGCCGTCAGTGTCGCCACGATCGGCGCCGGATCGGCCAGCCCTGTGGTCTCGATCACCAGCCGCTTGAACGGCGCGATGCGCCCCTCTTGCCGCTTCTCGAACAGCGACAGGATCGCCTGCTTGAGATCGCCACGGATCGTGCAGCAGATGCAGCCGCTCTGCAGAAGCACCGTCTCGTCGTCGATCGTCTCCACCAGCAGATGGTCGATCCCGACGCTGCCGAACTCGTTGATGATGACGGCGACATCGGAAAGATCGGGCTCACGCAGCAGCCTGTTGAGCAGCGTCGTCTTGCCCGCGCCGAGAAAGCCGGTGAGAACATTGACGGTAATCGGGCCGGCGGGCGCCGAACTCAACGGCCGCGCTCCATCTCAAGCATCACCGAAGCATCAAGCGGGTCGATCGCGCAGCCTGCAAGCGTTTCGGCGAGCGGCCAGAGCTCGCCCATATGGCCGACCACCACGCTGCGTCCGGTGCGGCCATGCAGCGTGTAGCGATCGTTCCAGACCTTCAGCCTCAGGCCGTAAAGCCCGAGCACCCGGTTGGCCGCCTCGGCCTGTCGGTAGCGCTCGGCGGCGGGCGCCAGAAGCGTGGCACTCCCGGCACCGCTGCTCCAGTGATCGCCGGCGCCGAGCGCGCCGCAAAGACCGCACATCGGTTGCGCTCCCTTAGGGCTGCGGCCGCGCCGTGCCGCTGCGCGGATAGCGCTTGGCGAAATCGGCCGCGATCTCTTCCATGGTCACGAACTTCACGCCGTCGAACTTGCGGATATGCTCGAAGATGCGCTCATGCATCTTCAACACATGCGGCTTGCCGGAAACATCCGGGTGGATGGTCAGCGGATAGACGGCGTAATCGTAATTCTCGTAGATCCACTCGAACTGGTCGATCCACATCTGCTCAATATCGCGCGGGTTGACGAAGCCGTGGCTGTTCGGCGACGCCTTGATGAACATCATCGGCGGCAGGTCGTCGAGATACCAGGAGGCCGGGATCTCGATGAGATCGGTCTCCGGCCCCTGCACATAGGGCTTCATCCAGTGCGAGGGATGCTTGGAATAGTCGATCTTCGTCCATTCGTCGCCGACGGTCACGTAATAGGGATGGTGGTCGTTGTGCATCAGCGAGTGGTCGTAGAGCACGCCCTTCTTCTTCAGAAGCTCGTTGGTCTTGGAGCCGAACTCCCACCAGGGCGCGACGTAGCCGCGCGGCGGCTTGCCGGAAAGCTTGGTGATCAGGTCGACGCACTTGTCGAAGATCGCCTCTTCCTGCTCCGGCGTCATGGCGATCGGGTTCTCGTGGCTGTAGCCGTGCATGCCGATCTCGTGGCCGGCATCGGCCACCTGCTTCATCTCGTCCCAGAAGGTCTCGATCGAATGGCCGGGAATGAACCAGGTTGTCTTGATGCCCCATTTCTCGAACATCCGCAGCAGGCGCACGCTGCCCACCTTGCCGGCGAACACGCCGCGAGAGATATCGCAAGGGCTGTCTTCTCCGCCGTAGGAGCCGAGCCAGCCGGCCACGGCGTCAACGTCGATCCCGTAAGAAACCAGTATTTCCTTCGCCATTCTCTCTTCCTTCTGTCAGGTCAATGTGCGCAGCAGAGACGCCAACTGAAGACGTGGCATCGCGGCTCTGATCTGCCGCGCAAGCCAAGCAGTTGGAATCCTTGGGCATCAACCTAGACCGAGAATCGCGTGCATCGCAAACGGTTTTGTCGCGATGCAGCAGGCGCTAGAACAACCCCTCGATCGCGCCATCCTCGTTGAGATGGATGCGCTCGGCGGCCGGCGATTTCGGCAGGCCGGGCATGGTCATGATCTCGCCGGTGATGACGACGACGAAGCCGGCGCCGGCCGATAGTCGCACTTCGCGCACCGAAACCACATGCCCCTCCGGCGCGCCGCGCAGGTTGGGATCGGTCGAGAAGGAATATTGCGTCTTCGCAATGCAGACAGGCAGATCGCCATAGCCCTGCTCTTCCCAGACCTTCAGCTGGTCGCGCACCGTCTTCGGCACGCTGACCTCGCCGGCGTGATATATCTGCGCGGCGACTTCCTCGATCTTTTCGATGAGCGGCATGGCATCGGGATAGATCGGCGCGAAGTTGGCGTTGCCGGATTCGGCCATCTCCACCACCTTCCACGCCAGCTCCTCGATACCGGCCGAGCCTTCCGCCCAGTGGCGGCAGACGATGGCTTCCGCGCCGAGATGCGCGACATAAGCCTTCACCGCCTGCACTTCTGCATCCGTATCGGAAACGAAGTGGTTGATGGCAACCACGACCGGCACGCCGAACTTGCGGACATTGGCCACATGGCGGCCAAGGTTGGAGCAGCCGCGCGTCACAGCGCCGACATCCTCGCGCCCGAGATCGCCCTTCCCCACGCCGCCATTCATCTTCAGCGCCCGCACGGTCGCGACGATCACGGCCGCGTCAGGCTTCAGGCCGGCCTTGCGGCACTTGATGTCGAAGAACTTCTCCGCGCCGAGATCCGCGCCGAAGCCCGCCTCGGTCACCACGTAATCGGCAAGCTTCAGCGCCGTCTTGGTGGCGATGACGGAGTTGCAGCCGTGGGCGATGTTGGCGAAGGGGCCGCCATGCACCAGCGCCGGATTGTTCTCCAGCGTCTGCACCAGGTTCGGCTGCATCGCATCCTTGAGAAGCACGGCCATGGCACCATCGGCCTTCAGGTCGCGCGCGAACACAGGCGTCTTGTCGAAACGGTAGCCGATGATGATGTTGCCGAGGCGCTCTTCCAGATCGTGAAGATCCGACGCCAGGCACAGGATCGCCATCACTTCCGAGGCGACCGTGATGTCGAAGCCGCTCTCGCGCGGAAACCCGTTGGACACCCCGCCCAGCGAAGCGACGATCTCGCGCAGCGCCCGGTCGTTCATGTCCATCACGCGCCGCCAGGTGATGCGGCGCACGTCGATATCGAGCGCATTGCCCCAGTAGATATGATTGTCGATCATCGCCGACAAAAGATTGTGTGCTGCGGTAATCGCGTGGAAATCGCCGGTGAAGTGAAGGTTGATATCCTCCATCGGCACGACCTGCGCATAGCCGCCGCCGGCCGCCCCGCCCTTCACGCCGAAGCAAGGCCCCAGCGACGGCTCGCGCACGCAGATGACGGCCTTCTTGCCGATCCGGTTCAGCCCGTCGCCGAGCCCCACCGTCGTGGTTGTCTTGCCCTCGCCCGCCGGCGTCGGGTTGATGGCGGTAACGAGAATGAGCTTTCCGTCAGGCTTGCCCGCCTGCGCGGCGGTGAACTCGGCGCTGATCTTTGCCTTGTCGTGGCCATAGGGCGAGAGTTGAGCCGCCGGAATCCCGAGCCTGTCGCCGATCTCGTAGATCGGCTTTTTCACCGCGGCGCGCGCGATCTCGATGTCGGTTTTATACTCAGCCATGCCGCCCTCAGATCTATTTCGTCTCGTGAAAGTCACGTTTATGCCAATGGCATGGTGAAATATACCGAAAGTTTGAGGGGGGCACAGCGGCTGGCAACCTCTATCACCGACGCATTGATTCAGCATTTACGGGGGTAAACCATGAAATCACTTGAGCTCATCGTCGAGCGCATCATTCTGTCCAGTCGCTGGATCCTTGTCGCCTTCTATCTCGGTCTCGCATTGTCCCTGGCGGTCTATGCGATCTCCTTCGCCTACAAGTTCTCCAAGGTGGCGATCAACGTCTTTACCTATGACGAAGGCGAAATGATCCTGGCCATGCTCGGCCTCATCGACGCAGCACTGGTCGCCAGCCTGATCGTCATGGTGATGATCTCGGGCTACGAGAACTTCGTGAGCCGCTTCGACGAGAGCGAAGCTGATGTCTCCTTCATCGGCAAGCTGGATTCCGGCAGCTTGAAAATCAAGGTCGCCTCCTCGATCGTTGCTATCTCTTCCATTCACTTGCTGCAGGTATTCCTGAATTCGGATCAGTTCACCGACAGCAAGATCATGTGGCTCACCGCCATGCATCTCGCCTTCGTCGTTTCCGCCGTCATGCTCGGCTTCCTTGAGCAGCTGATGAAGAAGGCTAAGGACAGCTCGAAGATCTAGCGCCAAGCGATTCGCAGGCGGCTCCGCCGCCTGCGACATATGGTTGCAAGGCAAATTGTGCCATTATAACTCGGCATCACGGATAATTCGTGCACGCAGTGCAGCAAAAACGACACGTGGTTGATTTACGCAAAGCTAAAAACAACCAACCGGAGATTTTTCGTGTTTAAATTATAACACATTAATCTAATCACGGTGCGCCGCACAATTTCTGACTAGCAAATATATCAGATAGTCGATTTTATGATCGAAGTTGTAAGCGGCGGGAACTTGTTAATGTCTTACGTAACTACCTCAGAGAGGCAGTCACTATTAACGGCTGAAATCGCAGCAGTGAAGACTAGGCAGGCATTTGCCCAAGCTCTGGTCCGCACTGCCGAGGCCTTTGGTTTCACGTACGCTACTTTGATGGAAGCTCCGACTCCGGAGAGTTTTCTCCTCAAGTCCCTATTGATCGAAAGCAATCTTCCCCCTGCCTATATCAGCAGGTTCGATCGTGCCCGATTCATGCAGCTCCCGTTGTTTTCGGCGGGCATGTCCGCCTCCGCCTTGCCAAGACATTGGACGCTTTGCGACGAGACGGGCGCTTTTCCCGCCGAATTCCGCGAGCTGAAAAACGACTTTGACATGCGCGTCGGCATTTCTTTCCCAGCCTATACCGCCGAGGGCCAGCGGCTGATGTTCTGGTTTTCCGGTACGCGCACGCCGCTTAGCCAGGCGGAAGTCAATGAACTGCACATGTTGATGCTCCATGCGCTGGACGCCTTCAGCCTGGTCAAATCCGCCAAGAGCAGCGAGCACCCGCCGCTTTCGGCACGCGAGCGTGAAGTCGTGCGCTGGACGTCGCAGGGCAAGACCTCGATCGAGATCGGCCAGATCCTGTCGCTATCGGACCATACGGTCAATGCCTACATGACCAGCGCCATCAGGAAGCTCGATTGCGTCAACCGCACCCAGCTGGTTGCCAAGGCGATCCGCTACAAGCTGATCACCTGACGCCAAGCCGCGCCGTCCCAGCCTGCGTCAGCGCCGCAAGGCTCCCCCTATCGGCCGAGCACCGCGCGCATCTCCACCAGGTTCGAGCGCACTCTCAGAATATAGAAGCCCATGGTCGCCAGATGGCTCGGCATGATCCAGCCGTCCTCGCGACCGTTGGAAATGATCGCCGGCTGGATGCGCAACGCCGCCTGGAACTGTGCGTTGGTCGCGCCGTAGAGAGCGCCGAGATTGCGCTCGGCGATCACCCGCGAAAAGTCCGATTGGGCAGCCGCCAGGATGGCGTAGTAGCCGTAGAGCTGGCCATAGGCGAACCAGAAGCGATCGTCGGCGCGCGTGTCGAACCAGCCGCTCGCATGGTTGGCCGAGCGCTCCGCCAGCATGTCTGCGGTGCCGCCGAGATCGTTGGCGATACGATCGATGAACTGAATGAGGTTGTCGGCGCGGGTATCGAACACCGCGTTGCAGTTGGACAGATCCGTATTGAACTTGCGAAGACTATCGATCGCCGAGCGATAATAGCTTGGCGTCGGCGTCTTCGGACCGAACGGATTGAGCCCGAAATACCAGCTGTACTCGTCGAACTGCAGGTTACCACGCGCGCTCTGCAGGTCGTTGTTGATGCCGGACGTGCCGCGCACGCGGCCCAGCGTATCGACGAGCTCCGCCGAGGTGCGGCGCAGCGCCTGGTTCACGCCGCGCTGGAACGAGGCCTTGTTGTCAAGAAACGGCGTGTGGTCCCAGTCGATCCCGAAGAAGCCGAGCCGATAGAGCAGCATGGAGGAGATCCATGAATTCTGGTTGACGTTGAAATCCGTGAGATCGGCCGTGACGTCGACGATCGCCGAGCGCTGGCAGGTCTTGGCCGCAGGCGTCGTCGCGCCCTCGGCGGGCGGAATTTCCTGGCCGACCTGAACCTTGCGCTCCGCAAGCTTGTACTGATCGACGAAGGACGGGTTGAAGCCGGTCCACATTTGCGTCTGAACGAAGAAATAGCCGTACATCAGGATGAGCAGCAGAAGCACGCCGATGACGGGAAGCCTGACCAGCCAGCTGCGACGACCATACCAGCCGCGCGCGGCCATCAACGGCCAGAAGGCCCAGGCCACGAAAAGCCGCGCCCAACGACCAATCGCCCGGCCGATCGATCTGAAAAAACCGGAGATTCCGTCAAGCATCGCCCATTCCCCTCTGCATCCAAAAGCGCGTGTTTCACCCGCTCTCAAATATGCATCCGCATCCCAAACGGCAACATCGTGCTGATATTATTGTTTCTTCGGCCCTGTTTAGAGGCGGCACGCCTATAGGCGCGGCATCCGGAAGCGCAGCCGCGAGGAGATCTTCATCGTATCGATCAAAGGCGCACCCGGCACATCCTCGTTCTGATGCGCATAAGCGGGAAACCGCTTGCCGAACTGCGCATCGGCGGTGCGCTTGCGATGCTCGATCTCCTGCGGCAAGAGCATGTCGCGTTCGAAGAGAACGATGGCATCGGCGATATTGGGAAACAGCTCGGACGAAATCTGCACCTTCGAGCCCGGAATATCGGTATCGACCTGGGCCTGATATATCAAAAGGCGCTCTTCCGTATCGATCATCAGCTTGCGCATCAGCGTGTTGCACTGGCCGATCTCGGTGTTGAGCCCATCCACAAGCAGCTGGAAGATCCCGATGAAGCGCTCGCGCCGTTGGCTCTCGTCGCGCAATTCGTGCTCGCGGGTGGAGAACTCGTCGGCCTGCGCCTTCAGCGCCTTGCGCTCCTCTTCCATCCGATCCCACTCGGCCTTGCTGCCATAGACGCCGATGCGCCCCTGCGTCGTCAGCGCCTTGGCATTGAGCTCCTTGATGCGGATGCGGGCGATGTCGATCTCGTCGACCAATCTGCGCCGGCGCTCGACGATATCGACCAGCCTGCGCTCGGCCTCCTTGTGGGCGCTGAGCACGACCGCGCGATGGTGCGTGATAAGCCCCGCGACACTGTCGGACTTCACCATCAGGTCGCGCAGCCGCTCGACCACGGGAGCCGCCCTGACTCGGCTGCTGTGGCGCCGCCACATGCGCTGGCGCGAGAAATGCCCGATGAACCGCTCGGTCGCCGTCAGCCCGCGGAAACTGTCGAGATCCGACGACACCCTGACGGTCATTGCGTCCAGCGCCGCCACCAGTTCGGCAAGCAGCTCCGCAAGGTTCCTGGCATCAGTCGCAAATCCTTGGAAGCGCTCGTTTTCGACCAGAAAGCGCTCGTCGTCGATCTCGGCAGGATGGCGCGCGAACTCGCCGACGAAATCGGCGCAGGTCTTGACCTTCACCGGCAGTTCGTCGGCGATCGCACTGGCGGCATCAAATGTGGTGTCAAACGAGACAGGCTTGCGCACCTGATATCCCCGGGGAATCGAATGCCGTCAAATTAGAGCCGTTCATTCCTAAATGGAAGCAGCGGTTTAAGTCAGACCGCCTCAGCGACCCACTCGCCGTTCATGGCGTCGTCCCAGTGGCGGCGGCAGAGCGACACGTATTTCTCGTTGCCGCCGACCTCGATCTGCGCCCCTTCCCGCGCCACCGCGCCGTTGCCGTCGAGGCGCACGACCATCGTCGCCTTGCGGCCGCAATGGCAGATGGTGCGCACTTCGCGCATCTCGTCCGAGATCGCCATCAGCTCCTGCGAGGCGGGAAACAGCTTGCCCTGGAAATCCGTGCGCAGCCCGTAGACCATGACGGGGATATTGAGCCGGTCGACGACGCGCGCCAGCTGCCAGATATGCTCGCGCGTCATGAAATGCGCCTCGTCGACGAAGACGCAGGCGATCGGTTCGCCCGCAGCCCCCTGCTCGGCGATCAGCGACAACAGATCCGCATGCTGCTCGAAGGCGACCGCGTTGGCCTGCAGCCCGATCCGCGAGCCGATGATGCCCCTGCCCGCCCGCTCGTCGAACGCCGCGATCAGCAGGAGAACGCGCATGCCGCGCTCCTCGTAATTATACGCGGCCTGCAGCAGCATCGTCGATTTGCCGGCATTCATCGTCGAGTAGTTGAAGTAGAGCTTCGCCATTGCATTCTCCGTCTCTCCGCTTCTTGAAAGCTGGATACGATCAAGAAAACCCCCGGCCGTCGTTAATCACAGAAAATTGCCTGAAAACCCCTTCAAAACTGACAAAATTAAAGCGATCCATTAAATACGACACGTCGCAATCGGATACCGCAATGCGGCGCAAACGCACTGAGGTCGCTTGTAAAACTCGGCTATTGGTGATTGGCTTGGGAACGTAAGACTGGGAGTCTATAAATGAAAACGACAAGCGCATTCAAACTGATCACTGCCACAGCCGTTGCCGCACTCTCTGTCGCAACCGCCGCATATTCCGCTGATCCCGCCAGCTGCTCCACCGTCCATCTGTCGGATGTGGGCTGGACCGATATCACCGCGACAACAGCAACCGCATCCGTGATCCTCAAGGGTCTCGGATACACCCCCGACGTGAAGGTTCTTTCCGTACCGGTCACCTACCAGTCGCTGAAGAACAAGGACATCGACATCTTCCTCGGCAACTGGATGCCGACGCAGGAAAAGGACGTTCGTCCCTTCATCGACGACAAGTCGGTCGAATCCTTCGGCCCGAACCTGACCGGCGCGAAATACACATTGGCGACCAACGCCAAGGGCGCCGAGCTCGGCATCAAGGACTTCAAGGACATCGCCGCCCACAAGGAAGATCTCGAAGGCAAGATCTACGGCATCGAGCCGGGCAACGACGGCAACCGTCTGGTCATGGGCATGATCGAGAAGGATACCTTCGGCATGAAGGGCATGGAGGTTGTCGAATCCTCCGAGCAGGGCATGCTGGCGCAGGTCGCCCGCGCCGAGAAGGCCGGCAAGCCGGTCGTCTTCCTCGGCTGGGCACCGCATCCGATGAACGAAAACTTTAAGCTCACCTATCTCACGGGTGGCGACGACGTTTTCGGTCCTGACTTCGGTGGCGCCAAGGTGTTCACCAACGTTCGCGCCAACTACCTGACGGAATGCCCGAACGTCGGCACCATGCTCAAGAACATGGTCTTCTCTCTCCCGATGGAGAACCAGATCATGGGCAAGATCCTGAACGACGGCGACGAGCCGGAAAAGGCCGCGACGGAATGGCTGAAGGCCAATCCGACGGCAATCGAGCCGTGGCTCGCAGGCGTCAAGACGCTTGACGGCAGCGGCGACGGCGTTGCCGCCGTCAAGAAAAGCCTCGGCCTCTGATATCGAAAGACGGGGTGGCTCTGACCACCCCGTTTTCGCTATCCTCGCCCCTGTTGTTGTTCTTTCTGGATAGGCACGCCCTTGAACTGGATCACCGACTTTAAAATTCCCATTGGTCCCTGGGCGAAAGCCTTCGTGGATTGGCTCACCTCCAATGCCCACTGGTTCTTCAACCAGCTTGCCTTCGTGCTGTCCCACGTCATCGACGGGATCCTGTTCGTCCTGCAGAAGCCGCACCCGCTGATCGTCGTGCTGGCCATCACCGCCATCGCCTACTGGCTGAGGCGCTCGGTCGTCGTCGCCGTCTTCACCTGTCTTGGGCTGCTGTTCATCATGAACCAGGGCTACTGGAAGGAAACGACCGCGACGCTGGCGCTGGTGCTCGCCTCGACCTTCGTCAGCATGATCGTCGGCATTCCGCTTGGCATCGCGGCTGCCCGCCGCCCCTGGGTAAATTCGCTGCTGCGGCCGATCCTCGACTTGATGCAGACCATTCCGACATTCGTCTATCTGATTCCAGCGCTTATCCTTTTCGGCCTCGGCATGGTGCCCGGCCTGATCGCCACAGTGATCTTCGCCATCCCCGCCCCCATCCGCCTCACGCGCCTCGGCATCATCTCGACGCCCCCCTCACTGGTCGAAGCCGCCGAATCCTTCGGCGCAACCCCGATGCAGGTGCTGCGCAAGGTCGAGCTTCCCTATGCCACGCCGCAGATCATGGCCGGCCTGACGCAGACGATCATGCTCTCGCTGTCGATGGTCGTCATCGCGGCACTCGTCGGCGCCGACGGCCTCGGCGTTCCCGTCGTGCGCGCGCTCAATACCGTCAACGTCGCCAAGGGCTTCGAGGCAGGTCTCTGCATCGTCATCCTGGCGATCATCCTCGACCGAATGTTCCGCGTGGCGGGTGAAGGAGACGGCGCATGACCGCGGTTCGCTTCGACAATGTCAGCATCGTCTTCGGCGACAAGCCGGAGGCCGCCCTCACCCTTGCCGACAAGGGCAAGACCCGCGACGAGATCGGCGCCGAAACCGGCCTCGTGCTCGGTGTCGCCGACGCCTCGCTGGAAATCCAGGAGGGCGAGATCCTCGTGCTCATGGGTCTTTCCGGCTCCGGCAAGTCGACCCTTCTGCGCGCCGTCAACGGGCTTGCCCCCGTCGTGCGCGGCGAGGTCACCGTCAACAGCGCATCAGGCCCGGTCAATCCCTACAAGACCTCGGCCAAGGGCCTGCGCGATCTGCGCATGCACACCGTCTCCATGGTGTTCCAGCAGTTCGCGCTGCTCCCGTGGCGCACGGTCGCCGACAATGTCGGCTTCGGCCTCGAACTCGCCGGCATGGCCGAAGGCGAGCGCAAGAAGCGCGTTGCCGAACAGCTCGAGCTGGTCAACCTGACCAAATGGGCCGATCGCAAGGTCAACGAGCTCTCCGGCGGCATGCAGCAGCGCGTCGGCCTTGCCCGCGCTTTTGCGACCGGCGCGCCGATCCTTCTGATGGACGAGCCGTTCTCCGCACTCGACCCCCTCATCCGCACCCGCCTGCAGGATGAGTTGCTCGAGTTCCAGCGCCGCCTGAAGAAGACCATCCTCTTCGTGAGCCACGACCTCGACGAGGCCTTCCGCATCGGCAACCGCATCGCCATCATGGAAGGCGGGCGCATCATCCAGTGCGGCACGCCGCAGGACATCGTCAAGAACCCGGCAGACCAGTATGTCGCCGATTTCGTCCAGCACATGAACCCGATCAGCATGCTGACTGCCCGCGACGTCATGCACTCGGGCCTCGGCGATGCCGCGGCAGGCGCCAGCGTCAGCGGCACTGCCAAGGCCGAGACCCCGCTGATCGACATTCTCGACGCGCTGTCCCGCCAGCCGGGCAGCATCGGCGTCGTCGAAAACGGCGCCATCATCGGCACGATTTCCGCCCAGGACGTCGTCGCCGGCCTGACGCAGCACAGGAAGAAAGAACAGGCTTGATCCCACTGTCCGCTTCCGCCAAAAAGTGGACATGAAAGATCAAGCTTCTGTCATCAGGGAAACGGACGAAGAGGCGCGCAAGCTGGCGCGCACTCTTCTCCGTTCCGCCCGCTACGCCGCCATTGCGGTCCTCGACCCCAAGACCGGCTTCCCCTTCGCCAGCCGGGTGCTTCTCGGCACCGATTTCGATGGCGTTCCCGTCATTCTCGTCTCCGGCCTTTCGGCGCACACCCGTGCGCTAGACGCCGATCCGCGCGCCTCGCTATTGACCGGCGAGCCCGGCAAAGGCGACCCGTTGGCCCATGCACGGCTGACGACTCAGTGCCGCGCGGCAGCCGTCGAGCGCGACAGCACGGCCCACACACGCATTCGTGAACGTTTTCTGGCTCGCCATTCCAAGGCAAAACTCTACGTCGATTTCCCTGATTTCAGGTTTTTCCGGCTGATTCCCGAGAGCGCCAGCCTCAACGGCGGCTTCGGCCGCGCCTACATTTTGGGCGGCGAAGAGCTGATCATCCGCTCCGCAGCCAACGAAGAGCTTGCGGAAAGCGCTGCCGAGGTAGTGCAAGATTTGCTAGCCCTGGAGCCGGATTTGGCAAGGAAAACAGCGATCGCGCATAAAGCCCGTACGGGCACCAAATGGGCTATTTGTGGAGTCGATTGCGCCGGTTTTGATGTGATTTCGGGCGATTTGCTGGTGCGACACGAGTTTGACACACCTATCAGCAGCCGCGTTGAACTTTATTCACATATATCTAACATGAAATACTCAATACCTGAAATTTAGCTATATACAATCTTGAACCCGTCTTGCTAGTTTTCACCGTCGGCAATTTCAGGCAGACGTTCTTTTGAATTCCGTTTCCATGGGAAGATGATTATGGACACAATTGATTTGACCGCTCACGCGAATGTTGCCGCCGCACTGTTGTCCGCAATGGCAAATCCCAAGCGACTTCTGATCCTCTGTAATCTCGTCAAGGGTGAGATTCCCGTTGGCGCGCTGGCCACCGAAGTCGGCCTCAGCCAGTCGGCGCTGTCGCAGCACCTCTCCAAGCTGCGCGCCCAGAAGCTGGTCAAGACCCGCCGCGACGCACAGACGATCTACTATTCCAGCACATCCGATCAGGTCATTCGCATTCTCGAGACCCTGACGCAGATCTACGCCGAACCCGTCCGCGCCAAGTCCGCGGCCTGATTTCCCACATCACATCGTTTCCGGCCGTTCCAGCAATGGAGCGACTGACTATTTTTAGCACCATTTGATATTGATGGATCGGCGACCTCTGGTTTGCCGATCCTTTTTTTGTGCGCGAATGCGGCGCGCAAAAACCTCACCACAGACCGGCGTGAACAAGAAAATCAGGACCTGAATCGCGTTATCGGTCTCCGCGTGCCGAATTCTCTGAGAACGAAGGGCATCCCTTCCAACCGGAGACCATCGAATGTTCACACGACTGATCGCGCTGACCCTGCTCGCCTGCTTATCCACCTGCCCGGCCTTCGCGGCATCAGGCTTCCGCCAAGCTGCCATCGCGGCGACAGACGACAGGCCGCCCCTCTCCGTCAGCCTCTGGTATCCCACGGCATCCACGGCCAAGCCGATAAGCCTTGGAGAGACACCGGCCTTCGTCGGCTTCCCCGTCATCCGTGATGCCCAACCCACGCCTGCCCCGCACCCGCTCATTGTGCTATCGCATGGCTATGGTGGCAGCTGGCGCAACCTCGCCTGGCTTGCCGGAGAGCTCGCCGGCAGAGGCTATGTCGTTGCGGCCCCCGATCATCCGGGCACGACCACCTTCGACATGCAATCGTCCGACATCGTGGCGCTCTGGCAGCGCCCGCGCGACATCAGCCGGGTGATCGATACGCTTCTTGCAGACCCTGCCCTTGCAGGTTCGATATCGCCAGACCGCATCGGCGCCATCGGCCACTCCCTCGGTGGATGGACCGTCATGGAGCTCGGCGGCGGCCGGCTTGACGCGGAGGCGGTCATGAAAGAATGCCCTCAACAGTTTGGCCCCGTCTACTGCAGAACGTTCACCGCATTGGGCATCGGCCGCGATGCAGCCTCCATCGCAGCC
The DNA here is from genome assembly GCF_044772225.1 of Rhizobium sp. NPDC090275. Taxonomy (NCBI): domain Bacteria; kingdom Pseudomonadati; phylum Pseudomonadota; class Alphaproteobacteria; order Hyphomicrobiales; family Rhizobiaceae; genus Rhizobium; species Rhizobium sp. NPDC090275. The sequence goes on along the minus strand of NZ_JBIVYL010000001.1, from coordinate 320,943 downwards.
CTTGGCGCGGATCTTGGCGATGCCAGGATCAGGGCGATCGTCACGCTGGACCTCGGCCCCGGACGCGGTCTGACATCGAGCAGCCTTGCTGCGGTAAAGGTTCCGGTCCTTGTCCTCGGCGCGGGCGAGAACGTCGATCCCGAGACTGCGGGGAAAGCCAGCATCGCCGCGACCAACAAGGACTCCGTCTACCTCGCGGAGCACCTGCCGCCTACCACGACGCAATTCGCCCTGGTGCCGGGCGCCTTGCACTTCAGTTTTATGCAGCTTTGCAAGCCGGGAGCGGCAGCGCTCATCGAGGAGGAAGCACCCGGAGAAAGCATTGTCTGCCGGGATGCGACTGGCGCCGATCGACAAGCAATCCATCGCGACGTGGGTGACAGAATAGTGACCTTTCTCGGGAGTGCGCTGGCCGATCGATGACGCCGAACGGCCTTGCGGAAAAATCACGGCTTTTCACCCAAAAAGTCGTGATTTTCGGCGTCGGGCATATCGAATCCGTCACAATTCGCCACCGCCATTCTATCTTCTTGCTAAATCGACGCGAAATTCCTAATAAACTTGCCATGCGTCCTTCGAGCCAAACATGGCCGATTGGCGCGTTTGCCGCGCGCAGTCCGTCGTCTTTGGCACATCCGGAAATGGATGTTTGTACGGCCTGGATTGATCGCAGCGGCAGGACAGTCGCGGGTCGAAGACCCATCCAAGGAGAGACAAAATGACCCTGAAGACCCTGACGGCGGCGCTGGTTGCCTCCATCTCTTTCGCGCCGCTGGCGCATGCCGACATCACCATCGGCCTGATCGCACCGCTGACCGGCCCGGTTGCCGCTTACGGCGACCAGGTGAAGAACGGCGCCCAGACCGCCGTTGACGAAATCAACAAGGCCGGCGGCATCCTCGGCGAGAAGGTCGTGCTGAAGACCGCCGACGACGCCGGCGAACCCAAGCAGGGCGTTTCGGCCGCCAACCAGCTCGTCGGCGACGGCATCCGCTTCGTCGTCGGCCCGGTCACCTCGGGTGTCGCCATCCCGGCATCCGACGTCTTCGCTGAAAACGGCGTGCTGATGGTCACCCCGACCGCAACGGCTCCTGACCTGACGAAGCGTGGCCTCGCCAACGTTCTGCGCACCTGCGGCCGCGACGACCAGCAGGCCGAAGTCGCCGCCAATTACGTCCTGAAGAACTTCAAGGACAAGCGCATCGCCATCATCAACGACAAGGGCGCTTACGGTAAGGGTCTCGCCGACAACTTCAAGGCGACGATCAACGCCGGCGGCATCAAGGAAGTCCTCGACGACGCGCTCTCGCCCGGCGACAAGGATTTCAGCGCGCTGACCACGCGTCTCAAGGCCGAGAAGGTCGACGTCGTCTATTTCGGCGGCTACCACCCGGAAGGCGGCCTGCTCGCCCGCCAGCTGCATGACCTGCAGGTCAACGCCGTGATCATCGGCGGCGACGGCCTGTCGAACACCGAGTTCTGGAACATCGGCACGGATGCTGCCGCCGGTACCATCTTCACCAACGCGGTCGACGCCACCAAGAGCCCCGACTCCAAGGCCGCCGCCGACGCGCTGAAGGCCAAGGGCATCCCGGCCGAAGCCTTCACGCTGAACGCCTACGCCGCCGTCGAAGTCATCAAGGCCGGCATCGAAAAGGCGAAAAGTGCTGAAGATTCCGAAGCCGTCGCAACGGCGCTGAAGGCCGGCGAGCCGATCGCAACCGCCATCGGCAAGCTCACCTACGGCGAAACCGGCGACCTGACCTCGCAGAGCTTCTCCCTCTACAAGTGGGAAGACGGCAAGATCGTCTCCGCCGAGTAATTCGGCTCGCCACTGCGATCAAATACAGACCGGGCGCCCTCACGGGCGCCCGGTTTTCGTTTGCGGATTTTTCGACATGGCCTTGGCCGCAGCCGGCCTCGATCAGGCCTGGAAGAATTTCAGGAGATCGGCGTTGATGATGTCGGCATGCGTGGTCGCCATGCCGTGCGGCAGGCCGTCATAGGTCTTCAGCGTGCCGTTCGTCAAAAGCTTGGCGGCAAGCAGGGCCGAGTCGGCGATCGGCACGATCTGGTCATCAGTGCCATGCATGACGAGAACCGGAACCTTGATCTTCTTGAGATCGTCGGTGAAGTCGGTCTCGGAAAACACCTCGACGCAATCATACTGGTCCTTGGCGCTGCCCATCATCCCCTGCCGCCACCAATTGTCGATCACGCCCTGCGAGACCTTGGCGCCCGGCCGGTTGAAGCCGTAGAACGGGCCTTCGGGAATGTCGCGATAGAATTGCGCGCGGTTGGCGGCAATTGACGTACGGAAGCCATCGAACACTTCAAGCGGCAGGCCGCCGGGGTTCTTGTCGGACTTCAGCATGACAGGCGGGATCGCGCCGATCAGCACCGCCTTGGCAATCCGGCCCCGACTTTCATAATTGCCGACATAACGCGTGACTTCGCCGCCACCGGTCGAATGGCCCACATGGATGGCATTCTTGAGATCCAGATGTTCGGCAAGCTCGGCGACATCGGCCGCGTAAGTGTCCATGTCGTTGCCGTGGCCCGGCTGGCTGGAGCGGCCATGGCCGCGACGGTCATGGGCGATCACCCGGTAACCCTTGCCGAGGAAGTAGAGCATCTGCGCATCCCAGTCGTCGGCGCTGAGCGGCCAGCCGTGATGGAACACGATCGGCTGACCGGTGCCCCAATCCTTGTAGAAGATCTGCGTGCCATCCTTGGTGGTGATGTAGCTGCTGGTCATGGCGTTTCTGTCCTTACCCGTCGAGTGAGCGGTCTTCTGGTTGGCGGCTGCGGAATGCTTGTGGCTCGCGGCTTCAGCCGAATTGGTGAAGGAGGCGGCAGCGGCCGTCGCGACGAGGCCGAGCCCTGCGACCATAACATGCCGTCTTGAGGCATTTTGGATGTCGTCAGTCATGTTCATCTCCATTTGTTTTCGCGATAATCAATATCGCGATAAACATATTCATAGCACCTCAGATTTTCCTGTCTACGAAAAAGATTATCGCGATATCATTTTTGTGATAGTGGTAATCGCACAGACAGATGGAGCCTCGGCATGACCGACCAGATACACGCCTCCCATAGACCCGCGCCCGGCACCACCACTCCGCCGCTGGACGACCAGCTGTGCTTCTCGCTCTATGCGGCAAGCCTCGCGATCAACCGCACCTACAAGCCGATGCTGGACGAGATGGGGATCACCTATCCGCAATATCTGGTGCTGAACGTGCTGGGCGAGCAGGATGGCGCCACGATCGGCGCTATCGCCGACCGGCTGTCGCTGGAATCGAGCACCATCACCCCGCCGGTCAAGCGCCTGGAGCAGGCCGGCCTCCTCGAACGTCGCCGCTCGACCCAGGACGAACGCCAGGTGAACGTCTTCCTGACACCAGCGGGCCGCGACATGCTGGCCCGCAGCAAATGCCTGGGCGACACGCTGCTCAGCCGTTCCGGCATGACCTTGACCGAGATCGAAGCCTTGAATGAGCAGATCCACACGCTGATCGGCGCCCTCGGCAAGACCGAATAGACGCAACCCTGACCGACCCCGGAACGGGACGAGCCCCTGCGACGGCATGGACGAGGACGAGACCGATCCGCGCCTTCCCATCGAGCGCCCGCCTCTCTAGAGTGGCTACCCAACGACACCGAACCAGAGAGCCCCATGACCGAAAGACTAGAACGCCTCATCGACCAGGGAACTGGCCGCGAACCGGCCGATATCGTGCTCAAGGGCGGGCGGTTCTTCGATCTGGTGACGGGCGAACTGGTGCAGTCCGACATCGCCATCTCGGGCGACACCATCGTCGGCACCTGCGGCGATTACACGGGCAAGACCGAGATCGACATATCCGGCAAGATCGTCGTCCCCGGCTTCATCGACACGCATCTCCACATCGAAAGCTCGCTCGTCACCCCGTACGAGTTCGACCGCTGCGTGCTCCCCTACGGCGTCACCACCGTGATCTGCGACCCGCACGAGATCGCCAACGTGCTCGGCGAAGAAGGCATCCGCTACTTCCTGGAGTCTGCCGAACAAACCATCATGGACATCCGCGTCCAGCTCTCCTCCTGCGTCCCCGCCACGCATCTGGAAACATCCGGCGCCGACCTGCCGATCGAAAAGCTCCTGCCCTTCCGCGACCACGAGAAGGTCATCGGGCTTGCCGAATTCATGAATTTCCCCGGCGTGATCCACAAGGATCCCGTCTGCATGGCCAAGCTCGCGGCATTTCAAGGAGCGCATATCGACGGCCACGCCCCGCTTCTCTCGGGCAACGACCTCAACGGCTATCTCTCAGCCGGCATCCGCACCGAGCATGAATGCACGAGCGCCGAGGAAGCGCTGGAGAAGATCCGCAAGGGCATGCACATCCTCGTGCGCGAGGGCTCCGTCTCCAAGGACCTGCACGCGCTGATGTCGATCATCACCGAGCGCCTGTCGCCGCACCTGGCGCTCTGCACCGACGACCGCAACCCGCTCGATATCGCCGAGCAGGGCCATCTCGACTACATGATCCGCACCGCGATCAAAAACGGCGTCGAGCCGCTCGCCATCTACCGCGCCGCCTCGATCTCCGCCGCCCGCGCCTTCGGTCTCAGAGACCGCGGCCTCGTCGCCCCCGGCTGGCGCGCCGATCTCGCCATCCTCGACAGCCTGGAAAACTGCAAGGCCGAGATGGTCTTCTCGGCCGGCCGCAAGGTCACCTCGGCGCTCTTCGAAACCCGTAAGCCCATCGCCCCCGTCGGCCTCGACAGCGTCAACGCGCGAACGGTCAATGCCGCCCACTTCGGCGTGCCGGTCGCCGATGGCGAAACACCTGTCATCGGCGTCATGCCCGGCAAGATCATCACCGAACACCGCCGCTACCGCCTGCCCGTCAAGGGCAACCAGACGGCGGTCGATCTCGACAACGACATCATCAAGGTCGCCGTCATCGAGCGCCACGGCAAGAACGGCAACCACGCCAACGGCTTCGTCCAGGGCTTCGGCCTGAAAAAGGGCGCCATCGCCTCCACCGTCGGCCATGACAGCCACAACATCTGCGTCGTCGGCGTCTCGGAAGACGACATGGCCATGGCCGCCAACCGGCTCGGCGAAATCAAGGGCGGCTTCGTCGTCGTCGAGGATGGCAAGGTCACCGGCGAAATCCCGCTGCCGCTTGCCGGCCTGATGAGCCTCGAACCCTACGAAACCGTCCGCGACACGCTGCACGACCTCAGAAAAGCCGCCTACGCCCTCGGCACGACCCTAGAAGAACCCTTCCTCCAGGTCGCCTTCCTGCCGCTGCCTGTTATCCCGCATCTGAAGATCTCGGACAGGGGCATGGTGGATGTCGATCAGTTCAGGCTGATCGGGTGAGCTCTGGGTTGGCAAACGACAACAGAGCGCTTAGCTTCGGCACCGATAGGAGCTCGCGATGACCAAGCTTGAGCAGATCGAAAAATTCGTAAGCGAACTGGACCCGCCGGACCTCGAAGCCTTCTCGGCATGGTTCGAGGCGTTTCAGGCCGAAAAGTGGGATCGCCGCATCGAAAACGACGTCGCCGCCGGCAAGCTCAACGACCTTGCTGACAAGGCGCTCAAAGATTTTCGCGCCGGCAAGACGCGCAGGCTTTGAACCACCGCGCCACCCCCGAGGGAGTGACGTCATCTCCGCAGTCACTTGCCAGGCAATTCATCTCCATCAGCCGGAGAGACGTCGCGCACCTTCTCCAACATATCGGTTAGGCCATCCCCACTCGCCGCCCCTGCTCGGCTCTCGAGGAACGCCTGCACCGTTTCAACGGCGCCGACCTTTTGCGCGACAGCCGAAGCGATCCATTGATTGAGAGACACGCCGTCAGCCTTCGCCAGACGCGCGGCAGCCTCCCTGAGGGATGCCGGCAGCTTGAGTGGGTAGGTATTCGTACTCACGATCCAATCTCCTGGAGCCTCAACCAACCCGCGCGCAAAACCCATCCAGCGCCCCGAGCACCACCTTGCCGCCGTCAACCGTTCCACCCGCCCCGGGCATCTCCAGCCGCTCGCCAAGCACCATCCCCGCAGGCAAGCCGAACGCCGCAGCCTCCCGTGTCAGGTTGAACACAAACAGCAGCGTCTCGCCCTCCTTCTTCCGGGTAAACACCAGTAGATCCTGGCTGGTGTCGAGGAAGGTCATCGCCCCATCGATCAGCGCCGGATGTTTTTTGCGGAAGGCCAGCGTGTCGCGGTAGTGGGTGAGCACCGAGTGCGCGTCGCCCTCCTGCACATCAACCGAAAGCGCCGCCTGCTCATATGGCACCGGCAGCCAGGATTTCTCGGCCGTGGTGAAGCCGGCATGCGCCTTGGCCGCTTCCCAGGGCATCGGCGTGCGGCATCCGTCGCGGCCCTTGAAGGCCGGCCAGAAGCGGATGCCGTAGGGGTCGCGCAGGTCCTCGAAGGCGAGGTCGGCTTCCGGCAGGCCAAGCTCCTCGCCCTGGTAGAGGCAGATCGAGCCGCGCAGAGCCGCCAGCACCGAGATCGCCAGCTTGGCGACGACAGGCCGTTCCTCGACCGTCTTGGCGAAGCGACTGAGATGGCGGTTGACGTCGTGGTTCGAGAAGGCCCAGCAGACCCAGCCATCGGCCACGGATTTCTGGAAGGCATCGACGCAGTTGCGGATATGGGCCGCGGTGAACTCCGGCCCAAGCAGGTCGAAAGTGTAGCACATGTGCAGCTTGTCGCCGCCCGTGGTATAGGCCGCCACCGTCTTCAGTGAGCGCGCCCCATCACCCACTTCGCCGACCGTCGTGCGCCCCTCGTAGCGGTCGAGCAGCGCGCGGAAACGCTGCAGGAAGCCGATGTTTTCGGGCTGCGTCTTGTCGTAGAGATGGTTCTGCATCCCATAGGGGTTGGTATCAGGCGCATCCAGCCCGCCATCGCTGGTATCGGGCTCGTGCGGAGGGTTGTCGCGCAGGAGCTTGTCACAGAAGTAGTAGTTGACCGTATCCAGCCGGAAGCCATCGACGCCCCGGTCGAGCCAGAACTTCACCGTCTTCAGAAGCGCGTCCTTAACGTCAGCATTGTGGAAGTTGAGATCCGGCTGCGAGGTAAGAAAATTGTGCTGGTAATATTGCCGGCGCACGCCGTCCCATTCCCAGCCCGGCCCGCCGAAGATCGACAGCCAGTTGTTCGGCGCCGTCCCATCCGGCTTCGGGTCCGCCCAGACATACCAGTCCGCCTTGTCGTTGGTGCGGCTGGAGCGGCTTTCGACGAACCATGGGTGGACATCAGCGGTATGCGAGATCACCTGGTCGATGATCACCTTCAGCCCCAGCGCATGCGCAGCCACCATCATCTCGTCGAAATCGGCGATCGTCCCGAAGATCGGATCGACATCGCAATAGTCCGAGACATCGTAACCCATGTCGGCCATCGGCGACTTGAAGAAGGGCGAGAGCCAGATCGCGTCGACGCCGAGGCTGGCGATATAGGGCAGACGCCTGGTGATCCCCTTGAGATCGCCGAGCCCATCACCATTCGTATCCTGAAACGATCTCGGATAGACCTGATAGACAACAGCACCCCGCCACCAGTCCGCATTCCCGCCCGTCCGAACCACCATCTGTCGCCGATCCCTACCGTTGTTCCTGTCCATCCGAGACTAAAGCGCAGAAAGTAAAAGACAACCGCGCTCACGTCTTTTTGCGCGCCAGTTGCAAAGACACCGGCCAGCCCGCCGGCATCCCGCGAGCCGGACATCGCGATATCCGGCCAATCCGCGCTTGTCAGCGCCGCGCGCGGCGCGTATCAGCGAACACGCAACATCTGGGAGGCAAGCAGTGGGCGGACGTTTTCTATCGATCGGTGAATGCATGGTGGAGCTGTCGCAGGCCGGCGCCGGGCTGCTGCGCAAGGGCTTTGCCGGCGATACGCTGAACACCGCCTGGTATGCCCGCGCCTGCCTTCCTCAGGATTGGTCGGTCGACTACTGCACCGCGCTTGGCGACGACGCTATGTCCGACGAGATGGTCGCCTTCTTCGCTGAAGCCGGCATCGGAACGGAGAGCATTCGCCGCATCAAGGGCAAGGCCCCCGGCCTCTACATGATCAGCCTGAAGGACGGCGAACGCTCCTTCAGCTACTGGCGCGACAACTCCGCCGCCCGCCAGCTCGCCGCTGATGCCGACTTCCTGCGCCAGGCGATCGAAGGCGCCGACGTCGTCTATTTCTCCGGCATCACGCTCGCCATCCTCTCGCGCGACGACGCCGACACGCTGCTCTCCGAGGCACGCCGCGCTAAGGCATCCGGCAAGCTCGTCGCCTTCGACCCCAACATCCGCCCGCGCCTGTGGTCGGGCTATGACGAGATGCACGCGACCATCAGCGAAGGCGCGCGCGCCGCATCGATGGTGCTGCCGAGCTTTGAGGACGAGGCCCTGCACTTCGGCGACGTCTCGATCGAGGCGACCATCCACCGCTACCGCGCGCTTGGCGTCCGCGACGTCGTCGTCAAGAACGGCGCCGACGGCATAACGCTCGATTTCGACGGCGAAGAAACATTCGTGCCCTCAGAGCGCGTCGAGCAGGTCGTCGACACGACAAGCGCCGGCGACAGCTTCAACGGCGCCTTCATCGCTCACTACCTGGAAACAAAGGACGCCCCCGCATCCGCCCGCTTCGCCGCCAAGGTTGCGGCGCGGGTTGTCAGCGAGCATGGGGCGCTGGTGGCGAAGGATAAGCTTGGGGTTTGACGAGCTTTCAAGCGGTCAGATGATGGCGATGATCTTGCTGAAGATCGTCGCGATCTTGAGTGCTGCTTCGGTCGTCTGCACGAGTTTCTGGATGTTGTCGATGATATCCTCCAGATCCTTCTTCGCGCCCTTCAAGGCTTGTGTCAGCACCTTGTATTGGCTCGAGGACTTCATCAGATCGTCCGCCACCAGCTTGTCGAGCTCGTCGTCGTAGACGTAGTAGAGATCGAGAAACCTGTTGGCGTCAGAGACCGTCTGCGCCTGGGAATAGCCGAGATTGGCGGCGACCTTTCCCGCCCGTATCCGATCGTAAGCATCCTGATTTGTCGTCATCACGTGTCTCCGTTAGCTGCGAAAATCTGTGCAAGGGCTTGAAATTGCTGCGCGGCGGCAAGGAATTCGGCAAGTGTCGATGCATCTTGCTGCCCTTCCGCCAATGCCTTGTGGGCAGCCGCCATCTTGTTCAGAACTGCGACGTAACCAGGCTCGTCACCGCCCTGCACCGACGTCAAAAGCGCTAGCGATTTGGCCAGGGCTTGTTGCTCTGAAGCGAATGCGCGGTACGCATCATAACGCTCCCTGGCGCTCCCATTCGCCCGGATCGAGTCAAGTACGCGTTGCTTCATCATGAGCCAGTCTTTGTAGCGCTCGTCGATGGCGTGGCCCATTTTCCCGAAGTCGGTGGCAAGCAGGGCATTGCCTTGCACGATTGCCGGCTGTGCACGCTGCATTGCCGCGCGGATTTGCTGCCATGCGGCCCAGCTTATCGCCTGCTTTGCAATGATCACCGAAGCGTTCGCGACCTGCGATGACACCGGATGCGCAAAAGCGGTTGGAGCAGCCTTTGCGGCCGCGCTCTTCAGATTGTCTACCGCAGTGCCGATGTCGGTACCGCTGACACCGGCTGCCGACTTGGTCAGCGCATCGGCATATGCGACAAGTGCATTGGCGTATGCAACCTGAACGTCCCAAGCGGTCGAGATGCGCGATCTATCCCTGTGAGGAGGAGGAAATTCGTAATGCACCCCGCCCGTCGCAAATCGCCCTGCGTGATCCTCGAGCCGGATCGTGTACGTCATGTCGTCGTTGAGCGTACCGGCATCGCGCGCCGCCTGGGCCACCGCCGCCGTAGCCACGCCAAACTTCTGAATATCAGTCGCATCCACACTGGCGCAGCCGGCCAAAGCCGTGGCCGCCAGCAACGCCAGCACCCGCAATCGTTTCAACATGGATTGTTCCCCTAACCTCGGCTAGGGATAGCACATTGCCGATTGCAAACAACAAACCACACACAACCAGAGATCACCACCCCAGTTGCATCCGGCTGCACCCGCCCGCCTGTAATATTTCCATCATCGACAGCAGCGAGAATATGAGCGCGGGAATCGATTATCCGGCGCCCGCCCGGAGCGGTGCGCCGATGGCGCGGATGGAAGTCGGATCATGTTGCAACGCCTGCAAAATGCCAGCGATGGCGAAAACGTCGCCGCCTTGCCGATGGGCAAGCCGGAGCGGCTGGTCATCGTCACGGATGCCTGGCATCCGCAGGTCAACGGCGTCGTGCGCTCGATCGAAAACACCAACCGCGAGCTCGCCAAGATCGGCGTCGAGGTGGCGATGGTGACGCCGCAGGGGTTCCGCAACATCCCCTGCCCCACCTATCCCGAAATCCGCCTGTCGATCGCCCGCTACCGCAGCGTTGCCCGCGAAATCGCCAAGCACAAGCCGTCCTATGTCCATATCGCCACCGAGGGCCCGCTGGGGCTGACGGCCCGGCGCTGGTGCCTGAAGAACCGCATGCCGTTCTCCACCAGCTACCACACCCGCTTCCCCGAATATGTCGCGGCCCGGCTCCCCATTCCGAAGAGCTGGCTCTACGCCTTCGTCAAGTGGTTCCACAATTCCGGCGCCGGCTGCATGGTGGCGACGCCCTCTTTGGCGCGCGAGCTTTCCGAAAAGGGCATCCGCAACCTGATGCCCTGGACGCGCGGCATCGACGCCAACCAGTTCCACCCGGCCGAGCTCGAGGAAAAGCCCTTCGGCCTTTCCCGCCCGATCTTCATGACGGTCGGCCGCGTGGCGCTGGAAAAGAACCTGCCGGCCTTTCTCGATCTTGATCTTCCCGGCTCCAAGGTCGTCGTCGGCGATGGCCCGGCCCGCGCCGAGCTCGAGAAGCGATATCCGGATGTGCATTTCACCGGCCTCAAGGTCGGCCCGGAACTGGCGGCGATCTATGCCCAGGCCGACGTCTTCGTCTTTCCGTCTTTGACCGACACCTTCGGCAATACCATCCTCGAGGCGCTGGCCTCGGGCGTCCCCGTCGCCGCCTACCCGGTCACCGGCCCGCTCGACATCATCGGCGAGGACAGCGAGGTCGGCGCGCTCGACGACGATCTCGGCGTCGCCTGCCTCGCGGCGCTCTCCGCCTCACGGCAAAAGGCCCGCGAACTCGCCGTCCAATATTCCTGGGAAGCTGCAACGCTGCAGTTCATCACCAACATCCGCGCCGCCAACGGGGTGATCACCCCGAAATGGAAGAAGGCCTGGCAATACGCCGCCAAGTCCCTGCCGCGCAACAAGCGCCTCGGCGATGGCGATGCGGCGACGATGGTGTAGGACCCTACTCCGCAGCCCCCACCACCTGACGCCCCCGCTCACCCGGCAGCGGCGGAAACGCCAGCGCAATCGCGGCCGCCCCCAGCCCCACCAGCGCCGAGCCGATGAACAGCCAGGAATAATTGGCGAAGTGATCGAAGATCCAGCCGCCGATCAGCGGGCCGAAGGCCATGCCGAGGCTGGAGAGCATGGTGGCGGCGCCGAAGACGGTGCCGATGATCTTCTGCCCGAAATATTCGCGCGCCAGCACTGCGTAGAGCGGCATGACGCCGCCATAGGCGCTGCCGAAGATCATCGCCAGTGCGTAGAATTCGCCAAGCCGGCTGACGAAGAGATAGCCCATCAGCGCAATTGCCTGGATGAGCAGCCCGCCGACAATCACGGGCTTGGCGCCGACGCGATCGGCAAGCGAACCGTAGATCAGCCGGCCGCCCAGCCCCGCTAGCCCCTCGACGCTGTAGATGCTGACGGCCGCCATCGGCGCCACGCCGCAGATCGTCGCGTAGCTCACCATATGGAAGATCGGTCCCGAATGCGCCGCGCAGCAGGCGAAGAAGGTGAGCCCGAGCACGATGAACTGCGGCGAGCGGAACACGTCGGAGAGCCGCGCATTCCCGCGCTCCGCCGGCGTTGAGCCCGTGGCCATCGCGCCACCAACCGGCGCTGCGCCAACCTCATCCTCGGTACTCTCTGGCGCGCGCCGCACCAAGAGTGCTGCCGGAAGCAACAGCACCCAGGCGCCGATGCCGATGATCAACATCGCGGTGCGCCAGTCATAGGCCGAGATCAGGAAGCGGGCAAAGGGCGAGATGGTCATCGGCGCCACGCCCATGCCGGCCGAGACCAGCGAGACGGCAAGGCCGCGATGCTCGTCGAACCATGCGGTGGTCGCCGCGATCATCGGTGCGAAGAACGTGCTGGCGGCGATACCAACGAGAATGCCGTAAGTCAGCTGGAATTGCAGGAGCGTCACCGCCCGGCTGGAAAGCACCAGCGCCAGCCCGAGCAGTGCGGCGCCCACAAGCACCACGGCGCGCGGCCCGAACCGGTCGCTCGCAGCGCCCCAGACGAAGCCGCCGATCCCCATGACGATGAAATTGAGCGTCATCGCGCTGGCGATGCCGATATGCGACCAGCCGGTGTCGAGCGCGATCGGCTCCTGGAAGATCGCCAGCGAAAACATCGCCCCGAGCGCGACGCAGGTCATCAGCGCCCCCGCCGCCACGATCACCCACCGATAGGACCCCTGATGCGAATGGCTCATCATCGTGCACCTCCCTGTGCGAACCGATCCGGCGCGGATGCCCTATAAAAGGCGACCCATGCCCTCCCCATCAAGACGTCCGACGGCAGCCGCATCCGACAGCCTGTCACATAATTTTCAAGAATTGCGCTTCGGGCGGGCAGCCCCGGCGGCCTTTATACCAAAAATAGTCATATATATTAAATCAGGATTATTAGACAAAGCACGGCCTGCGTGAGATTCTCACCATGTAGAATCAGGGCGCAACATGGCTGAAGAACGTTATCTGTATGATTCGAAGTCGCACAAGGCGGCCATGTATCAGGCCGGCGAACACCTGTTTTCGCTATCCGGAAGTAAAGCCGAGCACTGGATATCGGGAGACTACATTTTTTCCATGGAGACCCAGGCGATAAGCTTCTGGATTCTTGGAAACGACATCTACGGCCATGTCGGCAACGGCGAACTGACCCGCGAGCCGGTTTATTACTTCGACGGCTGAGACAGCCCATCTTCATCGCCAAGGAAGCGGAGTGCGGGCGCAGCCTTGGCTGCACCCGACATGTCACTTTGCCAGCTACCAGGCCAAGCTGCTACTTGGCAGGCTGCGGCTTGCGGCGTCCGCCGCTCTTGGATTCGTACGGATTGTCCTTCTCGCGATACATGATCCGGATCGGCACGCCGGGCATGTTGAAATCCGTGCGCAGGCTGTTGACCAGATAGCGCGTGTAGGATTCCGGCAGCGCGTCGGCGCGGGTGCAGGAGATCATGAAGGCCGGCGGGCGGGCCTTCACCTGGGTCATGTACTTCAGCTTCAGGCGGCGGCCGGAGACGGCCGGTGGCGGATGCTGCGTCGTGATCGAATCCAGCCAGCGGTTCAGCTTGGCGGTCGAGATGCGACGGTTCCACGTCATGTCCGTATCGATGATCGACTGCATCAGCTTGTCGAGGCCGCGGCCGGTCTGGCCGGAGATCGGCACGGCGCGGATGCCGCGTGCCTGCGGCAACAGCCGCTCGGTCTTTTCACGCAGGTCCGCCAGAAGCGCCTGCGGCTCGTCGATCAGGTCCCACTTGTTGAAGGCGAGAACGGCGGCGCGTCCCTCGCGAACCACGAGGTCGACCAGCTGCAGGTCCTGCTTCTCGAACGGAATGGTCGCGTCGAAGACGATGACCACGGTTTCGGCGAAGCGGATGGAGCGCAACGAATCGGCGACCGACAGCTTCTCGAGCTTCTCGGTGACGCGCGCCTTGCGGCGCATGCCTGCCGTGTCGAACATCTTGATGGTGCGGCCGTTCCAGTCCCACTCGACGGAAATGCTGTCGCGGGTAATGCCGGCCTCGGGGCCCGTCAGCAAGCGGTCTTCGCCGAGGAAGCGGTTGATCAGCGTCGACTTGCCGGCATTCGGGCGACCGATGATCGCCACGCGCAGCGGCTTGGTGTCGTCATATTCCGGCTCGTAGTCCTCGTCCTCTTCCATCTCGTGGGGAAGATTGACGTTGGTCTCGGCGATGTCTTCCTTCGGCGGATAGGCGCGATCCTCGCCGACCGCTTCCACGATCGCGTCGCGCAAGTCGAGCATGCCCTGCCCGTGTTCGGCAGAGATCGGCACCGGCTCGCCGAGGCCGAGCGTATAGGCGTCGTAGAAGCCGCCGTCCGAGCCCTTGGCTTCCGACTTGTTGGCGACGAGAACGACCGGCTTGCCGCGACGGCGCAGCATCTCGGCCAGTTCCTTGTCGACAGGCGTCAGGCCGAACTTGGCGTCGACCACGAACAGCGAAATATCGGCCTCGTCGATCGCCGCTTCCGTCTGGGCGCGCATGCGGCCCTGCAGGCTCTCGGCCTCGGCCTTTTCCAGACCGGCGGTGTCGATGATGGTGAAGGTCAGCCCCATCAGGCGCGCGTCGCCGGGGCGGCGGTCGCGGGTGACGCCGGGCGTGTCGTCGACAAGCGCCAGCTTCTTTCCGACCAGCCGGTTGAAAAGCGTCGACTTGCCGACATTCGGGCGACCGACGATCGCGACCGTAAAGCTCATTGAAATACCCTAAACTCAGCCCTGTGCGGCGGGCGCCTTGCCGGATGCGGTGATGTTATCAAGCATCATCTGGGCGCGATTGGCAACATTGCGCGGTGACTGCGCATCGTCGGCGATCGCCTGGTACCACTGGCGGGCCTGAGCCATGTTGCCGGCCTTGTAGGCGGCAAGGCCGAGCGCTTCGCGAGCGGAGTGGCGGAATGCATTGGTCGGAACGGCCATTTCCTCGACCTGGGCCGAGACCTGCTCATAGGTGCCGTTTTCGATCAGGAGCCATGCGGCGCGCATCTTGGCGGCATCGCGGATCGGCGCCGGCGCCTTCTGATCCTTGCCGATCACGTCGAAGGCGGCGATAGCGCCCGTCGCGTCACCCTTCTGGGCAAGCACGGAGGCGGCGCGCAGACGGGCCAGGATCGGATAGTCGCCGTGGCCTTCCTTCTCGAGCTTTTCAAGCGCTGTCAGCGCCTCGTCGCTCTTGTTCTCGTCGGCAAGCTTCATGGCGGCGATGAACTGGTCGCCGGTGCCCGACGACTGGTTGTTGTCCCAATACTGGAACACCTTGTAGCCGACCGTGCCGAGAACGATGAGGACGGCCAAAACGATCAGGTAGCGGCCGAAACGCTGCCACGCACCCTTCATCTGGTCCGAACGCAGTTCCTCATTGACCTCACGAATGAAGCTATCGTCGTTGAATGCCATTCTCGTCTCCGGCAGCGGATATGCAAAATCATGCGGGTTGCACGCACATTGTCGGGCCTTCTACCCCATTTTGCATCCGTTGTAAGGGGGATGTGAAAGAATCGTTACATCACAAGCGGAGAAACGCCGATCACCAGTTCGTGCAGCTTGAACAGGATGACCGCCCAGAGCACCGCGCCGATGACGACGGCATAGAGGTCATACTTGGCCGAGACGAACACCGGCAGCTTGATTTCCCCATTGCGCAGCCGCTGCTTCATCGAGATCCGGAGCAGCACCGCCCAGGCGAGAAACGCCACGAACAGCACGATCGCCTCCGGCTCGCCATTGGCCAGAAGATGCGACAGCGCCCAGATCTTGATCGCCACCAGAAGCGGAAACTTCAGCTTGGCGCGGATATGCCCGGCGGGCAGGAAGCCCGCCACCAGACAGATCATCGCGATCAGCATCAGGGTCAGCGTGATATGCGCCATCCAGATCGGCGGATTGTAGAGCGTGCCATACATGCCGCGCGCCTGATCGAAGGCGTAGGCGAGAAACAGCAACGTCACGATGCTGAGGATGCCGTGGACGGCGCCCCAGACCGGCTTGCCGAGCTTGTCGATCATCGACCGGCGGAAATCCGGAACGATGACGCGGATCAGATGAAGGCCGATAAAGAGGATGAGGCTCAAGATGAGAAGCTGCATCGCTAAATTCCTGTTTTGACTATGAGACAGGCTTATCGTCGTGAGCAGGAAAATGCCAGCGGCACCGCAGCTTCGCCTCAATTCTGTAACAGAAAAGCCCGAAACAAATCGTCGCGGTGTCCATGTCTACTTTGATGTCTCGTGTAATCTCTCGTTCCTGTCTTTCCCTTTCGCTCGCCCTCTCGCTGCTCGCGCCGGCCATTGCCCCGGCGCTCGCCCAGACCGCCGACGGCGCCGCAAACGCCACCCCGGCGGCAAAGCCGAAGCAGCTGGTGATGATCTCCTTCGACGGCGCCCACGACAACGCGCTGTGGCAGAAGAGCCGCGAAATGGCGGCGAAGAACGGCGCGCATTTCACCTATTTCCTCTCCTGCACCTTCCTGATGAACAAGGAGATGAAGAAGGCCTACCAGGCGCCGCACCAGAAGCCCGGCCGCTCCAACATCGGCTTCGCCCAGAGCGACGACGAGATCCGCGAGCGCCTCGGCAACATCTGGCACGCCCATCTCGAGGGCCACGACATCTCCAGCCACGCCTGCGGCCATTTCGACGGCCGCCAGTGGAGCGAGGCCGACTGGTCGGACGAATACGCCACCTTCCACCGGACACTGAAGAACGCCTGGAAGGGCGTCGATCTCGAAGAGCCGAAGGGTTGGCAGGATCTCGTCGACCACGGCATCCACGGTTTTCGCGCCCCTTACCTGTCGGCCACCGCGGGCGCCGACATGATCGCCGCCGAAAAGAAGGCCGGCTTCACCTATGACGCCAGCCTCGTCACCAAGGGTCCGGCCATGCCGGTCGAGGAAGGCGGCATCATCCGCTTCGGCCTGCCCTTGATCCCCGAGGGCCCGCGCGACCGCCCGATCGTCGGCATGGACTACAACCTCTTCGTCCGCCACTCCAAGGGCGAGGAAGACAAGGCCGACAGCAAGGAATTCGAAGACCGCGCCTACGCCGCCTTTTC
The DNA here is from genome assembly GCF_044772225.1 of Rhizobium sp. NPDC090275. Lineage (NCBI taxonomy): Bacteria > Pseudomonadati > Pseudomonadota > Alphaproteobacteria > Hyphomicrobiales > Rhizobiaceae > Rhizobium > Rhizobium sp. NPDC090275. The sequence goes on along the minus strand of NZ_JBIVYL010000001.1, from coordinate 303,966 downwards.
CCGCGCCTTCGACAAGCAATATACGGGCGACCGCATTCCGCTGCAGTTGGGCTTCCACTTCGTGGAGATGAACGGCGGCGCATACTGGCGGGCGCTCGACCGGCTGGTGAGCGACGTCTGCCATCGGGAAGATGTGGCCTGTGTGAGCTATTCCGAGGCGATCCCTGTGATCAAGGCACGCGGCAAGCTGCAGGGGACGCCGGCTTCGGGGTTGTGATTGGCGGGGGTGGAGAACCGTAGCGTTCTGCCCATCATCTGCTTACCGGTGAGCGTTTTACCGTGTGATACCCCCCTCTGCCCTGCCGGGCATCTCCCCCACAGGTGGGGAGATTGGCTGGACGCACCCGCTCGCTCCTACCTCAATGTTTGGATGGGGAGCACGCCACGAGTCGATCTCCCCCCTTGTGGGGGAGATGTCCGGCAGGACAGAGGGGGGCATGGCTCTGCGCCGACATCAACGACATCGCCCCCCCATACCACTACCCTACCCCACGGGCACAACCACCCACCCCACAAAACAAATCCCTCAACCCGCTCAACACCCTAACCCCAACACCACACTTTTCTCATCCCCACCCCGCGCCGCCCCGCCATACTCCCCCTCGTCACCGCACAGGGAGCCGGGTCGCGAACCGGATGCTCAGCCGCTCAAAATCCGGCGTGCGGTGATGGTTACCAAGGGGATCGAACGCCGTCAGGGCCGATGATCCACCGGCAAGGCCGATCCGAGAGACGCTCCTGTCGGGTCGGGCGAACCGGAAACCGAGGTAATCGGGCAGGCGGACAGCCTGACAACCAATACCACCGACAACAAACCGCCTGCCCTTCCCGTTTCATGCCGTCGACCGTCGCGAGGCTTTGCTTCGCGCGCGGTTTTGGCGTGCGTGGTGTTGAATGACGATTGGCGTTTTGCCGTGTGATACCCCCCTCTGCCCTGCCGGGCATCTCCCCCACAGGTGGGGAGATTGGCTGGGCGCGGCCACTCGCTCCACGCTCATTGTTTGGTCGGGGGGCAGGCCACGAGTCGATCTCCCCCCTTGTGGGGGAGATGTCCGGCAGGACAGAGGGGGGTATCCCGGGCACAAGTCAAACCGTGGCCTCCCCCCAAAAAGCAAAAAACGCCGCGCATCCAAGACACGCGGCGTCTCCCAAAAACCATTCCACCCGCGAACTAGCCGTCGGCGTGAATGACCCCCTGCTCACGCTCCAGATAGCGCTGGTCGATATCCGGCAGCGGCTCGCCGTCGATGGCGGATTCGAAGGTGCGCAGGCGCTTGTAGATCGAGAGCAGCTCGACGATCGTCGTCCACGAATTGACGAGATACTGGAACGAACCGCGCACCTGGTCGAAGACGTTGTTGATCTGCGTGAGCAGGCCAAGCGTCAGCTTGCCGGCGACGATCGACGGGACCAGTACGATCAGGCTGAACAGGTTGTCGGCCTGCAGGTAGAAGATGCGGGCGACGTTGAAGTACATGTAGTGGAAATAGAGCCGGAAATAGTTGCGGCGGACATTGGCGAAGAGCTCGGCCACCGTCGGCGGCGTCGCACGGTCGGCGTGGTCCTCGCCGTAGACGAGTTCCTTGCGGTAAGACGCCTCGACGCGCTGGTTGCGGAATTCAAGGCCCGGCAGCTTGATGCCGACGAGGCCGAGGAACACCGTGCCGAACACCGACCAGAAGATCGCCGCCCAGACGAGCGCATGCGGAACGTCGCCGATCAGCGGCAGTTCGGTGATGCTGGCGCCGATCTTGAAGAGAACCGGCAGGAAGGCGATCAGCGTCATGACCGAGCTGACCAGGCTGACGCCGAGGCTTTCGACCGTCGACGAAAAACGCATCGTGTCTTCCTGCACACGCTGCGAGGCGCCTTCGATGTGGCGCAGCTTCGGCCAGTGGGCCATGTAGTATTCGTTCATCGCGGTACGCCAGCGGAAGATCCAGTGGCTGACGAAGAACAGGTTGAGCACGCCGACGGTGATCGCCACGAAGGCGATGCCGGCAAAGCCGAGCATGCCGAGATAGAGCTGCGAGGCGGTAACCGGCGCGGTCTTTGCCAGCGCCTGCTGGATCATGTCGTAGAACGGACCGTACCAGGCATTGATGGCGACGCTGACCTGCACCGAGAAATAGGTATTGAAGATGATCAGCGCCGAGCCGAGCACTGACCACATCTGCCAGCGATGCGGGCTGTAGGTGAACCAGAAGCCGGCGAAGATGGCGACGAAGACGATATAGTAGATGTAGAACCACAGGAACGGCGTCGACCAGAACACGGACACGCCGATCGGCGCTTCCTGCCCGGCAGCCAGTGGCGGCAGGCCGATCGCGGCGCCGAGGCTCGAGCCTCCGAAATACCAAAGGAGGACGCCGATGAGCGCCCAGACGACGGCCGATGTGAAGAAGAGTTTCGGCTTCGGGAAGTAGGATAGAAACACGGGTGGGATTGCTTTCCTGAACGAGTGTCTTCGCAAGCTCTATAAGAGCGATTGCGCCGGAAATTAAGGCAGTTCGCGGAAAGCGGCAATGGCCTGACGCCATTGTTACGCAATTGTAACCGCTTAGGAGAGCTTCTTGATCACAGGCATGACCATGATGGCGCAGACGACGAGCGCCACCGCCGCCACATAGGTGGGCGCGACGAAGCTTCCGCTGCGCTCGGCCAAAGCGCCGGCGACGATCGGACCGACGATCTGGCCGAAACCGAAGGCCGCCGTCATCATCGCGAACGCCCGGCGCGGGCTCGATGGCACAAGCTTGCGGCCGATCTGCAGCCCATAGGCGGTGATGGCAAGGAAGGTCGCGCCGAACAGCGCGCCGCCGATCAGCGGCGCTACCGATGGCGGCAGCATCACGGTTGCGAGGACGCCGAGCGCCTCGACGAGAAGGGCCGCGACATAGATCCAGCCGAGCCCGAGCGGCCTGACGAACGGCTTCCATGCAAACAGCGCGACGGCAGACGTCAGCCCCGCAATGAACCAGCACAGGAATTCGACCACGGCACCTGAGGCGGCCATCCGGGCGATGGTGACCAGGAAGGTGGCGGTGATGACATAGCCGAAGCCGAACAGGCCGTAGGAGAGCGTGACCAAGAGCATCGGCCGGCTCCATGTGATCGGCGGCTCCTTGCCGGTCTGCCCGCTGACGACGGGACCCGCAGGCAGAAGCAGCCAGACGAGCACGAGGCTGATCGCCGAATAGATCGCCCCGCCGATCCAGTCGATCCGCCAGGCATCCGGGCCGCCATGCGCGATGAGCCCGATGACGAAGACCATCACCGACGACAAGGCGATCCCTGCCCCCGGCCCGCCGAAATGCGCCGACTGCACATGGTCGTTGCCGGCAGCAGCCCCATGACTGAGGACGATCGACGAAGTGAAGATCATCGCGAACGCGCTGGCGAGGCCGGCGAGAAAGCGGATGACGGCAAAGAGCATGACGGAATGTGTCATCGCCATCGCGGCGAGCAGGATGGCGTTGGCGAGAAGTGCCGACAGCGCCACCTTCCGCTCCCGCCCCGCCGCCCAGCCATAGGCGGCGAGAACCGCGCCCACCAGATAGCCGACGAAATTGGCCGACGCGATGAAGCCGGCATCGGCGGCCGACAGCGGCACGCCGCTCATCATTCCAGGCAGGATCGGTGTGTAGGAAAACCGCCCGAAGCCCATGGCCGCCGCCATGGCGATCATTCCGGCCAGCGCCGTGCGAAACAGGGGAGCATGAGGGAGTTCATTGCGAGCCAACATGGCTCGCTTATCGCGCCGCACACCGCGAGCCGCAATCAAGATTTTCTGATGAACCCATCAATTCCGGAAATTTTCGGCCTGCCCTTGAAACGTCATATCTTACGATATATGTTTTACGACATAATCAACGATACATCATAAGGAGTGATCGATGAGAGGTTTTAGAGGTGGAATGATGGGTGGCGGCGGCTTTCGCATGGGGCGGAAGTTCGCGGCAGGCGACCTGCAGCTGGTGATCCTGGCGCTTCTGGCCGAACAGCCGCGCCATGGCTACGAGCTGATCAAGCTCTTGGAAGAACGGTCCGGCGGCTTCTATGTCCCGAGCCCCGGCGTCATCTATCCGGCGCTGACCTATCTGGAAGAAACCGGCCTTGCCGAGGTCGAGACGGAGGGCACGAAGAAGCTCTACCGCATCACCGAAAGCGGCCGCAAACAGGTCGAGGAGAACAGTTCCATGATCGAAATGACGCTTGGAAAGCTGGAACGCATCGGCGAGAAGATGGCGCATGTGCGCCGTATCTTCGATCCGGAGAGCCGCGGTCCGGAAAGCTATGGCAGGGAACGCGAGGAAGAGGCCTTCCCCGAGGACAAGAGCGAAGTCGTCGCCGCCCGCATGCTTTTGAAATCGGCGCTGAAGCTGCGCTATCCCTGGTCGAAGGACGAAGCCAAGCGCATCGCCGGCATCCTGGAACGCGCCGCCGCCGAGATTCTGCAGCAGCCGAAGAACGACTAAGCACGACTAATCACGACCGGCTTCACCAAGCCAAATGGAAACGCCCTGCTCTTTGAGCAGGGCGTCTCGCATTATGGATCCGTTATATCGTAAGACAGATCGCCGAAGCCGATCTTACGCCTGCCCGTCCGGCAGCGTCAGGATCATCGGCCCGTTGCGGGTCGCGACCACGGTATGTTCGTATTGCACCGTCGGCGCCTGCGGATCGGCATAGAGCGTCCAGGCGTCATCGCCGCCTTCGGCCCATGTGGCGCCGAGCGACAGGAACGGCTCGACGGTGAAGACCAGCCCATCCGTCATGATCCGCTTTTCGGACGGGTCCGGCCATGTCGAAAGCTCACCCGGCTCCTCGTGCAGCGAGCGGCCGACGCCGTGGCTGGCGAGGTTCGCCACCAGCGTATAGCGGTTCTTGGCCGCGAACGCGCCGATCGCCTGGCCGATCTTGGCCAGCGGCTCGCCCGATTTCACCTGGTTGAGACCGACCCAAAGCGCCCGCTTGCCGTCACGGCAGAGCTTGTCGAGCTTGGATTTCGACGGCGGCACGACGAAGGAGGCGCCGGTATCGGAGAAAAAACCGTCCTTTTCGGCCGAGACGTCGATATTGACGAGATCGCCAGGGCGGATGACGCGCGAACCGGGAATGCCGTGGGCGATCTCCTCGTTGACGCTGATGCAGGTCGCACCCGGAAACTGGTAGCAGAACTCCGGCGCCGAGCGCGCGCCGGCACTTTCGAGCACCTTGCGGCCGATATCGTCGAGCTCCTGCGTGGTGATCCCCGGCTCCATGGACGATGCCATGATCTGGATCGCATTGGCGCAGATGCGGCCGATCTCTTTGAGCTTCAGGAGTTCGTCTTCAGTCTCGATAATCATGAAATTCCGTTTCCGGCCCTAAGGTTACGGCCGGTCGGCCGGCTCTCGAATCTGGAACAGAACACGACGCCGGGGGAAATCCAATTCATCCTTTACGCCATGAAGCTCCTGCTTTAGGCGCTGGCTTTCGCCCCTTCGCCGCTCTCAGTCAATGCCTTTCTGACGATCGGCGCGACTTTCGTGCCGTAGAGCTCGATCCCGCGCATGATCTGGTCGTGCGGCATCAGCCCGATCGCCATCTGCAGCAGGAAGCGATCGTTCTTGAACAGCTTGTGATGCGCGATGATCTTTTCGGCCACCACTTCGGGATCGCCGACGAAGAGCGCACCCTTCGGCCCGCGCGAGGCGTCGAAATGCGGCCGGCTCGTCGGCCCCCAGCCGCGCTCACGGCCGATCCGGTTCATCACTTCGGCCTGCGGCCCGTAGAACTGATCGGCCGCCGCATCCGTCGTGTCGGCGACGAAGCCGTGGACGTTGATCGATGTCTTGAGCTTGGCCTGATCCTGCCCGGCCCGGCGCGCGGCCTCGCGGTAAAGATCAAACAGCGGCGCGAAACGATGCGGCTCGCCGCCGATGATGGCAAGCGCCACCGGCAGCCCGAGCGCACCCGCGCGCGCCACTGATTGCGGCGTCCCGCCAACCGCGATCCACACCGGCAGCGGATCCTGGAACGGCCTTGGATAAACGCCGCGCCCGTTGATAGCCGGCCGCATCTCGCCCGACCAAGTCACCGCCTCGCTGTCACGAAGGGCGAGCAGAAGGTCGAGCTTTTCCTCGAACAGCTGGTCGTAATCCTCGAGATTATAGCCGAACAGCGGAAAGGATTCGATGAACGACCCCCGCCCCGCCATGATCTCGGCGCGACCGTTGGAAAGAAGATCGAGCGTCGAGAACTGCTGAAACACCCGCACCGGATCGTCGGAGGACAGCACGGTGACGGCGCTCGTCAGCCTAATGTTCTTGGTCTTCACCGCAGCCGCCGCCAGCGCCACGGCCGGCGCAGACGCCGCGTAATCCGGCCGGTGATGCTCCCCCAGCCCGAAGACGTCGAGCCCCACCTGATCGGCAAGCTCGATCTCCTCGATCAGATGCTTCAACCTCTCGGCCCCTTCCGCCCCCTTGCTCCTGGAAGGATTGGGGTTGACGTCTGCGAAGGTGTAAAGGCCGAGTTCCATGGCGTGCATCCCGTTGAAATCTTTAGATTGCAGATAAGGATGGCCGAGGTGGGGCGCAATGACAAATTCTAGAACGGATCGTTCGATAAAGTTGATGGGGGAGCTAGCCTGGCCCATCCCATGGGTTGACGATATCGAGCCCCATGTTCTGGAAATCCTTGACGTTGCGGGTCACGAGAACGAACCCATGCGTCCGCGCTGTCGCGCCGATGAAGGCATCGCTTAGCGGCCGCGTAACGGGCACGTTCAACGCGGCGCAATCAAGCGCGATCGCCTCATCAACAGGAATGACGCGCGACTGTAGCCGCTCGCGGATTTTATTCCGCCATTCCTCCAGAACCTTCGCCTGAACAGGATCGCGGCGCTTGAGAAGCAGAATGCCGTACTCGATCTCGAAAATGCTGATCGCCGAGAGATAAACGACATCGAGGCTGATCCCGCCAAACCAGGCGGCAAAGGCCGGATCGGCCTTGCCGTTGCGCAGTTTTCGGAGCTCGGAGGCGACGTTGGTGTCGATCAGATACATCAGGAGAAATCGACCGGCTTGATGCCGGTGTCGTCGAGCTTCGGGATCTCGAACTCGATTTCGTCAGCGCCCGGAACATAGAAGGCCTCGCTGATCGAGTCCTCCTGCTTGGTCAGCTTCCGGTACTCGTCCACTGTCAGCAACACGTAAGCCGGTTTTCCCCGGTCCGTGATGATCACCGCACCCTTTGCCGTTGCACGGAAGGCGCTCGATCGGTTCTGATTGAATTCGCGGCTGCTGATGATGGTCATGACGGCACCTCTTTGTAGCTACGTTACTACATAAGTTGCGCGCCGCCAAATCCGACTCTCATTTCAACCACTTCAGAGCTTGAATGGAATCATCCTGCGAACCGCCTCGTAGCGCAGATAGAGCCCGCCCCAGGCCATCAGCCCGAGATAGACGCCGAAGAGCAGGTGCGAAAACACCGGGCTGCCGACCCTCAAGTGCGTGGCGATCGCGCCGCCGAGCAGGCCGGTGAGCAGGATCGCGCCCAGCACCGAGGTGCGCGGGATGGCATATAAAAAGGCGCAGGCGAGCGTGATGATGCCGAGGCTGCGGGCGAGCATCGGGTCGGCCGAGTAGCCGAGCGCCGTCAGAGTCTCGGTCACGGGCGCGATCGGCACCAGCTTGATTGCGCCGTCGAAGACGAGGAAGGCGACGATGAGGCCGCTCAGCACGAGGCCTGTGACTGTCTGCCAGCGCGGCTGCGCCGGATTTGAATCAATGATTGCGGACATCGTCCCATCCCCTTGTTCGGTTTGTCCAAATCACATACGCGCCAGAAGCTCGGCGAGCTGGTCTGCGCATTTGCCCCAGCCCTCGTGAAAACCCATTTCCTCGTGGGTCTTCTTGTCCTCGGCGGTCCAGTGCACGGCTGTTGCCGTGTATTTGGTGCGGCCATTGCCGAGATCCTCGAGCAGCACGGTCGCCGTCATGAACGGCTTTTCGGATGGCACCCAGGCGCTGGTATAGGCGTCGGTGAAGACCAGCTTCTCGTTCTCGATCACTTCGAGATAGACGCCGCGATTGGGAAATTCCTGCCCCTCGGGACTGCGCATGACGATCAGATTGGCGCCGCCGGCGCGCACGTCGAGCTTGGCGTCCGATATCGTCCACGGACGCGGCACGAACCATTCCTTCATCAGCTCCGGATCGGTCCAGGCCTTGAAGATCTTTTCGCGCGGCGCATCGAATTCGCGGACGAGAATAAGCTCGTGCATGGCGGTCATGTGTCGTCTCCTGTTTCGTGAAACCTGTTCTTGATCAGTCTGTTACAAGAACGTGTGAGATGTCGCCGATCCGACAACGCGCAAGGTGATTTTCGGAATTATTTCACCGCCGGTAGCGCCGGCTCCATTTTCAGGCTGTCGATCTGCCGGCGGATATGCGCGGCCTCGGGTGCCGAATGCGCCAGCGCGATCGCCCTGTCGAATGCTTCGCGTGCCTCGCGCGGACGGCCGATCTGCTTCAACAGCCCGCCGCGCAGGCCGTGATAATAGAAATAGCCGTCGAGCTTTTCACCGAGCGTCTCCACCAGCGTCAGCGCCTCGCCCGGTCCCCTGAGCTTCGAGACGGCGACCGCCCGGTTGAGCGTGATAACGGGGGACGGCTGCATGCGCTCCAGCGCACGATAGAGCAGCTCGATCTCCTCCCAGTCGGTATCCTCAGCCCTTTTGGCGCGCGAATGCAGCGCCGCGATCGCCGCCTGAAACTGGTAGCTCCCCGGCTGCCGGTGACGGATCGCCTTGTCGAGCAACGCCAGCGCCTCGTTGATCAGCTCGCGGTTCCACAGCGACCGATCCTGATCCTCCAACAGCACGATCTCGTTGTCGGCGCTGAAGCGCGCCGGACGCCGTGAGATCTGCAAGAGCATCAGCGCCAGGAGCCCAATCAGCTCCGGCTCTGCAGGGAAGATGCGCAGCAAAAGCCGCGCCAGCCGGATCGCCTCGTCGGAAAAGGCGCAGGCCTCGGCTTTGGGGTCGGCCTGGCTGTAGCCCTCGTTGAAGACGAGATAGATCATCGTCGAAACGATCGACAGCCGCTCGGCCCGCTCCGCCGCATCCGGCGTCTCGAAGGGAACGCCGGCCTTGGCGACGCGCGCCTTGGCCCGGGTGATCCGCTGCTCCATCGCGCTCTCGCCGACTAGGAAGGCGCGGGCGATCTGCTGTACCGAGAGACCCGAGACGATCCTGAGCGCCAGCGCGATCTGCTGCGTCGCCGGCAGGTCGGGATGGCAGCAGATGAAGAGCAGGCGCAAAATGTCGTCGCGGTAGTTGGAGGTATCCAGCCGCTCGGCGATATCGCTCTCGGCATCCTCCGTGTCGGAGATCAGCTCCTCATCCGGCAGCGCCTGGGTCTTCGAGCGCTTGCGCACCGCGTCGATGCCGCTGTTGCGGCCGACGAAGATCAGCCATGCAGTCGGATCGCGCGGCGGCCCCTTGTCCGGCCAGGTTCTGATGGCGCGCAGGCAGGCCTCCTGGAAGGCCTCTTCCGCGATATCGAGATCGCGGAAGTATCTGAGCAGCGCGCCGAGCGCCTTCGGCCGGGCGGAAGCGAGCGTCACGTCGATCCAGGCAATGTCTGTCATGTCGCACTCTCTCCCGGCCGGAACACGTAGAACGGCCTGATTTCATAGGATGTGGAACCGGGATTGACTGATGAAAGCTCCTTGGAAAAGGTGACGGCCTCCTCCAGCGTGTCGAAATCGACCACATAGAAACCGAGCAGCGCCTCCTTGGTCTCGGCAAACGGCCCATCGAGCACCAGCGGCTCTTCCTTGCCCTTGCGCACGGTGGTCGCCGCCGTGGTCGGCATCAGCCGGCCGACCGGCCCGAGCTTGCCGCTTTCGGCCAGGGGCGCTTGAACCGCATAAAGCTTCGCCATCACGGCGTCCTCTTCCTCCTTGGTCCAGGAGAAAACCCGCTCTTCATCGGCATAGCAAAGGATCGCATACAGCATCTCATACTCCTCTTCCTCAATGACGAAGGAGTAACCCGCCCGCCGACAGGACGCAGCAAAAAATTGCGCAGGTCAGGGCGCTCGGTCGGGCGGGACCGGATGCAGCACCGTTGCATTTACGGTAACGTACTTCCGCGCAAGTGCCGCCGCATGGTCTGCTGCCGTCGATCTTGACCGATAGGGAGACCCCGCATGAGCGCCGTCGATATTTTCGCGTGGATCGTGCTGATCGTGCTGGCGGCCAGCACGCTTGCGGTCATCCTCTTCCTTGCGATGCTCCCCGGCATGATCGCCCGCAGGCGCAATCATCCCTGGGCTCAGGCCGTCAGCGTCGGCGGCTGGGTGACGCTGCTGCTCGGCTTCGCCTTCTGGCCGCTGGTCGTGATCTGGGCCTATGTCGACGTCCCACGCGTGACAAGCGCGGAGAAGAACCGATGATCGTCGTTCTCCTCAACGTCTACCTGGTCATTCTCTTTCTGCTGGTGAAGCTGAAGATCGTGCCCTTCAACCTGTTCTGGAAGGTATCGCCGGCACTGGTCTTCCTGCTTCTCCTGATCGGCCTGTTCATCCCGATGGGCTGGGGCGCGCCGCAGGGGGCGGCATTGGTCGTCCGCAATTCCGTGGCGATCGTCCCCAATGTCGCCGGCGAGGTCATCGATGTCCCTGTTATCGCCAACACGCCGCTGAAGGCGGGCGACGTACTTTTCCGTATCGATCCCGTGCCCTACCAGGCCAAGCTCGACGCCCTGAAGGCGCAGCTCGAACTCGCCACGCTGAGGCTCTCCGAGACGACGCGGCTGCAAACCACGGGCGCCGGCCGCGGCTTCGACGTCGAGCAGGCGCAGGCACAAACCGACCAGCTGCAGGCCGAGATCGCCGAAGCGCAGTGGAACCTCGACAAGACAGTGGTTCGGGCACCAGCCGATGGCTACGTCACCAATCTCGCGCTTCGCAAGGGCGCGCGCGTCAGCAGCCTGCCGCTGGCACCCGTCATGGCCTTCATCGATACGTCGGACACGATCATCGGCATCGAGATCGCACAGATCAACGCGCGCTACATCACCCCTGGCCAGCCGGTCGAGATCACCTTCAAATACGCGCCAGGCAAGGTCTATCCCGGCAAGGTGGAAAGCGTGCTGCAAGCGGTGGCGAGCGGCCAGACGCAGACCTCGGGTCTCGCCGTGGCGCCGAAGGAGATCGCCTCCCTGCCGCTTGCCGTCCGCATCAGGCTCGAGGACAAGAACTTCGCCGACGTGCTGCCGGCGGGCAGCACCGGCGATGCGGCGATCTACACCGATCACGTCACGCCGACGCACATTATCCGCAAGGTGCTGCTGCGCCAGATCGCCATCACCAACTACGTCAATCCGTTCTGAGCGCTTCCCCACCGAAGACAACTGCGGATAGCGCTTGTAAATTTCTGCTATCCCACGTTTTCGCCTCAATCCCCCCTTCTATTTGCTGCAATGCGAAATGGAGGGCGGCACTTGGAGCAGCGGCAGGAGAAGACCCGTATCGAATGGCTCGATATCGCCAAGGGCATGTCCATCATCCTGGTGGTGATCTATCACACCCTTCTCTACCACCAGTTCCACGCCATCGCGCCTGATCTCTACGCCCGCTTCAGCGCCATCATGACGCCGATCCGCATGCCGCTGTTCTTCACCGTCTCCGGCTTCCTGGCGGCGTCGGCCATGCGCGCGCCGTGGAACGATTTCCTGCGCCGCAAGATCTGGCTGCTGGTCTACCTCTTCGCCATCTGGAGCACCGCCCGCTGGCTGTTCTTCCGCTACGTGCAACAGAACGCGCTCGTCCCCACGGAAGGCAGCGATCCCTATCAGCTGCTGGAAATGTGGTGGGCGCCCAACACCGGCATTTGGTTCATCTGGGCGCTCGCCATCTTCATGGTCGCCACCAAGCTGCTGCAATCGACGCCGCATGCGATCACCATCGCGATCGCCGCCATCGTCTCGGTCCTCACCTTCGGCGACCATCTGGCGATCGATCTCTTCACCCATCGCAACGTGCTGCAGTATTTCGTCTTCTTCCTGTTCGGCTGCTGGTATGGGCGATCTGTCGTCCACCTCATCACCGCCCGCCCGCTTCTGACGGCGCTCGGCGGCTTCTTTCTGTTCTCGGCGCTATATGTGCTGCGCTGGCGGCTGCAGGCCGTCGACAAGGGCAGTTGGGCGCTCGCCTCCTCCATCGCCGGCCTTGCCTGGCTCTGCGGCACGGCGGTGCTCCTGTCGCGCTGGGAGAGCGTGCGCAATGCCTTCGCCTATTTCGGCCGCAACACGCTTCCCGTCTACGTCACCCATGTGATGATCGTCTCGCTGCTCGTCGCCACCATCGCCGCCGCGATCGGCGAAAGTGCAAAGCTCGGCTATCTCACCGCACCGCTGGCGGTGGTCGTTGCAATCGGCCTGTCGCTGGCGATCCGCGCCGTGGCGGACCGCGGCGGCGCCGGCTGGCTCTATGCTCCGCCGGCAAGGCGCCGGCGGCAAGCAGCAACTGCGTGAGGCGGCACTTGCCGCCCCTCGCCTGGTTTACCCCTCGCTCAGCGTACGCTTGACTGCGCTCCGCCAACCCTTGAGCTTGGCCGCCCGGGTCTTCTCGTCCATATCAGGCTCGAAGCGGTTGTTGCGCTTCCAGTTCTTGGCGAACGCCGCCTTGTCGGGCCAGACACCCGCCCGGCTGCCGGCGAGCCAGGCGGCGCCCAGTGCCGTGGTCTCGAGGATGACGGGGCGGTCGACCGGCGCGTCGAGAATGTCGGCCAGTCGCTGCATCGTCCAGTCGGAGGCCACCATGCCGCCATCGACGCGCAGCACCGTCTCGTCGACGCCGCCCTTCCAGTCCTTGTGCATGGCGTCGAGCAGGTCGCGCGACTGGTAGCAGACGGCCTCGAGTGCTGCGCGCGCAAACTCCTTCGGCCCGCTGTTGCGCGTCAGGCCGAAGATCGCGCCGCGGGCGTTCGCATCCCAATGCGGCGCGCCGAGCCCGGTGAAGGCGGGCACCAGATAGACCTCCTGCGAGGGGTCGGCGGCATCGGCCAGTTCGCCGGTCTTAGACGCGCTGTCGATGATCCCGAGCCCGTCGCGCAGCCACTGCACGGCGGCTCCCGCGATGAAGATCGAACCTTCGAGCGCATAGGTCGTCTCGCCGTCCAGCCGGTAGGCGATGGTCGTCAAGAGCCGGTTCTTGGAGCGCACCATGTCGGCGCCGGTGTTGAGCACGGCAAAGCAGCCGGTGCCGTAGGTGGATTTCATCATGCCCGGCTCGAAGCAGGCCTGACCGATCGTCGCCGCATGCTGGTCGCCGGCAACGCCCAGGATCGGGATCGCGGCGCCGAAGATGTGAGGCTCGGTGACGCCGAAGTCGGCAGCGCAATCCTTGACCTCGGGCAGCATGGCCGAGGGGACGCGCAGGATCTCCAGCAGGTCCTTGTCCCACTCGTTACTGGCGATGTTGTACATCAGCGTCCGCGACGCATTGGTGGCATCGGTCACGAAGCTCTTGCCGCCGGTAAGCCGCCAGATCAGAAAGGTGTCGATCGTGCCGAAGCAGAGCTCGCCCTTGGCCGCGCGCGCCCTCGCCCCCTTCACATTGGCGAGCATCCAGGAAAGCTTGGTGCCGGAGAAATACGGGTCGAGCAGCAACCCGGTCTTCTTGGTGAAGGTCTTTTCCAGATCCTGCTTCTTCAGCTTGTCGCAATAGCTCGCGGTGCGGCGGTCCTGCCAGACGATGGCGTTGTGGATCGGCTTACCGCTCTCGCGCTCCCAGACGACGACCGTCTCGCGCTGGTTGGTGATCCCGAGTGCTGCGATATCCTTGGCGCTGATCTTCGCCTCGCGGATCGCCATCTTGATGGTCGAGACGACGGAATCCCAGATCTCTTCCGGATCATGCTCGACCCAGCCGGATTGCGGATAGATCTGCTTGAATTCCTTCTGGCCCGCGCCGGCGATCTTCATCTCGCCATCGAACACGATCGCCCGCGTCGACGTCGTCCCCTGATCGATCGCCAGTACATACCCCGCCATTGTCATCCTCCCATGAACTGCTTCGGATTGAATGAATAATGCAGGCAAACGAATGTGAAAAGAAATTAAAGTGAAATTTGTTGGGCCGTTGGTTTTGGGTGTTGAGGCCTTCAGGATGCCATCACCGTTGCATTCAGGGCGGCGTGCTTAGATCCTCGGGACGAGCCCGAGGATGACGTTTCGGTCTGGATTTCGCTTTACACTCAAACAGTTACCAAAATCTCGGCGTCATCCTCGGGCTCGTCCCGAGGATCTAAGCACGTCCCATCCGCACGACGGGAATGGCTCTCCCGACCACGATGCCTCCCCACAACGCCCGCCCCCAATTGCCAGCCCAACCGATTCCGGACTACGCTCCACACAACCGCGTTGCAGGACAAATCGGAGAACCTCATGGCCAGAACAGTCGTCGTTACCGGATCCACCAGCGGCATCGGCCTGGCGATCGCCACCGCATTCGCCGGCAAGGGTGACAACATCGTCCTCAACGGCTTCGGAAAGCCCGAGGAAATCAAGGGCATAACGGAACGGCTTGAATCACTCTCGAAAGCCGGCGTCATCCATCATCCGGCCGATATGACCAAGCCCGACGAGATCGCCGACCTCATCGCCACCGCGGCGAAAACCTTCGGCACGGTCGACGTGCTGGTCAACAATGCCGGCATCCAGCATGTCGAGAAGATCGAGGATTTTCCGATCGACAAGTGGGACCAGATCATCGCGATCAATCTCTCCAGCGCGTTTCACACGATGCGCGCGACAATCCCGCTGATGAAGGAGAAGAAGCACGGGCGCATCATCAATATCGCCTCGGCGCATGCCCTCGTCGCCTCGCCGTTCAAATCCGCCTATGTCGCGGCAAAGCATGGTATACTCGGCCTGACGAAGACGGCAGCACTTGAGCTTGCCGAAACGGGCGTGACCGTCAACGCCATTTGCCCGGGATACGTGCTGACACCTCTGGTGGAGAAGCAAATCCCGGATACCGCCAAGGCGCGCGGGATGACCGAGGAACAGGTCAAGACCGAGGTGATCCTGAAGGCGCAGCCGACGCATGAATTCGTCAAGGCGGAGGAGATCGGCGCACTGGCGCTTTACCTCGCCAGCGACGAGGCCCGCCAGGTGACGGGCACCCACATCTCGATTGACGGAGGCTGGACGGCGGCATAACCATTTCAAATAAAGAGAAAAACCGGGAACGACATGAACGACAGCATCCGCTTTATCCTGAACGGCGAAGACGTCACGCTGAAAGACGTCAAGCCTACCGAGACGCTTCTCGATTTCCTGCGGCTGAAGCGCCGGCTGACGGGCACGAAGGAAGGATGCGCCGAGGGCGACTGCGGCGCCTGCACCGTTCTGGTCGGCCGGCTGATCGACGGCAAGTTGCACTATGAATCCGTCAATGCCTGCATCCGCTTCATCGGCTCGCTGAACGCCACCCATGTCGTCACGGTCGAGCATCTGGCGGCAAAAGACGGCACGCTGCATCCGGTGCAGCAGGCGATGGTCGACTGTCACGGCTCGCAATGCGGCTTCTGCACCCCCGGCTTCGTCATGTCGATGTACGGATTGTGGCTTTCAAACAGCAATCCCGATCGCGCCGAGATCGAAAAGGCGCTGCAGGGCAATCTCTGTCGCTGCACTGGCTACGAGCCGATCGTCAAGGCGGCCGAACAGGTAGCGAGGACGCGGCCGAGCGCGCTGTTCGACCCGCTGGAGCGCACCCGTTCCGACATCGTCGCAAGACTGTGGGCGATGCAGGGATCGGGCACCATCTCGATCACGTCAGGCGAGGACCGTCTGCTGGTACCGGGCTCGCTGGAGGCGCTGGCACGCATCCTGGCCGACGAGCCGAAGGCGACCATTGTCGCCGGCTCGACCGATGTCGGGCTGTGGGTGACCAAGCAGATGCGGGCGCTGAACCCTGTCGTCTTCATCAACCATCTCCAGGAATTGCAGACAATCACCTCGGGCGAAGGCGGCATCACCATCGGCGCCGGCGTGACCTATACCCGCGCCTTCGAGACCATCGCCAGCAAGGTTCCTACGCTCGGCCGGTTGATCACCCGCATCGGCGGCGAGCAGGTGCGCAACATGGGTACGATCGGTGGCAACATCGCCAACGGCTCACCGATCGGCGACAGCCCGCCGCCGCTGATCGCCCTCGGCGCCACCGTCAAGCTGCGCTCGACGGAGGGCACGCGCATGCTGCGGCTCGAGGATTATTTCATCGACTACGGCAAGCAGGACCGCCGCCCCGGCGAGTTCATCGAAAGCCTCTTCGTGCCCTATCCGGCCGAAGACACGCATTTTTCCGTCTACAAGATCACCAAGCGCCGCGACGAGGACATCACCGCCGTGCTCGGCGCCTTTTATCTGACGCTCGACGAGCAAGGCGACGTCAACGATGTGAGGATAGCCTTCGGTGGCATGGCCGGCACGCCCAAGCGCGCCCGCGCCGTCGAAAACGAACTGATCGGCCGTCCGTGGAATGAGGAGACGATCGAGGCGGTGCGAGATGCCTTCGACAGCGATTTCCAGCCGCTTTCGGATTGGCGCGCGACGGCTGAGTATCGACAGCTGACGGCGAAGAATTTGCTGACGCGGTTTTATCTGGAGACGACGGGTGCGCCGGCAGAGCTGCGGCGGTTCGAGGAGGTGGCGTGATGGGGTATGATTTGTACCGTTGCGCCGTGCAGCCCCCTCATCCGGCTGCCGCCACCTTCTCCCCGTTGGGGAGAAGAGACTCGTGGCAAGCCGCTCGCTCCATCTCCCCTTCTCCCCCACGGGGAGAAGGTGGCCCGAAGGGTCGGATGAGGGGGCCACACCGCACGCCCTCAACAATCGCCCACTCACAAACCCCCACCACAGGAGGCAACCCCTGATGGACAAGTCTGCCTTCCCCGACCCCACTTTCATCATCTCAGGGCCGATGCACGCTTCGCGCCGCCATGACAGCGCCCACAAGCACGTCACCGGTACGGCCGACTACATCGACGACCTTCCGGAACCATCTGGCCTGCTCCACGGCGCGCTCGGCCTGTCGGATCGCGCACATGCCGAGATCGTCAGCATGGACCTCTCCGACGTCGCAGCCACGCCCGGCGTCGTCTGGGTCTTCACCGGCAAGGACGTGCCAGGGATTAACGACGTCAGCTCCAACGGCAGCCACGACGAACCGCTGCTCGCCGAAACCAAGGTCGAGTTCCACCAGCAGCCGATCTTTGCCGTGATCGCCGAGACCCGCGACATCGCGCGCCGCGCCGCCCGCAAGGCGAAGATCGAATATCGCGATCTCGCCCACTGGAGCGACATCGACGGCGCGCTGGAAAACGGTGGTGCGCTGGTCACCAGCCCGATGACGCTGCGCCGCGGCGAAGCAAAAGCAGAGATGGCAAACGCCGCCCGCCGGCTGACGGGCCAGATGCGAATTGGCGGCCAGGAGCACTTCTATCTCGAAGGCCAGATCGCCATGGCCATTCCCGGCGAGGACGACGAGGTCGCCGTCTGGTCCTCGACGCAGCATCCGAGCGAGATCCAGCACATCGTCGGCCATGTGCTCAACATCCCCTCCAACGCCGTGACGGTGAACGTGCGCCGCATGGGCGGCGGCTTCGGCGGCAAGGAAACGCAGGGCAACCAGTTTGCGGCGCTGGCCGCCATCGCCGCCAAGAAGCTGAAACGATCAATCAAGTTCCGCCCCGACCGCGACGAGGACATGGCGGCCACCGGCAAGCGCCACGACTTCATGGTCGATTACGAGCTCGGCTTCGACGAGGACGGCCGCATCCACGCGGTCGACGCCACCTATGCCGCCCGCTGCGGCTTCTCGTCGGACCTGTCGGGCCCCGTCACCGACCGCGCGCTGTTTCATGCCGACTCGAGCTATTTCTATCCGCATGTGCACCTGACTTCGAAACCGCTCAAGACCCACACGGTCTCCAACACCGCCTTTCGCGGCTTCGGCGGACCGCAAGGCATGCTGGGCGCCGAGCGCTTCATCGAGGAAATCGCCTATGCCGTCGGCAAGGACCCGCTTGAGGTCCGCAAGCTGAATTTCTACGGCCAGCCCGGCTCCGGCCGCACGCTGACGCCCTATCACCAGGAGGTCGAGGACAGCATTCTGGAGCGGATCGTCGGCGAACTCGAGGAGAGCGCCGACTACCAGGCGCGGCGCCGAGAGATCATCGAATTCAACCGCGACAGCCGCTACATCAAGAAGGGCATCGCGCTGACGCCGGTGAAGTTCGGCATCTCGTTTACGCTCACCGCCTTCAACCAGGCAGGCGCGCTCGTCCATGTCTACCAGGACGGCTCGATCCACCTGAACCATGGCGGCACGGAGATGGGCCAGGGCCTTTATACGAAGGTGGCGCAGGTTCTGGCCGACAGCTTCCAGATCGATATCGAGCATGTGAAGATCACCGCGACGACCACGGGCAAGGTGCCCAACACCTCGGCGACGGCCGCCTCCTCCGGCACCGATCTCAACGGCATGGCCGCCTATGACGCCGCCCGCCAGATCAAGGAACGCCTCGTCGCCTTCGCCGCCGAGAAATGGGACGTCCCGGTCTCCGACATCGCCTTCCTGCCCAACCGGGTGCGCGTCGGCAACCAGGAGATCCCCTTCCCCGACTTCATAAGGCAGGCCTATTTCGCCCGCGTCCAGCTGTCGGCGGCCGGCTTCTACAAGACCCCGAAGATCCACTGGGACCGCGCCGCCGGAAAAGGCACGCCCTTCTATTACTACTCCTACGGCGCCTCCTGCACCGAAGTCTCGATCGACACGCTGACCGGCGAATACCTGATCGACCGCACCGATATCCTCCACGACGTCGGCCGCTCGCTGAACCCTGCCATCGACATCGGCCAGGTAGAGGGCGCCTTCGTGCAGGGCATGGGCTGGCTGACGACGGAAGAGCTCTGGTGGGACGCCAAGGGACGCCTGCGCACCCACGCCCCCTCCACCTACAAGATCCCACTCGCCTCCGACCGGCCTAAGATCTTCAACGTCAAGCTCGCCGAATGGTCCGAAAACGCCGAACAGACCATCGGCCGCTCCAAGGCCGTCGGCGAACCACCGTTCATGCTGGCGATCTCGGTGCTGGAGGCGCTGTCGATGGCGGTTGCGAGCGTCGCGGACTACAAGGTCTGCCCGAGGCTCGACGCGCCGGCGACGCCGGAGCGGGTGTTGATGGCGGTCGAGCGGATGAAGGCGGTATGACTGGGAATGCGGGATTGGTGGGCGTGATACCCCCCTCTGCCCTGCCGGGCATCTCCCCCACAGGTGGGGAGATTGGCTGGGCGGCCCCGCTCGCTCCACGCTCAACGTCTGCGAAAACAGCACCACGAGTCGATCTCCCCCCTTGTGGGGGAGATGCCCGGCAGGGCAGAGGGGGGTACGCCACACCCACAAACCTCAACTTCATAAACCCCACACCCACCAGCCCCACCCAGACCAGCCTCTCCCCCACAATCCCCCCGGTCATCCCACAATGACCACCCTCCCCCAATTCCTCGCCACCCACCCCGACACCATCCTGATCGACATCACCGGCACGCAAGGCTCCACCCCCCGCGAAACCGGCACCTTCATGCTTGTCGCGATCGACGCCATCTGGGGCACCATCGGCGGTGGCCAGTTCGAGTTCATGGCGATCGCCAACGCCCGCAAGCTTCTGCAGGGCGCTGACGGCCGCGAGATGATGGATATCCCCCTCGGCCCGGAGATCGGCCAATGCTGCGGCGGGCGCACGCAGCTCAGGTTTCGCAAGGTGACGGATGCCGTGATCCGCGAGTTGGAGGAGCGGCGCAGCGATGAGGCGGAGCACCGGCCGGAGGTGTGGCTGTTCGGCGCCGGCCATGTCGGGCGGGCGCTTGCCGTAGCACTCTCGCCGCTGCCGCTCGACGTCACCGTGATCGAGACCCGCGAAGACGAACTCGCGCATCTGCCTGGAGGCATCAATGCCCGGCTCGTCGCCATGCCGGAAGCGCTGGTGCAGGAGATGCGCGCGGGCGCCGTCGTCGTCATCCTCACCCACGACCACGCGCTCGATTTCCTGATCGCCCGCGAGGCGCTCGCCCGTACCGATCTCGCCTATACCGGCATGATCGGCTCGGCCACCAAGCGCGCCACTTTCGCAAGCTGGCTGCAGCGCGAGGCGGGTGGCGAGAAAGAATGGATGGAGCGGCTGACGTTGCCGATCGGCGGTCAACAGGTGCGCGACAAGCGCCCGGAAGTGATCGCCGCCATGACCGCGGCCGAAATCCTGACCGCGCTCGCCGCCTACCGTGTCCGCGCATCCTCGATATAGGGATCGCGCCCGTCCATGAAGCCGAGGTCGCGCTTGACGCGATCCGGCATGCCCTCGAGATCCAGCCGGTCCGGCCGCGCCAGACGCACGGCAAGCCCTCGCAACAGATGCGCCAGCCGCTCGAAAGCCCTGACATGGGTCGGTTCGGCCACCCGTTGGGCCATATGTTCGTCGGTTACGCAAGCCATGACATCACCTCGATAATCTGATCTGATGACTTGCAGATTGCGCCGATTAATGCTGCAATTCCAATCGAACAACCGTCTGCATGCATAAAGAGAACTTATCCATGAAGCTGTCCAAGCAGGTTCCGCTGAATGCGCTGCGCGTCTTCGAAGCCGTGGCAAGGCTCGGCAGCTTCACCAAGGCCGGCGACGAACTCGGCATGACGCAGACGGCCGTCAGCTACCAGGTGAAACTGCTGGAGGAGAATATCGGCGAACCGCTGTTTTTGCGCCGCCCACGCCAGATCAGCCTGACGGACACCGGCGAACTGCTGCTGCCGAAAGTGTCCGACGCCTTCGTGCTTTTGAACGAGGCGATGGCCGAGGCGCGCGGCGAGATCGAATCGACGCTGCTGATCAACACCATCGCCACCTTCGCCTCGCACTGGCTGGCGCGGAGGCTGGGCACCTTCCAGCTTAGGCATCCCGCGATCGCGGTGCGGCTGTCGACGTCGGAAGCGCTGATCGACTTCACCCGCGAATCCGTCGACGTCGCCATCCGCTCGGGCGACGGCAACTGGCGCGGGCTGATCGCCGACAAGCTGCTCGATGTCGACTTCACCCCGATGCTGAGCCCGAAACTGGCGGAAAGCGTCGGCGGCATCCACAAGCCCGAGGATCTGATGAAGCTGCCGATCATCGGCGCCACCGACCCCTGGTGGCAGATCTGGTTTAAGGCAGCAGGGCTTACCGATCTCGGCCTGGAATCGCGCCCGCGCAGCCAGTACGGCTCGCAGACCTTCGAGGCGAGTGCCGCCATGGCCGGCCAGGGCGTCGCCATCCTGACGCCCGCCTTCTATGGCGACGAGCTCGCCCAGGGGCGGCTCTACCAGCCCTTCGAGATGACCTGCACCGACGATCGCGGCTACTGGCTGGTCTACGCCGAAAACCGCCGCAACGTCCCGAAGATCAAGGCCTTCCGCAGCTGGATCCTCGAAGAGATCGCTCGCGACAAGGAAAGCGCTCAGTAGCCCATTTCAGGGGCGTAGAAGCAGCGCGGCGTGTTCTCGTCGGGAAACAAGCAGAGATGGTAATCGCCATCCCCCGATTTCATCGCCTTCGTCATCGGCAGCAGAAAGATGTGGGCGTGGGTGACGAGCCGGTGATCGCCCGGCAAAAGCGTCACCTTATAGCCGTTCGGCGTAATCGCGACGCTCTTCGGCGGGATCATCTGGCAATCGCCCGTCTCGTTGTCGCCGTTGCAACAATAGGGCTCGTAAGCCCAGCCTGACGGGGCGTCATGGGCCTGGGCGCCACTGGTCTGGACGCCGGGGATTTGGACACAGGACGAAAAGGCAATCATCACAACCACAAGAATACTGCGCATCAGCATCTTCTCCGTCGATGAATGCGCCGCCACGCCGATGCGGTTTCCCCTCGTCTCGGCGGCCTTGCATAAAACTGTAATGAAGTCTTGGCATTTCAATGGCGGACGAACTTTCAGTTCTGGGTGCAGAAATAGATCTTGCAACCAAGCGGATAGCCACCGCACTATGCTGCACTGCCAACTCCGGCATGGAGGCTGACCGTGCTCAATTCCGTTACAAGGATTATCGCGTTGCTGGCGACCATCGTGATGGCAAGCAATGCCGGCCATGCGGCGCAAATCGAGTTCGCCAGCCTCAAGCCTGGTGCCGTGCAGCCGGCAACATCATCTGTGGCTCAAGATTTCGACCATATCTGCGTGTTGACGCCCTACCAGAACACTCTCACCGACGACGTGCCGTACCGTGATCGCGTGAACGAACATCTGGCGAAGATCAAATACCAGGGCGACGAGGGAGACTTGGCGATCGTTCTCGTCAGCGCAGCAAAGGTGGAGGTGCTGCATTTCACTCGATCGGATCAGTTTGACATGGACGGATCGATGTTGGCGTCGCCACGTATCGCGGGATTGCCCACCCAGTTCCAACCGGCGCTATGCGCGGATCGCGCCCATGCTACCTTCGGAAAGGTTGAGAGGGATAGTCGAGCCTATATCGTTCTGGGGAAGTTGGCCGATTGATGCCTCCCCCCTTTTCTCCCGGCAAAACATTCTGCACACTGCTGAATCGGAGAGAATAGGGGAACTGAATGTATGAATACGCCATAGCGTGGGAATGGCTGGCCTTTGCGGCTCGCTGGTTCCACGTCATCACCGCCGTTGCCTGGATCGGCTCGTCCTTTTATTTCATCGCGCTCGATCTCGGTCTGGTGAAGCGTCCGCATCTGCCCGTCGGCGCCTATGGCGAGGAGTGGCAGGTGCATGGTGGCGGGTTCTATCATATCCAGAAATATCTGGTGGCGCCGGCGCAGATGCCAGAGCACCTGACCTGGTTCAAATACGAGAGCTATTTCACCTGGCTCTCCGGTTTCCTGATGCTCTGTATCGTCTATTACGGCGGCGCCGATCTGTTCCTGATCGATCGCCACGTGCTCGATGTCAGCGCCCCGGTCGCGATCGCCATCTCGCTCGCCTCGCTCGCCGTCGGCTGGATCGTCTACGACCTGCTCTGCAAGTCGCCGATCGGCCGAAACACCTGGGGCCTGATGGTGGTGCTTTATGCGGTGCTGGTGTTCATGGCCTGGGGCTACACGCAGCTCTTCACCGGCCGCGCCGCCTTCCTGCATCTCGGCGCCTTCACGGCGACGATCATGTCGGCCAACGTCTTCATGATCATCATCCCCAACCAGAAGATCGTCGTGGCGGATCTCATCGCCGGCCGCACGCCGGATGCGAAATATGGCGCGATCGCCAAGCAGCGCTCGCTGCACAACAACTACCTGACACTGCCCGTCATCTTCTTCATGCTGTCGAACCACTATCCGCTGGCCTTCGGCACGGCCTATAACTGGGTGATCGCAGCACTGGTCTTCCTGATGGGCGTCACCATCCGCCACTGGTTCAACACCACGCATGCCCGCAAGGGCCGCCCGACCTGGACGTGGCTTGCGACCGTGATCCTCTTCATCCTGATCATGTGGCTTTCCACCGTTCCCAAGGTGCTGACCGGACAGAAGGACGCGGCCGCCGAAACCGTCGCCCCCGCCTTCCAGCAGTTCGCCGGCGATCCGCATTTCCCCGCCGTCAAGCAGCTCGTCGGCACACGCTGTTCCATGTGCCATGCCGCCGAGCCTGTTTATGAAGGCCTGGCGCGGCCGCCGAAAAACGTGATCCTCGAAAACGACGCCGAGATCGCGGCACACGCCCGCGAGATCTACATCCAGGCCGGCCGCAGCCACGCCATGCCGCCGGGCAATGTGACGGACATCACGCCGGATGAGCGCAAGCTGCTCGTCGCCTGGTTCGAAAGCGCGGTCGAGGGCAAACGCGAATGATCAAAGGCCTCCGCCCCCTGCTTCTGGCCAATCTTATCGCCCTCTCGGGGCAGACATGGACGGAAGCGCGGGCCGAAGAGGCCATTGCAAAACAGGAAGATGTGAAGACCACGGGAACCGTCCCCGCTGATATCACCACCCCCACCGATCTCTGGGGCGAGGTCAATGTGCTGGGCACCGGCCCCTTCTGGGCGCTCAGCATCCGCGAGGGTCAGATCACCTTCAGCCGGGCAGGCAAGAACGACGTCATCACCATAAACCCCGGCCCGATGGCGATGACTGAAGACAGCGCGACATGGACCATCACCCACCCGCCGCAGCACTACACGCTGACGGTCACCAAAGAGACCTGCGTCGACGGCGCATCCGCGAAGCGTTACGATCTCGCGGCAAAGCTGGTATTTCAGGGCAGGACATTATACGGCTGCGCCGCATCGGTGGCGGCCCTCCCCGCCAAGCCGGCGCCCTGAGCCCTGTTCCGACGACGACACGCAATCGATAAAGGCGAACGCCCATGACCCAAACCCTCCTCCGCGGCCGCCTGCTCTCCTTCGTAAGCGAACCTCAGAGCCTGACCGACAGCGAAAGCTATCGCTACGAGACCGATGGCGGCTTGTTGATGGATAATGGCGTGATTGTCGAAAGCGGCCCCTATGCCGAGGTCGAGGCCAAGTCCGCAGCTGATGCTGTCGAGATCGACCATCGCCCGCATCTGATCATGCCGGGGTTCATCGACATGCACCTGCATTTCCCGCAGATGCAGGTGATCGCCTCCTATGCCGCCAATCTTCTCGAATGGCTGAACACCTACACCTTCCCCGAGGAATGCCGCTTCGTCGAAAGCGCGCATGCGCAGCGTATCGCCACGCATTTCTACGATGAGCTCATTCGCCACGGCACGACGACCGCGGTCGCCTACTGCTCCGTCCACAAGACCTCCGCCGACGCCTTCTTCGCGGAAGCCATGAAGCGCAACATGCGCATGGTCGGCGGCAAGGTGATGATGGACCGCAACGCCCCGCAGGGCCTGCTTGACACGCCTCAGATGGGCTACGACGAGACCCGGGAGATCATCGCCGAGTGGCACGGCAAGGGCCGCAACCACGTCGCCATCACCCCGCGCTTCGCCATCACCTCGACGCCGCAGCAGATGGAAGCGACGCAGGCGCTCGCCCGCGAATTCCCCGACCTCCATATCCAGACGCATCTCTCCGAGAACCACGACGAGATCAAGTTCACCTGCGAGCTCTATCCCGACGCAATCGACTACACCGATATCTACGCCCGCTACGGCCTGCTTGGCGACAAGACCCTCTTCGGCCACTGCATCCACCTGTCGGAGCGCGAGGCCGACGCGATGAGCGAGGCCAGCGCAATCGCCGTCCACTGCCCGACCTCCAACCTCTTCCTCGGCTCCGGCCTCTTCCCGCTGAAGGCGCTGATGCGCCGCGACAAGCCGGTCAGGATCGGCGTCGCCACCGATATCGGCGGCGGCTCGAGCTATTCCATGCTGCGCACCATGGACGAGGCCTACAAGATCCAGCAGTTGCTCGGCGAACGCCTGAACCCGCTGGAGAGCTACTACCTGATGACGCTTGGCAACGCGCGATCACTTTCGCTTTCCGACCGCATCGGCACACTCGACAAGGGCACAGATGCCGATGTGGTGGTGCTCAACGCCGCGGCAACACCAGGCATGGCGCTGAAGATGGAAGTGGTGAAAACGCTGACGGAAGAGCTCTTCCTGCTGCAGACCATGGGCGATGATCGCGCCATCGTCGAGACCTATGTCGCGGGTGTGGCGGCGAAGGGCGCGCTTTAGGCCCGCCGATAGACCTGCGCGATGGCGCCCTTGGGGAACACCCGCGTGCTCACCAGTTGCAGCTGCCTCGGCTGCGCCAGATCGGAGAAGATCGGCTGGCCGCGCCCGAGCGCCAGCGGGTAGACCATCAGCATATACTGATCGACCAGATCATGGGCGATGAGGCTGCGCGCGAAGGTGGCGCCGCCATGGGCGATGATCGGCTTGCCGTGTTCCGCCTTCAGGCCGGCGATTTCCTCGGCGAGATCGCCGCTTGCCACATAGGCCGTGCTCCAGCTATCGGCTCCGGGTTGCAGCTCGCCCGCTGCAGGTGTCTCGATCGCCTTCGGCAGGATCGCCGCGCCCTTCTTCGAAAACACCGCTTTGGGAATCTGGTTCATCGCGGGTGCGAAGACGTTGGTCGATGTCGGCCAGAAGCGCGCCATTCCCTCGAAGGTGCGGCTGCCCATGATGTGCAGGCCGGCATTCCAGGCGTTCTCGACCTTCCAGGCGATCGCTTCCTCGTCGCCGGTAAAAATCCACTCGGTCTCCCCCTCGGGGCCGCTGACAAAACCATCGAGCGTCATCGCCATGGCCAGGATCAACTCTCGCATCGCTTCCTCCTCTTGCGTTCTCCCCAAGGACGGATCGGGCCGAGCTATTCCGACATCCGCCGAACCGGAAATGCATCGTCAGCCAATGATCAACATCAACGCTCGCGCAACGCATCCATCACCGCCCGCACCAGCGGCACATCCTTGATATCGCTGTGAACCACAAGCCACAGATCCCGCGTGATATCGGCGCCATCAAGATCAAGCCGCGCCAACCCTTGGCCCTCCGCGATGAAATCGGGCAGCAACGCCACGCCGCCGCCAGCCTTGACCGCCGCCACCTGAAACTCCAGCGTCGAGGCTCGGATCGCGACCGGCCGACCGGCGGCGATCTCGGCCAGTCGCTCCTCCTGCGGCGACGACGCCATCCCCTCGTCATAGCCGATGAACGTCCAGTCGTGCTCATCGACCGTCTCGGCATAGCCTGTTGCCGCATAGGCATGGAAACCCACCTCGCCGATCTTCGAGACGGTCAGATCGCCACTCTCAGGCCGATTAAGCCGCACGGCGATATCGGCCTCCCGCCGTCCGAGCGAGGCATAGCGCGTTTCGCCGATGAGCGTGACCCGGATGCCGGGATGGCGCGCCCTCAGCCGCACCAGCGGCGGCGCCAGAACAGCACCCGCATAGGCCGGCGGCGCGCTGATGCGGACCTCGCCGACATGGCTTTGATCGGCACCGATGCCGCCGCGCGCGATGGTCATCGCGTCGCCGCTCATGCGCTCGGCGATCGCGGCAACACGCACGCCCTCCGCCGTTAGCAGGATCCGCCGCCCGCGCCGGTCAACCAGTTTCGCGCCGATCTCGCGCTCCAGATGCGCCACCCGCCGCGACACCGTCGCATGCTCGACCCCGAGCGCCCGCGCGGCCCCCGACAAGGTTCCGAGTTGTGACAGCGCCAGCAGATGGCGCAGATCTTCCCAGTCCAACATTGATCATTTTTTCCCAAGTGATGTGAGATCATAGGGAATTTTCAATCACCTAACCATCCCCCATCTTCGGCGCCAGACAGGCACAGGAGATCGGAATATGGATATCGCAATCACCCTCACCACCCCCGGCGGCATCGAGCAGCTAAGGATTACCCCACAAGAACCGCAGGCGCCGGGACCGAAGGAAATCCGCATCCGCCACGACACCATCGGCGTCAACTTCCTGGATATCTATCATCGCAAGGGCCTCTACCCGCTCCCCGCCTACCCCGCCGTCATCGGCGCCGAAGGTGCTGGCGTGGTCGAGGCAGTCGGCTCCGACGTCACGACGGTCTCTCCCGGCAACCGCGTCGTCTATATGGGCGCGCCCGTCGGCGCCTATGCCTCGACCCGTCTGCTGCCGGCCCATCGCGCCATCCGTCTGCCCGATGATGTCGGCTCGAAACAGGCCGCCGCCATGATGCTCAAGGGCATGACGGCCTATATGCTGCTCCACCGCATCCACACTGTGACGCCTCAAAGCACCATCCTCGTGCACGCCGCCGCCGGCGGTCTCGGCACGCTGCTCGTGCGCTGGGCCAAGCACCTCGGCGCCACCGTCATCGGCACGGTGAGCAGCGCAGAGAAAGCGGCACTGGCGACCGCCAACGGCGCCGACCATCTGGTGATCGGCCGCGATGCCGATCTGGTCGCAGACGTCATGGCGCTGACATCAGGGCGTGGCGTCGATGTCGGATATGACGGCATCGGCGGCGCGATGCTGGCGAAGACCATCCAGTGCATCCGCCCCTTCGGCATGGCCGCGAGCTTCGGCCAGGCGGCGGGACCGATACCGCCGGTGGCGATCGAGGCGCTGCGCCCGAACAAGTCATTGTCGCACCCGAGCATCATGGCGGCGAGCGCCGATCCGGCCTT
The DNA here is from genome assembly GCF_044772225.1 of Rhizobium sp. NPDC090275. Classification (NCBI taxonomy): domain Bacteria; kingdom Pseudomonadati; phylum Pseudomonadota; class Alphaproteobacteria; order Hyphomicrobiales; family Rhizobiaceae; genus Rhizobium; species Rhizobium sp. NPDC090275. The sequence continues at coordinate 275,792 of NZ_JBIVYL010000001.1, read as the reverse complement.
CTACCTGGAGGCGGCGACGGCGGCGATCGAGGCTATCCGGCTCGGCATTCTCACGCTTCCCACCCGCGAATTCGCCCTTTCCGATGCCGCCGCGGCCCACACCGAACTGGAGGCCGGACTGAGCAGCGGCAGCCTGTTGCTGATCCCGTAAACGGGCTTCGGCACGGGCGAGAAAGATACCGTTTCGGATGTAAATTATATGTGATATGGCCGGTTGCATTATTCAGATGTGAAAGTCTTATCCATGACCAAACCTCTCACCATTGCCGATCTGAAATCCCTCGCCCAGCGCCGTGTCCCCAAGATGTTCTTCGACTACGCCGATTCCGGCGCCTGGACGGAACAGACCTACCGCGCCAACGAGAGTGATTTCGCCAAGATCGGCCTGCGTCAGCGCGTGCTCGTCGACATGACGAACCGCACGCTCGAGACGACAATGGTGGGCCAGAAGGTATCGATGCCGGTCGCTCTTGCGCCAACCGGCATGACCGGCATGCAGCACGCCGATGGCGAGATGCTGGCCGCGCAGGCGGCCGAAGAGGCAGGCGTTCCCTTCACGCTGTCGACCATGAGCATCTGCTCGATCGAGGATGTCGCCTCGGTGACGACCAAGCCCTTCTGGTTCCAGCTTTATGTCATGAAGGACAAGGACTTCGTGCTGAACCTGATCAACCGCGCAAAGGCCGCCAAGTGCTCGGCGCTGGTCTTGACCGCCGACCTGCAGATCCTCGGCCAGCGCCACAAGGACCTGCGCAACGGCCTCTCCGCGCCGCCGAAATTCACGCCCAAGCATATCTGGCAGATGGCGACGCGGCCCTTCTGGTGCCTCGACATGCTGCAGACCAAGCGCCGCTCCTTCGGCAACATCGTCGGCCACGCCAAGAACGTCTCCGACCTCTCCTCGCTGTCTTCCTGGACGGCGGAGCAGTTCGACCCGCAGCTCTCCTGGGCTGACGTCGCCTGGATCAAGGAGCAGTGGGGCGGCCCGCTGATCATCAAGGGCATCTGCGATGTCGAGGACGCGAAGGCGGCAGCCGATACCGGCGCCGACGCCATCATCGTCTCCAACCACGGCGGCCGCCAGCTCGACGGCGCCCCCTCCTCGATCAGCATGCTGCCCGGAATTGTCGACGCCGTCGGCGACAGGATCGAAGTGCATCTCGACGGCGGCATCCGCTCCGGCCAGGATGTGCTGAAGGCCGTAGCGCTCGGCGCCAAAGGCACCTATATCGGCCGCCCCTTCCTCTACGGCCTCGGAGCCATGGGCAAGGAAGGCGTTTCGCTGGCGCTCGGCATTCTGCGCAAGGAGATGGACGTCACCATGGCCCTTTGCGGCAAGCGCGACATCAAGGACGTAAACTCGTCGATCATCGCGGGACGGCAGTAGGTGCGATTTGAATTATACACATCATTGTGTATAATTCAGCCCGATGAAGAGCGCCGACGTCATTGCCCTGCTGCAGAAGGCCGGCTGGTTTGAGGTCGGCCGCAAAGGCAGTCATGCCCAGTTCAAACATGCGGACAAGCCGGGCCGCGTGACGGTGCCGCATCCCAAACGAGACATTCCGATTGGGACGCTGCGCAGCATCGAGAAGCAGTCGGGCCTGAAGTTGAGGTGATCATGCGCAACTATATCGGACTGATCCACAAGGACGCCAAGAGCGACTACGGCGTCTCCTTTCCGGATTTTCCCGGCGCCGTCACGGCTGGCTCGACGCTGGATGAAGCGCGCGAAATGGCCGAGGAAGCTCTGGCATTTCACGTCGAAGGGTTGATCGAGGACGGCGAGACGCTTCCACAACCCTCTTCGCTCGAAACCGTCATGGCCAACCCGGAGAACAAGGACGGCGTTGCCATCCTCGTCTCGCTGAAAGCCGCCTCAAGTAGGGCCGTGCGCATCAATGTCACGTTGCCGGAAGATGTTCTGGCCCGCATCGATGCCGTCGCCGCTGCTGCCGGCCTGTCACGCTCGGCCTTTCTCGCCAGGGCCGCGAAGCACGAGATCGAGCGCAACGCGGCGGCTTAGCTCAGCGCTGACGGCCCCTAGCGGGCACCCGTGACGAAGTCCTCGGGCTCGATGAGATCATGCTCTTCGTAGCGGCCGTTCTTGACTTCCTCCAACGCCTCCATCAACCGCACGGCATTGGCCGGTGTGGAAAGGAGATGCAGCGTCTCCATCATCCCCTCATACTCGTGCTTGTCCATCAGGATCGCCGAGGGCTTGCCGCGGCGAACGATCTCCACGGGGACGCAATCTTGCGAGACTTCATCAAGAAGGCTGGCGAGGTCGTTTCTGGCTTCTGAAAACGTGACGGTGCGCATGATGATCCCTCGCAACGACTGTACGATGTACCACACAAGCCATTGCGAATGTCAATTTGAGCGCCGGCGCCTGCGGAACGCCTACCGCACCCACCCCGTCGCCAGCGCGCCGGCCCAATCCGGGCGCCCGTTCTCCCGCGCCAGCCGCGACATGGCCATGTGATCATAGGCGACCGTTCGGAACTGCGGCGCGAAGCCGGACGCGGTCTTTTCGATGATACAGTAGGAGGCCAGCGGATGCCCTGTTTCGACCTTGTGCTCATAGGGCGTGTCGTCGCTGTAGCCGGGGCAGCCGACGCTGCCGGGATTGACGATCAGGCGGCCGTCGCTGAGGCGCACCATGCGCGGCACATGGCTGTGGCCGCAGAGGATCAGCGGCTGCTCGACCCCCTCGGCCAGCGCCTCGATCTCTTCGAGAGGCTTCAGGAAGACATGACCGTCTGGCGAGACGGATTCCAGCCAGTAGGTTTCGTCATGCCCAGGCGTGGCGTGGCAGAGATAGACCTCGTCGCGCCAGACGGCGCTGAACGGCAGGCTCCGCAGCCAGTCGAGGTGCGCGGCCGATAGTTGCCCATAGGCGTGCTGCTCCCAGGAAGGCATGGCGTCGGCGGGGCTTTCGATCAGATAGCGGTCGTGATTGCCGCGCACCGTCAGCGCATCGAGCGACATCAGCCTATCCGCCGCCTTGCCCGCTTCGAGCGGCCCGCTCAGGCAATCGCCGAGATTGACGATCTCGGAAATCCCAAGCGCCTCGATATCGGCAAGCACGGCTTCCAGCGCCAGGTGGTTGCCATGGACATCGGCAATCGCGGCAAAACGCATCGCTCAACTCCCGCGATAGGTCGAGTAGCCATAGGGCGAGATCAACAGCGGCACGTGATAATGCGCGCTCTCGTCGGCGATGCCGAAGCGGATCGGCACAAGGTCGAGGAAGGCGGGATGCGGGAGTGCTGCACCAGTGCCGCGCAGATAATCGCCGGCATGAAACAGAAGCTCGTAGGTCCCGGCCTTGAAACTCTCGCCGACAAGGATCGGCCCGCCATCGACGCGGCCATCGGCATTGGTGACGACGGTCTTCACATGCCTGCGAACCTCGGCCTCGATATGGAAGAGCTCGATCTTCAACCCCTCGGCCGGCTTGCCGGAGGCGGTGTCGAGGACGTGCGTGGTCAATCCGGTCATGAAATGGGCTCGCTGATGACAAAGGGAGTGTCGAAAAAATATTCTTCCAGATTGTTGCCCGGCCCGTCGCGATCGACAACCAGGAAATCGCTGACCGCGCCGAGCGACATCAAGGGATGGTGCCAGACATTGCGCCCATAATTCACGCCCTGATCGCCTTGCGCCAGGAACACCTGCGGGGGCCCCGGCTTGCCGCCCTCGTCCTCGGACACCACGACCAGAAACGGCCGGCCGGAGATCGGCGAGAAACTCTGGCTGCCGAACGGATGCCGCTCCATCATGCCGACTTCATAGGGAAAATCGCGCGGCTGCCCGCGAAACAGGTTGATGATCACGCGCGCGCCCTCGCCCACGACGTCGGCCGACGCCAGCGCGTGAAACCGCTCCGTGGTGCCGTTGTTGATATATCGCATCGTCGCCGGATCGGCTTCGATGACCTCGCCGAAGGGCGCGAAGGCGGCTTTGGTGAGCGGCTGGATGTCAAGGTAGTCTGTCACGTCGATCATTCGCCTTGTATGCGCCAGTGGCGTAGAGATTCGAGCTCGGAAATCAGCGTCTGCAGGTCGCGACGCACGGTGGTCCAGATCGCGGGCAAATCGGCCCGGTAATAGTCGTGGACCATGAGATTACGCATGCCCCGGATCTGCGCCCAGGGTATCTGCCCATGCTCACGAGGAAATTCCGGATGATTGCTGGCGATCCGCGACGCCGCCTCGCCGAGCAGCACCAGCGACATGGTCACCGCAAGCTGCGTGCGCACATCGGACAGGAAAGCCTGCTCGTCCATGTCTTCCGTGAGCATCCGCGCCTGTTCGGCGGCGGCCTGCATCCTGCCGATATAATCGACCAGCCTCTCCGCGCTCATATACGGGTCGCTTCCAGAAGAACACGCTCGCGAATGTTCTCAGGCAAGCCGCCCGGCGTCACCAGATCCACCTTCACCCCCAGAATATCCTTCAATTCCTCAAGCAGCCCGCCAAGATCGAACAAAGACGTTCCCGGCAGCGTATCGACCAGAATATCGAGATCGCTATCCGCCCGATCCTCGCCGCGCGCCACCGAGCCGAACACACGCGGGTTCGTCGCATTGAAGCGCGTCGTCGCCTCGCGGATCGCCTGCCTGTTTTGCTCCAGCACCTCGGACGGTCTCATCATCTTCTCACGTTACCACTCGGCAAGAACAATGGTCGAACTCATATCGGCTTGGCCTCTTCGAGAACGCGCCGCCGGACATCTTCGGGAAAGTCGCCCGGTATCAAAAGGTGTATCGGCGTACCCAGCATCATCTGCTCGAGTTCATCGAGCAAACCACCGAGATCAAGAAGTGTCGCGCCGGGCAAAGCATCCACCAGAATATCCAAATCGCTATCCGCCCGATCCTCACCCCGCGCCACCGAACCGAACACACGCGGGTTCGCCGCGTTGAAGCGCTTGGTCGCCTCCCGGATCGCCTGCCTGTTTTGCTCCAGCACCTCGGATGGTCTCATCGCCTTTGCTCCCTCAGCGACGACTATAAGCCGCGGACGGACAAGAGAAAAGCGGCGCCGTCAGCGCGAAGGCAGCAGCGCCTCGAGCCTCAACAACGCAATCCGCTCCACCTGCGCCGTCGCCGTTTCGAATTCCGCGTCGCGGCTGTTGTCGATGCGCTTTTCGAAGGTCGAGAGGATCGCCTGCTTGTCGAGGCCTTTCACCGCGATGATGAAGGGAAAGCCGAATTTTTCGACATAGGCGCGGTTGAGTTCGGTGAAGCGCTGATGCTCCTCGGCGCTCAGCCGGTCGAGCCCGGCGCCGGCCTGTTCCTTTTTGCTGTCCTCGGTCAGTTCGCCGGCGATCGCCAGGCGGCCGGCGAGGTCGGGGTGGGCGCGCAGCACGCCGAGGCGTTCCTCCGGGCTCGCGGCGCGGAAGATCGCCACCAGCGCCGTGTGCACGCGGTCGACATCAAGCGTCTCGCCGACGAAGCCGTCGTCGAAGGCCCGCTCGGCGATGAAGGGCGAGTGCTCGAAGACGCCGCCGAAGCGAGAGATGAATTCATCGCGCGCGATCATCAGATGGTCTCCGGCTTGTGGTGCTTGTGCCAATGCTCGGCGATCTCGATGCGGCGCGGGATCCACACCTTCTCATGCTCCAGCACATATTGCATGAAGCGCTTCAGCGCCGCCGCGCGGCCCGGGCGGCCGACAAGCCGGCAATGCAGGCCGATCGACATCATCTTCGGGCTGCCCGCCGCGCCTTCCTCATAAAGCGTGTCGAAAGCGTCCTTCAGATAGGTGAAGAACTGGTCGCCCGAATTGAAACCCTGCGGCGTGGCAAAGCGCATGTCGTTGGTTTCGAGCGTATAGGGAATGATCAGGAACGGCTTGTCGTCCACGCCCTTCACCCAGAAGGGAAGATCGTCGGCATAGCTGTCCGACGAATAGAGGAAGCCGCCCTCCTCCTGCACCAGCCGCAGCGTGTTGTCGGATGGCTTGCCCTGGTACATGCCGTAGGGCCGCTCGCCTGTTAGTTCGGTGTGCAGCCGCACGGCTTCGAGAATGTGCTTGCGCTCCAGCTCTTCCTGGAAATCCTTGTATTCCAACCAGCGGTAGCCGTGGCTGGCGATTTCCCAGCCGGCTTCCTTCATCGCCGCCACCGCCTCGGGGTTGCGCGCCATGGCCTGCGTCACGCCGTAGACTGTCGCCTGCACCTTGAGATCGGTGAACATCCGCCACAGCCGCCAGAAACCGGCCCGCGAGCCGTATTCGTAGATCGATTCCATGTTGAGATTGCGCTGGCCGGGCCAGGCGGCAGCGCCGACGATCTCCGACAAGAGGTTTTCCGAGGCCGCGTCGCCATCCAGAATGCAGCTCTCGCCGCCCTCCTCGTAATTGATGACGAACTGCACGGCGATATTGGCGCCGCCGGGCCATTTCGGGTCGGGGGTGTTGCGGCCATAGCCGACGAGATTGCGCGGGTAAGTCTCGGATACCATGAAATCACCTTCCAGAAAGTCGGCGAACGGTAACACCTCAAGAGCGAATGTCGAGACGGAAACTGCGCAACAGAGTTTTGCCTTTATGGCACAATCGCTTAGGCCGGAACGGGAACCCGCTCGCGCCGCGCGCTGACCTTGCCCATCGGATGCAGCGAATGCACCCGGAACGGCCCGCCATTGCCCTCTTCGACCATCAGCGCCACGTTCGATATCTTCACGGGATCGACGAGAACCGGCTCGAAAACGCTGCGCAGTGAACGCTCGATGCGCGACATGTCGATCAGGCTGACCGGACCGGTCAAAGGCATGTGGAAGCGGAATTCGTCCATCACATAGGGGCATCCCCAGCGATGCAGATTGGCGAACTGCGCCGCCGAAAGTCCATCCGGATCGCTGCGCTCGATATCGGCATCGCTGAGCGGCGCGCGGAACTGGTCGAACTGCTGCACGATCGAGGAGGCCAGATACTGGACGTTGTCGCAGGGCAGCGACGGCACGAGGCTGAAGATGCTGCCGGTGCGGGCAACCTCGAGCCGCGGAATGGAAAACGGCGCCAGCGTACCGCAGAAGCGCATCAGTTCCCGCAGGAGTTGCGGCTCCGACATGTCAGCCGCAAGCCGGAATGGTGCCTTCAGCGCGCCGTGAAAACCGTAGCGCCGCGGCACCGCCGTATGAAAGGCGACCTCGTGAATGCTGAGCCCGCGGATCGCCGTGGGCTCGACCATCTCGCCGGAAAACACGTTTCGGCCAAGCCAATTGGCGGCCGCGTGCGACAGCGGGTCATTTGCGGCAGGCGTGAAACAGATGGCGTATCGCATGCAATTATCTCCGTCGGCACCAGGCGCGACTCGTCAGCGCGCCGCCGTTTTGCAAGCAGATAGGCGATTTGCATGACAGATTGACGAAGGATAGCGAGTGCTAATTCACGTTTAACGTGAATTGCCAAATATCTCGCGAAAGTGGCTGCTGATTTCAGGATTAAACAGCGGAAAACGGAAAAGCGTAGGCGAAACGAGAGAATTCAAGCGATCGCGAGGCACTTTAGCGTGAAGCGACGTGAATATGATTGATCAGGTGAAAGCTCTCCGGCACCGCAAACGGTATCGTGCTGCCCGCTGCCATATGCACAACCGCTTCGGCCAGCCGGTGCGCGAGGCCGAAGCTGACCTTGAAGCCACCGGTCAGCGCTAGCAGTCTCTCATGTTCGGGATGCGCACCAATCATCGGGTCGCGGTCGATCGCCTTGGGGCGCAGCCCGGCCCAGCGCTCGATAACGGGCGCATCGCGCAGCAAGGGCACCAGCGCCCGCGCCTTCTCGACCAGAACATCCAGCTGCCCGTCGGTCGAAAAGGGTGCGTCGAAACGGTTCTCGCTGGTGCTGCCGATCGCGACATGCCCGCCCTCATGCGCCACCACATAGAGCCCGTCGCGGAAGATGGTCGGCAGGCCAGGATCGACATCGGCCTTCAAAAGCGCCGACTGGCCCTTCACCGGCTGGCCGAGCGGCTGCGTCAGCCCTGCCGTGTCGCGCGCCAGAAGCGGAAACGATTGATAGCCGGCAGCAATAATGCAATGTCCGAAGGCGATCGGCCCAGCATCGGTCTCGGCGATCCCGCGCTTGGCTTCGATGCCGTGAACGGCCGAATTCTCGATGATGCGGACATGTCTGGCGCGGCGGAGAAAGGCTGCGAGCACAGCCGTCAGCGATCGTGGCGCCACCCGGCCCGCCAGCGTGTCGTGCACGAAGCCGCCTTCCATTTGAGAAGCGTCCGGCCAGCCGGATACATCAGGCGTATCGATCACATTCCAATGGAAACGGCGCTCGCCGGCATGCCAGTGGCTGTCGGCATCGGCCGAATGGCCGAGCGCGATATCGCGCAGATGCGGCTTGGGCAGCGGGATCAGGCGGCCGGAGCGACGGTAGCCCGTTGAGAGGCCCGTCTCGGCCTCCAGCCGCGCCACCTCGGCCTCCAGCGCCACCAGCGCATCGAACTGAAACTGCTTCTTCGGATTCCATTTGTCCGGCATGTGCGGCATGAGCGCGCCCAGCAACCCGCCGCTCGCCCCGCCGCCGAGCACGCCGGCATCGATCAGCACCGCGTCGATCCCCATGCGCTCGGCGTAGACGGCCGCCCAGAGCCCCATGATGCCGCCGCCGACGATCAACAGATCAGTGGACGATTGACCCGAGGGCAAGGCCGGACTATCGGCTGTTGACATGACAGACATCGATCCCGATCAGATTAATGTGGCACAGGCTGAGATGGCGAACCGGCCGCTTGAATGGCGCGACGGCGATATGCCCTATTCGCCGGCCTTTGGCGACCATTTTTATTGCCAGACCGACGGCCGCCTCGAATGCGGCCATGTCTTCCTCGCCGGAAACGGCCTGCCCGAGCGATGGGCCGGGGCGCAAACCTTCCTGATCGGCGAGCTCGGTTTCGGCACCGGCCTGAACTTCGCCGAGACCTTCAGGAACTGGAAGCTGAAGCGCGCCGAAGGCCAGCACCTGCACTTCATGTCCTTCGAGCTCTACCCGATGCGGCGCGACGAGATCGACCGCGCGCTGTCGCACTGGCCGGAGATCGACGCCGAGCGCATCGCACTGGTCTCGGCCTGGCCGGGTCAGCCGGAGGGCACCGTATCCTTGAAACTCGACGAGCAGACCACGCTCAGCGTCGTCTGCGGCCGGGCGCTCGATGGCGTGGCGGCCGCCGAGGCGGGTTTCGATGCCTGGTATCTGGATGGCTTCGCCCCATCGCGAAATGCCGACATGTGGTCGCAGGAGCTGATGACGCTCGTCTGTGAAAAGACGGTCCCCAATGGCACCTTCGCGACCTACGCAGCGGCCGGCTTCGTCCGGCGCAATCTGGGCGCCGCGGGCTTCGTGGTCGAGCGTCGTCCCGGTTTCGCCGGCAAACGCGAAATGCTGTGCGGCGTCAAGCGCGCTGAGGGTTAGCTCCCCAGAGCTGGGCCAGCTCTAGGCTAGCTCAGCGAAATCCCGCTCGCGCGGCCTTCCTTGCCGAGCCAGAGCGCGATCTTTTCTTCCAGCAGTTCCGGGCTGATCGGCTTGGCCATGTAGTCGTCCATGCCGGCGTCGAGGCAGAGATCGCGGTCGGCTTCGAGCGCGTGCGCGGTGACGCCGATGATCGGCACCCGGTGCCCCTGCCCGCGCTCGAGCTCGCGGATGCGCCGCGCCGCGTCGTGGCCGTTCATCACGGGCATCGACACATCCATCATGATGATGCGCGGCGTATAGGCCTCCCAGGCCTCGACAGCCTCCTCGCCATTCTTGACGACGAGGAAGTTGAGCCCCGTCGCCTGCAGGATCTGCGTGAAGACGATCTGGTTCACTTCATTGTCCTCGGCGACGAGCACGTCGATGAAGGACGGCGGCGCTCTCTCGCTGAGAGCTTCCGGCAATAATTCGGGCTCGAGCGGCGGCGCCTCGATAACCGGGCGCAGCGTCGGCGCCAGCCTGATCCGGTTGGTGCGCACGACATCGACGATGGTATTGCGCAACACGTTGGCCCGCGCCGGCTTCATCAGATGCGCCTGGCCGTTCAGCGCCGCAAATTCCTTCTCGGTGCCCGAAATATCCATCGAGGTCAGGAAGACGATCGGCAGCTCGGCGAAGCGCTCGTCGGCGCGCAGCAGGCGGGCGATATCGGCGCCGTTCATGCCGGGGATCTGGTAGTCGAGCACAAGCGCATCGATGGAGACGCCGAGCGCGAAGGCTTCCTCGAGAATGGCAAGACCTTCGACGCCGTCTTCGGCGGCCGCGCCATCGAAGCCCCATTGCGTCAGCTGCTCGGTCAGGATCTGGCGGTTGACGGCGTTGTCGTCGATGACAAGCACGCGCGCGCCGCGCACATTGACCGGCAGCGGCCGCGGCTCGGCCCGCTTGGCGCCGACGGTAAATGGCAGGGTGACGGTAAAGACCGAGCCCTCCCCGACAGCGCTATCCACCTCGATATAGCCGCCGAACAGATCGACCAGACCGGCCGTGATCGCCAGCCCCAGCCCGGTGCCTTCATGACGCCGCGTCGAGGAGGAATCGATCTGCGAGAACTTGCCGAAGATCTGGTCGAGCCGGTCCTTCGGCATGCCGATCCCGGTATCCTCGATGCGCAGCGTCGCCATGATCTCGTCGGCCGCACCCGCGACATAGCCGAGTTCGACCAGCACATGGCCCCGCTCGGTGAACTTGACGGCATTGCCCACAAGATTGGTAACGATCTGGCGAAAACGCCCGGCATCGCCGATGATGGCTGCAGGCAGGCCCGGCATGACGCGCACCAGAAGCTCGATGCTCTTTTCCGCCGCCAGCGACGACAACAACGTGACCACGTCCTCGACGGCCTCGATCGGATCGAAGGTCACGCGCCTAAGCGTCATCTGCCCGGAATCGATTTTCGAGAAGTCGAGAATGTCGTTGATGATGGTCATCAGCGCATTGCCGGACTTGGTGATGATATCGACGAAAGTCTTCTGGCGCGTGTCGAGATTGGTCTTCGACAGCAGCTCCGCCATACCGAGAACGCCATTCATCGGCGTGCGGATTTCATGGCTCATATTGGCGAGGAACTCCGACTTCACCCGATCGGCCACTTCGGCGCGTTCAAGCAGGCTTTCGAGATCGCCTTCGCGGATCTTCATCGCCGAGATGTCGGTAAAGAGCACGACCCAATGCCGGCGCGCGCTGACCATGACGTCCATCTGCACCCAGCGGCCATCGGGCACGCGAAACAGATGCGACGCCGGCTGGCCGTCGGCAAGCGCCTGGCCGATATCGTTGAGCAGGTGATCGGCATCCTCCGGGAAATCGCCGCGCTTGGCGCAGAAGGCCAGCATCTCGCGCCAGTTGCGCCCGACGGCGACGTTCTCGCAGGCAAGGTCCAGCATTCCGGCCAGCGCATCGTTGCTGAGCAGGATTTCGCCATCCTGCAGCACGAGCAGCCCTTGCGACATCGCGTGCGTCGCGTCTCCCATCAGCTCGCCGAGGTTTTCGAGTTCCTCGCGCGCGGCGTGGATTTCGCGCTCATGCCGGCGCACGGCCGAGACATCGGCATAGGTGAGCAGGATGCGGTCGGTGGAGATCTTGCGGCTGTCGACCAAGAGGAATTTGTCGCCCCAGTTGATCTCGGCCGCCGCCGGCTGGTCGGAGCGGAACTGATCGGTGCGCCGCGCCAATATCTCCTCGGCCGTCACGCCGGGCGGATAGCGCCCAAGCGTGTGATTGTATTCGACGAGCTCGGCAAAACCCTTGCCGTCGAACAGGCCTTCGGGCAGCTCCGAGATCGTATAGAAGGCGTGGTTGCCGTAGCGGATCGTCAGATCGCTTTCGAGGATGAGAACGCCGACCGGCAGCGAATTCAAAACGCGCGCCATATCGCGATGGAGAATTTCGGTATGGGCCTGCGCGGCGATGAGCGCGCTCTCGCGCTCCTTCAGCAGCGTGACATCCGAGAAGGATCCGACCGTATAGTGCCGGCCGTCGTCGCCATCGATCCGATTGATCTGCGCCAGGATCGGATAAACCCCGCCCTTGGCGCCGGGAACCAGGCTCTCGATGTCGCGCGCCTCGCCCTTGGCCAGCGCCTGCACATGACCGCGGCTCACCATGTCGCCGGCCGCCTTGCCGAACATCTCGCGCTCGGTCTTGCCCAGCGCCTCGGCGCGCGGCAGGCCCGTCAGCTGTTCGTAAGATGCGTTGGCATAGACCAGCCGGTGATCCTCGTCGCGCACGAAGGCGGCAACCGGAAGCGCTTCGATCACATCGCGCAGGAAGTCGATATCCGTGCTGATTTCACCGAGCGCCCGCGTCGCCGGCCATTTCGGCCGCGCCGCCTTGCGCGCTTCTTCGAACATGCCGAGCACATAGATCCGTTCGTCCGACAGCGCGAAGCTCTCGATCCGCACGCGGTCATGGCGATCGCCTGTCGCGTCGAAGCAGAGCGCGCTTTCCTCGCTGCCGAACACCAGAGCACGGCGCTCCTTGTCCTCGCGGTCCTGCTCGTCGGGACGATCGAACAGCTCGCGGCTGCGCCGGCCGATGAAATCGGAAATCTCCTTGCCGAAGAAATTCGCATAGGCCTGGTTGACCGCGACATAGCGCAGTTCGCTGTTCTTGACATAGGCAGGGTTGTCCAGATCCGCGATCCGGCGGCATGCCAGTTCGAGAATGTCCCCGTTCGGTCCCAAAAACACCTGCTCCACCATGAAAACACTAGGCAAATTGCTACGTCATCGACCATAGCCGAGAGGCGTTTAACAACGAATTAACCATGACCCGGCCAACCAAAAATAACGCTGCAGATTGAGAAGAGTAGAAGAAGAGCATGCGTGGTTGCAGCGGCTGATGCTCCTGTCATCGCCAAGCAAAACCTCGAAAATCGTGCTAAAATCGCAGCCATTTCTTGGGCCGTCACGATCTTCTGTTGCCGACCTCAAGAACAACTCTTCCGCTATAGGAGGCGAACATGTCCGTACTTCATAAAAGCATGGCAACCGGCTCTATCCTGCTCACGCTGACAGTGGCGACGCTGGCATTGGGCTCGCCGGCGATGGCGCATGAACATTACGCCTGGGGCGGCGCCGCGGCCGGCTTCGTCGGCGGCGTGCTCCTGTCACAGGCGCTGCGCCCCTACCCCTACACATACGGCTATCCAGATGGCTACGGTTACCCCTATGCCTATGGCTATCGTTATGGATATCCCTATAGGGCATACCGACCCTACGGCGCCTATCCGGTCTACCGCACCCATTACGTCCAGCCCTACCGCACCTGCCATCTCGAATGGCGGCGCAACGGATGGGGCGAGGCCTACCGCGTTCGCGTCTGCCCGTACTGATGTAACCAGTTGCCCGAGCGACGGTGCACGTGACACCTCGTCCGCGCCGTGACCCCGTGCGGCCTTTTGCGCCCCTCCCCTTGACTTTCCGGCCGAACTAGACCACATGCAGGCCAGCTTTCACCTTCCGGCCGCCGCGTGAGCGTGCCCCTGCCAGCAAATAGGATGCAGGAAGAAGGACAAAGCGCATTTCGAATGGACCGCATCCCAAAGGACGCGGCAGAAGCGCTGGAGAGCTTTTTCCAACAAGACAAGTTCCCACTTCACGCGGGGTTCTTGACGCCAGAGTAACACCGGACCGCAAACCCGCGTTCCGGCGGTATTGTTTTGGCGCCCCTGAAAAGGTTATGACTTGACCAATTTTGAATCGCTTGGTGTCTCCAAGCCGATCGTCGCCACACTGTTCCAGCTCGGTATCGAAACGCCGACCCCCATCCAGGAAAAGGCGATCCCGCTTCTTCTCGAAGGCCGCGACCTGATCGGCCTTGCCCAGACCGGCACCGGCAAGACGGCCGCATTCGGCCTGCCGCTGATCGAAAAGCTGATCCCGGAAGAACGCCGCCCCGACAACCGTACCACCCGTACGCTCATCCTGGCGCCGACCCGCGAACTGGTGAACCAGATCGCCCAGAATCTGAAGAACTTCCTGCGCAAGTCGCATCTGCGCATCAACGTCGTCGTCGGCGGCGTGTCGATCAACAAGCAGCAGCTGCAGCTTGAAAAGGGCACCGACATCCTAGTCGCCACCCCCGGCCGCCTGCTCGATCTCGTCGCCCGCCGCGCCATTGGCCTCACCGCCGTGCGCTACCTCGTGCTCGACGAAGCCGACCAGATGCTCGACCTCGGCTTCGTGCATGATCTCCGCAAGATCTCCAAGATGGTGCCGAAGCGTCGCCAGACGATGCTCTTCTCCGCCACCATGCCGAAGGCGATCGCCGATCTCGCCGCCGACTTCCTGACCGATCCGGTCAAGGTCGAAGTGACGCCTCCGGGCAAGGCTGCCGACAAGGTCGAGCAGTATGTTCACTTCGTCAACGGCAAGAACGACAAGACCGATCTTCTCAAGAAGTCGCTCTCCGAGAACCCCGATGGCCGCGCCATCGTCTTCCTGCGCACCAAGCACGGCGCCGAGAAGCTGATGAAGCATCTTGAGCACGTCGGCTACTCCGTCGCCTCGATCCACGGCAACAAGAGCCAGGGTCAGCGCGAGCGCGCGCTGAAGGCCTTCAAGGACGGCGACATCAAGACGCTGATCGCGACCGACGTCGCGGCGCGCGGCATCGACATCCCGGCTGTCAGCCACGTCTACAACTACGATCTGCCTGAAGTGCCCGACGCGTACGTTCACCGTATCGGCCGTACGGCCCGCGCCGGCCGCGATGGTATCGCGATCGCCTTCTGCGCACCGGATGAAACCCGTCTGCTGCGCGATATCGAGCGCCTGATGAACATCTCGATCGCGGTAGCCTCTGGCGAAGCACCGGCCAACATGAACGCGGCGCCGAAGCGCGGCAGCGGCAATGGCCACCGTGGCCAGGGCCAGGGTCGTGGCGGTGAAGGTCGCAATGGTGAAGGCAGGGGTGGCGAAGGCCGTGGCAATGCCCGCGCCGGTCGTCCCGAGCGCCGTCCGCGCCCGGAAGCTGGTGAGGAAGTCCGCGCCAACGAGGAGCGCCGCGAGCGTCGTCCCCGTCCGGAACGCCAGACCCAGCGCAACGAGGATTTCCGCGGCCAGCGTCGCGGCGAAGTCGCGCCGGTCACGGCAGGCCCTGACAACGATCTTGCCTCGACCTCGGATTTCCGTGGCGCAGGCCAGGCCCGCAAGCAGCAGCGCCCGCAGCACGGCAACCACGCGCATGGCGACGCAAACCGTCACCAGCCCGGCGGCGGCGCCCGCAATGCGCCCCGCAACGGCCAGGGCCGTCCGGCCCGCAAGCATGGCGAAGACCGTGGCGCACAGCAGAACGCCGGTAACGGTGGCGGCGAACGTCGCGAAGGCAACGGCGGCAACCGCCGCGGCGGCCCCTCGCGCGGCGGCAATGGCGGCCAGCGTCGCGAACGCGCGTAATTCTTAACGCGATTGAACAACGAACGGCGGGAGAGATCCCGCCGTTTTTTATTGCGCCTGCTCGCTGGTCCTACTGCGCCTGCTCCCGCAGCGGCGCGGCAACCTGTCGGTTAGTCAAATAGACGCCGGTGACGACCACGATGGTGCCGATAACGAGCGGTATGGTCAGCGGTTCGCCGAAGGCGATGAAGGCCTCCAGCGCCACGGTCGGCGGCATCAGATAGATCAGCGATGCCGCGCGCGACACCTGTCCGCGCCGGATCAGATAGAGCAGCAGCCCGACTCCGCCCATCGACAGGCCGAAGACCGACCAGACGAGGGCCGCGACCGCCGTTGCCGACCCGTCGAAATGCATGCGCTCGAAGCTGAGCATCAGCGGCACGCTGACGATGAGCGCGCCGACATATTGCAGCGTCGCGATGGCAGGCAGATTGCCGGCCTGCAGGTGTTTCTTCTGATAGATCGTTCCGTAGGTGACCGAAGCCATCGCCAAGAGGTTGATGGCGAGCGGCACGAGGGCATGGGCGAGATTGGCATTGGCGGGATCGAAGAGCTTCGGCGAGATGGCGATTGCGATCCCCACGAAGCCGAGCGCGAGCCCGGCCTTCTGCACCGGCTGCAGCCTTTCGCCGATCAGAAGCGGTGCGGCCATAGCCGTCAGAAGCGGCTGCAGCGCCGCGATGATGCCGGAGATACACGCCGGCACGCCATTGGCGATCGCCCACCACAGCCCGCCGAGATAAAAGCCGTGCAGGAAGAGCCCCGAATAGATCGCTTTCCACATGACCGCCCTACCGGGCCATTGCACCCTGAGCACGAGACAGAGCGCCAGGAAGGCCAGCGCCGACAGCGCGAAGCGAATGGCGAGAAAGGTGAAGGGCTCGGAATGGATGGCCGCGTATTTCGCCACCACCCAGCCGGTGGACCACAAGAGAACGAAGATGGCGGGTGCGAGGCGATCGAGCGACATGAGTGGCCTTGGAAAACGGAAATGGGCCGAGATAGCCGCTGCGGGTGCCGGCAGTCAAAGGCGAAGCGTTGATGCTTATTGTAAGTTTCATTGATGCCGTCGGAAAACCGCTCCAGCATCCCGATCGCCCGAAAATGAATCGCGCCACGCGTGGAAAATAATCACATGCTCATGTTTTAAGCGACCGGATACAATTGCTCTTTGCCGCCCCGGCGCTACCTTCCCGAAAATGCTCAGTTTTTCGGCTATTTTCGTCGATAGCTATGATTTTATGAATCTTCCGTTTGAACTGAGCATGGTTCTTGCATTGCTTTCTCCGTTGTACTCAAATGAAGAAAAAAGGGGAGCCACACCTTTGGCATTTGATGAAATGATCACCGGGGACGAAAGCCCTCGACAGCCATATGAAAAATACTTTGAGTGGTACAATAATCAGGATCGCGCTCATCTGATCGCCAAATCCCGCGATGCGGAAAACATCTTCCGCAAGACCGGCATCACCTTCGCCGTCTATGGCCACGCCGACAGTTCCGAAAAGCTCATCCCCTTCGATATCATCCCCCGCGTCATCTCCGGCCGCGAATGGCGAAAGCTGGCGCAGGGCATCGAGCAGCGCGTCATCGCGCTCAACGCCTTTCTCGACGACATCTACCACAAGCAGGAGATCATCCGCGCCGGCCGCATTCCGCGCGAGCTGATCGAGAAGAACGACGCCTTCCTGCCCGAGATGATCGGCTTCCGCCCGCCCGGCGGCGTCTATACCCACATTGTCGGCACCGACATCGTGCGCACCGGCGAGGACCAGTTCTACGTTCTGGAAGACAATGCCCGCACGCCCTCGGGGGTCAGCTACATGCTGGAAAACCGCGAGACGATGATGCACATGTTCCCGGAGCTGTTCCACGAGAACAAGGTGCGCCCGGTCGAGGATTATCCCTATCTGCTGCGCCAGTCGCTCGCCTCGCTTGCCCCTCCCGGCTGCAAGGGCAAGCCGCGCGTCGCCGTGCTGACGCCAGGCATCTACAACTCCGCCTATTACGAGCACTCCTTCCTTGCCGACACCATGGGCGTCGAGCTGGTCGAAGGCTCGGATCTGCGCGTCATCGACGGCAAGGTGAAGATGCGCACCACGCGCGGCTACGAGGCGATCGACGTGCTCTACCGCCGCGTCGACGACGACTTCCTCGATCCCCTCACCTTCCGCCCGGATTCCGCCCTCGGCATCCCCGGGATCATGGATGTCTACCGCTCCGGCAACATCACCATCGCCAACGCGCCGGGCACCGGCATCTGCGACGACAAGGCGATCTATTCCTATATGCCCGAGATCGTCGAGTTCTACACCGGTCGCAAGGCGCTTCTCGAAAACGTGCCGACCTGGCGCTGTTCGGAAGCCTCCAGTCTGAAGTACGTGCTGGAGCACCTGGAAGAGCTCGTCGTCAAGGAAGTGCACGGCTCCGGCGGCTACGGCATGCTGGTCGGCCCGACCGCGTCGAAGAAGGAACGCGCCGATTTCGCCGAAAAGCTGCGCGCCAAGCCGAGCAATTACATCGCCCAGCCGACGCTCTCGCTGTCGACGGTGCCGATCCTCGTCAACAAGGGGATTGCGCCGCGCCACGTCGACCTGCGTCCCTACGTGCTGGTCTCCGACAAGGTGCAGATCATTCCCGGCGGCCTCACCCGCGTTGCGCTGAAGCAGGGCTCGCTGGTGGTCAATTCCAGCCAGGGCGGCGGCACCAAAGACACCTGGGTATTGGAGGATTGATCTGATGCTCGGAAGAACCGCAAACGGCCTCTACTGGATGTTCCGTTACTTCGAGCGCGCCGAGAATATCGCGCGCCTGATCGATGCCGGCATCCGCATGTCGCTGACCAGAAGCAGCGGCAGCGACGACAACTGGGACGGCGTGCTGCAAAGCGCCGGCGTCCGCGAAGCCTATGACGAGGGCCATTCGAAGCTCACCGGCCCCGACGCGATCGACTATCTGCTACGCGACCGCACCAACCTGTCGAGCGTCATGTCCTGCGTCGATTTCGGCCGCAACAACGCCCGCATGGTGCGCACGGCGCTCACGCGCGAGACCTGGGAAGCTACCAACGAGTTCTGGATCGAGCTCAAGGAACTGCTGTCGAAGCGGCTGAAGCCGGCCGATCTGCCGCAGGCAATCGACGTGATCAAGCACCGCGCCGGGCTGATCCGCGGCGCGCTGCACGGTTCGATGCTGCGCAACGAGCTCTATAACTTCGCCCGCATCGGCACCTTCATCGAGCGCGCCGACAACACCAGCCGCATCCTCGACGTGAAGTATTACGTGCTGCTGCCGGCCGTCTCCGCCGTCGGCACCTCGATCGACAATGTCCAGTGGGAATCGATCCTGCGCTCCGTCTCCGCTCACCGCTCCTACAGCTGGGCCTATGACGGCGAATACCGCGCCACCAACATCGCCGACTTCCTGATCCTCAACGGCCAGATGCCGCGGTCGCTCGCCTATTGCTACGAGAAGATCACCAGCGAACTCGGCCACCTCGCCACCGATTACGGCGAGCGCCTGAAGGCGCATGACACCGCCGACGCCATCCGCCAGTCGCTGAAGAAGCAGGCGATCAAGGACGTCATGGATCAGGGCCTGCACGAATTCCTCGAGGACTTCGTCTCACGCAACAACCAGCTCGGACAGGAAATTTCCGACGGTTACCGGTTCTACGCATAGGCGGGTCGCGACATGAAACTGAAGATTAGCCACGTCACCGAATACCGCTACGACGAACCCTCCGCCTTCTCGCTGCAGCGCCTGCGGCTGACCCCGCCATCAGGCCCGGGCCAAAAGGTGCTGAGCTGGTCGCTGCATGTCGAGGGCGCCAAGCCTGAAGTCGAGTATGACGATCAGTTCGGCAACCACGTCAACTTGGTGTCGCTGGAAGGCGAGCAGCAGGTGACGCGCATCGTCGCGGAGGGCGAGGTCGAGACCGAGGATCTGAACGGCGTCACCGGCCCGCACACCGGCTTCTGCCCGCTCTGGCTCTTCCTACGCGACACGCCGCGCACCAAGCCGGGCAAGCTGGTGAAGGAGCTCATCAAGGGCGTCAGCGGCGACAACGAGCTTGGCCGCATGCATGCCCTGATGGGCGCCATCCACGAGACGGTGAACTACCAGCCCGGCACCAGCGACGTCGAGACCACGGCCGAGCAGGCGCTGGAAAAGAAGACCGGCGTCTGCCAGGACCACGCCCATATCTTCGTCGCAGCCGCCCATGCGCTGGGTGTTCCCGCGCGTTATGTCTCGGGCTATCTGATGATGGAAGAAAAGATCGAGCAGGCGGCAACCCATGCCTGGGCGGAAGCGCATATTCCCGGCCTCGGCTGGGTCGGCTTCGATCCCGCCAACAAGATTTGCCCGGACGAGCGCTATGTCCGTATCGCCAGCGGCCTCTCCTACAAGGACGCCGCTCCCGTCTCGGGCATGCGCATCGGCACGCCGGGCGAAAAGCTGCAGGTGATCGTCAAGGTCGCGGACCAGGGGCAATCTCAGAGTCAGTCCCAGAGCTAGAAATCAACGGCATCGGCGGCAGGGTATCGCCAGTCACAATCTCATCGGTAACGACCTCGAACTGCGCCAGCCGCGCCGGCCCGAACGCCGTGGAGATAGCGACGTCGGTGGCATCGCGGCCGGTCGCCATCAGGATGCGGCCGATGCGCGGCGTGTTGTGGCGCGCATCCACCGTGTGCCAGTGGCCGCCGAGATAGACCTCAAACCAGGCGCTGAAATCCATCGGCGCCGGGTCCTTGGGGACCCCGATGTCACCGAGATAGCCGGTGCAGTAGCGCGCGGGAATGTTCATGCAGCGGCAAAGCGTAATCGCCAGATGCGCGAAATCCCGGCACACGCCGGTTCTGTCCGTGTAGCCGCCATGCGCGGTGCGCAGGAGATCGGCGTTCATGTAGTCGAAGCGGATATGGCCGTGCACGAAATCGGTGATCGCCTGCACGCGGGTCCATCCAGGCTTGGTGGCCGAGAAGGTCTCCCAGGCGAAATCGGCAAGCCGGTCCGTGTCGCAGTAGCGGCTGCCGAGCAGGAAGACGAGCACGTCGTCGGGCAGATCCTTGATCTCATGCTGGACGGCATCGACGGGTATCACATCGGGCTGGCCGCTGTCGTAGATGTCGAAGCTGGTCGAGATGGTGGTGATCCCCGCCGGCGCCACGATGCGGGTGCAGGCATTGCCGAAATCGTCGGTGTAGCCCCAGGCTTCGATCTGCTGGTCGAACTCCAGCACCTGCTCGGTCAAGAGATCGACCCGTCTTGAGGGGTGGATGTTGAGGGTGAGAAGCATCGGCGTCGGTTGCACGCATTCATACCCTATCGTGAAACCGGCATGGATCTTCATGATCGTTCCTTTTCGAAAAGCGGCGCGGCGGCATTGGCGCGCTTTCAGGGAACGTCACCGGCACCGATCGGTTCCACGCACTGCGACCGGATCACGGCATCATGTCTCGGTGGTCACATTGACCTGCACGAGCATGTCACCGAAATCGTCGCTAGTGCCGTCATAGCTCCCCCAGAGTGGGATCGCCTGGCGCGGGTCGCGGGCGACGCCGACGCGGATGAGGTCCTGATTGCCGACGATGCCGTTGGTCGGATCGAACTCCACCCAGCCCGCGCCCGGCAGATAGACCTGACACCAGGCATGTGTCGACCCGCCGCCAAGCGTGCGCGATCCATCGCGATCAGGCACGTAGATGTAGCCGGTGACGAAACGCGCAGCGAAACCCAGAGACCTTGCCGCTTCCATCATCAAAAGCGCGAAATCCCGGCACGTTCCCTGTCGCCGCTGCAGCGTCTCGACAGGCGTTTGCGTGCCCCTTTCGACGCGGCGTGCATAGACGAAGCTCTGGCGGATCGAAAAGCACAGCGTCATCAGGATATGCCCGGTCTGCACCGAAGTGCCCGCGCCGGTGAACTGCCGCGCCCAGTGTGCCACCGCCCCCTCGGGGTCGTCATAGGAGCGCGCGATGGTGCAGCTGAGATCAGGAAGCTCGTCCTCTTCATAGGAGAAAGGATAGGTCAGCGCCTCGCTGTCCATCTCGAACTCGACGGGCACCTCGGGCGTATGATCGAGCCGGATATTGGTCTCGAAGCGGAGATGATCGGATGCGCCTTCGAAGTCCACAAGGGCAATGCAATTGCCGAACACGTCGTGGATCCAGCGCACCCGCGCCGGCGTCGGCTCGACCACCATCGTCGCGTCGAGCAGCCGCTGGTCGAAGCTGTCGCGCGGGCGAAACAGCACCCGGTGCTGGCCGAAGGTGACCGGGCGCTTGTAGCTGTATTGGGTGATGTGCCTGACGGAATATACGGTCATGCTGCCCTCGCCCGCCACGGTCCGGGCGGACGCCCTGCTATTCGAACTCTTCTAGTCGAACGCGTCTAATCGAACTCCGGCACCTGCCCCGACTGGAAGAGAATGATCGATGGCCCCTGCTCGCCAACCGCGACATTGGCCTCGCGGCACCAGACGACCACGCCGGCATAGTCGTTGACCATCGTCTCGGCGACATAGACGGCCGTGTCCTCGCCCTTCATCCGGCGCGGTTCGAACGCATGGACAAGAGCGCCGCTGTCATCGATGTTGAACGCGCTCAGCACAATCAATTTCCGCACTCCTGGCATTGACGCTCTCCTGCGGCGATAACGGCAGGACGCCCGTTTCGTTCCTGACAACGGGCGGTCTGGAGAAGAAAATGCGGCCGAGATCACTCGGCAATCGCTCAGCCCCGGCGAGCAGCCTCGATCGCCGCGACGTCGATCTTGCCCATGTCCATCATCGCATCGAAGGCGCGCTTGGCCTCGGCGCCGCCGGCGTTCATCGCCTCCGTCAGCACGCGCGGCGTGATCTGCCATGATACGCCCCATTTGTCCTTGCACCAACCGCAGGCACTCTCCTCGCCGCCATTGCCGACGATGGCGTTCCAGTAGCGGTCGGTCTCTTCCTGATCCTCGGTGGAGATCTGGAATGAGAAGGCCTCGTTGTGCTTGAAGACGGGGCCGCCATTGAGGCCGATACAGGCAACGCCGGCGACGGTGAACTCGACGACGAGCACCTGCCCCTCCTTGCCCGAGGGATAATCTCCCGGTGCACGCGTGATCTTCCCGACGGAGCTGTCAGGAAACGTCTTCGCGTAGAAGCGCGCGGCTTCCTCCGCATCCTTGTCGTACCATACGCAAATCGTGTTCTTTGCCATTACGCGCTCCTCCCGCGTTCGTCGCCTATGTCAGGACACATAAGGCAGCGACGTCAGTTGACCAGCGTAATGGTCTCTTCGGAGCGGATCGTGAAGGCGGGGTCAGAGGCTCTCGTATGTTTCCGAAGTCCGGCGGGTCGCCAGCGAGTAGAGCCAGTAGAAGGGTATGAAGCAGACGAGCACGGCGATTTCGAGCACCGAATGGCGCGTCTCGCGGACCTCGTCGACAGCAACAGGCGCCTCCGCCCTCACCCCGCGCTGCGCGTTCTCGAGCAGACGGTTCACCAACTGGCGATTGTCTTCCGTCTCGGTCCCGTCGGCATCGTGGTGAGTGGTCTTCGGCGCGGGCTTGCGCATGTCTGGCCTCGTCGTCATTGCAGTGCGAGGTCAAGCTAGCATGATTTTATTAAATCTTTAACTATAACTTACCCGCCCCTCAGAGACGGAAAAGGCGGAGCTTTCGCCCCGCCTCCTCGTCAATTCACCCGATCGAAACGACCGATTAGTGGCTGTCCTTGCCAACCGCGCTGCCGCGACATCCCTTGAGGAAGTCGAGGTCGGCGCCGGTGTCGGCACCTTCGACGTGCTGCTGGTGCAGGAACGCATAGCCCGAGGTCGGCAGCTCGTGCTGCGGCTTCCACTCGGCCAGGCGACGCGCCATCTCTTCGTCGGAGATATCGACATGCAGGCGGCGGTTCGGCACGTCGAGCTCGATCATGTCGCCGTTCTTGATGACGGCAAGCGGACCGCCGACGGCGGCTTCCGGCGAAGTGTGCAGAACGACGGTGCCATAAGCGGTGCCGGACATGCGGGCATCCGAGATGCGCACCATGTCGGTGATGCCCTTCTTCAGAACCTTCGGAGGCAGACCCATGTTGCCGACTTCGGCCATGCCTGGATAGCCCTTCGGACCACAGTTCTTCATGACCATGACGCAGGTCTCGTCAATGTCGAGATTGTCGTCGTTGATCTTGGCCTTGTAGTCATCGATATCCTCGAACACCACGGCGCGGCCACGATGCGTCAGCAGATGCGGCGAAGCAGCCGATGGCTTCAGGACAGCACCCTTCGGCGCCATGTTGCCGCGAAGGACGACGATGCCGCCCGACTGCGTCAGCGCCTTTTCGGCCGGCAGGATGACGTCTTCGTTCCAGTTGACGACGTCCTTGACCTCTTCCCACATCGTCTCGCCCGAAACGGTCAGCGCATCCTTGTGCAGCAGGCCGGCTTCGCCGAGGCGCTTGATGACGACAGGCAGGCCACCCGCATAGAAGAACTCTTCCATGAGGTATTTGCCCGACGGCATCAGGTTGACGATGGTCGGCACGTCGCGGCCGCAACGGTCCCAGTCGTCGAGCGTCAGGTCGATGCCGACGCGGCCGGCCATGGCCAGCAGATGGATGACGGCATTGGTCGAACCGCCGATCGCCGCATTGGTGCGGATGGCGTTTTCGAAGGCCTGCTTGGTCATGATATCAGAGGGCTTCAGGTCGTCCTTGACCATCTGCACGATGCGGCGGCCGGTGAGCTGCGCCATCACCTTGCGGCGGCTATCAACGCCCGGGATCGCAGCATTGCCCGAGAGCGCCATGCCGAGCGCTTCGGCCATCGACGCCATGGTGGACGCGGTGCCCATGGTGTTGCAGGTGCCCGACGAACGGCTCATCGAAGCCTCGGCTTCGAGGAACTCGGCCTGCGTCATCTCGCCGGCCTTCACCATTTCGGAGAACTTCCAGAGGTGCGTGCCGGAGCCGACGCGCTCGCCGCGGAAGTAGCCGTTCAGCATCGGGCCGCCGGTGACGACGATCGACGGCAGGTCGACGGAGGCGGCCGCCATCAAGAGCGACGGCGTGGTCTTGTCGCAACCGACCATCAGCACGCAACCGTCCATCGGCTGGCCACGAATGGTTTCCTCGATCGAGAGCGCCGCAAGGTTGCGGTACATCATCGCGGTCGGGCGGAAGGTGTTTTCGGAAGCCGAGAACACAGGAACTTCCATCGGGAAGCCGCCGGCCTCCCAGATGCCGGCCTTGACCTTCTCCGCCAGTTCGCGCAGATGGCCGTTGCACGGCGTCATGTCCGACCAGGTGTTGAGAATGCCGATGACGGGGCGTCCGTCGAACAGGTCGTGCGGGTAACCCTGGTTCTTCATCCAGCCGCGGTGGTAGATGACGTCACGGCTGGTGCCGCCGTACCATTCCTGCGATCGAAGCTTGCGCGGCCATTCCGCTTTTTTAAACATTGTCTTCTGCCTTTTGAGGGATGCCGAGCCGTCCTCGCGACGGCCCGTATCGCTATTTTGACGTCAGGCCAGCGTGTAGCTGGTCTTGACGGATGTGTAGAATTCGGCGGCGTACTTGCCCTGCTCGCGCGGGCCGTAGGAAGAGCCCTTGCGGCCACCGAACGGAACGTGGAAATCGACACCGGCCGTCGGCAGGTTGACCATCACCATGCCGGCCTCGGCGTTGCGCTTGAAGTGCGTCGCATGCTTGAGGCTGGTCGTCGCGATGCCGGAAGACAGGCCGAACGGCGTGTCGTTGGCGGTCGCCAGCGCCTCTTCGTAATCCTTGACGCGGATGACCGAGACGACGGGTCCGAAGATCTCCTCGCGGGAAATCCGCATCTGGTTCGTGGCTTCGGTAAACAGCGTCGGCTGCAGATAGAAGCCGGGCGTGTCGCGCTTCAGAAGCTCACCGCCGAAGGCGAGCTTGGCGCCTTCCTTTTTGCCGATCTCGATATAGTCGGTGTCGGTCTTCAGCTGCTTCTCATCGACCACGGGGCCGATATGCGTGCCCGATTTCATGGCGTTGTCGACGACAAGCGTCTCAAGCTTGGCCGTCAGGGCCGCCACGAACTTGTCGTGGATGCCTTCGGTAACGATCAGGCGCGAGGATGCCGTGCAGCGCTGGCCAGTCGAGAAGAAGCCGGAATTGGCGGCAGCTTCGACGGCGACGTTGAGGTCGGCGTCGTCGAGAACGACCATCGGATTCTTGCCGCCCATTTCCAGCTGGAACTTGCGGTTATGCTCGAGCGAAGCGGCGGCGACGCGTTTTCCCGTGCCGGTGGAGCCGGTAAAGGTGATGCCCGCAACATCGGGGCTGTCGAGCATGGCCTGGCCAACGACCGAGCCCTTGCCCATGACGAGGTTGAGCACGCCCTTCGGCAGGCCGGCGCGGTGAAGGATGTCGACGATCGCCCAAGAGCAGGCCGGAACCAGCTCGGCCGGCTTGAACACGATGGTGTTGCCGTAGCAGAGCGCCGGCGCGATCTTCCAGGCCGGAATGGCGATCGGGAAGTTCCAGGGCGTGATGATGCCGATGACGCCGAGCGGGTCGCGGGTGATCTCGACACCGATGTTCGGGCGTACCGACGGGATGGTTTCGCCGGCAAGGCGCAGCACTTCGCCTGCGAAAAATTCGAAGATCTGGCTGGCGCGGATGGTTTCGCCGATCGCTTCGGGAAGCGTCTTGCCCTCTTCGCGGGCAAGCAGCGCACCGAGCTCGTCCTTGCGCGCCATGATCTCGTCGCCGGCCTTCTTCAGGATGACGTGGCGTTCCCAGATGCCGGAACGCGACCAGGCCGGGAAAGCGGCCTTGGCAGCGGCGATAGCGTTCTTCGTGTCTTCTGCCGAACCATCGGCATAGAGGCCGACGACTTCGTTCGTATCCGACGGGTTGATGTTCTTGGTGGCGTCCGAGCCGATCCATTCGCCGGCGATCAGGTTCTGATAAATGGTCATGGGCCCTGCAAGCCTCCTTTACCGCTTATGAAAGACTGGCCCGACAGCCAATGCGCCGGGCCCTAGAAACCAGAGCTGAGAAATCAGAGCTGCTTGACGACGATTTCTTCTTCGGCGTCGATCTTCAGCGGATTGCGCAGCGGCAGGCCGAACTCGGCGACCTCGATCTCGAACACGTCGCCCTCTTCCGTCTTGATGCCTTCGGCGAACGACAGCGTCGCCGTGCCGAACATGTGGACGTGAACGTCGCCGGGGACGCGGAACAGGCCGTACTTGAAGTGGTGATATTCGAGGTTGGCGAAGGTGTGCGACATGTTCGCTTCGCCCGATAGGAAGGGCTTCTCGAAGATCACCTTATCGCCGCGCTTGATGCGCGATGTGCCGCGGATATCCTCAGGCGCCGCACCGATGCGGATCTCGGGGCCGAAGCTTGCCGGACGCAGCTTGGAGTGCGCGAGGTAGAGATAGTTCTGGCGCTCGGTGACGTGGTCGGAAAACTCGTTGGAGAGCGCGAAACCGATGCGGAACGGCGTGCCGTCCTCAGCAATCACGTAGATGCCGGCCATCTCAGGCTCTTCGCCGCCGTCGAGCGCGAAGGATGGGGAGACGAGTGCGGCGCCAGGAGCTGCGGCACCATAGCCGTTGCCCTTGTAGAACCACTCGGGCTGGACGCCCTTTTCGCCGGCTTTCGGCTTGCCGTTCTCGAGGCCCATCTTGAACATCTTCATCGAGTCCGTCAGCGTTTCTTCCGCGGCCTCGGAGGTCTTCTTGTGCATGCTGTCACGCGTCGCGGCCGAGCCGAGATGCGTCAGGCCCGTGCCCGTCAGATGCAGGTGCGCGGCGTCAGGATGCGTCATCGGCGGCAGGAAGCGACCTTCGGCATATGCCTTTTCCAGATCAACAGCTTCACCAAGGCCATGCGCCTCGATCACCGATGCGAGCGACTTGCCACCATTTGCGGCTTCCATGGCGAGCGCATAGACGCTGCCGGCATTGTTGACGGCTTTCGCGGTACCGCCCGGCTCGCGCACGGCGACGACGATCTCTCCGTTCGAACCCTTGATCTGCGAAATAAGCACGGTCTTCATCCTTTTTTTCCATTGCGCGGAATGTGCTCCGCCATTCCGGCTCCCGAGGGAGCCGGATTGCAAGTTCATGTCACTGCGAATTCAAGTCACTGCGAATAGGTGGGCAGCGCCGAAGCGCTTAGCCCTTGTTCTTGTTGTAGACGTCGAAGAAGACGGCTGCGAGCAGCACGAGACCCTTGACCATCTGCTGGAAGTCGATGCCGAGACCGACGATCGACATGCCGTTGTTCATGACGCCCATGATGAACGCGCCGATGACGGCACCGGTGATCTTGCCAACGCCGCCGGATGCCGAAGCACCGCCGATGAAGCAGGCCGCGATGACGTCGAGCTCGAAGCCGACGCCGGCCTTCGGCGTTGCCGAGTTCAGGCGAAGCGCCACGATCATGCCGGCGAGACCGGCGAGAACGCCCATGTTGACGAAGGTGAAGAAGCTCAGGCGCTCGGTGTTGATACCGGAGAGCTTGGTGGCCTTTTCATTGCCGCCCATCGCGTAGATGCGGCGGCCGATCGTCGTGCGGCGGGTGACGAAGCTGTAGGCCGCGATCAGCACCAGCATGACGATGAGAACGTTCGGCAGGCCGCGATAGGTCGACAGCAGATAGCCGAGTGCGACGATCGCCAGCGAGATGATGACGTTCTGCGCGACGAAGAAGCCCATCGGCTCGACGTCGATGCCGTGGCTTTCGTTCACCTTGCGGCGGCGCCATGCGAGGTAGAACAGGATGACCGGCAGGATGACGCTGAGCACCAGAGAGGTGATCTGCGTCGGCGTGCCGAAGATGTCGACCATGTCGCCAGGCAGGAAGCCGGTGGAGATGACCTGGAATTCCTTCGGGAACGGACCGATGTTCTTGCCGCCGAGAACCGTCAGCGTCAGGCCGCGAAACACCAGCATGCCGGCCAGCGTCACGATGAACGACGGAATGCGGTGATAGGCGATGAAATAGCCCTGCGCCGCGCCGATGACGCCGCCGATCGCCAGACAAAGCAAGGCCGCGAGCCAGAAGTTCATACCCCAGGAGACGGTGAAGATCGCCGCCAGCGCGCCGACGAAGGCGACGATGGAGCCGACCGACAGATCGATATGGCCGGCCACGATGACCAGCAGCATGCCGAGCGCCATGATGACGATGAACGAGTTCTGGAGAACGAGGTTGGTCAGGTTGACCGGCCTGAACAGGATGCCGCCGGTGTAGAACTGGAAGAACACCATGATCGCGACGAGCGCGATGAGCATGCCGTATTCACGAATGTTGCCGCGGATGTAATCGACGACGGAAACGACGTTGCTTTCCTCGTGGCTGGTCGGGTTGACAGGAGTCATTGTTTCTTCTCCCCAGAGCGCATGATGGCGCGCATGATGGTTTCTTGGCTCGCTTCGCCCTTCGGCAGTTCAGCGACGATGCGACCTTCGTTCATCACATAGATGCGGTCGCAGTTGCCAAGCAGTTCAGGCATTTCCGACGAGATCATCAGAACGCCTTTTCCATCGGCAGCAAGCTGGTTGATGATAGTATAAATTTCGTATTTTGCACCCACGTCGATACCGCGGGTCGGCTCGTCGAGGATCAGCACGTCGGGATCGGAGAACAGCCACTTGGACAGCACCACCTTCTGCTGGTTCCCACCCGAGAGGTTGACCGTCTCCTGGTAGATGCCCGACGAACGGATGCGCAGCTTCGACCGGTAGTCGGTGGCGACCCTGCTTTCCTTGATGCCGTCGATGACGGTGCTCTTCGAAATACCCGCCAGGTTGGCGAGCGACGTGTTGTGCATGATGTTGTCGGCGAGCACGAGACCGAGATGCTTGCGGTCTTCGGTCACGTAAGCGAGACCGGCATCGATCGCCTTGCGAACGGTGCTGGTGTCAACCTGCTTGCCGTCGACATAGACTTCGCCGGTGATCTTGTGGCCATAGGCCTTGCCGAATACGCTCATCGCGAACTCGGTGCGGCCGGCACCCATCAGGCCGGCGATGCCGACCACCTCGCCCTTGCGGACGTTGATGTTGATGTCGTGCAGAACCTGGCGGTCGCGATGCTGCTGGTGAAATGCATTCCAGTTCTTCACTTCGAAGATGGTTTCGCCGATCGGAACCGAGCGTGGCGGATAGCGGTCTTCGAGATCGCGGCCCACCATGTTTCTGATGATGGTGTCCTCGCTGATCTCTTCCTTATGACAGTCCATCGTCTTGACGGTCATGCCGTCGCGCAGAACGGTGATCTGGTCGGCGACCTTGCGGATCTCGTTGAGCTTGTGCGAGATGATGATCGACGTGATGCCCTGCTTGCGGAACTCCATCAGGAGGTTCAGCAGCGCATCGGAATCGCTTTCGTTGAGCGACGCGGTCGGCTCATCGAGAATGAGCAACTTGACGCTCTTGGACAAGGCCTTGGCGATTTCGACGAGCTGCTGCTTGCCGACACCGATGTCGGTCACGAGCGTGTTCGGAGATTCGCGCAGGCCCACCTTGGCGAGCAGCTGCTTGGTGCGGTTGAAGGTGGTTTCCCAGCTGATGACGCCGCTCTTCGCATTCTCGTTGCCGAGGAAGATGTTTTCCCCGATCGAGAGCAGCGGCACGAGCGCCAGTTCCTGGTGAATGATGACGATGCCGATTTCTTCGGAGTCCTTCAGGACTTTGAAATTGCGGACGTCGCCGTCGTAGAAGATCTCTCCATCATAGGTGCCCGAGGGGTAGACACCGGAAAGAACCTTCATCAGGGTCGACTTGCCGGCCCCGTTTTCCCCCACAACTGCGTGTATCTCACCCTGGCGAACCTTGAGGTTCACATTCTCGAGCGCTTTTACGCCCGGGAACGTCTTGGTGATGTTCCGCATTTCGAGGAGTGTATTTTCCATGATCAAAATTCCAGCGCCGTGGCCGTAAGATCGGCCTGGCGTTCTAAAAATCGGAAACCGGAACCCGCGCGCGAAGGCGCGGATTCCGGCGTTCGTCAGATTACTTCAGCTGGTCTTCTTTGTAGTAGCCGCTGTCGACGAGAACGGTCTTGTAGTTCTCCTTGGTGACGGCAACCGGCTTCAGCAGGTAGGACGGAACGACCTTTACGCCGTTGTCGTAGGTCTTGGTGTCGTTGACTTCAGGCTCCTTGCCGGACATGACGGCATCAACCATGGCAACGGTAACCTTCGCCAGTTCGCGAGTATCCTTGAAGATCGTGGAATACTGCTCGCCTGCGATGATCGACTTGACGGAAGGAACTTCCGAGTCCTGGCCGGAAACGACCGGCAGCGGCTGATCGCCAGAACCATAGCCTACGCCCTTGAGCGAGGAGATGATGCCGATGGACAGACCATCGTAAGGCGACAGAACGGCGTCAACCTTGGCGTCGGTGTAGTTAGCCGACAGCAGGTTGTCCATGCGAGCCTGGGCCGTTGCCGGGTCCCAACGCAGCGTGCCGACCTTGTCCATGCCGGTCTGGCCGGACTTTACGACGAGCTTGCCCGAGTCGATGTAAGGCTGCAGGACGGACATTGCGCCATCGTAGAAGAAGAAGGCGTTGTTGTCGTCAGGCGAACCACCGAAGAGCTCGATGTTGAACGGGCCCTTGCCATCCTTGAGGCCGAGCTTGTCGACGATCGTGCCGGCCTGAAGAACGCCGACCTGGAAGTTGTCGAAGGTTGCGTAGTAGCTGACGTTGGCCGAATCGCGGATCAGGCGGTCGTAAGCGATGACCTTGATACCGGCGTCAGCAGCCTTCTGCAGCACGTCCGACAGCGTGGTGCCGTCGATCGAAGCGATGACGAGAACCTTCGCGCCCTTCGTGACCATGTTCTCGATCTGAGACAGCTGGTTCGGAATGTCGTCGTCTGCATACTGCAGGTCGGTCGTGTAACCGGCGTCCTGGAGCTGCTTGACGATGTTGTTGCCGTCGTCGATCCAGCGAGCGGACGACTTGGTCGGCATGGCAATACCGACGAGACCCTTGTCAGCGGCAACAGCCGGCATAACGAACGAAGCAACGCCGAACGCGGCAGCTGCCATCAATGAGATAATGGATTTCATCTCTCTCTCCCTAAGTTAATAAATGCGCGGGCGACTCCTCGCCCACCCCGAACTGTGGCGGGTTTCGTATTGGATAATACTTCAATAGCGAGAAACGAAGTAGGTCTCCTCCACGCTCTCACACGTGTTGAGTGCCAACCAGCACACGGCGGCAAACTGGTATGGATTCCTATAACTGTCAAATAGAATAAGTGGCAAAAGGCATAACAAATTTGGTATATCGTTAAAAAGTATTACTTTTAATGGAGAGCAGTAGGGAGGCTGCAACCATGTCGAGCAATTCAGGGCATGTGGCATTAGAGAACGTGGATATACAGACAGAGATTTTTGGGGATGACGGCCTTCTGCGGTCGGGACTCAAGCTGAATCACTTGCGCATGATCGTCGCAATCGAAGATAGCGGCCAGATTTCGGCGGCTGCCGAAGCACTTAACATTTCACAGCCCGCCGCGTCGCGAATGCTGTCGGAAATGGAGACCATTGTTAAGACTCCGCTTTATGAGCGCGTTGCCCGTGGCGTGGTGCTGACCACCTTCGGCGAGGCACTCGCAAGGCGTGCGCGCAAGATCATGTTGGAACTCAGGGAGGCAAGCCGCGAGATCGCCGAGCTCAGATCCGGCAAGGGCGGATCTGTCTTCATCGGCGCGGTGACAGCGCCCGCAATGAGCCTCGTCGTCCCCGCCATCAAGCAGATCCGCACGGCGCTTCCCGGCATCGAGGTCAACATTCAGGTCGAGACCAGCAACGTGCTTGCCCGCGAGCTTCTGGCCGCCCGCCACGACTTCGTCATCAGCCGCATCCCGGATGATCTCAACCCGCGGCTTTTCGAGGTGCAGGAGATCGGCGTCGAGCGCGCCTGCCTGATCGTGCGCAGCGGCCACCCTCTATTACAGAAGGGCGTGGCCACCATGGCCGACCTGACGGAATACGACTGGGTCTTCCAGCCGCCCGGCACATTGCTCAGGCGCACGATCGAGGACATGTTCCTGTCGCGCGGCGTTGCCGTGCCAGAGAATATCGTCAACACCTCGTCGCTGCTGCTCACCTGCGCGATCATCTGCCAGACCGACGCGATCGCTCCGATCGCCATCGACGTCGCCCACTTCCTGGCGGCGCAGCGTTCACGCGCCTCGGATGTGCGCGTGCTGCCGATCGACTTCGAGATCAACGTCCGGCCCTACAGCCTGATCACCGCAAGGGAACGCGCCCTGCCCCCGAGCGCGCGGCTGCTTTACGATCTGGTGCTGGCGGAGAGCCGCAAGGGCGGGACCTGACTGTTTGGATGGGGCCTCACAAGCCCCACGCCATCTTGGTCGCGTTCTATGCGCATTCGCGCAAGGGAGGCTCCATGCTATTCGGACAATCGCTGTTCCAGTCAGTGCTTGATCGCCTGAAGGAAGAGGATGGCGACTCTATAGAGGAGGCCGCTCCCGTCTCGCACCGCATGCCGGGCTTCACGACGGGCCTCGCTTTCGACGTGATGGAGGGCGTATCCGCACCCTCGGCGCGGCCCGGCCAGGCCTATTTCGACAATCTGGAATTCGAAACGCCGCGAGAGGCAACCGCCCAGGTGCCGCCCGAGCCCTCGCCCGAGCCGGTGACCGAGCCACTCCCCGAGATCGAGCTCGAACCGGTGATGCCGGAGCACCTCGCCCGCACGGCGCTGCCTGAGATCGCCGCCGAACTGGCGATCTCGGCGAACGACACAGTCCAGAGCCTCAGCGACAAGCGACGCGGCTTCGCCAAAGCCAATCATCCCGATCGCGTCCACCCGCTGTTTCGCGACAACGCCACCAAGCGCATGACGATCGCCAATCAGCTGATCGACGAAGCGATCCGCCGCAAGACGAGAAGCGCCAGACGCTGATTACGCGTCGTTCTTGGGAGCGTCCTGCGTCTCGGCAGGCTCGGCGGTCTTGTCCTCGACAGCCGCCTTTCCCTCGCTAGGGTCTGCAGGCTTGTAGGACCAGAGCAGCACGTAGGCGGCATAAGCGCCGGCGCCGGCCGCCAGCACCGCCCAGAAGGGATCGCCCCACAAGGCCTCGACCCCGGTCCAGCCGAAGCAGACCGCGACGATGAGAACGCGCACCCAAAGCGCGCGGTAGGCCGGATGGTTTGGATCGATCAGCTGCATCTCATTCCCACATATGAATTGTTACGTGTCTTTAAGATGGTTTCTTGAAATGTGAAAGGCCCACGGCCTTGACGACGCGTGTATAAAATGGAATGAAAATTCCACAAGGAGATAAATTCGGCCCATCCATTCCGCGAGAAGGCAAGCCGAATTCAAGGGAGGTTTACATGACAGTCAGATTTGGTCTTCTCGGCGCCGGTCGTATCGGCAAGGTTCACGCCAAGGCAGTCAGCGGCGATGCCAATGCAAGGCTCGTTGCCGTCGCCGACGCCTTTCCGGAGGCCGCCAACGCCATCGCATCCGCTTACGGCTGCGAAGTCCGCACCATCGAGGCGATCGAAGCCGCCAGCGATATCGACGCCGTCGTCATCTGCACGCCGACCGACACCCATGCCGACCTGATCGAGCGCTTCGCCCGCGCAGGCAAGGCGATCTTCTGCGAGAAGCCCGTCGATCTCTCCGTCGAGCGCGTCAAGGCCTGCATCAAGGTGGTGGACGAGACCAAGGGCAAGCTGATGGTCGGCTTCAACCGCCGCTTCGACCCGCACTTCATGGCCGTGCGCCATGCCATCGACGACGGCCGCATCGGCGACGTCGAGATGGTGACGATCACCTCGCGCGATCCGGGCGCCCCTCCCGTCGACTATATCAAGCGTTCCGGCGGCATCTTCCGCGACATGACGATCCACGATTTCGACATGGCCCGCTTCCTGCTCGGCGAAGAGCCGGTCGCCGTCACAGCAACCGCCGCCGTTCTCGTCGACAAGGCGATCGGTGAGGCCGGCGACTACGACAGCGTTTCCGTCATCCTGCAGACCAAGTCCGGCAAGCAGGCGATCATCTCCAACTCGCGCCGCGCCACCTATGGCTACGACCAGCGCATCGAGGTGCACGGCTCCAAGGGCATGGTCTCGGCCGAAAACCAGCGCGCCGTCTCGATCGAAGTCGCTAATGGCGAAGGCTATACCCGCCCGCCGCTGCACGATTTCTTCATGACCCGCTACACCGAAGCCTATGCCAACGAGATTGCAAGCTTCATCGCCGCCATCGAAAAGGGTGCCAGGATCTCTCCCTCGGGCGCCGATGGCCTCGCCGCCCTTGTGCTTGCCGACGCGGCCGTCCAGTCCGTCAAGGAAGGCAAGCTGATCAAGATCGGCTGACGGTTTTCTCCCGACCGAAAGCCACATAGGAGATGGCCGGGGCCCGACCCGGCCATTTCTCGTTTTTGCCTCCGGCGCGATCGTCGTCGCACCCTCTGCTCTCTGACATTGCCTGTAACATTCGCCTGGCTCGATCACAAAACGCACCTTGGCGCGGCCCTCGCAAGTGCATTGCCTGTCTTTGTATATTAGCAAATTTTCCGCACGTCCGACGCGTGTTACATTGCGCCAAATATCCAAATTAGCATTGGTTTCCTTCAGTTTTCGGGCCATTCATGCCACCTCCGACGAACTGGGTGACCAATAGATGGCGGAAATTTCGGGCTCTTCCGGGCGAATTGGCAGCCTCGACGGCTTGCGTGGCATCGCCGCTTTATGGGTGCTGATTGGGCACGCTATGCTGCTCACCGGATGGCATCTGCCGCTGATCGGCGATCCTGATCTCGGCGTCGATCTCTTCATCATGCTCTCCGGCTTCCTGATGGTGTTTCACTATCAGCTGCGCCAGGAAAAGGAGCCGTGGTCGGAGATCTCGACATGGTCGAATTTCTGGACCCGCCGCTTCTTCCGCATCGCCCCACTTTATTACGTGATGCTGGCGATCGCCATCGCGCTCGGCCCCGTCATTTTCGAAAGCCGCATGGTGATCGACCACTTCCTTGGCGTCACCCCGCAGCTTCCCGAACGCTATCTCGACGGCAGCCTCGAGAACGTGCTGCTGCATGTCAGCTTCCTCTTCGGCCTCTCGCCGGCGCACGCCTTCCGCACACCGCTGCCGGATTGGAGCATCAGCCTCGAAATGCAGTTCTATGCCGTCCTGCCCTTCCTGATGCTCTTCATCCACCGGCTCGGCTGGCTGCGCGGGAGCATCGGCGTGGTTGTCGCCGGCGTTGCGATCGCCATGGCGCTCCGCTTCGTCGGCGTAAACTTCCCGATGCCGGCCTTCCTGCCGCTGAAGATGCACGTCTTCGCATCAGGTATGCTGCTCGCCGGCGCGCTCAACGCCTCGGCCCCACGCGCCCTCGTCCACTTCCTGTTGGCGCTGGCCTTCGTGGCGATCCCGATCGGCGGCGGCATGACCGTCATGCGCGAAGTCGTGCGCCTCGGACTTGTCGTCGCCTTCTTCGCGCTGATCTTCCACGCGCATCTGCCGCGCCCGCTGGCAAATCCGCTCAACCGGATTTCCGATTTCATGGGCAACAGGTTCTGCCACGAGCTCGGCGAACTCTCCTTCGGCGCCTATCTGATCCACCTGCTGGTCATGCAGCCCGTCATCGCCTATCTCATCAAGGCGCATGGCCACGACATCAGCGACTTACAGCGCTTTCTGCTCTCCATCGTCATTACCATCCCGATCGTCTACGCGCTGTCTGCGGTCGGCCACAGGTTCATCGAGATGCAGGGACAGAAGATCGGCAGAACGCTCACGCGGCGCAGGACATCCGCCGCTTAGCCGAACCCGCCCTGGACGATATCGCCGTCGATGACGGACAGCGCCCGGTTGAGATGCCCCTCGAACACCAACAGCGGCTCGTCGAACACGACGCGCAGCTCTGGCATGCCCTGCATCCTGACCATGTGCGACTGGGCAAGCCCCTCCTCGATACCGGGCCTCAGCAGATCGTAGTAGCGCGTGCCGGGCCCGGTGATCGCCACCGGCATCCGCTCGGTGAGGCTTAGCAGCCGCGACAGCCCGTTTCCAAGCGCCAGCCCCGCCTGCCGGAAGGCGAAGGCCGACATCCGGTGTCCCTGGCGCGCCCGCGCCGCGATCTTGTCGAGCTCGCCGACGGGAACGAACTTCGCCGGGATCGTATCGTCAGGCACCTCGAAGGCCATGCGCAGGATCGCGTAGAACCCGGCATAGGCCTCGATGCACCCCCTGCTCCCACACCGACAAAGACCGCCATTCGCCACATGCAGCATGTGCCCGAAATTGGGCGCCGAGATCTCCCGCTCGGCCGGCCCCGCATTGCGGACGATCCCGAGCCCGATGCTGTGCCCCAGCGACAGCGCCGCCAGCGACCGCAGCCCGTCTGGATTGCCCGCATCCTCGCGCGCGCCAAGGGCTGCGGCAACCAGCAGCGTCTCGTTGTCGAGAATGATCTTCGCCTGCCACGCGGGCCTCAGCGCCGCCTCGAAATCGATCCGGTCGCTGCCGAAGATCGGCGACCACAGGAGCACGGCATCATCGGAGCTCACCAGCCCCTTGCTGCTGATCGAGATCAGCTTGATCTTGTCCCGCGATAGCCGCGAACGCTCGAGCAGCCGCTCCAGCCCCTCACCAACAGCATCCGCGAATCGAGCGGCGCCATCGGGATCGTGCGAGCGGTCCTCACCGAACTGGTCGATCAGCGTGCCGGCGTAATCCACCAGCGAATATTGCACGCCATCCGACGAAATGATGACGACGATCAGATAGCCGCTGTCGCGCCTCTGGCGAAACTGCACGCGCGGCCGTCCTCGGCCGCTCGCCGCCTGCTGCTCGGACTTTTCGATCACCTCGCCCTTCTCGAGATCGGCGGTAATCGCCGAAATCGTGGCCGAGGAAAGCCCGGTGAAATCAGCTATTTCGGTATGGGACAGCGCGCCATGACGCCTCAGCGCGGCAAGCACCAGCACGCTGTTGCGCTGGCGCACCAGTTCCGTGCTCGATCTGGTCAGCATGAAGGCCGCCCTATTCCCGCGTGCATTCCACCCCTCGTTCACACCGTATCTCCAACAACCTCCACGTGAGAGATCATTCACAGGTAGTGCGGTGTTGACAGTTGAAAAAATCTCTGACACTTAATTTCTCGACTGTCGAGAAAATAATGAAAACCTTTCCCGACAGCACATCGCGGCGGCCGGAGGAACCACTGGCTGGGGCTGGCCGCATTCTATTCGGGAGGATATCATGAAGCATGTTTTGAAGCTGATGGCAGGTGCTGCCATCCTCGTATCGGTGCATACCGCCGCAATGGCTGCCGACCTCGTTGTCGGCGTGTCGTGGTCCAACTTCCAGGAAGAGCGTTGGAAGACCGACGAAGCCGCCATCAAGAAGGCGCTTGAAGCCAAGGGCGCCAAGTACATCTCCGCTGATGCCCAGTCGTCCGCCGCAAAGCAGCTGACCGACGTTGAATCGCTGATCTCGCAGGGTGCCAACGCCCTCATCGTTCTCGCGCAGGATTCCGATGCAATCGGCCCGGCCATCGAAAAGGCTGCCGCTGAAGGCATTCCTGTCGTCGGCTACGACCGCCTGATCGAAAACCCGGCTGCCTTCTACATCACCTTCGACAACAAGGAAGTCGGCCGCCTGCAGGCGGAAGGCGTGTTCAAGGTCAAGCCTGAAGGCAACTACGTCTTCATCAAGGGCTCCTCTTCCGACCCGAACGCGGACTTCCTGTTCGCCGGCCAGATGGAAGTCCTGAAGGCTGCCGTTGACGCGGGCAAGATCAAGAACGTCGGCGAAGCCTACACCGACGGCTGGCTGCCGCAGAACGCCCAGCGCAACATGGAACAGTTCCTGACCGCCAACAACAACAAGGTCGACGCCGTTGTTGCTTCTAACGACGGCACGGCCGGCGGCGCGGTTGCTGCTCTGGACGCACAGGGCATGGCAGGCACCGTTCCGGTCTCCGGCCAGGACGCCGACAAGGCAGCTTTGAACCGTATCGCGCTCGGCACCCAGACGGTTTCCGTCTGGAAGGATAGCCGCGAACTCGGCAAGCGCGCTGCTGAAATCGCGCTCGACCTCGCCGGCGGCAAGACCATGGACAAGATCGACGGCGTAACCGCCTTCGAAGGCGGTCCGAAGAAGGTGAAGATGCAGTCCATCTTCCTGAAGCCGCAGGCGATCACCAAGGACAACCTGAACGTCGTCATCGACGCAGGCTGGATCACCAAGGCTGAAGCTTGCCAGGGCGTGAAGGCCGGCAGCGTCAAGGCTTGCGACTAATCCTCGCCAGCTGAGCCAACACACCGGCGCCGTGGCGATCTCGCCGCGGCGCCGGATGCGGATGGAGCCCAATGAAGCGCTCCCCGCCTCGCAACGCACCGCGAACGCTTTGATTCCCTGCCGCAACGATGCCGCGCCCCACGCGGCCGCTTCGGAAGTCTCTCGGTGGTCGATTTGAAGAACAGGGCACCTCGGCAAGGGCTTTCGGGCACCCGCGCCAGAGCCCAAACAATGGGGGAAACGGCAAACCCATGGCAAACATCACGCAATCCTCATCGAGCCATCCGCGCTCGGCGGAGGGTAACCCTTTCACGCGCTTCCTGCGCGCAACTGAGATCGACACGCGCCTGCTCGGCATGGTCGCGGCGCTGCTGGTCATCTGGATCGGCTTTCATCTCTACACCGGTGGACTGTTTCTGACGCCGCGCAACCTCTGGAACCTCTCGGTCCAGACCACCGAGATCGCGGTTCTCGCGACCGGCATGGTGCTCGTCATCGTCACCCGCAATATCGACCTGTCCATCGGCTCGATGCTCGGCCTCGTCGCCATGATCATGGGCGTCGTCCAGGCGAAGTTCCTGCCGCAATATCTCGGCTTCGACAATTCCTGGACCTGGCTGATCACGCTCATCTGTGGCCTGATCGCCGGCACTTTGATCGGCCTCTTTCAGGGCGTCATCATCGCCTTCCTCGGCGTCCCTTCCTTCATCGTCACGCTCGGCGGCTTCCTCGCCTGGCGCGGCCTTGCCTGGTATGTGACATCCGGCCAGACGGTCGCCCCCCTCGACACCACCTTCCGCATCATGGGCGGCGGTGCCGAAGGCTCCGTCGGCGCCACATGGAGCTGGATCATCGGGCTGATCGCCTGCGTGCTGATCATCGTCGGCATCATCAGCTCGCGCCACCAGCGCAAGCGCTTCAACTTCCCCCGCCGGCCGCTCTGGGCCGAGTATTTCCTGGTTGTTCTCGGCTGCGCGCTGGTGCTCGGCGCCATCTGGGTCTCGACCATCTACTACTGGCCGGTGGCGATCGCCAAGAAATACGCCGAAGCCAACGCCATCGCCTGGCCGGAAACGGGGCTCTTCATCTCCTACGGCATCGCCGTGCCGGTCCTGATCGCCGTTCTGGTCGGCATCGTCATGACCTTCATCGCCACCCGCCTGCGCTTCGGCCGCTACGTCTTCGCGATCGGCGGCAACCCTGAAGCGGCCGAGCTCGCCGGCATCAAGACCCGCTGGGTGACAGTGCGCATCTTCGCGCTGATGGGCTTCCTGGCAGCCGTTGCCGCGGCGATCTCCACCGCCCGCCTCAACGCCGCCGCCAACTCGCAAGGGACGACCTACGAGCTGTACACCATCGCGGCGGCCGTCATCGGCGGCACGTCGCTTGCCGGCGGCACCGGCACGATCGCCGGCGCCATGCTCGGCGCGCTCGTCATGCAGTCGCTGCAGTCGGGCATGGGTCTCGCAAACGTCGATACCCCCATACAGAACGTCGTCGTGGGCGCGGTTCTCGTCGTTGCCGTCTGGCTCGACACCGTCTATCGCTCGCGGTCGAAGTAAGAGGAGCCTGGATATGACTGATCAACGCACTTCCCCAAGCCCGAACACTCCTCTCGTGGAACTGAAGAACATCTCGATCTCGTTTGGCGGCATCCACGCCGTGGACAATGCCTCGGTCGATCTCTACCCCGGCGAGGTTGTCGCCCTTCTTGGCCACAACGGCGCCGGCAAGTCGACGCTCATCAAGATCCTCTCGGGTGCCTACAAGCGCGACAGCGGCGAAATCATGATCGACGGCGAACCCGCCGATATCAAGAACCCGCGCGACGCCAAGAAATACGGCATCGAGACGATCTACCAGACGCTTGCCGTCGCCGACAACGTCGACGCCGCCGCCAACCTCTATCTGGGTCGCGAGATCCGCACCAAGTGGGGCACGCTCGACGACGTCGCCATGGAGGCCTCGACGCGCGAGGTGATGGGCCGCCTCAACCCCAATTTCCGCCGCTTCAAGGAGCCGGTGAAGGCGCTTTCGGGCGGGCAGAGGCAATCCGTGGCGATCGCCCGCGCCATCCTCTTCAACGCCCGCATCCTGATCATGGACGAGCCGACGGCAGCCCTTGGACCGCAGGAGACCGCGCAGGTGGGCGAGCTGATCAAGCAGTTGAAGAAGGAAGGCATCGGCATCTTCCTGATCAGCCACGACATCCACGACGTCTTCGACCTAGCCGACCGCGTCTCCGTCATGAAGAACGGCCAGGTGGTGGGCCACGCCCGCACCGAGGACGTGACCAAGGACGAGGTGCTCGGCATGATCATCCTCGGCAAGGTCCCCCCCAAGGCCATCCCCGGCCCCGGCGCCATGCAGGTCTGATCGCGAAGATCTAGAAAACCAAAGTCCGCCATCGACAGAACGGCGGACTTTTCATTTTGGTGATTGAAGCCAGCCAAAAGCTAGGCTAAGAACCACCCATCGGACAGGCGATTCAAACCCGCCTCAGGCATGCACCCGTAGCTCAGCTGGATAGAGTGTTGGATTCCGATTCCAAAGGTCACAGGTTCGAATCCTGTCGGGTGCGCCATTTTTCTCTTATTCTGCCTCGCCGCATAAGCCCGGACTCGACCCCGCTAAGCGCGGACTGCAGAACCCATAACCGCGGACTCTGAATTCGTCATTATTCGCTCAACATCATGATTCCGCACAATATTCTATCCCCGCCGCCTTATTTGGGCGGCGCGGCGTCGCCAAGCCGATCTTCTGATTCACTTCGCTTGGTGTTCACCCCCAACAATGCAGCGTCACAATCCGACAACAACCCTTGGTGTATATGCGCGTCACGCTACACGTGAATCAAGCTTCCGGTCACCCAGCGAGCATCTCTCAGGACAATTGTTGACAACGGTCCCCGAGCGCCTTTTATCGCAGCTTCCCGCACCGGGCAGGCGTTAGCCAAACGTAAACCATCTTTCGATGTCGGTAGAAGACGTGTCAGGTCTCACATTTTGCCAAGAGACGCCGCAAACCGCTCTTGAAGGGTCCCCGACCTAAGTATGACTCTTAAAGCAGCATAATAATTCAACGAATCGGTAATAATGTCCGAATACAGCGTCGCCGATAGAAAAGATCAGGTTATGTATCCGCGACACATGTAAAATAAAACGCTGGAATATACTTGGGCGCGGCGCCGCCTCGAATCTTACCGCGGGATTCGACGATGAATGCTTGGGAAGCCCCCGGATTTCGAATCCTTTGACGGGCCGCGAACGACCCTCCAGAGAGTGCATCTTGAAACATGTGAGCCCACTCGTTTAAGGATTCGCATTCGGTGTAACTTGCCTTTGCGGACCACTCTAAACCTAGCGCGCTAGCGATCACCGTAGCGAAGTCGAGAGTGCTCGCCACCCGATGGCGCACGCCTCCCTGTAGAGCTTCTGCTGTGTCGCCATCGTGAAAGGGTTCGCACTCAAACTCTCATCGAAAGGAAGGTGGCGGGCACAATCACATGCCCGCCACGACGATCTGGCATAATAGGGACGCACTCCTCGGTCGCCGCAGCATGGCGGAAACCACATATGCCAGTCGCGCCCGATCGCCATGAGAAATCGGGCATCAGGCCCGCAGAAGGGACCGGATGTCATTGTTATCCCGGGAAAAGGTTAACAGGACACCGGCGGCCTGGTGTATCTCGCCTACCTCTCTCATCCGCGTACGGTCAGTGGATGTGGCTGCCTTTGAGGTTCGACGAGGAACCGCAGCAGGGATCCGAAGTGCCGTCCGCATATCGGAGCTGATCGCACACCCGGCGCCAAGCACGCTACTCGCATTAGCAATCGCTTGCGAATGTTATGACCGATGCTAGGGTGCCCACTCGCGGGGGAACATCAATGACAATCGAAGAGCTGGTAGATCTGCAGGAAGCGGGGGCTCGAGCGCGGGTGCTTGGCATGAAGCCACACGACAAGCCGAGAAAGCACCCCATGGATCAGCTCGTAAAGAAAACCAAATCCACTGCCGCGCGTCTGAAGGCATCTCGCCTCGCGAGAGGCTACAGCCTCGAAGATTTTGCCATCGCGACGGGGCTTACAATCTCCGAGATCAAGACCGCCGAGGACGAACTCACGTCCGCTCCGGCTTCGCATATGGCCCGGATCGAGCGTGTCGTAAGCTAGTCGCTGTCAAATCTCGTTCGCGGGGCCATCGCCTCGTCGAGGAGGCGGGCCGCAAACGCTTGACCAGAAAAGCGCCACCGCGAACGGACGGCGCATATGTGTTGTGGACATTGGTGCCGCCCGGCGCAGAAGAATGGACCGTCCTGAGGTTTGGGGCGATGCCGCCAGGCGACATTCGTAGAATGTCGAAACAGCAACTATGTTCCGGCGTGCGAGTAGGCTGCGCAAGGAATGGAGCCACGAACTGAGGTTCGCTAACTTTATTTTGAAGTTGAGGCCACCGGCCCCTTTCCGTGTGACTTGCATGTGTTTAGTTTTGTGTATAGTTACACCGAGCGAAGGGAACACTTATGGCGCAGATGAAAAACGCCCCGATCAAGTATGTGATCGGCGTAGTCCGGTTCCCTGAAATCACAGATTTCGACACGTTTACCAAGGAAATGGCCCGCGGGCTGGCGGACAACTATCCTGCCGGAAAAGAAGCTGAGATCCCGCAGATCAACGTGCATATCGATGAGCGTGGCGTGCAGGTTCAGAACGAAGTCCTTCGCATCTGGCAGTTTCGGAGTGAAGACTTCAAATGGTCGGCCATCGTGCACAAAGGCATGATCGCTCTCCATACGCGAGGCTATGTCGGGCATGAGGACTTTCTCCGCAAGCTTGTCGGCCTCGCCGAGGTCGCTGTCCGGACAGAGAGCAACCAGGTCAGGATGATCGAGGGCGTAGCATTGCGGTACCTCGACCTCGTGGAACCAAAGCCCGATGACGTTCTCGAGCAGTATCTCCACGAGCGCTTCATGCCGATTGGACTGAAATTAGGCGATTTTTCGCTACGCGAGGGCGTGAATCAGTTACAGATGAGCACAAAGGCTGGTGCTGCACTGAGAGTTCAAGTCGCCAGGAAGCCGCCTTCGGTATTTCCTCCCGACCTAAACTCGCAGTTGATCCTGGACAACAACTGGCAGATCGATCGACCACTCGGAGACTTTCTTACAATCGATGCCGATCACGCAATGACATACTCGCCTCCCCGCAAGGTTGACCTGGAGGAGCTGCGGGCCAATATCGTAGATCTCTGGCAGCCGATCAGAGACGTCTTCGACAAGATTACGACCGAGCATGCAATGAAGGTGTGGGCATGAGTGCAGTAGCTGCAACGAGCAAGATCAACTTCTTCGGGATCCTGAAAGGGGTCACGTATTTCGCTGCCGCGGGCGCTTCCGTCACAAATGGTTTCGCCGCGGACCGAATGATTCTGACCTCGAACGTTCAGATGGTTCCGAGCACGGATCACCTGCTGCAGCAGGAGACCGTGATCGACTTCGCCGCCACTATTCGCGAGATGCAGCAGAACGGGCTTCCCGTCAGTGCAATCGCGGACTTGATGCGTGTCGAACGGAAGACCGTGTACGCTTGGATGAAGGACACTCAGCCGCGGCGGGATGCGATCGACAGATTGACGGTCGTCTATCCGATCATCAAGGATGGGTTCGGGACCAACCTGAAGACCGTTCACAGGATGATGAAGACCAAGGATCGATCGGGTGTTTCTCTGGAAGAACTTCTAACGGCGCAGGTAATCGATGCTACCGCTGTGAACCGTTACCTTGCTACATTCGCTCCAGCGATCAAGCGGTACGCGGCACAAGATGCAGCACTCTGGTCGAGTGGGAAGGGCAACGCAATTCTCGACGAAATGCCCATTGCCGTTGTCGGACGCTCGTGATCTCCTTTCTTGGGTGATGCACTTAGGAGATGGAATTGCACGAGTTCGGAGAGGCGGAAGCGCAGAAGATACTTGAGCTGGGATGGCGCCAAGGATCCTCGTTCCGCGTGAGTGGGGAGCTTGCAAAGCAGCTGGGGTTCGAGGACGACAAGCTCGTCGTCGTGGTAACCCAGTCGTGCACGGTTGTCAGCTCAGACCTTGCCAAGGATCCATACGTTGAAGTCATGGTACTCGAGCGGTCGTCGGAAGCATACAAGGCGACCACCGATCATGCGCGCGGCAAGAACATGCGCAAGCTGACGATC
This sequence comes from Rhizobium sp. NPDC090275, assembly GCF_044772225.1. NCBI lineage: Bacteria > Pseudomonadati > Pseudomonadota > Alphaproteobacteria > Hyphomicrobiales > Rhizobiaceae > Rhizobium > Rhizobium sp. NPDC090275. Next base: position 230,902 of record NZ_JBIVYL010000001.1, on the reverse strand, counting down.
CCTTTAACCGAGAACGGCGAGCAGGCCGCCTTCGTAGTGAATATCAATGCCCGCCGTTTCATTGATCGCGCCCTCCTTCTCGACACTGCGCCGGATGGACCCGCTGGGACAGTGGAAACGGGGGAGACGATTGGCCGCTGGCTGGGCTATTCCTATTCCAGAGCCGCTTTGCCGAACAACCTCGTCAGCTTCTTTCGTGCCGACGGTTTCGATCGAGAGGTCGAGAAGGTGCTGAAGGCGAAGTTCGAGGAAAGCCCCTTGCACGAACGCGTCAGGGCGATGTTCGCTTCCTGGTCGTCGGAGGACGAGGTCGACTTCTACAAGATGAGGGTCGATTTCCTATGCGACGACGAACTTGTCGCTATGGAGCTTGAGGACCGTCTGCAAAAGGCATTCGGCACGGAGCTTCCGAACATCGCAGCGACAGGCCGTCTCGAACTCCAGATGAACGTCCGGGCGGCAGGATCGACCTACTACACCGACTTCGATGGGATGCGTCGCTTCTCTCGATGGGATTTCTTCTCCAGTTTATCCGACGACTCGACCGAGACCGCATAAGCCACACTAACCCCGCATCCGCGATTGACGGCAGATGGCGCTGACGATACCCCCGTTGGCGAGAGAGAAGCGGCACGGTGGACGATCGATGACGGTCACGACATTGGCGAATGCAAAGATGAGCGTATGCGTGAATGGGGCTTATATCCCGTTCAAAAACACGCCGGACACGATGCAACGCTTTGTACGTCCGGCACTGTTCTCAACGGGTGACGAAGTTTGGGAGCTTCGGACCTTCGGAACCGCGCTGATCTGCAGGTATCGCAACCTATACCTCGCTGTGACCACTGGCCACCAGGTCGGTGATGGCAACCTGAAGCCCTCGCCGGAAAAGTTCGTCGTCCTGGCGACCGACGGACAACGGACGTTAGCGATTCCGCCAAAGTCTGTCCGGAAGCCCCGTATAGGCGAGGAACAACGCACTGCTCCGGCTTCTTACCGTGCGCACGCAGCTCCTAATCATCGATGACGCGCAGTATTTGTTTTTTGATCGCCCGGACAACGGTGCCGCCATGTTCAAGCTTGTGAAAACGATCGTCGATTACAACGAACTTGCGGTCATGCTTGTGGGCGAAGAGCGGATCGCTGACTACGTGCACAGTATCGACGCCTTCGAGAACCGTTCGTTCAACGCAGACGTTCTTCAATGCCTGAGCGCGAGCGCAGACGACCTCCTCCGGTTTTCGAAGCTGCTGGGGTCGATCGACAGGCGGCTTCCTTTCGCAAATCTCAGCGGCTTGGACGACAAGTACCTGGCTGAGGATTTGTACCGATACAGCCGCGGACAGATCGGGCGGGTCATGAATGTTGTCCGTCCCGCCGCTTATCTGGCGTTGAATGACGGTTCTTCGCGAATCCTTGTCGAACATCTCCAGAAGGTGGTCGCCACGCGGCTGAAGAAGGGCGACGACTGGAATTACTTCGGATATCTTCGCCATGCAGCATGATCGCTTCCGCACCGAGCGAATCTTTTCGCGGTGGCGGGTGCGGCCGGGTTTTGGCGAGGAAATCCGGTCGTACTTTGCCCGCCTTGTTGCCGACAACGCAGATATTACGCCTGCCATCTACGCCAAGAACTGCGGGTTTAACCGCGGTGATCGCCAGGAAATGTTGGAAGCCGTTTTTCGGCTTCCTCTCACACCGGACGAGAAGGAAAGCCTCGTCCGGTGGACGCCCACCCATTCGAGGACCATTTCCGGGCAATCCATCGCAGTCGACCGAGTAAGCGGGCTTCGACGCCATTGCGCGGAATGCGTCGAGCAAGCGCCTTACTCGCGGGTGTGGTGGAGCCTCTCCCGGTTCGAAACGTGCCCTTTCCATGATACCTTGCTTATTGAAGAAAAGCTGACGGGCGAAAAGGTTCGGTTCCCCTACTTCGGGTTCCATCCCGGCGGCATCGTCGCGCCTCCACCGCTCACGCAGCGAGGGGCGGCGAGCTTTGAAGGCTACGTCCTCCAACGCCTTGGAGTAGTGGAACCGGGCCTGTGCAGACCGATACTCGACCAACATTCTCTGGACGCGAGCCTATCCATCGTCCCGCTCATCGGGCGCTTTCTTTCAAATCCTCGGTCCCGTGAGACACCACCGCTTCGCATCGGGCATGTCGGTGTCGGGTTCGACGCTCTTGGATCCGATGAGGATCATTTCGAAGAGCGCCTCTCGGTGTGGATTGCCGCCAATGTCGACGTGAAGGCATTTGGCAGGGCATCGCAAACCTACTTTGGCCACGCAGCCCGCTTGTGGAACGAGAAGTCCTATGACGCTCCTATGCAGCAAACGATCAACGCCGTGATGAACCGCGCATGCGGAAGATATGGCACCCTTGCGAGAGCAATGCGCAACAAGGCCGTTGTCGGAATTCCCCCAAACGGACGCGACGTTCAGCGCGAGCTTGGCCTCACACCATATAGTCTCCGTGTCCTCGGCCAGCGGGTGAAGCTCGATGTGGGGAGATCTGAGGACGGTGTATTCGAATACACGCCGCGGATAATCGAAACTCTTCGTGGCGCGATAGCATCGCTAGTGCCAATCCAGGAAGTCGCCGCTTCACTCGGCTGCACCGTCGAAGAAGCGAACGGTATTTGCATCCTGATGGCAAAGAAAGGATGGCGAGGAGCTGTCGGTGTAAGAATTGGCAGGAAAGTCGTGCGGCACGTATTCCGGGCGGATCTCGATGCTTTCCTAAACCTCCTCGAAAACTTGCCCGCGTCGCCAGACGACATCGAGACCGTCGGTATCGAGAGATTTCTCCGATTGTCGCGGAAGCGCACGATGACGGTGACAATGGCAGCTGTCCTAAGCGGTCGGCTGGCCGCGTTCAGGGGGCGATCGGGAGGCCTACGGGCGCTGTTGTTCGCGCGTCCGCCTAAAAGAGGGTACGGGGGGAAACCATCCGCGCTAGGAAAACGAGATCTTCCAAAGGATACAATGCGCATCACCGAGTTCACGGCGATAACAGGAATTCCGTCCGCCGGGATTAGGCACCTTGTCCGCCTACAGCATCTCAGCCTCCATAGCTCGTCCGCTCCCTTGCTGGTCCGAAGTTCGGCGGTGGCATTCCACGAGCGGTACGTGAACGTTGCCCGATACTCCGTTCTAGGAACAATCACGGTGGGGAAGGCAGCCAAGCTACCGAAGCTCGGGCTGAAACCGGCGTTCGAGCACAAGGACATCCAGGCGATGGTCGTGGAAAGGACGGCTCTGGCTGCTAAGCTCGGCCCATTGAGGGAGTATTCAGTCGAAGAGCGGAGAAGATGGAATGAATTCCGCCGCTTCGGCGAGCGAAACTGCCCATCATTCACCATGCCGTCCATCATGGGCGATGGCGACATGATCATTTACACGTCGTCGCGCAAGATGTTCTTCCGTGTCATCTCCTTTCCGGACGAGTTGCTCGTCACGATCAGGATACATCCCAGCGATACCCGCCGCGCTTGGCGTATTTATCGCGAGAACGAAGACGCGATCAGAAGATTGCTTGCTTCGTTCCGGTGGGTAGAGGATGGCGGCTACACCATTATACAGACTGCGGTTAAGGACTCGGCTGACATTGATCTCGTTACACGGGAGATCGGCGAACTAACCAAATTCTTCCGTTACAAGATGCCGTAGTTGTTGGAACCCAATGCGTCAGCCATCTGTACGGCTGGCGCATTGAATATATCGGCATACTGCCCCTCACTTCTGAGCCCGAGGCGACCGCGTTGCAGCCGACGGAAATTGCTTAAAAGTCCCGGCCTAGGAAGCAGAAAACGCGAATCCACGCTTTTGGGTTTACGTCCCTTTAGAATCCGCATTTAAATGTTGAGAGTCCGAGTTTTTGCGGACAGAAATTCAAAAAAATCAACGAATTCAACGACACTTAGTCCGGCCTTATGTGGCGAGGCAGACTTATCCTGCCCGGTCATAGGCGACACTTCATGTCTCAGACACAGGCGATATTCTCCGCATAGATTTTCTAGGCATGGCGACCCGAAGTCGCTGCACAGAGCGCCTAAAAAGGACAGTAGCGCTTTGCTATATGAAGACTACATTTGAACGCGCGAAATTTGAGGCCCGGAACGCTGAGAAAATGGAAAAGAGATCGTTGAAAGACCTGTCCTTCTACGACGACGTTGCAGCCCTTGAGCGATACATAGGCGTGCCCGAAGGTGCGCTAAGAAATATTCCCATATATGGTCGCGTTGGCGCAGTGGATGCAATTATCGCGGTCAGGAAGATGGAGAAAAATTCACTGTTCCGGCCGGGCTTATACTACATTGTTTTGGCCGATCTTAAAGGCAACACAGAATTCAATGCAAAATACGGCGACACCCAGGGTGACATCCGTATTCAGTGGTTCCAGACGTGTGCAATCGAAGCCCTTGGAACGATCAAGCCATCCAACTACTCTGCGTATCTCAAGGCAATTGGCGATGCTGCCCTGCTTATATTCTCAGCTTTTGAGGACGTGGTGAGGTGGTCGGATCAGTTTACGAGCTTGCTAAAATCAATGTCCGCTGAGTATGCCCAAGTTTGCGAGAACGAGAATCCCGACATAGACCTAGATCAACAAATCTCTGACTTTGACTTGCGTGCACGTCGTTTCGCGCATCTCGGGGAGGTCCGCTTTAAAGAGGCTTCCGATCCAATCTGCTTGTCAGTAAGTCAAACATTTAAGATAGAGAAGCTGTTTGAAAATGAGGACCTAGGCTGCACTGACGCCGTATTGTCGGCAGTCCGGCCACTTCTTCCCGATTTCGGGCTCATAGATGCTTTCAACAAGGACGTCGTACTGGCGGGTCAAAACGAAACTTCAAGGACGCACTATCTGGTGAAGAGGTAAAGTGGACAACGGCCCTCGAGATGGTTTTGAATTCGTTGGCTGCGCTATCTTCTGAAATGTGCATCGTGGGCACCGCCTTTTCCCTCCTCCCATAGTCTCCCCCCAATTTGACATCAATCAAAGCACAACACGCCCAATCCGCTAAACTCCTCAAAGTTGATCCCATCAAGATCCAAAAGAGGATATCCGATGTACACACGCATTCTCATACCCACCGACGGCTCGGAACTGGCCACCAAAGGGCTGGATCATGGTCTGGCCTTGGCGAAGGCGCTTGGGCTAGCCGTCACCGTCGTTTGCGTCACGGTGCCGCTGGGCGGCCTGGCGCTGCAGGGCGTCGTGCAAGCGCAGGCATTGGAGAGCTATGACCTAGGCGTCAAGGACGATCTCGCCGCCACCGAAAAGCTTGTCCGGCAGAAGGCCGCGGAAGCGAGCGTGGAGGCCGAGTTCATCAACGCGACTGCCATCTCGGCGGCAACCGGCATCCTCGAGACCGCGCAGGCGCGCAATTGCGGCCTGATCGTTATCTCCTCGCATGGCCGCACCGGCATCGTCCGCATGATCCTCGGTAGCCAGACGCAGGAGGTCCTGGCCAAATCGACGATCCCGGTTCTGGTCGTGAAATAGCGGTTGCGCGCCGCGCCTATCTCACCTCGTCGAAATCCGCCGGCTTCCAGCTGCCGTCGAAGGCCGGCTTGTCTGGGCCGTAGTTGCGGACGTAAGCGACCTAGCCGTAACCGGGCGCGGTCTTGATCCCGCGCCCTCCTGCTCCGCCGGCGCGGTCGGGCGCCCGGCTCTTATCTTTACGGGTCTCACACCCAACCCCGCTCGTTTACGCACCAGTTACACCGCCATTTACCGTTACGTACTTACGCCCGTGCGCATAAAGCGAAAGGCTCCCCTCGCGTCGGCTGACGACGATCGATATCCGGCGGCACCGGCCGCCCGGCACAAGGGAGACCGCAATGTTGAACGATCCATCCGTGAGGAGTGCGTCATGACGAACTCACTCCCAAAGAAGCTGTTTTCGGCAACGATCGCGGTCGCGATGGCGCTGACATCCACCACCTTCCTCTCTCCGGCCAGCGCCCAGCAGGCAGCGCCGGCAGCCCCTGCGCCCGCCGCCGATGCCGCGGCTACGCAGGACACATCCAAGCCCAACATTCTCGTCATCTTCGGCGACGATATCGGCCAGACCAATATCAGCGCCTATTCCTTCGGCCTGGTGGGCTACAAGACGCCGAATATCGACCGCATTGCCAAGGAAGGCATGATGTTCACGGACTATTACGCCGAGAACAGCTGCACGGCCGGGCGTTCGACCTTCATCACCGGACAGGTCTGCCTGCGCACCGGCCTCTGCAAGGTTGGCATCCCCGGCGCGACTGTCGGCCTGCAGCCGCGTGACATCACCATCGCCCAGGCGCTCAAGCCGCTCGGCTACGCCACAGGCCAGTTCGGCAAGAACCATCTCGGCGACCGCGACGAGTTCCTGCCGACGAAACACGGCTTCGACGAATTCTATGGCAACCTCTATCACCTGAATGCCGAGGAAGAGCCCGAGCGGCCCTATTATCCGAAGGGCGATGAGGAATTCGTGCGGTCCAATGCGCCGCGCGGCGTCCTGAAGGCATCGGCGGACGGCAAGATCGAGGATACCGGTGCGCTCACCACTAAGCGCATGGAAACCATCGACGACGAGACGACGTCCGCGGCCATCGACTTCATGGATCGGCAGGTCAAGGCCGGGAAACCGTTCTTCACCTGGATGAACACGACCCGCATGCATGTCTTCACGCATGTCAGGGACTCGATGAAGGGCCAGAGCGGCATGCCGGGCAACGAGTATGCCGACGGCATGGTCGAGCATGACGGCGACGTGGGCAAGCTCTTGAAGGCGCTTGACGACCTGAAGGTCGCCGACAACACGATCGTCGTCTACACGACCGATAACGGCCCCAACCAGTTCTCCTGGCCGGATGCGGCAACCACCGCGTTCCGCAGCGAAAAGGACACGAACTGGGAAGGCGCCTTCCGTGTTCCCGCGATGATCCGCTGGCCGGGCAAGATCAAGGCCGGCGAAGTGTCGAACGAGATGATGTCGGGCCTCGACTGGTTCCCGACCTTGCTCGCGGCTGCCGGCGACGGCGACATCAAGGAGAAGCTTGCGAAAGGCACCTCGATCAGCGGCAACCAGTTCAAGGTTCACCTCGACGGCTTCAACCAGCTTCCCTACCTCAAGGGAGAGCAGCCGAAATCCGCACGTGACGAGTTCTTCTACTTCAACGACGACGGTGAACTCGTCGCCTATCGCTACGACAACTGGAAGATCGTTTTTTGCGAACAGCGCCAACCGGGCGGCTTCGTTGTATGGGCCAATCCGTTTACCTGCCTGCGGGTGCCGAAGATGTTCAATCTCAGGATGGACCCCTATGAGCGTGCGGATGTCGTGTCGGATCAATATTACGACTGGGTGATGAAGAACGCCTATCTCGTGCAATACGGCGTCTACAAGGTCGCTCCCTTCCTGCAGACGTTCCGCGAATATCCCCCGAGCCAACGGCCGGCGAGCTTCAGCGTCGACCAGATGATTTCGGCGCTGATGAACTCGATCGACCAGGTTCCAGGCGCGAAATAGCGGGAAACCGAAATTGCCGGGCGCGACCACGATCGCGCCCGGTACATCTGACCTGTCGTAGGCATTTACGAGCCCGCGCCGTAAACGCGGCCGGCATTTACCGTTGCGTACTTACCTCGCGCGCGCGCCTGCGCGATGCTGGGCCCTCACAATCGGGAGACAGCGATGACGCTTGCGTTCAGCGACACCATCGACATCGACGCAGCACCGGCGGGAATGCGCTGGATCGAGGGCGGCACCTTCACCATGGGCTCGGACCACCACTATCCCGAGGAAGCGCCGGCGCATCCGGTGACGGTGGATGGCTTCTGGATCGATGAAACGCCCGTCACCAACCGCAAGTTCATGGAGTTCGTCAAGGCGACCGGCCATGTGACGATGGCGGAGAAGGCGCCGGATGCGCGCGACTATCCGGGCGCGCTGCCGCACATGCTGCGGGCAGGCTCCCTGCTCTTCACGCAGCCGAAGACAGTCAATGGCACCGACATCTCGCAATGGTGGACGTTCAAGTTCGGCGCCAACTGGCGGCGCCCGCTCGGCGGCATCAGCGACCTGCGCGGCAGGCTCGACCACCCGGTGGTGCACGTGGCATGGTCGGATGCGAAGGCCTATGCCGACTGGGCGGGCCTTGAGCTTGCCACCGAAGCGGAATGGGAGTTCGCCGCGCGCGGCGGATCGGAGAGCGAATATGCCTGGGGCGACGAGCTCTCCCCCGATGGCAAGGCGATGGCGAATACCTGGCAGGGCATCTTCCCGACACAGACGACCAAGCCGAAGGGCGAGGAGCGGACATCGGCCGTCGGCTCCTTCCCGCCCAACGGATACGGCCTTTACGACATGATCGGCAATGTCTGGGAGTGGACATCGGACTATTGGACGACGCGCCATCCGGAACCCGCGAAACATTCCTGCTGCATCCCGAGCAATCCGCGCGGGGGTGACGCAGAGGCAAGCTACGATCCGCGCCTGCCCAATATCCGCATTCCACGTCGCGTGCTGAAGGGCGGCTCTCATCTTTGCGCGCCCAATTACTGCCGCCGCTACCGCCCCGCCGCCCGCCATGCCGAGCCCGAGGACACATCGACGAGCCATGTCGGATTTCGCTGCATCAAGAGAGTTGGCCGCAAGGGAGACGCGCGATGAACGCCATGGCACCCTTGCTGACTGCAGCCCGCACCTGCCTTCTCGCCGTCGCCATGCTTGCCGCACCCGCGGCCGCGCTTGCGCAGGAGCCACTCGCCTCGTGGAACGACACCCCTGCCCGCCAACGGATCATGGATTTCGTCAAAGCCACGACGACCGAGGGCGGCGACGGCTTCGTCGCTCCCGATGATCGCATCGCCGTCTTCGACAACGACGGCACGCTGTGGACCGAACAGCCCTTCTATATCCAGCTCGGCTTCATGCTCGACCGGGTGAAGACGCTGGCGCCCGAACATCCAGAATGGAAGACCAAGGAACCTTTCGCCAGCATCCTGAATGGTGACGTCAAGGGCATTGCTCGAGGCGGCGAGATGGGGATGGTCGAGCTCGGCATGGCAACGCATGCCGGCATGACGACGGACGAGTTCGAAAAGATCGTGACCGATTGGTTCGCGACCGCCAAACATCCGAAATCCGGCCGCCCCTACACCGAGATGACCTTTCTGCCAATGCGCGAGCTGCTGGACTATCTGCGCGCCAACGGCTTCACGACCTATATCGTCTCGGGCGGCGGCGTCGAGTTCATGCGGCCGGTGACGGAAAAGCTCTATGGCATCCCGCCGCAACAGGTCGTCGGCAGCACCATCGCCACCCAATATGCCATTGTCGACGATGTGCCGGTGCTGAAGCGCCTGCCGAAGATCGATTTCATCGATGACGGCCCCGGCAAACCTACCGGCATCAACAAGTTCATCGGCCGCAAGCCGATCTTCGTGGCTGGCAATTCCGATGGCGATTGTGAGATGCTGCGTTGGGTGACAGCCAGGAAGCCCGGCTTCGCGCTTATCGTGCACCACACCGATGGCGCGCGCGAATATGCCTATGACCGCCAATCCGCCTTCGGCAAGCTCGACAAGGCGCTGGATGAAGCCGAACGCCGCAACTGGCTCGTCGTCGACATGAAGAACGACTGGAAGAAGGTCTTCGCCTTCGACCAGTAATGCCGCCGGCGATGATCGGTCTTATTGCACAGCGACCGGCTTGGTGATCGACAGCGGCATCGAGATCGTCAGAAACACCGAGTCTCCTTCCGCGCGGTTCTCGGCGGCGAACTCGTGGAAATATTTGATCCGCGCCGAGATCGGCAGCTCGCCTGCCTTGAAGTTCCAGCCGATCGTCGCACCGATCGCAGCCACGCGTCCCTTGAACGGACCGAAGGCGCCCTCGCCGCTATCTCCTGTCAGTTGGTCGTAATAGTAGCCGACCAGACCGGCGTCGAACTGCTCGTTGAAATGCTGCACGGCAGCCCATTCGAAGTGGAACTCGGTGCCGGTGCGATAGTTCGTATCCGGGTTCTCGCCGTTGAAGGTCACGCCGATCGCCGCCGAGAGGTCGAGCCCGATTTCCGGATCGAGCCATGTTCCGGCAGCGCTGACATCAGCACCCCAGCGATGGAACGCGATGTTGGAGATCTCGCCATCTTGATAATCGCCGATCGGGACGTTGACGAGAACGCCCGTGGTCCAGTGGAAATTGCCGGCATCCCAGCCGAGCGTGCCGCTGACGAGCGGATCGCCGACGGTAAACACCGTGTCCTTGGTGGCGCCCGACAGCACGCCGCCGCCCGGCCCCGAGAGCGTCAGGTCGGCAATCGTCTCTTCCCATCCGACGGGGATGGTTGCACCGAGCCCAAGCCGCCCGCCCATCACTTCCTCAGGAACGACCCAGATAACGGTTGGTGCCGCGAGCGCCGCCTTGCCTTCGACGCCGACGGCGACGCGGCCGCCGGTCGGAAGCTGCGTGCCGCCGCCGAGATCACCCTTGTAGAGCCAGATATCGTTTTGAAGGTAGACGCCGGGTGGTGGGAGGATACCCGCGGCCGGCCCCTTGGAACCGAGGAGATAGAAGCCGGCGCCGCGTTCGGCAGCAGCAGCCATGTGCGCGCAGGCAAGCATCGATGCGCCGGCAAGAAGCGCTCCGGTCAGAAATCTCAGTTTCATGCTCTTCCCCTCACTCGTCCCATGGCCCTGCCTTTCGGCTGCCCCGGACCTGCAACAAACCTTCAGTCCCCCCATTCGCCGTCGCAAGTACGCAACGGTAAATGCACCCGTAAATCACTGCCCCGCAATGCTCGCGACGGCCTCGAAGCTCGCGCCCGCCTTCCCAAGCCCCATCTCCAGGCTTGTGACGAGATCGGCCCGAAGCTGCGCCATTTTTGCGGCCTGCCGGAATGCCGCAACGAATGCCGCCCGATCCGGCGCTGCCTCTCCAAGACGCTGCCCCGCGCTCTCCGCGCCCAGTTCACCAAGAGCGGCCACGCGAATGGCGCGCGTCAGGATATCGTTGCCGATGGCCTGCTCGGCGGCAAGCGACGCCTGCGACCACCGTCCGTTCCGGTAGGCATCAAGCGCCAGCACCAGAGAGGCATCGCGCGGCGGCGTTTCCTCCATCGCGACAGCCTCCTGCGCCAGGTCGTTGGCCGCCTTGAAATAGCCGGCGGCGAAGAGCACGAGGCTGAGCGACGCGGCATTCGCCGAATTGTTGGGATTGAGCGCCATCGCTCTGTTTCCGGCATCGATCGCCGCGTCCAGCCTTCCGCTGGCGAAACGCGCCGCCATCAGCGCCCCCTGTGCCCGATCGGAAAGGGGTGCTGCATCCGCCGCGGACTTCGCCATATCAAGGCTTTGCGAAATGGTCGCCGTATCGCGGGCATAGAGCCGGGCCAGCATCGCGGTAGTGTCGGGATCATCGGGATCACCCGCCAGCGTCCGCTTCAGGCATCGCCGAAGAACTTCCACGCCGCCGCCGATTTCACTGCCGTCGAGCATGAATTCCGCCCTCGAAACGCAGGCATTGCCCAAGGCATCCGCAGGAGCCTCCCTGGCCTCAAGCGCATTGATTACGCCACGCGACGACGCGATCTGCCGCGCCACGGCGCCGGCGATCTCAAGCCGCACCGTCGCCGGCTCCTTGCCCTCGGTCTCGACCCGCTCCAGTCCCGATTTGAGCAATGTCCCGCTCGCTGTATCGACGACCTGCCACCACAAGGAGCGATCATCGCTGTCGGCGTAATATTTGAGATCGACCTCGTAACCCCGGCGCGACGGCTGCGTCGGCGAGCCCGGCCTCGTCACCACGATCGTGCTGAAGGCGGAGAGCGCGGTCAGCAGCGTGTCCCTGGCGACGCTTGCCTCGCCCGCCATGTCAGGCGAGGCCGCGCTCATCAGGATGGTCACGGCCGGCTTCAGCGTCACGACAGGGCGGTCGATGGCTTTCCAGCCCGCAACAGCAGCAAGGGCGAGCAACCCGACGCACAGAGCCGCCGGGATCCACCGTGACATTCGCGAGCGTGGCGCCGTCACCGAGCCATCCCGTGCGGTATCCGTCAGCGCGGAGTTCGGGCGATGCGTCAGCAGCGACGGCGCAACCTGAGCGCTGGCGCTTACACCGGTCTGCGGAAACAGTGCGACGTAGCTGCCCTTCGGAATATGAACGGAGACGCCCAATTCGGCGCCGAACGTGGCATAATAGCTGTCGAGCGCAGCTCTGAGACGACTGATCTCGATCCGCACGATCGGATCGATGGAGGCATCGAAATTGCTGGAGCGCCCAAGCACATCGAGCGCGATGGAATAGGCTTTCACACCCTCGGTGCATCCTGCAAACCGGCGCTCGGCGAGGTAGCGCAGTATGTCCCGCTGCCGGTCCGACACCCTGAAGCGGCCATCCGCAAGGAGCCGTTCCAGCTCCACCTCGGCCTCTTCAAGGCTGACTTCACATGCCCTCTCACCGTGTACTTCAGCACTCATGGGCTGTCCCCCCGATACGCACTGATCACTAAAGCAGAACATGAAAACTATCGCGCACTTAACATTAAGTTGCAATACGAAACGCTAACAAGCCCAATAAATGATACATTTCGTGACAGGTAGGCCTTATTACCAGATATGTGAATTCGTGCGTAGGATGTGCTGAGTTACATCGTCCTCGATACCGGAACAGAGCCCTTCATATTCGCTGGTCCGCACGTGGTCGCCTGCCCTGCGAAAGGTCTCGAGCGCAACAGCGGCGATTTCATAGGCCTCGAAGAGTTCGTCAAGATCAGGCGATCGCGATGCAGCCGCCTGCAGGCTTGTTCGCAATGCGGGCAACTTCAACATAAGGCGCGCGAGGCCGCGCCGCGCCGCGTCGCTGGTCGTTCCGCCTGTCCCTCCCTGCCTGCTCATCGTCGTGAGACCTCCCCGCAAGGGTAATCGAAACAGACTAGAGCGGGCCTCCTATCGGTGTAAGTACGCAACGGTAAACAACGCGACGTTACACCGAAGGGCGCGCATTCACGCGGCCGTTTACCGTTGCATACAGCCGTCCGTGCGGATACATCGCCTGGCGCGACGGAGCCGGTGCCTCGCGCCGGCAGATCTTCGCGAGCAGGTCGATGTCACTGTGCCTTGTCGACTGGCCTAGCGTTCTGAATACCGGCGCCGTCACGTCCGGCCGGCTGTACGACGCGTTGCTGACTTCCCGCCATCCGCATCCACCACGTATCGGACAGGACAGGCGCCGCGAGCGCGCCGTCGTGCGGGTTCAGCTTGATGACATCACGGACGGAAATCATGGCGCCCGGCGGTGCGCGCCTGCCCGCTTTCTCCTGCGCCAACAGCGGCACCGCCTGGCCCACGACGGCGGCGGCGATGACGAATGATGTGAGCGATACTGTCCTGTTGTACAGCATGAGCATTCATCCAGCGGGAGATGAAAGCGAGTGTAAGGCCGAAAGCCCGAGGAAGGGAAGTGGCTGCTGAAAATACTGTTGCCAAGGGCTATGCCACAATGCGAGATCGGTTGGTTTCGCCAGCACTTGCAGGCGTCGACAACGAACAGCAAGGACGCATTGAATGAAGACCAATCCGCCGCTGCCGATGGGCTACTCCGAACTTCCGCGTGGCAAGCTCGCCAATGTCGTGACCTGCCTGGAAATGCGCGAGAAGCCTGACGTCAGCGTGCCAGCGCCGGGTGCTTTGCTTTTCGAGCGCTGGCAGACGCCTGCGCTCGACGACTATCGGAAGCTGTTTCGCGAAGTCGGCGAGAATTGGCTCTGGCTCTCGCGGCTGATCATCAGCGACGAAAAGCTCGCGGCGATCATCCATGATCCCGACGTCGAGATTTACGTGATCCTGTCGGAAGAAGGCCGCCGGATCGGCCTGCTCGAGCTCGATTTTCGCGAGCCCGGCGAATGCGAACTCGTCTTCTGCGGCCTCGTTCCCGATGCAATTGGCCAGGGCGCCGGCAAGCTGCTGATCACCCAGGCCGTTGCCCGTGCATGGGCGCGGCCGATCAACCGCTTCTGGCTGCACACCTGCCATTTCGATCATCCGTCGGCCATCTTCTTCTATCAGAAGGCCGGCTTCAAACCCTATGCTTTCCTGGTGGAGGTGATCGACGATCCGCGCCTCTCCGGCCATATGCCGGAGACAGCCGCTCCGCACGTTCCTTTGCTTCGCCCCTGATCGGCAAATCGCTCAGGACCACAAACAGCGGCGTTATCGATCATAACGACGGCGCATCTCGGCCGCCGCCAAAGGCAGGGCGGCACTCGCGACCGCACCGAGCGGCAATTGCCGAAGCAATCGGGTCGCGACGAAGGTGAAGGCCATGGCACCGGCAAGCTTCGCCCATGGATAGGACCCGAGCTGCTCGTGAGCGCTGGCATCCGCCCATTTGGCATTGGCGGTGACAACGGTGCCCGCCTGCTCGCGGATGACATGAAGCCGGGCGCGCAGATTGTCGACCTCTTCCTGCAGCCGTCGCAGCGATCCTTCCTCATCGAGCAGGTCTTCATCGGCCACGTGATCGTCTTCGAGCACATAATCGGCCGGCGGCCCTTGCTGGCCCTCTTCGGCGGGCGCGTCGGCCTCAAGAGCAGCCAGATGCTCCTTCAAGTCGGCCTCCGTCTCAAGACCTTCTACCCTGCCTTTCTTGCCGCTCGCGGCCTCGCTGGTCTTCACGGACGCAGCCGACGACGCGGCGACGGCCGGGTGCTCGCGAAGCTCGTCAGCCGCGATGAACACATCGGTCTTCCCCGCCTCGTGATCGGGATGCGACACCTCGACATCGACGCTGTCGGCAAGCTCGAGCGCCTGCTCCGCGTTCATGATGCCCACCGCCACGCGCCCTTCCTCGGATGTGACGGCGACTTCGACGATGGGCGGCTTCGACTTCTTTTTCATGCCAGTCTTTTTTTCCATGCAAAGTCTCCTTTGGCAGGGAAACACCTGCGGGACTCGATGGGTTCCATGACAGCTCAATCAAATTCGCTGCGACAGACCGTCTCTGGAACGCGGGCTTCCCGATCCCCATATATCTCTGGACCACGGAGCAGATATCGCGACGAACCGCGATCCGCCTTCCGCGAAAACCCACACAATGGATTGGAGATAAAGGATGGCTCAAGCCACACGAACGGCTGCGTCCGAAGGACCCTATGATGCGGTCACGCTTGCCAAGAAGCACCGCATTTCGGTCGAGGACGCCAAGCAAATCATCGAGCAATATGGCGACGATCGTAAGGCGTCCGACAAGGCCGCGCGCCGCATTGCCGTCTGATATGCAAAGCGGCGGCCAGGAACCCCGGCCGCCGCACACGAGAAAAATATATTTATAATATCAGTGCATTGCCGAGAAGTTCGGAATCACATCGAAAGATCGTTCAACAAGCGCTCGAAGTCATCAGCAAGCGCTCAATCGAACCGCAGCTTGCTCTTCTGCTGCCCCGCATCGTCGAAATTGTCGGGATCGAGCCACGCCTCGTAGCCGGCCTTCAGCTTCGGCCAGTCGGCATCGATCATCGCGAACCACGCCGTATCGCGGTTCTTGCCCTTGGCCACCATGTGCTGGCGAAACACGCCCTCGAAGGTGAAGCCGAAGCGCTCAGCCGCCTTCTTCGACGGCTCGTTCAAATTGTTGCACTTCCATTCGAAACGGCGATAGCCGAGCTTGTCGAAGGCGAGCTTGGCGAAGAGATAGAGCGCCTCGGTCGTCACCCGCGTGCGCGCGATCGCCGGCCCCCACAGGATGTTGCCGATCTCGATCACCCCATGCGCGGCATCGATGCGCATCAGCGCCTGACGCCCCTCGGCCCGGCCGCTACGCTTGTCGATGACCGCGAAGAACATCGGGTCGGCCGAAGCCTCGGCCCTTTCCAGCCACGCGCTGAAGGCTGCCATGTCGGCCGGCGCGTCCTCGAAGAGATAACGGAAGCGATCGTCGGCGCCGGGCTGCTGTGCCGATGCGAGCAGATCGCGCCCATGCCGGCCGGCGTCAAGCGGCTCAAGCCTGACATAAAGTCCTTCGAGAGCAATACGCTCCGGGCGCTCCACGCCCTTCCAGTTTGAGAGATCCATCCAAAATTCCTATCGTCTGCGTGGCATAAGATCAGGCGCCGGTGACATCAGTTTGTCGCTTTGCGGTGGAGTTGTTTTTCGATTAAAGAGGTCTGCTGTATCCATCCACTTTTTCAATTTCTGGCAAACCACTTGGCAAGGCACCATGGCTGCAGCATCGACCGCCTGGCTTCCCATCGAGCGCGCCCTGGGCGATCTGGAAGGCCAGATCTACCGCGAGTTGCGCGAGCGCATCCTGTCCGGTGAGATCGCCGCCGGCCAGCGCCTGCCCTCCACTCGCGACCTGTCACGTTCCCTCGGCCTCGCGCGCTCGACAGTCGTCAACGCTTATGAGCGCCTAAAGGCAGAGGGGTATCTAGAAGCAAGGTCGGGATCGGCAAGCCGCGTCGCAGTTCTCAACACCTCGCCGCTCGGCGAACGCGCCAAGCCTGCAGCCCCGATGCCGACAATGACGCCCGCGCCCTCGATGCTGCTGGAGCCCGGCCCGCCGGACCTTGAGCATTTCCCGCATGCTGCCTGGGCGCGGTGTCTGGCGGCACGCGCCCGCCGGCTGCGGATCCACGACCTCGGCTACGGCGATGCCTGCGGCCTGCGCGATCTGAGAGAAGCAATCGCCGAACATCTGGCCGCCACCCGTGGCGTCACCGCCCGTCCCGAACAGGTGCTGATCCTGCCATCGACGCGCGTCGCCATCGATCTGCTTGCAGGCTTGCGATTGAAGGACGCGGGCAGCAACCGCGTCTGGATGGAGGAACCTGGCTACCCCTCGGCGAAGACGCTGATGCGGGCGGCGGGCGGCGAGATCGTCCCGATTGCCTGTGATGCGGCGGGCATCGATGTCGGCAAGGCCGGAGGACTGCCCCCGAGTATCATCTACGTTACCCCCTCGCATCAATATCCGACCGGCGCCACGATGAGCCTGCAGCGCCGACTGGCACTGCTCGATCTCGCCCAGGCGACCGGCGCCCTGATCCTCGAGGACGATTACGACAGCGATTTCCAGTACGGCTCACGCCCGATCGCCTCGCTTCAGGGCATCGATCGCAATGGTGTCGTGGCCTATCTCGGCACCTTCTCGAAGATCCTCGCGCCTGGGCTGCGCGTCGCCTACGCGATCGTGCCCAGCTGGCTGGCGGCGGAAGCATCAGCCGCGCTGCAGATGCGCGGCGCAGTCGTCTCCGTCCATATCCAGGCGGCGCTTGCCGATTTCATTCGCGATGGCAGGCTGCGCGCCTATCTCAGGCAGATGAATGCCATCTACGCCACACGCATGAGAGCCACCACCGATGCGTTGCGGCGGCACTGTGGCCATCTGCTGGACATTGCGGAAGGCGCCGGCGGCTTGCAGCTCGCCAGTTGGTTCAAGGACGCCTCAGTCGACGACGAAGACATCGCAAGAGCGCTGCGCGGCCACGGCCTCGCGCCGCAGCCCATGTCGCGCTTTCATGTCGGGACACCGCGCACCGGCCTGCTGTTCGGCATTGCCCGCGTGGTTCCCGCCGAGATCGACGTCATCGCCGCGCGGCTCGCCAAGTTGATCGAAGCCCAGCTCGAACGCGGAGCCGTCAGAGCGTCGGAAGAAGCGTGAAGAGTTCCTGGGCGCGGTTGACGCCACGCAGCGCGTGCTGGCCGATCGACATCAGGTCGATCTGCGTTGAGGGAACGATCGCCGCGAAGCTTGCCGACATCAGCACCTTGCGCTGCAGCGATCGACAGAGCGACACGATGCGGCTGACCTCGTTGACGGCAGGGCCGATGACCGTGAAGTCGAGACGGTCCTTGCTGCCGATATTGCCGTAGAACACATCGCCCATATGCAGGCCAAGATAAACGTCTGTGACCGGCCGGCCCTCGATGCGACGCTGAGCGGTCAGGTCGGAAAGCCGCTTGTCGAGCAGCGTCCGCGCCTTCAGCGCCGAAAGACAGGCGTCGCTCGGCTTCTGGCCCTTGAAGATGGCAAGTGTTCCGTCGCCCATCAGCTTCAGCACCTCGCCGCCCGCCTCCCGCACCGAGGAAATCACCGCGTCGGCATAGTCGTTGAGCATCGGAATGATCTCTTCCGGATCGACCGTGTCGGAGATATGGGTGAAATTGGCGAGGTCGGAAAACCAGAGTGCCGCCGAAATCCGGTCGCTGCGCCCGCGGGTGATCTTGCCGTGCAGCACCTGGTTGGCGGCGTCGTCGCCAAGATAGACCTTGGCGATTGTTCCGGCGACACCGCTGACGGTCACGCATTTGACGGCCAATGCCAGGCAGGGGAGCAGCTCGCGTAATGCCGTCAGATCGCGTTCCGAGAACCCGGCGGCGGCGCGCGTGGCGAAATGCGAAAAGAAGCAGTCGATCTCGCCGATCGCCCCCTCATCGCCGAACCGATGCGCCATGGCGACAAAGTCAGTGAAACCGGCGGCTTTCAATTCGTCCAGCAGATAGAAATCGGCGGCGTCGCCACGGAGGAAGGAGCGGCGAACCTCGTTTCCGCCCTCGACTTCGAGATAATGAAACGCCGAGCGCAGCCAGTTGTCGGCGAAGTTGCCCGCCCCGGCGACGCCGTAGGCCGAAATACGCTCCACGGCCAGACAGGAATCCCACCGGAAAGCACGACCTTCATAGAGCGGATGAAGCGTGTCGATGACGGCGACCGACCGGCCGATCGGCAACCCGTTCGCGACGCAGCGCTCGCAGAATCCGTCGAGCAGGTCGGCCTCAGACAGGCCTTTCAGCCCGCTCTGCATCAGCCATGTGGTGATTTCGATGACGTGGCGATCGTCCACGGGTGTCTCCTGATCCCGGATCATTGAGGATATCCGGGCATTCGTAGGTTCAGGCATGCGCGGACGGGCTTAATCCGCGCATGCCTCGTTACGGCCCTTGAAGGACCCGTGGGCCGTAACGTGTTGGATCATGCGTGAGGCGCCGAACGGGCTGCCTCACGCGATTGGTCGATTACTCGACGATCGTAACGCTTGCCGTGCGACCGGCGACCAGCGCCGTCTCGCCAGGCGCGCCGTCGAGCGTCACCCGAACCGGTACACGCTGCGCCAGGCGAACCCAGGTGAAGGTCGGCGTGACGTTGGCAAGCTGCGCACCTGTATCGCTGCGCTCGCGGTCTTCTATGCCGCTGGCGACACCGGTGACGCGGCCCTTGAGCGGCTTTTCGCTGCCCATCAGGTAGACCAGCGCTTCATCACCGACCTTGATGCGATCGAGCTTGTTCTCCTCGAAGTAGCCGGAGATGTAGTAGGAGTCGGTGTCGATCAGCGCCGTCACGGCACTGCCCGCCGACACGTAATTGCCAGGACGCATCGAGAAGTTGGTGAGCACGCCGTTGACGGGTGCGCGTACGACCGAGCGGTCGAGGTTGAGCTGCGCCGTGTCGCGGCTGATGACGGCCTGGTTATAGGTCGCCTCGTCCTGCTGGACCGTGGTCTCCGCCTGCTGGATCTTCTGCCGGGTGACCGAATTGTCGCCGAGCTTGCGATAGAGGTCGAGATCGCTCTTGGCCATGTCGAGCGCGGCCTTGCTGCTCTCCATCTGGGCTTCGGCCTGGCGCAGCGCCAGAGCAAAGCGAGCCTGGTCGATGCGGAAGATCACATCGCCCTTCTTGACCGTCTGGTTGTCGGTCGCATCGACTTCGCTGACGATGCCGGAAACGTCCGACGCCAGGTGAACGACATCGGCGCGGACCTTGCCGTCACGCGTCCACGGGTCGTTCATGTAGTAGTCCCAGAGATGCCAGCCCAGCACACCGGCCAGCGCCACGACGACGCCGGTCAGAAGGAAGCGGCCGGAATAAGCGAGAAGCGATTTCATAATGACACCTTGTTCAAAGACAGCGCGAGCGCGCCGAGCAGGCAGAAGTACATGGCCGTATCGAAGAGTGGCCGGTGCCACACGAGACGATAGAATCCGATGAAAGCCAGGATCCGCCGCAGGATGGAGTTGAGAAAGAAGGCAGCAACGGCGATTGCCGCCAGCGTGGGTATGAAGACGCCATAAAGATCGAGTTCCGGTCTCATGCCGCGTTCTCCTTTGCGAGTTGTCCGCCGGCCTGAATGGTCGCGTCAGGCATCACGAAGCGCGCATCCGGATACAGATTGTAGCGAAGCGATGTGATGGCCCGGCGTGCGCCCTCGACGGCCGATGACGGATTTTGGTTGATAAGGTCGACCAACGATGTGTCGATCGCCTTCAAGAGGCCCTCGCTCGGCTGGGCGTGGCCATGCTTTTGTTTTTGCTGATAGAAGCCAGCAATTCCCGACAGAACCTGGTCGACATCCTCGCGGCTGTCGCGGGTCAAAAGCTGCCGGTGGCGCTGCAGTTCCATCGTGTTCAAGCCATTGCGCAGATCGCCAAGGATGTCGTTCTGGGCGACGGCGGATTCGACCGGAATGCGCGCCAAGCGCGGCGCAACCAGACCGAAACGGTCCACCATGCGGTAGAGCAGCCTAGCGAAGTCAGGAGCATCCGACTTGCGTGCAACGGCGACGATATCCGCCCAGCCGGCGCGCAGCACACGGTAGGCCGTCCATTCCGCGCCGACGGAGCGCACCAGCACGGTCGTGCCGCAGGCAATGACGAGGCCGATCACCATCGCCAGATTTGAGTTCAGGAACGAGCTGAGGTCGGGGTTCAAGCGGTCCTGCAGCGCAAGCATATTCGGAAAGTTGACGCCGAAACCGAGGCCGTAAATCATCAGCGAAGGCTTTGGCATCAGCACGCCGGCGGGAATGAGCACCAGGCCCAGAGCCGCGGCCAGCGGCAGATAGCCGTGAACGAGCGGCAGCAGGCCGAACTCGAAGACGAAGGCAACGGCGACCGCGAAGATCGACACATACATGAACTTCAGCATCATCGGCGCCGGATCGTCCATCGTCGCGAAGATGCAGCAGAGCACGCCCGCCATCATGGCTGCGGCGGCACCCTGCGACCAGCCGGTGAAGATCCAGAGTGCTGCGGCGATAAAGGTCGACAACATGACCGCAAGACCCGAATGGATCGCCATGCCATAGTCGCGGTGGATCGGCGTGCGGTCGAAGAGCGTGCCGAAACGCTGCCAGCGCAGCTCGCGCCGGCCGCCTGTCTCGATGTCCTCGCGCAGCGCCAGACAGTCGCTCCAGATCTGCAGGAGGTCGCGCAGGCGGGAGGTAAAATTATGGGCGAGAAGGCCGTTCCATTCCTGCTGCTCGCGGCCCCCCTGCTCGGTCTTTTCCATCAGCGCCAGGATTTCCTGCCGCTCGGCCTCGCCATAGGAGGCCTCGTTCGACAGAAGCTCGGTCACGCGACGGATCAGTTCGTTGGCCGAAGCGGTCAGCTTGCCATCGGTCGCCTTGCGAAAAGCGTGAAGGAGATCGGCAAGGCCGGAAACGACGGGCAGCATGGCGACCATGCGCTGCTGCAGCGTGCGGGTACGGCCGACCATGTCGCGCAGGCCCGATGTGTCGTAGGCGACATGCGTGGTGAAGCTGTGCAGATCGACGGCATCGGCCGCGAGCTTGCGGGCGGCGGCCTGAAGCGCGTCACCCTTGTCGCTGCTGTTGAGCGTGCTGATGGCAAGCGCTGCGACATCACGCACCCAACTATCGATGCGCGCTGCAAGCACAGGGCCGGCATGGCGCGGAAAGACCAGGCGGCTGACGAGCGCTGCGCAGATGATGCCGAGCGCGATTTCCTCGACGCGGGCAACGGGATAGGTGAAGGCGGTCTCGGGGCTGGCAACGATCGGGAAACCGGTGAGCGCGGTCGTGTAGCCGGCCAGCATGAAGGAATAGCTGCGCGGCGTGCGGTCGAGCAGGCTGACACCAAGACAGAAGGCCATCCACAGCGCGATCGTCAGCGTCAGAAGCTCCGGCGAATCGACGAGGTTGGGCACCAGGATGATGGCCATGGCGCCGCCGATCGCAGTGCCGATCAGGCGGTAGATCGCCTTCGACGTGTTCGCGCCCGACAGCGGATGCGCCACGATATAGACCGTGCCGACCGCCCAATACGGGTTCGTCAGATCGAAGCAGAGTGCGATCAGAAGCGCCAGCATCGCCGCGATGAAGGTCTTGATGGAGAAAACGACATCCCAGATGTTTGGGGAGATCGTATTATGGCTGCTCGTCATTGTCCTGCGTTCCGGTTATCGCCGCGGTCCTATCCGCGACGGCGCGCAAAACCTCTATGGCGGCATCGACCTGGTCGGGATCGAGGTCGCCAAGGATTTGCTCTCGCAACTTTGCCGCACAACGTTCGGCGCGCTCGGCGACCGCTGTGCCCTCCCCGGTAAGCTGCACAAGCTTGATCCGCCGGTCCGCCTCATCGGCAACACGGCAGATCAGGCCGTCATTCTCCAAACTGTCGAGCACGCGCACCAGCGTCGGACCCTCCACCCCGACCCGTTCGGCCAGCACATTCTGCGGAATCCGGTCGCCATGGCGGATCAACGCGATGAGCGGTGCAGCGCTGGCGTCGGAAAGCTTGTGGTCGGTCAAAGCGGCGTTGAGCGCACGGCGCCATCCACGCCCGCAGATCATCAGCAAGGGTGCGAACTCGGTCCAGGTCTTCTTCATGTTCGTTGTCATGGAATTAGATAACATCCTATCGATTTGAATTCAATGATATTGGTGCATAGCTGCCATTCGATAGTTAGCGAACTCTTATTCGCCCATTGTCTGGTGATCCCCCTCTCGACGCGCCGAGCCCCCTCCTCGCGAAGCTTGCCATGCGACTTTGCCGTGCGACATGGAAAGTAAAAATTAACCATAAGCGATAATAGATTGTTAGCGAACCGCCTTGCGGTCATCGCCTATGGAGATTTCATGCGCCGCATCGCAATTCTTGCCGGATTATCCGTTCTCGCGGGCTGTGTGAGCGGCCCGGATCATGTTCCCCCGGAGATGCCCCTCCCGGCCAAGTTCAATGAAGGCTCGGCCAAGGCCGATGGCGACGTCTCTACGGTCGCGTGGTGGACCGCGTACCGCGACACCCGTCTGAACGGACTGGTTACCGAGGGCCTCAGTGAGAACCTGTCGATCCAGCAGTCGCTGGAGCGCATCAATGCCGCCGCCGGCAATGTCACAGTGGCGGGCGCCGGCGCCCTGCCGAGCCTGACTGTCGGCGCCGACCATACGCTCAACGGCAGCATGGGCGAACGCCGCAGCACCATCGGTGCCACCAACACCACCGGCGCCAGCGCCAGTGTCGGCTGGCTGCTCGATCTCTTCGGCCAGTATCGCCGCTCGAAGGAGAGCGCCCAGGCTACGCTTGACGCCGCCTACTCGACCGCAGACGTTGCCAAGCTCACCTATCTCCAGGATCTGGTGAACTCCTACATCAACGCCCGCTACTACCAGGAGCGCATCGCGCTCTCCAGGGCCAACCTGAAATCGCGCCAGGAAACCTACGAGCTGACCAAGTTCCAGCTCGATGCCGGTGCGGCTTCCCGTCTCGACGTCGTGCAGGCCGAAGGTCTGGTGCAGTCGACCCAGGCTGAAATCCCGGGCCTGGAAACCAACTTCCGCGTCGCGGCCCACCACATCGCCACCCTGCTCGGCAAGCCCGCCGGCTCGATGGTCGCTGAACTGCAGCGCGGCGGCTCGCAGCCGGTCTTCCGTGCCGGCATCGTCTCCGGCGTTCCGGCCGACCTGATCCGCAATCGTCCCGACATCCGCGTCGCCGAGCGCAATCTGGCCGCTGCCACCGCCAATATCGGCGTGGCCATGGCGCGCCTCTATCCGACGATCTCGCTCTCCGGCTCGATCGCGCCGTCCTTCGTCAATCCGGCCGGCAGCCGCGGCGGCAGCCTGACCAACTGGTCCTTCGGCCCGACGCTGACGCTCCCGATCTTCGACGGCGGCAGCCTGCGCGCCGGTGTCGACATCGCCAAGTCCGACGCCAAGACCCAGTATCTCGTCTGGAAGCAGACGGTTCTGCAGGCGGTCGAGGAAGTGGAAAACGCGCTGTCGGCGGTTCGCCGCGATGCACAGACGGTTGCGGCACTGCGCGCCCAGGTCAAGACGACCCAGGAAACGCTGGATCTGTCGACCGCCAGCTACAAGGACGGCGCCTCCTCGCTGCTCGACGTCCTCGACGCCCAGCGTCAGGTCTCGCTTGCCCAGGCCAGCCTGGCCGCAGCCGTCCAGCAGATGGCAACCGACTACGTCGCCCTCAACGTCGCCATCGGCGGCGGCTACAACCCGGGCGGCAACACCGCCCCGGCCAAGCCGGTTGCCGCCAAGGCAAGCACTGCAAAGGCAGGCTGAGACAACAGAAATTGAGAAAAAGCCCCGGCGAACCGGGGCTTTTTTGAGCACTCGCCGTGTACGATACCGTAAGATACGCCCCCTGCTCATCCGCATCCTGTAAAATCACTCATGGTTTCGACCGATCGTCGCAACCGCTCCAGCACCAGCACGGAAACAGGGGAGTGAGGCAATGGGCAAGTTGAGACCGCTAGGCACGGCGCTATTGGCCGGACTGTTCCTGGCGACCCTAACCGATGTATCGTGGAGCACACAGCAGGCGCAGCAGCGCCAGGCGGGCCGTGACGTCAAGCAGACGACGCGGCAGAGCGCGCGCGACACGAAGCAGGATTGCCGTGCCGCCAATCAACAAAGCAACGCGGCATGCCGGCAGGACAAGCGGCAGACCAAGCAAAGCGGCCGTCAGACCGCCCGAGACCTCAAATACTGAAACACCACGGAGACACGCAACGCTCCGCTTCGACGAAGCGTTGCGTACCTCTCTAATGTTGGCAATCACATGCTGGCCTGCACGCTGTGTAAGCCGGCATAGATACCGTCGCGCGCCATCAGATCCTCGTGCCTGCCCTCCTCGACGATGCCATCGGCGGTCAGCACGAGGATGCGGTCGGCGTGGCGGACCGTCGACAGGCGGTGCGCGATGACGACGGTCGTGCGGCCCTTGGCGAGCCCAAGCAGCGCCTGCTGCACCGCCCGTTCGCTCTCATTGTCGAGCGCGCTGGTGGCTTCGTCGAAGATCAGGATCGCGGGGTTCTTCAAAAACGCCCGCGCAATCGTCAACCGCTGCCGCTGCCCGCCCGAAAGCCGCACCCCGCGCTGGCCGATGTCGGTATCGTATCCATCTGCAAGCGCCATGATGAACTCGTGCGCATTGGCCGCCCGCGCCGCAGCCTCCACCTCCGCATCGGAGGCATTTGGCCGCCCATAGCGGAGATTGTCGGCAACCGAGCCGGCGAACAGATAAACGTCCTGCTGCACCACGCCGACATGTCCACGCAGCGATGACAGCGTGACCTCACGGATATCCGCGCCATCGATCAGGATCGACCCGGCCTGCACGTCATAGAAACGGGGAATGAGCGAGCACAAGGTGCTCTTGCCCACCCCCGACGGACCGACCAGCGCCACGAACTCGCCAGGAGCGATGGTGAAGGACAGGTTCTCGAACACACCTGTCGTGTCGGCGTCATAGCCGAAGCTGACATCCTCGAACCTTATCTCTCCTTTCGGCGCCGGCAGCGCACGGGCACCTGGACGGTCGACGATATCGGGCTCGACATCGAGGATCTCCATCGCCCTCACGAAGCCCGTATAGCCCTCCTGCCAGAGCCGCACGAAATTGGCGAGCCGTTGCACGGGATCGACAAGCACGGCGACGCAGAGCAGGAAGGTCAGGAGATCGGCCACCGTCATCGCCGACGACACGATCCTGATGCCACCGATGACGATGACCAGGATGGTGATGAACTGTGCGAAGCTCTCCGTTCCCACGGAAAACCACGCCTCGCTGCGATAGCCATCGGCACGGCTAACGAGAAAGCGCTCGTTCTGAACAGCGAAGCGATCCCTCTCCAGCCCTTCATTGGCGAAGGACTGCACGACGCGGATACCCGCGAGGCTGTCTTCCAGTCGCTCGTTGACGCCGGCGATCTGTTGCTTGCTGCGTTCTAGCGCGTGGTTCATGCGGCGGTTGAAATGCAGCGCGTAGGCGACCGCGAGAGGCGTCAGCAACAGGATCAACCCGGCCAGGACAGGATCGATATAGACAAGCACCAGCATGGCGCCGCCATATTTGAGGATGGCGATCGAGACGTCCTCGGGGCCGTGGTGGAACAGCTCTCCAAGCCAGAGGGAATCGCTGGTGATGCGACTCATCAGCTGTCCGGTGCGCTGGCGGTCGTAGAAGCTGAAGGAGAGCTTCTGGCAATGATCGAACAGCTCCTGCCTGACGGCGGCCTCGATTCGCGCGCCCATCACATGGCCGCGATAATCGACGAAGAACACCGCGATCATCTGCACCGCGAGCAGCGCCAGCATGACGGCGCCGACCTTGAGGATCAGCACGGTGGCCTCCCCCGCATCCGCGATCACGAGAAGGCGGTTGGTGACGATATTGGCGCAGATCGGCAAAGCCACGGCGGTCGCAGCGACGAGAAT
Source organism: Rhizobium sp. NPDC090275 (assembly GCF_044772225.1). NCBI lineage: Bacteria > Pseudomonadati > Pseudomonadota > Alphaproteobacteria > Hyphomicrobiales > Rhizobiaceae > Rhizobium > Rhizobium sp. NPDC090275. Next base: position 204,439 of record NZ_JBIVYL010000001.1, on the reverse strand, counting down.
GGCGCAGACGACATCGGCGCAGAGCAACGGCAGATGCGGACGGTAGTAGCTGAGAAACCTGGCGACCCGAGATCGGCGCCGCGCATGTTGATCGGCGGTGGTATCAGGCTCGGAGGTGGTCGGGAGTGGTTTACGACGCGGCGCGTCTTTTCGCGCGCGGGCGAATTGAATAGACATGAAGCGGAGTGTCCTTGTGAGTGATCGTTCCTTTCGTTCTGGACAGGATCGCTTTCATGACAGTCTCCCTGGACGAGTTTGCGTTCAGCTTCGCGCCATCCTTAACAGATCAGACGCCCGCCCGCAAAGGCCGCTCCGGGCAGAAAATCAGGAAAACACGCTTAACGTGCGTTAACGGCGTGGTCCGCGCGTCAGCAGGCCATTCGGCCTTTACCCAGGATTTCGATCTGGATCGAGACATTTCGTGCTCTCCCACCGGCCGTTTTCGGCCCGTCGTTTCGTTCCGCGACAACGCGTCTGTCGCAGCCTGAAACACCCGCAAGCCTTAACCTTACTGGGTAACCAATCTATTAGCATCTTGTTGAAAACGAAGGCGGTTATGGCAATCTTCAGCCATGACAAACATCCGCTCTCCAAGATTCAACGCCGATGATATGGGACGGTCGCGGGAATGCGAAAGCGTCTGCAAAGGGGCGATAACCGAAGTTGTCCGTCGCGCAATCGCGGCGGGATGGCGTGAAGCCGAAATCGCGCTTCACCTGGCAGACGCAGCAGAAGATTATGTCATCTACCTGGCAACCAAGCCGGACCGTCGCCTGAAGGCGGCAAACAACAACTAGTTGCGAATGGGGGCGATTGACGTCGCCGGAGCAAGGCCTGCTTACGAGGGGAAGCGACCTGCCTGCTCCGAAACATACGCATCGAGACTGCCTGCGGCGCGATCGCCGCACGATGATTTGAGAGCGGCGTCCCACCCGCCGAACAACAGCATGGCCTCTGAAACGAGGCCATCCTGTTTTGTCTTTCCGGGCTCAGCCTTGCTGGCTCAGCCCTGCGGCCGGTTTCTGAAAGCCTCGGCTTCCGCGTAGAACTTCTTTTCCCACTCCTTGTGGTTATCCAGTCCTTCGCGGATGAACGGCGTGAAGACGGCGAGGTTCATCAGCGCCCAGTTGACGAAGCGGGCCGGAAACTTCAACGGCTTGTCGAAGTCGACAAACAGCACCACACGGGTCTTGTCGGTGTGGTTCCAGGCTTCGTGCTCGTAGGCGTCGTCGAAGATCAGCGCCTTGCCTTCCTGCCAGTGGCAGATCTGGTCCTTGACGCGGATGGCAAGCTTGTCGGCCGGCTCCGGCACGATCATGCCGACATGCAGGCGCAGCACGCCGTTATAGGGGCCACGATGCGCCGGCAGGTGCTTGCCCGGCTCGAAGATCGAAAACATCGCCGTCTTCAGGCCAGGGATCTTCTGCACCGCGCGCCAGGTTTCCGGGCACTGCGCAATGTTCTGTTCCGATTTCACGCCGAAACCGAGGAGAAAGAAGGTCTTCCAGCCGGAATCGGTCGAGATCGTCTTCACGTCGGTCGAGATGTCCTGGAAGGTCGGCAGCTCGCTCTGGCGCACCAGCACGCGCTCCAGCTCGGCGCGGATCTGCGGATAAGCCGCTTCGACCTCCTTCGCCCAGGGGAAGGTGGCGTTGTCGTAGACCGGCGGATTGCCGAGCTTGGCATATTTGAAGTTCAGCTTCTCCGCCCATGCGACGATGCCCATGAAGAAACGTGTCACGGGGCTCGGGCGTCCCATCGGGGCGATGCCCGAGGTGCCGAAGGTCTGTCCCTCGGGCTTGGAGTCGGCGGATTTGGGGGAGGAAAGGTCAGCAGTGCTGTCAGTCATGGGTGTTCCAATGCGCGATGCGTAAACTGTCATCTGTCACTCAGGATATGGACATCGCAGCCGATTGCGCAAGTCGGGCCTCCGTGAGGTGAGGTCAAATATCGCGACCCGGGGGCCATCTCCCCTGGTGACTGGGGGCTTTCCTCGCATACGACCGGTTTCCATTAAAATCAATGGGAGACGGATTTGGAGAACAGGTTGACCACCAGCACGCCAGCGATGATCAGCCCCAGGCCGATGACAGCAGGCGTATCCAGCCGCTGCTTGAAATAGATGAGGCCGACGCTGGAAATCAGCACGATGCCGAGCCCGCTCCAGATCGCATAGGCAATCCCCACAGGGATGACCTTCAGCGTCTGCGACAGGCAATAGAAGGAGGCGGCATAGCACGCGACCATCAGCGCAGTCGGCCAGAACCGGCTGAACTGCTGCGAAAGCTGCAGCGCCGTCGTGCCGATGACTTCGAGCGCGATCGCCGTAAACAGGAGCGCATAGACCGCAACCGGTGCCATGATGGTTTATCCTCTATTCCAGGGAAGTCAGCGAGCGGTCAGCTCGACCAGGCGTGCCAGAAGCGCCTGGCGCTGCGTATCGTCGGAGGCGCCGCCGATCATGTCGGCGAGCCAGAGACCGTCGGCGGCGAAGCGCACGATCTGCGCATCGATAGACGAGTCCGTGCCGACATATTCCTCGATCCGCCCGTCGATCCACTCCCCCCAGCGCTGCCGCAGCCGCGGCTCGGCCAGAAGCGCGATCGTCACCTGCGCCCAGTGGCCGGCGTCGTCAGGGCTGTCGCGCAGCCCGGCGACGGCGTTGAGATAGGCGCGCGTGAAACGGCCGTGCGGCACCGGATCCTCACGCATGCGCTCATCGAGATCTGCATCGAAGCGCGCCAGAAGATCCTCGAAGAGTGCATCCAGCAACGCGTTCTTGGTCGGGAAATGGTGGAGAAGGCCGCCCTTGCTGACCCCGGACGCGCCGGACACGGCATCGAGCGTCACGGCACTCATCCCCTGCTCGTTCGTCAGGCGCGCGGCGACATCCAGCAGCTGCTGGCGGACGATGGCGGGTTGCTTGCGGCGGTGATGAGCGTTTGACATCATGCATAAAGATACCGTCTGGACGGTTTTGTCAAGATGCCGTGAAATTCAGTCATCGAAGCTGGCGCGAAATGTCGCGCTTGGTGGTGCGGGTATCGGTTGCGATCGACGCTGCGGCGGTGCATGAAGGGACAAGCTGTGAGGAGCCGCGCCGTGAGCGAGAACACCATTACACTTTACGAGGCCGTCGGCGGCGACGCGACGATCCGGGCTCTGTCGCATCGTTTCTACGAGCTGATGGACACGCTGCCGGAAGCGAGCCACGTCCGCGCCGTCCACCCGCCGACGCTCGAAGGCAGCGAAGCGAAATTCTACGAATACCTGACCGGCTATCTTGGCGGCCCGCCCGTCTATGTCGCGAAATACGGCCATCCGCGCCTCAGAAGCCGCCACTTCATCGCCGAGATCGGCCCCGTCGAGCGCGACGAGTGGCTTTTATGCTTCCGCCAAGCGCTGGAAGAAACCGTTCCGAACCCGAAGCTGCGCGAGATCATCCTTCCACCGATCGAGCGGCTGGCCGATCACATGCAGAACAAGCAATAGGCTCCCTATAATGACGCTCAATCAGCGCTTCTCACCGCTTTTCCTGGTGCTCTCGGGTCTCTTCGGCTTTGCCGGCGTGGCGCTGGCCGCAGCCGCCGCCCACCTCGACGGCGACGGACACTTCCTCGCCTCGGCATCCGCCATGTGCCTCGCCCATGCCCCTGCCCTTTTGGCACTGGCATTGGCCGGCGAAAAGCTGAAGACCGCATGGCTCGCCGGGCTCCTTATGGGCGTCGGCACGCTGCTCTTTTCAGGCGACCTGGTGACGCTTCGCTTTGCAGGCTCCGGCCTGTTTCCGATGGCGGCGCCCACGGGCGGCTTCGCCATGATGTTCGGCTGGCTGGCGATCGCCGCCGGCGCCATCTTCCGCAACCGCGCCGGATAATCTGGCAGAGAGTAACTGGGTTATGTCGCCTGCGGGATCCGCCCGAAGCGCAGCAGATTGCCGTGCGGATCGTGAATGTAGAACTCTTCCATGTTCCACGGCCGCACCGTCATGTCGCTGAGCTTCTCGACGCCGCGCGCCTTGTATTCCGTGTGAAGCGCGCCGATACCGCCGCCGCGCAGATAGACGGATGTGCGCTCGCAGAGCGAGCGATCATCGGTCAGCCAGAAATGCAGCTCCATCTCGTTGCGGCGCAGGATGAGATAATCCTTGTCCTGATAGACGATCGTTTCGAAGCCGAGCCCGCCGCGATAAAAGGACAGCGTCTCGCCGATATCGAGCGACGGCAAAACCGGCAGAACCTCGATACGATCAGGATTGTCAGCCACCATCGCTCAGATCCCGTCCACGACCTGAAAACCCTCGAACACGGGCGGCCCCTTATACATCGCCTTGCGGTCGCCGGCATTGCGATGGGCGGCGCGGAACTGCTCGGACTTGGTCCAGTTGAGGAAATCCTCTTCGCTGCGCCAGATCGTGTGCGAGGAAAACAGCGTATACCCCTCCTCCGCATTCTCCCGACCGCGCAGCAGTTTGAATTCCACGAAGCCTGGCACCTCCGAAAGGCTGGAATCGCGGTTGCGCCAGACGCTTTCGAATTCCGCCTCCGACCCGATCGATACCTTGAAGCGGTTCATCGCGATAAACATGGGAGCACTCACGCCTTGCGTTTCCTCTCGGCCTCGGGAGCCTCGAAGGCTACCACGTTCCGGCCGTCAAGCGCGTCGCGGCCGAGCGGTTTTTCCGGCAATTCGCCCGGCATGCGCGCTTCCCAGATCGGAAACTGCTCGACATTGGGATAGTACCTGCGCCGCTCTTCGCGTTCCATCATCAGCTCATAGAGTTCGGGAACCATGCCATCGCCATTGTGTGCGGCCAGCTTGTGCAGGCCGATCAACGTATACCCTTCCGGGTGTCTATCGCTCATCGGGTGGCGTTTCGCTCGTTCATCGTCGTCAGCGCCCGCTCGAGGCTCGACTTGCTGCCGTTGCGCAGCGGAATGAAGGTCTTGCCGAACTTCTTGCAGCCGGTCTTTACCCTGAGGCACGCATCATGGCTGATACAGTCGATCGGGCAAAAGACGCAGTCGACGGAGGGAAGCACCGTATCGATGCGCGACACCGCCTCGCGCAGGCCGCCATCGTGGTGGATCAGCTCGGCGCCGAAGTTGCTGGCGATCTGGCGCAGATGCGCCACCTGGCAGTCGCGCCCGCCGACATAAAGGAAGCTGCGGCCATCAAGCTTGGAACGTCCGGAGGTCTCCTCAACCGTGCTTGTATCCGCACTCACGCGGATTTCCCGGTTAGAACCCTTCTTCGCCTTTCGCGCCATTGACCACCCGTTCGTTCATTGATCGGCACACGATTGCTGCGTGTGTGGGTGGACCTTAGTAAACTTGATTTTTAGAGTAAAGTATAAAGTTGATTATTTTGATCATATTTTCTCAAGGGCCCGATTTTGTCATCGGGCCGCCTGTTGTCAGCGACCCGTCGTGACCTGCACTTCCTGCGTAAAGGTCCAGACCGGCTTGCCCCATTCAGACGGCAGTGGCGGGAATGGTGCTGCGCGGCGGACGCCATCGACTACGGCTGCATCGAGTTCCGGAATGCCCGAACTGCGCGCCACCGACAGGCCACCAAGCGCACCCGAACCGGTGATGCTCAACCGGATGCGAACGCTCATCGCGGCGTTCATCCGCCGGTATTCGGAAGGCACGCGGACGGACCGCCTGATTTTCGATTGCACCTTGCCCGGATAGTTGGCGACGGCGGCACTGCCGGAGCCGCCGCGATTCCCGGCGCTGCGCGAATCCTGATCGGAAGCCTGATCGACGCCATCAGACGCGCCGCGGCGGCTATCCTGCTTGTTCTCACCCTCGGAGCCCGAGCGCGTGACAACCTTCTTCGGCGGCTGCTTCTTCTCGACCGGCTTCGGCTTCTCGACAGGCTTCTGCGCCACCGGCTTCGGATCGGGCTTCGGCACGGTCTCCGGCTCGGGCGGAATTTCCGCTGTCTCGGTCGGCTGCACCGGCGCCACGTCTTCCGGCGTCGTGGGCGTCGTCTCGGTCACTTCCGGCTGAACCTGCGTCGGCACCTCGGTCGCCATCGGCTGAACCACGGATGTCTCGGCCGGCACCTGCGATGTCAGCACCTCAGGCTCGACGGCCGTCATGTTCTCAGGCGAGACGCGCGTCACTTCCTGCGTCGGCGCGACGGGCTGCGGATCGACCGGCTGCGCGTCGGGCTGAACCTCTGTCGGCTGCTGCGCGGTTTCGGGCTGCACTTCTTCGGCCACGATCTCCTCCGGCTGCGGTTCGGTGTTCTCGTCGCCCGCCGATGCTTGGTCGAGATCGGAATCGCCGAGCATGATCACGCTCACCGTCTCGCCGGCCTCTTCCTCCGGCTGCTCCGGGGTGACCACGACGCCGACGATCAGCGCGATGGCAAGCGCGCCGTGAAAGATGAAGGAACCGATGCAGGCGGCCGTCACGCCGAGCTTGCCGCGATGCGACCGGGTGGCCGCCGGCATCTCGACGCTCGCATCCATCAGCGGCGCCGCGGCATGACCGTTGCTGGCGCTGCGCGGGTCCTGCGGGAAGGACGAAATCTGCGCCTGGCGCGTATAGTGGAGAACAGCCTCGGCGGCCGGCTGGCGCGCGACGTTGCGAAGATCCGACAACTCGTGGCCGGGGTGCATGCCCGGATTGTTGTCGTTCACACCGCCATCGGCGACCGTCTCGTCGAAGAGAACCTGTCTCGGCTTTGATCTCGCTGAAACCACCATTTTGGATGCCTTGTACCGCTGCAACGCAAGAGGCCGGGGCTACCCCCGGCCGTCGCTCAACCTTCGAAAGGAATGGAAACCTGGGAGCGGGTCACCAGACCCTTCATGCACTCGCCCTTGCCGGGGCCTTCGCACGCCGGCGTGTCGTTGATCAGCACCCGCGTCACCGCCTCGCATTTCACATTCGGCATATCGAACTGCCGTACCCGCTTCTTGCCCTGCGGCAGATCGCGGAAATCGAGAACGGTGATCTTGTCGACGGCGTTCTTGTCGTTGAAGAAGGCGAGCTCGAAGGAAATCTTGGTGATGTCTTGCGGCAGCGTGTTCAGCGCCACGAAGGTCATCATGCAGCCCTTCTGCGATGGGACCAGCCCGTTGAGCTCGACATCGAGCGCCGCCTTTGGCGCGGCAGCCGCGGCGGGCTCCTGCGCATAAGCCTGGATCGCGCCCGAAAAGACCAGCGAGCCGGCCGCCAAAAGCGTTGCAAATCGGGTGACCGGCCTCGTGAATGCCATTGCGTCTCTCCAATGAATTCCTAAAACTTGACTTACAAAGTCCGCTATTGCGTCTTTAAAAAATGATGACTATGAGAGTCAAGATAATTGTAGGTCGCAGGGGCATTTTTGAGCCACCTAAAGAAGCAAAAAAGCCAACGAAATGATGGTCGATAAGCCGGACACACTGAAGCAAACGCTATTGGCGCGCGACGCCGTGGCCGACGTCCGAATCCTGGAGAGCAGCGAGATTTTTCGCGGCGCTAACGAAATCGTCATCCGCCACGACGGCGCCCTGTACCGGATGAAGATCACCCGCCAGGGCAAGCTAATTCTGAATAAGTAGGGGTAGACAATGACTGAGAACACCAAGCCGTCGCCGGCCGAAATCCGCGCCTTCCGCGCCGAAAATCCCAAGATGCGCGAGCGCGATATCGCCGCCCAGCTCAAGGTTTCCGAAGCTGCGCTCGTGGCCGCCGAAGTCGGCATTTCCGCCACCCGCATCGACGGTAGCGCGCTCAAGCTCCTGGAGCGCGTCGCCGAACTCGGCGAAGTCATGGCGCTCTCGCGTAACGAAAGCGCCGTTCACGAAAAGATCGGCGTCTACGAGAACATCAAGACTGGTGGCCAGGGCGCTATCGTGCTCGGCGAGAACATCGACCTACGCATCTTCCCGAGCCGCTGGGTCCACGCTTTCGCGGTGACCAAGAAGGATGGCGACCAGGAGCGCTTGAGCCTGCAGTATTTCGACAAGGCCGGCACCGCCGTGCACAAGGTTCACCTGCGCCCGGCCTCCAACGTCGAGGCCTATCACTCCATCGTGAACGACCTGAAGCTCGAGGACCAGTCGCAGGACTTCGTCGCTGACGACAGCAAGACGGTGGCCGACGAGAGCGGCAGCGTCACCAAGGACGAGCTGCGCGACCACTGGAGCAAGATGACCGACACGCACGAGTTCTTCGGCATGCTGCGCAAGCTAAAGATCGGCCGCCAGGCCGCCGTGCGGACCGTTGGCGACGACTTCGCCTGGCAGCTCGACAACACCGCGACCGCAGAGATGATGCACGCATCCGTAAAGTCCGGCCTGCCGATCATGTGCTTCGTCGGCAATGACGGCATCGTCCAGATCCACTCCGGCCCGATCTTCAACATCCAGCCGATGGGTCCGTGGATCAATATCCTCGACGAGACCTTCCACCTGCACCTGCGTCAGGACCACATCGCCGAGACCTGGGCCGTGCGCAAGCCGACCAAGGATGGCCACGTCACCTCCGTCGAGGTCTACGGCGCCAATGGCGAAATGATCATCCAGTTCTTCGGCAAGCGCCACGAAGGCTCCGCAGAGCGCGCCGACTGGCGCGATATCGTCGAAAGCCTTCCCAAGGCGACGAGCGTTGCGGCGTAAGCCGAAGGAGATGACGATGCGGAACCACAATCGCGGTTCATTCAACAAGACGTCCATGCTGCGGGGCCTCATGGCCCTGCCGCTGGCAGCCTCGCTCCTCGCCTTCTCGCCGGCTGCCCATGCTGAAGACAAGATCGACAGCACCCGCCTGATCTCGATCGGCGGCGACCTCACCGAGATCATCTATGCGCTCGGCGAGGAAAAGCACCTGATCGCCCGCGACACGACCAGCCTGTTTCCCGAACAGGCCCTGAAGCTGCCCGACGTCGGCTACATGCGCGCGCTGTCGCCGGAAAACATCCTCGCCATGAACCCGACGGCGATCGTCGCCGTCGAAGGTTCCGGCCCGCCGGAAGCGTTGACGGTGCTGCGCAGCGCCAGCGTCCCCTTCGAGACGGTGCCGAACGCCTATACGCGCGACGGCATCCTCGCCAAGATCGACAAGGTCGGCGCACTCCTTGGCGTGGAGCCCAAGGCCGCCGAACTGCACAAGCAGGTCGCGACCGATCTCGACGCCGCGATTGCCGACGCCGCCAAGCACCCGGAAAGTGAACGCAAGCGCGTTCTCTTCATCCTCAGCATGCAGGGCGGCAAGATCATGGCTTCGGGCACCGGAACGGCGGCCGATGGCATCATCAAGCTCGCCGGCCTGGTCAACGCCGTCGGTACCTTCCCGGGCTACAAGCCGCTGACCGATGAGGCGATCATCGAAGCCAAGCCCGACGTCATCCTGATGATGAACCGTGGCGATGGCGCGGGCACCAAGAATGAAGACCTGATGAACCAGCCGGCGCTGGCGCTGACGCCCGCCGTGCAGAACAAGGCCATCATTCGCATGGACGGCCTGCACCTGCTCGGCTTCGGCCCGCGCACCGCAAGCGCCGTTCGCGAACTCACCAAGGCGATCTACGGGGGCTGACCATGGCGGTACTGAACGACATGGACGGACGTCGTATCGTGTTTTCGGCCTCGGGGATGCGTGAGCGTCACCGGGCCGGCGACCGCTCGCTGCTGGCACTCGCGGTCATCGCGCTGCTGGTGGTCGGTTCCGTCCTGTCGTTGCTGTTCTCCGTCACGACGGGCGCCTCGGATGCGTCCTTCCTCGACGTGATCGCCAATGTCGCCGGATCGGATGATGCGCTCAGCATGCGCGACCGCATCATCATCTTCGACATCCGCATGCCGCGCGCCATCCTCGGCTTCCTGGTCGGCGGTTCGCTGGCGGTGTCGGGCGCCGTCATGCAGGGCCTGTTTCGCAATCCGCTGGCCGATCCCGGCCTCGTCGGTGTCTCCTCCGGCGCCGGCCTCGGCGCGGTCGTCATGATCGTGCTCGGCGGCGGCTTCGTCGCGCCACTCTACGTCCTGCTCGGCATCTACGCGCTTCCACTCGCAGCCTTCGCCGGCGGCCTCGCCACGACGCTGCTGCTCTACCGCATCGCCACCAGCAACGGCCAGACCTCCGTCGCGACCATGCTGCTTGCCGGCATCGCGCTCGGCTCGCTTGCCGGCGCCATGACCGGTCTGCTCGTCTACATGGCCAACGACCAGCAGCTGCGTGACCTCACCTTCTGGGGGATGGGATCGCTCGCCGGCTCGACCTGGACGAAGATCGCCGCCGCCGGCCCGATCATCCTCCTGTCCTTCATCGTCGTCCCCTTCCTCGCCAAGGGCCTCAACGCCATCACGCTCGGAGAAGCCGCGGCCTTCCACATGGGCGTTCCCGTGCAGCGGCTGAAGAACATCGCCATCGTCACCGTCGCGGCTGCGACAGGCGCATCGGTCGCCGTCAGCGGCGGCATCGGCTTCGTCGGCATTGTCGTGCCGCATGTGCTCCGCATGGCGATCGGACCGGATCACCGCTATCTGCTGCCGGCCTCGGCGCTCCTCGGCGGTTCGCTTCTGATCTTCGCCGACGTTATCGCCCGCACCATCGTCGCGCCCGCCGAACTGCCGATCGGCATCATTACCGCGGCAGTCGGCGGCCCGTTCTTTCTCTGGATCCTGCTGCGCCAGCGTTCCCGCCTTGCCCTTTGAGTATCTGCCATGATCGAAGTCTCCGGCGTCTCCGTCCGCCTGTCGGGCAAAACCATCGTTGAAGACGTCGGCTTCACCGCCGCCTCGGGCAAGCTGACGGCGATCGCCGGGCCGAACGGCTCGGGCAAGACGACCACGATGAAGGCCGTATCCGGCGAACTGCCCTATAACGGCTCGATCCGCATCAACGGCGAAGATGTACGCGGGCTGCAGCCATACCAGCTGGCGGCCGTGCGCGGCGTGCTGCCCCAGGCGAGCAACATCTCCTTCCCCTTCACAGTGCGCGAAATCGTCCGCATGGGCCTGACCTCGGGGCTGAACCGCAATCCCGAGCGCGCCGAGCATACGGCGGCCAAGGCGCTGTCTTCGGTCGATCTCGACGGTTACGAAGGACGCTTCTACCAGCACCTCTCCGGCGGTGAGCAGCAGCGCGTGCAGCTTGCCCGCGTGCTTTGCCAGATCTCCGAACCCGTCGTCGACGGCAAGCCGCGCTGGCTCCTCCTCGACGAGCCGGTCTCCAGCCTCGATATCAGCCACCAGCTGACGATCATGCGGCTTGCCCGCGCCTTCTGCGACGCCGGCGGCGGCGTCATCGCGGTGATGCACGACCTCAACCTGACGGCGCTTTTCGCCGACCAGATCATACTCATGCAGCAGGGCGGTCTCGCGGCCCGCGGCACCGTGCATGAGGTGCTGACCGACGAGACCATGCACGCGGTCTTCGGCTGCCCGCTGCGCATCAACAAGGTGCCTGACGACGGCACCCCATTCGTGCTCGCCCACAGCGCCGTCGGCGGCTGATCACGCGCGGAACCTTTTGCCCATAACCCGCGTTAAGCCATTGATTTGGGTCATTGCCGGGCATCTGTGTTCATGCAAGCTTGCGTTCTGATCCTGTGTTTAACCAGGCGGTGCGAAACCGCGCCGTAACAATGGAGAAAACCATGGCATCTTTCCTTCAGTCCGGCCGTCACCGTCGCAATGGCAGCGCCGCTCTCCACAACATCGAGGCAACGGTCGAGGACCAGATCGCGTCCCTTCAGGACGAAATCGCGTCGCTGACGAAGATGCTGAGCAAGAACTCGCGCAAGCAGAGTGAAAAACTGAGCGCCCAGGCAGCATCCGGCTACGAAGATCTGGTTGCCCGCAGCGAGGACTTACTGCGCGACCTGCAGGATGGTTATCTGCGCGGCGCTTCCGAAGTGCGCGACACCGTTCGCAGGCACCCGGTCGCCACCATCGGCGCTGCTGCCGCATTCGGACTGGTCGTCGCCCTCCTGGCACGACGCTAAGGAGGCTAGATGCTGTTCCCGATCCTCAGCCTCCTGGTAGGCACGAGTGTTCACCGCACCGTTGCGCGCACCAAGCGCAACGGTATTTTCATTGCCATTGCCGCGATTTTCGTGCTGACCGCCTATGCGCTGGCCGTCACAGCCGGCGCGATCTGGCTTGCAGGCATTTACGGCGCCGTTGGAGCAGCACTCTTCCTCGCGGCCTGTGCCCTTCTGATCGCCATCATCGTGATGATCGTCATGATGGTGATGAACGCCCAGGAAGCTCGGCGCGCCAGGGAACGCAAGCAGGCGTTCGAGACGGCCGCCGCCGCAAGCCTCGGCATCATCCGCTCGCAGCCGCTTCTGACAGCCGGCGTCATCGCCGCCATGGTCGCCGCCAATCTCTTCACCTCGAAGGACCGCGACTGACGGCGCTGCCGCTTTCGCTGAACGCATAAAAAACCGGCGCCCGCGAGGGTCAGCCGGTTTTTCCTTGTCCGTTCAATGCACTCTCAGAACGCAAAGGCCTTCGACGTCAGCGGCGACGAGGTCGCATCCGGTCCGAAGTCGGCCTCGCCGGTGATCTGCAGCATTTCCTGCAGCCGCTGGCGGGCGCGGTTGACACGGCTCTTGATTGTTCCGACCGCACAGCCGCAGATTTCGGCGGCTTCCTCATACGAGAAGCCGGATGCGCCGACCAGAATGATCGCTTCGCGCTGGTCACTAGGCAGCTGCTCGAGCGCCTTCTTGAAGTCCTGAAGGTCGAGCGCGCCATATTGCGACGGGTGCGTTGCCATGGATTCGGTGAACAGGCCATCGCTATCCTGGATCTCGCGTCCCGCCTTGCGCATCTGGCTGTAGAGCTCGTTGCGCAGGATGGTGAAGAGCCAGGCCTTCATGTTGGTGCCCATCTCGAAGTGGTCCTGCTTGGCCCATGCCTTCATGATGGTGTCCTGCACGAGGTCATCGGCGCGGTCATGGCGACCGATCAGCGAGATGGCGAATGCGCGCAGGCTTGGGAGAGCCGAAAGGAGCTCGCGTTTGAAGCTTGGTTGCTGCTTGTCCATAGATCAACCTTCACTTCGCTGCTTTGGCCGAGGCCATTTCGGCCTGGTCGAGCTTTTCGAGGAGATCGAGGAAACGATCTGGGATCGCTTCTTCCTGAACGGCAGCATAAAGCGACCTCAAACGCACCCCGATCTGGCTGTTGGGATCCATGATATCGCTTGCACGTAACTCAGCGCGTTGGCCGTCTATGTCTTCGTTGTTCCGGCTTGTCATTAACTTTTCACTTCTTGTCCGTTGTCTCTAAGCCTCGCGTACCGCTGCGGGAAAACCTTCATTCCGGTCCCCCGCCGCCTCGGTCGAATTCTCGCCGGACAACCCTCTCGGAATGCATGTCGTGTCGCAGGTCAGTTTACGATGAGCCCCTTCTCGTGGGCAGTAGAATGCGCGGTGGTAAAAAAAGTTCCTGATCATCTGGAACTTTTTTCAGGTAGTGTGCGTTCTCGATGCACTGGAGCTGTTTTTCGGCCCTGCTTATGGGAGCTTTCTATGACACTTTCTACTCGAATTGCGCCGCACCTTCCTTATCTGCGCCGCTATTCACGGGCGTTGACCGGCACACAGACATCAGGCGACGCGTATGTCGCCGCAGTGCTTGAGGCAATCATTGCCGACATATCCATTTTCCCTGACACATCGAACGACCGCGTCGCACTCTACAAACTGTTCACGACGCTGTTTGGTTCCTCGACGGTGCAGATTCCAGAGCCGTCTTCCCCCTACGCCTGGGAGCAGCGTGCCACCATCAACCTCGGCAAGGTCTCGCCGCGCGCCCGCCAGGCCTTCATCCTGGCCTCGGTCGAAAACTTCCGCGTCGGCGAAATCGCCGAAATCCTCGACAGCGAGGAGAGCGAAGTGGCGAACCTGCTCGACAGCGCGTCGCGCGAGATTTCCCGCCAGGTCGCGACCGATATCATGATCATCGAGGACGAACCGCTGATCGCCATGGATATCGAGCAAATGGTCGAAAGCCTCGGCCACCGCGTTACCGGCATCGCCCGCACCCACACGGAAGCGGTGGCGCTCTACAACAAGACCAAGCCGAGCATGGTTCTCGCCGACATCCAGCTTGCCGACGGCAGCTCGGGTATCGACGCGGTCAACGACATCCTCAAGACCTCGAGCGTGCCGGTGATCTTCATCACCGCCTTCCCCGAGCGCCTTCTGACCGGTGAGCGTCCCGAGCCGACCTTCCTCGTCACCAAGCCATTCAACCCTGACATGGTCAAAGCTCTGATCAGCCAGGCGCTTTTCTTCAACGAAAGCACGAAGGCAGCCGCCTGACGCTATATTTCAGCAATTGCGGAACAATGCGAAAAGGGGAGCGTTCCAGTCCATCTGCAGCGCTCCCCGGATATTAAGATTTTATCTAGCGCTTGCCTCTAAAAAGAAGCGGTGGGCGGACTTTAGGGTCTGCTGGCGGCATAAACGGATTGAAGGAAGGGCGGCTGGGTGAAGAGGACTGGACCATTGGCCGGCACGCCCTTCGCATTGGAAGGCAAGGAGCTCTTGATGGAGCGGGCGCTCGCGAGCGCCGGCATCGCCGTTGTCTATCAGGATCCCGACCTCGGCATCGTCTATGCCGAGAACCTCCCCGCGCATCTTGAACACGCCGTTCTCCCCGGCGGCAGCGACGCCGACATGTTCGGCGAGGTCCACGCACGCAATCTCGAAACACTGAAGCGCAAGGTGCTGGAAACCGGCACGCCGGCCAGTACCGAGGCCGATATCGCCATCGACGGCGAAATGCGCACCTACGAAATCAAGGTGCAGCGCGTCACGCTCGGCCATGAGATCGGCCTGCTGTCTATTATCACCGAGATCACCGAGACCAGACACCGCGAGAAGGTGCTGAAATCGCTTCTGCGCGAACTCTCGCACCGCTCGAAGAACCTGCTTGCCATCATCCAGGGCATCGCCACGCAGACCGCCCGCAACACGCTGTCTCTCGACAGCTTCCTCGTGAAGTTCCGCGGCCGGCTGCAGTCGCTGTCGAACTCCCAGGATCTCATCACCGACAGTAGCTGGCGCGGCGCCTTCCTCTTCGAACTTACGCGCAAGCAATTCGCCCCCTATTGGCCGGAGAGCGCCGGCCCCCTGCCCGTCACCGGGCTCAATGTTCACCTGACCCCGAACGCCGCGGTTCATGTCGGCCTCGCGCTCCACGAGTTGATAGTCAATTCGGCGACCTTCGGCGCCATTGCCGGCGGCGCGCCCGCGATCGCGCTCGACTGTCAGGAAACCACGCACGGCGACCGCAAGGCGATCAGCTTCACATGGACCGAAACGCTGCCCAACGACGAAGTCCACGAATTCAGCGACAACAGCTTCGGCCGCATCGTGCTTGAGCGCGTCGTGCCCTCGTCGGTCAACGGCAAGGCCGATCTGCGCCTGACGCCGGGCCGTATCGAGTATCACCTGCTGATCCCCGACACCGAATTCGAGATCCTCAAGCGCGCGCCGCAACAGGTCGGCGGCGTCTGACCGTCACCACCTGACATTCCATCGATTTTTATTGAATACCGCGCACAAGAAAACAGCCAGTGCGAGGGCGGCGCACCGGCTGTTTTCACTCACCGGGAGGGGACCGTGAGTGTGATCCGAAGGTGGTTTGGGGGCGCGCATTTTTGGGTCGATGCGATCACCATTCGGATATCGCCATAACGGGCTGTGCGAGGAATGGTTCCCGCTCTTCACGAGAAATCTCTGATTTTTTCAATTATTCTTCCGCTGTGAAGATCGGCGCGGCCGCAAGCGCTCATTGAGCAACTTGACAGCAATCACCTCAAAATCGAAAAACCGTTCCAAAACAGCAGCATACGCCTGCTACCAAGCCCGCCTAATGCTAAAATTTTACCGTTTGATAAATTTTTTATCCTGAGTTACGCTTCGTTCCACTGGCCGTTTACCTATAATGAGGGAACTTCAATGGAACGTCTGGACACTGGGATTCATGCTGGCCGGCTTTCGCCCGCTGAGTATGACAAGAATTTCTCCGATCTTCACCCGCGCCTCGACAAGCACGAGGCTCTGGTCGCCTCCGACCGCTGTTATTTCTGTTACGACGCGCCCTGTATGACGGCCTGTCCCACCGCCATCGATATCCCGCTCTTCATCCGGCAGATATCGACTGGCAATCCCCTCGGCTCCGCCAAGACCATCTTCGACCAGAACATCCTGGGCGGCATGTGCGCCCGCGTCTGTCCCACCGAAGAGCTCTGCGAGCAGGCCTGTGTGCGCAACACGGCCGAGGAACGCCCCGTCGAGATCGGCCGTCTGCAGCGCTACGCCACCGATGCGGCCATGCAGGCGGGCAAGCAGTATTACACCCGCGCGGCCTCGACAGGTAAGAAGATCGCCGTCGTCGGCGCCGGCCCGGCCGGCCTCGCCGCCGCGCACCGCCTCGCGGTCAAGGGCCATGAGGTCGTGATCTACGACGCCAAGCCGAAATCCGGCGGCCTCAACGAATACGGCATCGCCACCTACAAGTCCGTCGACGGCTTCGCGCAGAGGGAAGTCGACTATGTGCTCTCGATCGGCGGCATCGATATCAAGCACGGACAATTGCTCGGCCGCGACTTCCAGCTCGCCGACCTGCAGTCGCAATATGACGCCGCTTTCCTCGGCATCGGTCTCTCGGGTGTCAACGCGCTCCGCGTCGAGGGCGAAAACCTCGCGGGCGTCGACGACGCGGTCGATTTCATCGCCGCGCTGCGCCAGACCGACAACAAGGCCGACATCGCCATCGGCCGCCGCGTCATCGTGCTCGGCGGCGGCATGACTGCCATCGATGCGGCCGTGCAGGCAAAGCTGCTCGGCGCCGAGGAAGTGACGATCTGCTACCGCCGCGGCAAGGAGCACATGAACGCCTCGGAGTTCGAGCAGGATCTGGCGACCTCCAAGGGCGTCATCATCCGCCACTGGCTGGCGCCGAAGGCGATCCTTGCGCAGGACGGCAAGGTCGCGGCCCTTGAGGTCGAATACACCACGCTGTCGGAAGGCCGCCTGGCGACCACCGGTGAAACCGGCGTCATTGCCGCCGACCAGATCTTCAAGGCGATCGGCCAGACCCTCGTCTCTTCGAGCCTTGGAAGCCTGCGTCTGGAATCCGGCCGCATCGTCGTCGACGCCGAAGGCCGCACCTCGCTTGATGGCGTCTGGGCCGGCGGCGACTGCGTCTTCGGGGGCAACGACCTCACCGTCTCGGCCGTCGCCAATGGCCGCGACGCCGCCGAATCCATTCACCGAATGCTGGCTGCCGATGCGCAGCCGGCCGTTGCCGTCGCCTGAAGGGGAGAGTGAACCATGGCTGATCTCCGCAACAATTTCGTCGGCATCAAATCGCCGAACCCCTTCTGGCTCGCCTCGGCGCCGCCGACAGACAAGGCCTACAATGTCGAGCGCGCCTTCAAGGCGGGCTGGGGCGGCGTGGTCTGGAAGACGCTGGGCGAGGAAGGCCCGCCCGTCGTCAACGTCAACGGCCCGCGCTACGGCGCGATCTGGGGCGCCGACCGCCGCCTGCTCGGCTTGAACAACATCGAGCTCATCACCGACCGAGACCTCTACACCAACCTGCGCGAAATGAAGCAGGTGAAGATGAACTGGCCGGACCGGGCGCTGATCGCCTCGATCATGGTTCCCTGCGAGGAGGAGAGCTGGAAGGCGATCCTGCCGCTGGTGGAAGAGACCGGCGCCGACGGCATCGAGCTCAACTTCGGCTGTCCGCACGGCATGTCCGAGCGCGGCATGGGTGCCGCCGTCGGACAGGTGCCTGAATATATCGAGATGGTGGTGCGCTGGTGCAAGCAGTACACCCGCATGCCCGTCATCACCAAGCTGACGCCCAATATAACCGATATCCGCAAGCCCGCCCGCGCCGCGAAAGCCGGCGGTACCGACGCCGTGTCGCTGATCAACACGATCAACTCGATCACCTCGGTCAACCTCGACACCTTCTCGCCGGAGCCCTCGATCGACGGACGCGGCAGCCATGGCGGCTATTGCGGCCCGGCGGTCAAGCCGATCGCCCTCAACATGGTGGCCGAGATCGCCCGCGATCCGGAAACCCAGGGCCTGCCGATCTCGGGCATCGGCGGCGTCACCACCTGGCGCGACGCGGCCGAGTTCCTGGCGCTCGGCGCCGGCAACGTACAGGTCTGCACGGCGGCGATGACCTACGGCTTCAAGATCGTCCAGGAGATGATCTCGGGCCTCTCCGACTGGATGGACGCCAAGGGCCACCGCAGCCTCGACGACATTACCGGCCGCGCCGTGCCCAATGTCTCCGACTGGCAGTATCTGAACCTCAACTACATCGCCAAGGCCAGGATCGACCAGGATGCCTGCATCAAGTGCGGCCGCTGCCACATCGCCTGCGAAGACACCTCGCACCAGGCAATCACGCAATTCGTCAATGGCGTCAGGCACTTCGAGGTGATGGAAGACGAGTGCGTCGGCTGCAACCTCTGCGTCAACGTCTGTCCGGTCGAAAACTGCATCACCATGGAGCAGCTTCCATCCGGCAGCCTCGACGAACGCACCGGCAAGACTGTAGACCCCAACTACGCCAACTGGACGACGCACCCGAACAACCCGATGGCCAGGCAGGCCGCGGAGTAAGGCGAGCATCTGAACCCATACCGTGAGACCACACGCTCACGGTATGGGTCACCGCCCCATCGATCGCGCGGCGTGATCTTGGCGATGCCTAAAGCCGGTATTTTAGCAATAATATACATAGGATACTAAAGCGCCCCGGATACAACCCTAAGAGGTTTCCGGAGTAGATCATGAAGTTTCCAATCATCGTCGCATTGTGCGCAACAACCTCATTCCTTGCCGCCGGTGGTTATACCGTGGTGCCGCAGGCGCTGAGCTTTACTCGGACAACGACACCCGCCAAGCCGATGATCGTCGAGAACGGCGTGATCATTCAGCGAGAAACCTCTTGCGACATCAAGGGCAACATCAGCATCAACTCGGGCGAACGCATCTATCACGTCCCGGGCCAGCATTATTACGCAGCCACGAAGATCTCGCCGCAATATGGCGAGCGATGGTTCTGCTCCGAGGAAGAGGCGCGCGCCGCAGGTTGGCGCAAGGCCAGCTATTGATCACGGCCGCGAACGGCATCATACGCCCCGGCTCACATCCGTAACGCCACCCGAAAACACCTTCCGATACGCCCCTGGGCTGGTCCCCAGCCGTCGGCGAAAATGGTGCCGCATCGTTGCCGGCGTGCCGAAGCCGCAGGCGGTGGCGATGTCGTCGAGCGATGCCTCGCCCTTTCGCTCCAGGAGTTCGCGCGCATGACGCAGCCGCTCGGTGAGCAGCCATTCGCCAACGCTCGATCCCGTGGTTGCCTCGAAACGGCGCTGGAAGGTGCGCTGGCTCATCCCCGCCTTGGTCGCAAGCAGGCTGATCGGCTGCTCCTCGTTTAGACGCGACCGCATCCACTCGATGAGCGGCCCGAGCCGCACGCCTTCGCGCGGCTGCGGCACGGGAGCGCGGATGAACTGCGCCTGCCCGCCCTCGCGGTGCGGCGGCACGACGAGGCGCCGAGCGACGGAATTGGCCGCCTCCGCGCCGAAATCGCCGCGCACCACATGCAGGCAGAGATCGATGCCGGCCGCACTGCCCGCCGCCGTCAGCATCCGCCCCTCGTCCATGTAGAGCACATCGGCATCGAGCCCGATCTCGGGATAGCGCTCGGCCACGGAAGCGACATAGCGCCAGTGCGTCGTTGCCCGCTTGCCCGAAAGCAACCCCGAGGCAGCCAGAACCGCGACACCCGAGCATAGCGACATGATCCGCGCCCCTCGCCCATGCGCCGCCTGCAACGCCCTGATCAGCCCGTCGGGCACCGGTGCATCGATCGCTCGCCAACCGGGAACGACGATCAGATCGGCATCATCGAGATCGTCGAGACCACCATCGACGGTGACGCTCAGCCCACCGGCCGCGCGAAGCGGCCCGGCTTCGACGCCGCAGGCGTGAAAGCGATACCAACTCACCCCCATCTCCGGTCTCGGCAGGCCGAAGACCTCGTAGGCGATGCCGAATTCGAAGGTGCACAGACCGTCATAGACGAGCACGGCGACCTTGGGTCCTGACAGCGCGGCAGTATTTGGCATGATCTTTACGCCAGTCGTCATTATGGCCAGTTTCGCCAACACCTATCATCACGCATCTTCTGCGGCAACAGCAACGACAGGAGACAACGATGACCGACATGATCCCGGAACCACAGCCCTCCACCCACCCCGCGCGCCCAAGCCACGTCGCCGAAACCCCGGCCGCGGCACCCGAGGCGATCGCCGCCTATTACGCCCGCAAGCTCGCCTTCGAGACCGATTGCTGGGACGTTCACGCCTCGCTTGCATCGGGACGCATCGACTTCGTCTTGCTCGACGTCCGCTCTCCCGCCATGTTCGCCCTGTCGCACGTGCCCGGCGCCCGGAACCTGCCGCACGGCAAGATGACCGCGCACCGCATGTCCGCGTGGCCATCGGACACGCTCTTCGTCGTCTATTGCGCCGGCCCACATTGCAACGGCACCGACAAGGCCGCCCTTCGCCTCGCAAGGCTCGGCTATCGGGTCAAGGTGATGATCGGCGGCATGACCGGCTGGGCGGACGAAGGCTTCGACTTCGAACCAGGATCATCCAACGAGGCTGCATAGCGGCGGGCATATGCGCCGAACGGGGAGATTGAGTTTTCCACGCCGGCGCGCATAGTCATCGCAGGCTCAAGAGGTGGCCCGCATGACCCGTCATATCGTTGCCATCGGCCCCCTGCCGCCGCCGCTCCATGGCTTTTCCTTCGCCACGGCGGCGATGGTGGAGCTGCTCTCGGAAGACCACACCGTCGTCACCAGCAACCTCTCGCCACCGGAAGGCGGTTCCCGCCTCTGGCGGCATCCGGCGAAGGCGGCAAAGGTCTTCGCCGCGCTCGCCAGTCTCGCACGCGAGCGCGGCCATGCCGGCAAGGCCTGCTACCTCGCCTGCAACGGTGGCTTCGGCCAACTCTACACCCTGCTCCTGGTGGCGTTCGCCCGGCTCTTCGCCTACCCGACCTACCTCCATCACCACAGCTTTCGCTACATCGACCAGCCGAGCTTGACCATGCGCGCCATCCTGGCGCTCGCCGCTCCCGACCTCACCCATGTCTTTCTCTGCGGCATGATGCGCGACCGCTTTACCGATACCTATGACCGGCGCCTGCACACCGTGATCATCTCCAACGCCGCCTTCGTGCCCCCGCAGAGCGAGGACGCGGCGATCCCCGCCCGCCCGCTGACGATCGGCATGCTCAGCAACCTCAGCCGCGCCAAGGGACTGGAGACGTTTCTTGATCTGCTGCGTCAGGCGATCCTTCAGGGGCTGCCGATCCGCGCCGTCCTCGCCGGCCCGGCGACTGACAGCGCCGACCGCGCGATGATCGACGCGGCGCTGAATGAATTCGCGGGCGCGCTCGATTATCGCGGCCGCTTGCTTGGCGACGACAAGGCGAAGTTCTACCGCGATATCGACGTCTTCGTCTTCCCGACCACCTACGCCAACGAGGCCCAGCCCCTCGTCGTCTTCGAGGCCAAGGCGGCCGGAAACGACGTCATTGCATACGATCGCGGCTGCATCCGCAAACAGCTCGATGAGACCGACATCCTCATCCCTGCCGACGCAGAGTTCACGGACATAGCCATCGCTTGGCTCTCGGAAATCCCCTCGGATGACAGGCGGCACCAGCGACGACATGAGGTCCGACAGGTCTACGAGATCAGGCAGAAAACCGCGCGCAAGCAGGCGAAGTCCTTGATGCAGTGAAATTTCCTGCCCGGCGGGTGGAAATCTGGATGGCTTGACGCATATTTTCAATCCTGCTCATTAGAGCAGCTATCTCGCGTACCGAACCGAAAACTGGAAATCCCACAGCATGCCCCCTTGCAGCGCGCTTCGCGCCCACACCAGCGATTGCCACGCAGCGGCAGACGTTTTTCCAGTTCGCCCGATGGCAGACGCTGCCCCGCATGATCGGGAGCATGGCCCGTCATGAACGAGAATTCGAGCGAGAATTTCGGCAAGGTCGACCTCACCAATTGCGACCGCGAACCCATCCATCGCCTCGGCGCCATCCAGCCTTTCGGTTTCCTGCTGGTCGTGTCATCCGACTGGATGGTGGCGCGGGCCTCCGCCAATCTCGAACAGTTCGTCGGCATCGCCTGCGATGAGATCATCGGCCAGCCTGTCTCGCGCGTCATCAGCGGCAAGACCATGCACACGCTGCGCAACCGGCTGAGCATCATGCGCGGCCCCGACGTGGTGGAACGCCTCTTCGGCATCGAGCTTTCCGAAGGCGGCCCGCTCTTCGATATCGCCATCCACATGAGCGACGAGCAGGTGGTGATCGAGGCCGAACCCTCGCAGGAAGGCGCGCAAGGCGGCTCGCCTGTGTCGATCCGCAGCATGATGGGCCGCCTCGACCAGGCCGAAACATTGGAAGCCTTCTTCCGCGAAGGCGCCCGCCAGGCCCGCGCGCTGACCGGCTTCGACCGCGTCATGGTCTACCGCTTCGACGAAAGCGGTGCCGGCGAAGTGGTGGCGGAAGCCGCGCGTGCCGGCATCGGCTCGTTCCTCGGCTTGCATTACCCGGCCTCCGACATTCCCGTGCAGGCGCGGGCGCTCTATACCCGCAATCTCTTCCGCATCATCGCCGACATCGACGCCGTCAACGTGCCCCTGGTGCCTGACATCGATGCGCATGGGCGCTCGCTCGATCTGTCCATGTCGATCCTGCGCTCGGTATCGCCGATCCACATCGAGTATCTGAAGAACATGGGCGTCGGCGCCTCGCTGTCGATCTCGATCGTCGTTGATGGCAAGCTCTGGGGCCTGTTTGCCTGCCACCACTATTCCGCCCGCCTCCCCTCCTTCGAGCGCCGCACGACGTCGGAACTGTTCGGACAGATGTTCGCATCACGGCTGGAGAGCCGCGAGCGGCGGCTTGCGCTCGAGTTCGAAACCAAGGCCCGCCAGATCGCCGACCGGCTGCTGACCTCTGTCGCCGACAATGCCAGCCTGCTCGACGATCCCTCCTGGCTGATCGATGCGCTGGCCGACGCGATCCCGGCCGATGGCATCGGCGTCTGGATCAACGGCCGCTCGGCGCTGAACGGCATCACCCCGTCGCAGGCCGAATTCGGCGAGCTCGTCCGCGTGCTCAACCGCAACTCGGCCGGCCGCGTGTTTTCGACCGACAGCATCGCCGAGACCTGGCCGGGAACAATGTCCGGCGAAATCGTGGCCGGACTGATCGCCATCCCGATCTCGCGCTCGCCGCGCGACTACGTGGTTCTCTTCCGCCAGGAGATCGTGCGCTCCGTGCGCTGGGCGGGCGATCCGCACAAGCCCGTCGAATACGGCCCGAACGGCCCGCGCCTGACGCCGCGCAAGAGCTTCGAGACCTGGTCCGAGCTGGTGCGCCAGCACTCGCAGCCCTTCTCCGCCGCCGAACGCCGCGTTGCCGAAACCATTCGCGTCACGCTGATCGAGGTCGTGCTGCGGCTGACGGATGAAGCGAACGCCGTGCGCCAGCAGGCCAACGAACGGCAGGAACTGCTGATCGCCGAGCTGAACCACCGCGTGCGCAACATATTGAGCCTCATCAGCGGCCTGATCCGCCAGTCACGCGGCACGACCGACAGCACCGACGAGTTCATCGGCCATCTCGAAGGCCGCGTGCAGGCGCTGTCGCGCGCGCACGACCAGATCACCCGCGACCACTGGGCGCCGGCGCCGCTGCGCGCGCTGCTGCAGGCCGAAGCCGCCGCCTATCTCGGCCCGAATGCCGCGCGCATCATCATGAACGGGCCGGAAGTGCTGCTCGCGCCGCAAGCCTTTTCGATCTCGGCGCTGGTCTTCCACGAACTGGTCACCAACAGCGCCAAATACGGCAGCCTCTGCGACAGCGGCACCGTCGGGGTCGATTGGCACAAGGACGATGCCGGCAATCTCGTCATCCACTGGCGCGAAAGCGACGGCCCGCCCGTCAAGCAGCCGACCCGCCAGGGCTTCGGCACCACGATCATCCGCCGCTCGATCCCTTATGAGCTCGGCGGTCAGGCGGATGTGCGCTATGAGCCTGAAGGCCTCGAGGCGCATTTCCTGATCCCCGAGAAGTTCGCGACCTTCGCCGATGGCGCCGTGTCGCTTCTGCCGGAGCAATCGCTTCAATCGGCCAAGGCCATTCTGGAGACGATCAAGGACCGGCCGCTCGACGGGCTCGACATCCTGCTTGTCGAGGACAATCTGATCATCGCCATGGATGGCGAGGACATCTTCCTGCAGCTCGGCGCCCATAGCGTATCGCTTGCGCCGAATGTCTCGAACGCCTTGGCGGTCATAGAAAACCGCAAATTCGACCTGGCCGTTCTGGACGTCCATCTCGGTGAGGAAACGAGCATCGCCGTGGCCGAAAGGCTGGCGGCAAAGGGCGTGCCGCTGATCCTGGCGACAGGTTATGGCGAAGGGGTATCGCAGGCCTATGGCGCCCTCGGTGCCAACCTGCTGCAGAAGCCTTACACGATCGAGAGTGTCGCAAGCGCCCTGTCGCGCATCTCGCCGATCGTCAAGTCATGACGCCGGCTGGTTTGTCCGCACGCTGAGACCATCCACGAAGAGCTGTTCGAGAAAACGCGCCGCGTCCTCGAACCGCCCCTCGCCGGATTGCCCCTGCCCGAGCACGGCGCGCACCTGCACGTCGAAGTCGGCGTAGTGCTGCGTCGTCGACCAGATGGAGAAGATCAGGTGGTAGGGATCGCACTTGACGATCTTGCCGGCCTTGGTCCAGCTACGAATGACAGCGGCCTTCTCGTCGACGAGTTCCTTCAGCGGCCCCTTCAACTCGTCCTCGATATGCGGCGCGCCCTGCAGCACCTCATTGGCGAACAGCCGGCTCTCGCGCGGAAAATCCCGCGCCATCTCAAGCTTGCGGCGGATATAGCCGCGAATCTCGCTCTCGGGATTGCCTTGCGCGTTGAAGGCGCGCAGCGGTTCGAGCCAGGTGAACAGCACGCGATCGATCAGCGCCCGGTGCATCGCTTCCTTGGTGCGGAAATAATAGAGCAGATTGGGCTTCGACATTCCCGCCACCTCGGCGATCTGATCGATCGTCGACCCCCGAAAACCGCTCACCGAAAACACATCGAGCGCCGCTTCCAGGATCTGTTCTTCTTTCTCCTCCTGGATGCGGGTGCGCCGCTGTGTTTTCGCAGCTCTCGGTATCGCCATGTCGCTAATTTTTCTCTTTCAAATTCAACTATTTCAGTCAACTTTAAACACCGGCGATCCGCTGCCGAAAAACCGGGCATATGCCCTGAATTTTGTCTGTATTTTTCCTGATTTTCGCCTTGAGCCCGACGCCGGAAGTTGTAATGTTTACCAGTCGGTCAAATTATCCGTCAGAAGCAAATCAAAGGCAACTGACGATTTTCAGACGCCAATAAAACAAACAAGGCGCTGAAACTGACCACGGGAACAAGCGGACATGCTGACGCATGCGCCGCATAAAAACTGGTGAGGAATACGGATATGGTGGCAGCACCAGGCGAGAACATGCGCGTCAACGCGGACCGTCTCTGGGACAGTCTCATGGACATGGCGAAGATCGGCCCGGGGATTGCGGGCGGCAACAACCGCCAGACGCTGAGCGACGCCGATGCCGAGGGCCGCGGCCTCTTCAAGACATGGTGCGACGCCGCCGGCATGACCATGGGCGTCGACAAGATGGGCACGATGTTTGCGACCCGCCCCGGCACCGATCCCGATGCGCTTCCCGTCTATGTCGGCTCGCATCTGGATACGCAGCCGACCGGCGGCAAGTATGACGGCGTGCTCGGCGTCTTGGCCGCGCTCGAGGTCGTGCGCACGATGAACGATATGGGCATAAAGACCAAGCACCCCATCGTCGTCACCAACTGGGCCAACGAGGAAGGCGCCCGCTTCGCCCCCGCCATGCTCGCCTCCGGCGTCTTCGCCGGCGTCCACGACATCGACTACGCCTATTCCCGCAAGGACCCTGATGGAAAGACCTATGGCGACGAGCTGAAGCGCATCGGCTGGCTCGGCGAGGAAGAGGTCGGCGCTCGCAAGATGCACGCCTATTTCGAATATCACATCGAGCAGGGACCGATCCTCGAAGCCGAAAACAAGCAGATCGGCGTCGTCACCCACTGCCAGGGCCTCTGGTGGCTGGAATTCACGCTGACAGGCCGGGAAGCCCACACCGGCTCCACCCCGATGAACCTGCGCGTCAATGCAGGCCTTGCCATGTCGCGCATCATGGAAATGGTGCAGGGTGTGGCGATGGGTGAACAGCCGGGCGCCGTCGGCGGCGTCGGCCAGGTCTTCTTCTCTCCCAACTCCCGCAACGTCCTGCCAGGCAAGGTCGTCTTCACCGTCGACATCCGCACTCCCGACCAGACCAAGCTCGACCGCATGCGCGCAAAGATCGAGGCCGAGGCCGCCAAGATTTGCGAGGCCCTCGGCGTCGGCTGCTCGGTCGAGGCCGTCGGCCATTTCGACCCCGTCACCTTCGACCCGAAGCTGGTGGACGCCGTCCGCAACGCCGCCGACCGGCTCGGCTACAGCCACATGAACATCATCTCCGGCGCCGGCCACGACGCCTGCTGGGCCGCCAAGGTGGCGCCAGCAACCATGGTCATGTGCCCCTGCGTCGGCGGCCTCAGCCACAACGAGGCCGAGGAGATATCCAAGGAATGGGCATCAGCCGGCGCGGACGTTTTGTTCCACGCGGTGGTGGAGACGGCGGAGATTGTGGCGTGATCCAATTGCGCCTATATTCCAGGGGTGAGTTCCCGCCAACGGAGGCTGGTGCATGTCGTCTGACAACCTCATCCTTGAGCACTTGCGTGCCATCCGTGGCACGGTCGAACGACTTTCCGACGACATACTGGTCATCAAGCAGCGCCTCGGCAGCCTCGAACATCAATACGCGACCATTTCGACACGGCTTGACCGCCTCGACGAGCGCGTTTTGCGCATGGAGCGCAGCCTCGATCTCGTCGAGACCTGAACCAGCCTTCGACAAGCGTTTTCCGGAAGGCGTATTTCATATTCATTAGACTGCTGGACACGGCGCGACGGCACCGTGAACGGTGCCCCGTATCATAAAAACAGGGAACCCGACCAATGAGCACAGTCATCAAGAACGGCACCATCGTCACCGCCGACCTGACCTACAAGGCGGATGTGAAGGTCGATGGCGGCAAGATCGTCGAGATCGGGCCCAACCTCTCCGGAGCAGATATACTTGACGCCACCGGCTGCTACATCATGCCCGGCGGCATCGACCCGCACACCCATCTCGAAATGCCCTTCATGGGCACCTATTCCTCCGACGATTTCGACAGCGGCACGCGCGCAGCACTTGCCGGCGGCACGACGATGGTCGTCGACTTCGCGCTCCCCGCCCCCGGCCAGTCGCTGCTCGAAGCGCTAACGATGTGGGACAACAAGTCCACCCGCGCCAATTGCGACTACTCCTTCCACATGGCGATCACCTGGTGGAGCGAGCAGGTCTTCAACGAGATGAAGACGATCGTTCAGGAAAAGGGTATCAACACCTTCAAGCACTTCATGGCCTACAAGGGCTCGCTGATGGTGAACGACGACGAGATGTTCGCCTCCTTCCAGCGCTGCGCCGAGCTTGGCGCGCTGCCGCTCGTCCATGCCGAAAACGGCGACGTCGTCGCCTCCATGTCGGCGAAGCTGCTCGCCGAAGGCAATAACGGCCCCGAGGCGCACGCCTATTCCCGACCCGCCGAAGTCGAGGGCGAGGCCACAAACCGCGCCATCATGATCGCCGACATGGCCGGCTGCCCCGTCTATATCGTCCACACCTCCTGCGAACAGGCGCACGAAGCCATCCGCCGCGCACGCCAGAAGGGCATCCGCGCCTATGGCGAGCCGCTGATCCAGCATCTGACGCTCGACGAGACCGAATATTTCGACAAGGACTGGGACCACGCCGCCCGCCGCGTCATGTCGCCGCCCTTCCGCAACAAGCAGCACCAGGACTCACTTTGGGCCGGCCTTGCCTCCGGCTCGCTGCAGGTCGTCGCCACCGATCACTGCGCATTTACGACAGACCAGAAACGCTACGGCGTCGGTGATTTCACCAAGATCCCGAACGGTACCGGCGGCCTGCAGGACCGCATGCCGATGCTCTGGACCTACGGCGTCAACACCGGCCGTCTGACGATGAACGAATTCGTCGCCGTCACCTCGACGAACATCGCCAAGATCCTCAACATCTACCCCCGCAAGGGCGCCATCCTCGTCGGCGCCGATGCCGACCTCGTGGTTTGGGACCCGAAGCGCTCCAAGACGATTTCGGCCAAGACTCAGCAGTCAGCGATCGACTACAACGTCTTCGAGGGCAAGCAGGTGACCGGCCTGCCGCGCTACACGCTGAGCCGCGGCGTTGTCGTCGTCGAGGAAGAGACTATGAAGACCCGCGAGGGCCACGGCGAGTTCGTCAAGCGCGAGCCGGTGACCGCCGTCTCGAAGGCGCTCTCGACCTGGAAGGAAATCACCGCGCCGCGCAAGGTGGAACGGACAGGCATTCCGGCAAGCGGGGTGTGATCGATGGCGCGCGGCAGGCTGGTTCTTACCCTCGTTTCGCTTGCCGCGCTGACGTCGGCGGCAAGCGCCGACACATTGCCGATCAAGGGCAGCTACGGCAACAAGGATGGATGCGCCTACGCCAAGTCGGGCGAATCCACCGGATCGGAAAACTTCTTCCTGCTGACATCGGAAGCCATCACGACGGCGGCCTCGGCCTGCACCATCGAGAAGCTGCTGAAGACCGAGGGCAAGAACTTCACCGCCAAGGTCTCCTGCGAGGCCGAAGGCGAAGAGGCGGCAAGCGAGGACACGGCAAAAATCACCTATGGTCCGAAGGGATACACGATCGGCTTCACCTCGGATGCCGGCATAAAGTGGGGGCCGCTGCCACTATGCAAATGACATCACACCGGCACGTTCCCATCCAGCTCCGGCAACAGCACGACGCTCTCCTGCTCGTTGGGGTCGGTGCGCGCGATGATCGCCGTGCAGGGCGTGCTGCTGAGATTGGCCGGCAGATGCGGCACTCCGGCGGGAATGTAGAACAGCTCGCCGGCATGCACCACGACGTGGTGCTCGAGATCGTCGCCATACCAGGTGTGCGCCTCGCCCGACAGCATGTAGATCGCCGTCTCGTGCGCCTCGTGCAGGTGCGCCTTGGCGCGCACGCCGGGCGGGATGGTCAGAAGATGCATGCAGATGCCCTTGGCGCCGACCGTTTCGGCGGCAATGCCCTGGAAATAGCTCAGCCCCTGCTTTCCGTCGTAGGAATGGTCGGGGCGCACGATATGGCAGGTCGGTTTTGATGTCGCATCCATCGTCGTCCTCCTCAAAGCTTGCCGGCGCGGCCCAAACCGCCGCCCATGATATCACGCAAACCGCCGCCGCGCGGGGAAAACAGGATCGATCCGCATTGACGCAAGCTGCCTCCGTCGTATCCGCCAAGGATCTGTGTCTCACCTACCAGGCCAATGACGCGCCGGTGCATGCGCTGAGCAACGTCAACCTCGATGTCCGCAAGGGCGACTTCGTCTCCTTCATCGGCCCATCCGGCTGCGGCAAGACCACCTTCCTGCGCGTCATCGCCGATCTCGAGAAGAAGACCTCGGGCGATATCACAGTCAACGGCATGACGCCGGAGGAAGCCCGCAAGGCCCGCGCCTACGGCTATGTCTTCCAGGCGCCGGCACTTTACCCCTGGCGCGCCATCGACAAGAACATCGCGCTGCCGCTGGAGATCATGAACTACCCGGCCGAAGAGAGGCAGAAGCGCATCGCCGAGGCGCTCGATCTCGTCGGCCTGACCGGCTTCGAGAAGAAGTTCCCCTGGCAACTCTCCGGCGGCATGCAGCAGCGCGCCTCGATCGCCCGCGCGCTGGCCTTCGACGCCGATCTGCTTCTGATGGACGAGCCCTTCGGCGCGCTGGACGAGATCGTCCGCGACCACCTGAACGAGGAACTGCTGAAGCTCTGGGCGCGCACCAACAAGACCATCTGCTTCGTCACCCACTCGATCCCCGAGGCGGTCTACCTCTCGACCAAGATCGTCGTCATGTCCCCCCGCCCCGGCCGCGTCACCGACATCATCGACTCGCCGCTGCCCCGCGAACGGCCGCTGGATATCCGCGAGACCCCGGAGTTCCTCGAAATCGCCCACCGCGTGCGGGATGGGCTGAGAGCGGGGCATAGTTATGAGCACTAGAGGCTTGCATTCCGTGGCTGCCCCCCTCTGCCTTGCCGGGCATCTCCCCCACAAGGGGGGAGATTGGCTGGGCGTAACCGCTCGCCCCGCGCTCACTGTTTGGCAGGGAGCAAGCCACGAGTCGATCTCCCCCCTTGTGGGGGAGATGTCCGGCAGGACAGAGGGGGGTAACGCACGGCACACCCTCGCCAACGCGAGGCAAGCCGCATGACCCCCGACACCCTCAAGGACAAGATCATCCCCGTCACATCAATCCTGGCAGCCCTCGTCGCCATCTGGTACGTCGCGGCCATCCTGATGAACGCCTCCTTCCAGCGCGACATGGACACCCGCGCCGGCCAGACCCCGACCACGATGGAGTTCATCGAGAAGACCCTCTCGCAGCCCAAACCCCTCCTGCCCGCCCCGCACCAGGTGGCGCAGAACGTCTTCGAGAACACCTTTCTGCGCAAGCTCACCAGCAACCGCAGCCTCGTCTATCACTCGGGCGTCACCCTCTCCTCCACCGTGCTCGGCTTTACCCTCGGCACGCTGCTCGGCATCCTGATCGCCGTCGGCATCGTCCATATCAAGGCGCTGGATCGCAGCCTGATGCCGTGGATCATCACCTCGCAGACCATCCCGATCCTGGCGATCGCACCGATGGTGATCGTCGTCTTGGGCGCCATCAACATCACCGGCCTCATCCCCAAGGCGCTGATCTCGACCTATCTTTCCTTCTTCCCCGTCACCGTCGGCATGGTGAAGGGCCTGCGCTCGCCTGAGGTCATGCTGCTCGACCTGATGCGCACCTATAATTCCTCGCCCGCCCAGACCTTCTGGAAACTGCGCGTGCCCGCCTCCGTGCCCTATCTCTTCACGTCCATGAAGGTGGCGATCGCCGCCAGCCTCGTCGGTGCCATCGTCGGCGAGTTGCCGACGGGAGCGGTGGCCGGTATCGGCTCCAAGCTGCTTGCCGGCTCCTATTACAGCCAGACCATCGACATCTGGGCAGCGCTGATCGCCGGCTCGCTGCTGGCAGCGCTCCTGATCATGGTCGTCAGCATTGCCGCGAAGATCGTCGATCGCGCCATGGGCGGGAGGTCGGCATGAAGAACGCGTCCTGGCAGGCAATCGTCGCCCTCCTCCTCACCATCGCGGCCGCGGCAACGCTGCCGCTGTTCTCCGCCGCATCAGGCAAGCCACCATCGACAGGCATGACGGCGATCACCTTCATCCTGATCGCGGCATCCGGCCTCATCTCCCTGCTGCCGCAATCGAAGACCAGCCGCGCGACGGTGCTCTTCATCGGCGCCCATGGCGGCGCATGGCTGCTGCTGTCGAGCCTTGGTGGCAACGAAGGCTACGCGGCAAAACCGTTCTTCCTGCTGATGGCGGCCTGCTGGCTGCTCGCCTGGCGCACCGTCAGCGAGATCGTCGAGATCAGGACCACCTCGCGCGCCGACGACACGGCGCTGCGGCTGCTCGTGCCCGCCATCTTCGGCGCATGGATCCTCATCCTCTGGGAAACCGCCACGCGCGGCGCCGGCATCCCCTTCGTGCTCCTGCCGCCGCCGAGCGCCATTGCCGCCCGCATCGTCGGATCGCTCCCGATCCTCGGCGATGACGTCAGGCAGACGATCTTCAAGGCCGTGCTTGCGGGATATGTCATCGGCTGCGGCGCCGGCTTCGTCGTCGCCATCCTCGCCGATCGCGTCGCCTTCCTGCGCCGTGGCCTGCTGCCGATCGGCAACATGGTCTCGGCGCTGCCGATGATCGGCGTCGCCCCGATCATGGTCATGTGGTTCGGCTTCGATTGGCAGTCCAAGGCCGCCGTCGTCGTCATCATGACCTTCTTCCCGATGCTGGTGAACACCGTCGCCGGCCTTGCCGCATCCGGTCCGATGGAGCGCGACCTGATGCAGACCTACGCCTCCAGCTACTGGCAGACGCTGCTCAAGCTCCGTCTTCCGGCGGCCATGCCTTTCATTTTCAATGCATTGAAGATCAACTCGACGCTGGCGCTGATCGGTGCCATCGTCGCGGAGTTCTTCGGTACGCCGATCGTCGGCATGGGCTTCCGCATCTCCACCGAGATCGGCCGCATGAATGTCGACATGGTCTGGGCCGAAATCGCCGTCGCGGCGCTGGCAGGCTCGATCTTTTATGGCGTCGTCGCCCTCGCTGAGCGGGCGGTGACGTTCTGGCATCCGTCTATCCGTGGTGGCTAGGCGTCGCTTATTCCCGACACTGGGGTCGGGCGTAAAGAAAGAAAAAGGGAACAAGAAAATGAAAAAACTGGTTCTTGCAATGATGGCGAGCGCGATGGCGATGGCGGCAAGTCACGCGATCGCCGCCGACAAGGTGACGCTTCAGCTGAAGTGGGTCACCCAGTCGCAGTTCGCCGGCTACTACGTCGCCAAGGAGAAGGGCTACTACGAGGAAGAAGGCCTCGACGTCGACATCAAGCCCGGCGGTCCTGATATCGCGCCCGAGCAGGTGATCGCCGGCGGCGGCGCCGACGTGATCGTCGACTGGATGGGCGGCGCGCTGGTTGCCCGCGAAAAGGGCGTTCCGCTCGTCAACATCGCCCAACCTTTCCAGAAGTCGGGCATGGAACTCATCTGCCGCAAGGACGGCCCGATCAAGACCGAAGCCGACTTCAAGGGCCACACGCTCGGCGTCTGGTTCTTCGGTAACGAGTATCCGTTCTTCGCCTGGATGAACAAGATCGGCCTGAAGACCGATGGCGGCAAGGACGGTGTGACCGTTCTCAAGCAGAGCTTCGACGTTCAGCCGCTCCTGCAGAAGCAGGCCGATTGCATCTCCGTCATGACCTATAACGAATACTGGCAGGCGATCGATGCCGGCTTCAAGCCTGAGGAACTGACGGTCTTCAACTACACCGCCATGGGCAACGACCTGCTCGAGGACGGCCTCTACGCCAACGAGGAAAAGCTGAAAGACCCGGCCTTCAAGGAAAAGATGGCCAAGTTCGTCAAGGCTTCGATGAAGGGCTGGAAATACGCCGTCGAGAACCCCGATGATGCGGCAGGCATCGTCGTCGATGCCGGCGGTCAGGACGAAAACCACCAGAAGCGGATGATGAGCGAAGTGGCCAAGCTGATCGGCGACGGCACCGGCAAACTCGACACCACGCTCTACGACCGCACCGCCAAGGCTCTGCTGGACCAGAAGATCATCAGCAAGGAACCGACGGGCGCCTGGACGCACGACATCACCGACGCGGCCGCCAAGTAACGGGCGGCGACCAAGTCGTATCGAATAAACAAGAAACGCGCGGGCTGGCACCGCGCGTTTCTCATTTAAGTCATAAAAAATTCTTGGCGTTGTCGGATCAGCGTCGGCTGGCGCGTCATAGGAATGACGGAATTGCGGATCAACAAACCGAATGCCGGCATCACGGAATGGTGATTGATCTCGGCCGTCGAGATTACTAATGTGCGCCGCGAGGAATTATTTTCTGCCGGGCTTGTGCGTGGGGCAAAACGATACCACGTACATGTCGGATTTGCCGGACGAGGGTCATCTTACGAAGTAAGATACGGCAATGATGCGGGAATATTTCTGAGCTTGCACTTACGGGAGAAGGCCTTCGCGAGCTGAGGATAAGGCGCGAGTTTGGCCAACCTTTTTCAAAGACTGGACAAAGACGCATGGTACGCATGACGCCTAAAACTCTACGCGCCTCCACCCTGATCGCGGCTGCCTTTGCCGCATCGGTCGCGTTCGCTGAGGAAAACCAGCCGCCAAAGGCACAGCAGAACCTGCCCGTGATCGTGGTCACGACCGCCGCCAAGCGCGCGCTGGTCGATCGCGTCATCGGCACCGGCACGATCCGCCCGATCGAGGAAGTCTATATCCAGCCACAGGTCGAGGGTCTCTCCATCCGCGCGCTCAACGTCGATGTCGGCGACAAGGTTACGGCCGACAGCACGATTGCGACGCTGAACGATGATGCGCTGGTGCTGCAGAAGGCGCAGATGCTGGCGACCAAGGCCAAGGGCGAGGCAAGTCTCGCCCAGCTCCGCGCCCAGCTGGTCGAGGCCAAGGCCAATGCCGAGCAGGCCCGCCTGCAGCAGTCGCGCGCCGACGAGATGGGCAAGAAGGGCACCGTGTCCACCGCCCAGGTCGAGCAGGCCGACGCGACCGCGGCGACCGCCAATGCGCGCGTCTCCTCGGCGGAACAGGCAATCGAGGTTGCAATCGCCGACCTGAAGGTGATCGACAGCCAGATCGCCGATGCCGACCTGAAGCTGGCGCGCACGGACGTGAAGACGCCTGTCTCAGGCGTGATTTCGGCCAAGAACGCCCGCATCGGCGCGATTGCCGCCGGCACCGGCGAGCCGATGTTCACTGTCATCAAGGATAGCGCCATCGAGCTCGTCGCCGAGCTGTCGGAAACCGATATCCAGAAGATCAAGGTCGGCCAGCGCGCCATCGTGACGCTGTCGGGCAACCGCACGAAGATCGAAGGCAAGGTCCGGATCGTCTCGCCTACCGTCGACCAGTCCACCCGCCTCGGCCTCGTGCACATCTATATCGACGACGAGAGTGCTGCCCGCTCCGGCATGTATGCCAGCGCCGACATCATCGTCGCCGAAAAGAACGACATCGCCCTTCCCCTGTCGGCCGTCACGTCAGGTCGTAACGGCTCCACCGCCCGCAAGGTCGAGGGCGGCGTCGTCAAGCAGGTGAAGGTGACGACAGGTATCCAGGATGGTGGCTTCGTCGAGATCTCGGAAGGCCTGAAGGAAGGCGACACCGTCGTCGCCAAGGCCGGCGCCTTCGTTCGCGATGGCGACAAGATCACCCCTGTCACCGAAGCCGTATCGGCACAATCGAACTGACCGAGGCCAATCCATGAATTTCTCCGCATGGTCGATCCGAAATCCGATTGCGCCGCTGCTCGCCTTCGCGCTGCTGGTGTTCGTGGGCATCCAGGCCTTCTACAAGCTGCCGATCACCCGCTTCCCGAATATCGACGTTCCCGTCGTCTCCATCAGCGTCACGCAGAGCGGCGCCTCGCCGGCCGAGCTCGAAATGCAGGTGACAAAGGAGGTCGAGGACGCGGTCGCCTCCATCAGCGGCATCGATGAAATCCAGTCGACGGTCACCGACGGCCTGTCGCAGACGGTCGTCGTCTTCCGCATCGAGAAGCCGACCGCCGAAGCCGTCCAGGACACCAAGGACGCCGTCGACAAGATCCGCAGCGACCTGCCTGCTGGCATCGAGGAACCGATCGTCAGCAAGGTCGATGTCGAAGGACAGGCGATCCAGACCTTTGCCGTCTCCTCCCCCAACATGACGCTTGAGGAGCTGTCCTGGTTCGTCGACGACACCGTCAAGCGCGCCCTTCAGGGCCAGCCCGGCATCGGCCGTATCGACCGCTACGGCGGCGCCGACCGCGAAGTGCGTGTCTCGCTCGATCCCGGCAAGCTCGACGCCTACGGCATCACCGCCGCCGACGTGAACCAGCAACTGCGCGGCACCAACGTCAACCTCGGCTCCGGCCGTGGCCAGGTTGCCGGCAACGAACAGACCATCCGCACGCTCGGCGATACGCGCGACGTCTCGCAGCTCAACACGACCACGATCAGCCTGCCGAACGGTCGCTTCGTGAAGCTCTCCGAGCTCGGCACGATCGACGACACCTATGAGGAGCAGAAGTCCTTCTCGCGCTTCAACGGCACGCCGTCGGTCACCTTCGCCGTGTTCCGCGCCAAGGGCGCCAGCGAAGTCTCGGTGGCCGAGACTGTGTCGGAAAGCCTGACGGAAATCCGCAAGGCCAATCCGAACGTCAAGATCGAGATGGTGGATGACAGCGTCTACTTCACCTACGGCAACTACGAGGCAGCCCTTCACACGCTGATCGAAGGCTCGATCCTCGCCGTCATCGTCGTCTTCCTGTTCCTGCGCAACTGGCGCGCGACGCTGATCGCAGCCGTGGCGCTGCCCTTGTCTGCCATCCCGACCTTCTGGATCATGGATATCATGGGGTTCTCGCTGAACCTCGTGAGCTTCCTGGCGCTGACGCTCGCAACCGGTATTCTCGTCGACGACGCGATCGTCGAGATCGAGAACATCGCCCGCCATATCAAGATGGGCAAGACGCCCTACAGGGCAGCGCTGGAAGCGGCAGACGAAATTGGCCTCGCCGTTATCGCCACCAGCTTCACCATCATCGCCGTCTTCGTGCCGGTGTCGTTCATGCCAGGCATCGCTGGCCAGTACTTCATCCAGTTCGGCCTGACGGTCGCCTTCTCCGTCTTCTTCTCGCTCGTCGTGGCGCGCCTCATCACACCCTTGATGGCCGCCTATCTGATGCGTGCCGAAGACGGCATGGAAGACCATCACGACAATGACGGCACGATCATGCGCGGCTATACGCGCCTGGTGACCGGCACCACGCGCAAATGGTACTGGCGCTATACGACACTGCTCTGCGCCATCGCCTTCCTGATCGGCTCGATGATGTTGCTCAGCCGCGTGCCCGGCAGTTTCATGCCGCCGGACGATTCCTCGCGCGTCGTGCTCTCCGTCGAACTCCCGCCGAACGCAACGCTTGAGGATACGGCTGCCGCATCGACCAAGGTCTACGACGCCGTGCGTGGGATCGACGGCGTGGAAAGCGTCTTCGTTCTCGGCGGCGCATCGCCGAAGGGCGATCTCGAGCTGCGCCGCGCAACCGTCCGCGTCATCCTCGGCAATATCGACCATTCGCTGCTGAAGACCCTCGTCAACAAGGGTCTCGGCGGGCTGCCTGTTATCGGCAACCTGATCCCGAAGATGGAAGAACACGGGCGCACGCGTCCGCAGTGGGATGTCGAGAAGGATATCTTCGCCGCTGTCCGCGGTATTCCTGACGTGCGCATCTCCAAGGTCAACGACCGCGCCGAGCGCGACCTCACCTTCAACTTCCTCTCCTCCAACGAGGACGATCTTAACGAGGCCGTCAGTCTGCTGGAATCGAAGCTGCGCGCGTCGCCGATCCTGGCCAACGTCTCCTCCGAGGGCGCCCTGCCCCGGCCGGAACTGCAGATCCGCCCGCGCATGGCCGAAGCCTCCCGCCTCGGCATCACGCCGCAGCAGATCTCCGAGACGATCCGCGTCGCCACCATCGGCGATATCGACGCCAACCTCGCCAAGATCTCGCTCGACGACCGGCAGATCCCGATCCGCGTGCAGGCATCGCTCGATGTCCGCCGCGATCTGGCCGCCATCCGCGCCATCAAGATCAAGACCGCGAGCGGCGCCAGCGTACCGCTCTACAGCGTCGCCGATGTCGACTATTCGGAAGGCCCGAGCTCGATCAAGCGCAACAACCGTAACCGCGTCGTCGCCATCGGCTCCGACGTGCCCTTCGGCACGGCGCTCGATACCTCGACCGCCGAGTTCAAGCGCATCGTCTCTGAGACGCAGCTGCCGAAGAGCGTGCATCTGGCCGAAAGCGGTGACGCCAAGGTTCAGGGCGAAATGGTCCAGAGCTTCGGCAATGCCATGCTGATGGGCCTGATGCTGGTTCTGGTCGTGCTGATCCTGCTCTTCAAGGACGTGATCCAACCCTTCACCATCCTGTTCTCGCTGCCGCTTGCGATCGGCGGCGTGGCACTGGCGCTGATCGTCACCCAAAACGCGCTCTCCATGCCTGTTCTGATCGGCATCCTGATGCTGATGGGTATCGTCACCAAGAACGCCATCCTGCTCGTCGATTTCGCGATCGAGATGAAGCGGCACGGGATGGAGCGTGTCGAAGCCATGGTGGAAGCCGGCCGCAAGCGCGCGCGCCCGATCATCATGACCTCGATCGCCATGTCGGCGGGCATGCTTCCCTCGGCGCTCGGTGTCGGCGAAGGCGGCTCGTTCCGCTCGCCGATGGCAATCGCCGTGATCGGCGGTATCATAGTATCGACGGTGCTCTCGCTCGTAGTCGTCCCCTCCTTCTTCCTGATCATGGACGACCTTTCCCGCCTGCTCGGTTGGCTGTTCGGCCGCCTTGTCGGCAAGAAGGACGAAGAGCAGCTGCCGCTCTCGCCCGAGGAACTCACGACCGCCGTCACTAACCTCGACGGCCGCGTCACCGCGATCGAGAAACCCGACGACAAGAAGGGCAAAACCGGCGGCAACGTCGTCCGCCTGCCGCCCTTCGCGGCGGAATAATCGGATCATAGGGAAAGCCGGGGTCGCCCCGGCTTTCTTGTTTCTTGCGCCCACTTGATGCAGATCAACTTTCCCCATGGCCATTCGGCTATTTTAGCCGAATGGCAGGCGCGGCCTGCGACCGACGAATGTGGAGAAAGAGATGACGACGGGCTTGAAACTGAGCAATGTCCACAAGGCCATGCTTGGCGAAACCATTCTTCTTTCCGGCCTCAACCGGGATGAGCGCAACGCGCTTCTCGCCTGCGCGACCATCGTGCGCTACCAGATGCATGACATCCTGTTCCATCAGGGCGAGCGCGGTGAGTATTTCTACTGCGTGCTGACGGGCTTTGCCCGGCTCTACCGGCTTGGCGGCGACAATCAGGAAGGCGACATCCGCATTTGCGAGCCCGGCGACAGCTTCGCCGAATGCCTGGTCACGGATGGCGGCGATTATCGCTATGGCGCCCAGGCCATGGAGCACTCGATCTTGGCGCGCTTCAACCTCGAACAGGTCCGGGCTCTGGTCGAACACCGGCCGCATATCGGCATCGCCATCATGCGCAGCCTCTCGCAGCACCTGCTATCGACGATCGATTGCCTGGCAAGCGACCGCATGCAGACCGCACCCCAGCGCGTCGCGACCTATCTGCTCACCCATTGCAAACAGGAAGGTCTCGAGGCGAAGATGCGGCTCCCCTTCCAGAAGAGCCTCCTGGCGCGCAAGCTCGGACTGGCGCCCGAGGCGCTCTCCCGCGCCTTCTCGTCGCTGCGCGCCGCCGGCGTTACCGTCAGCGGCCGCTCGATCGAGATCAGCAATCTCAACGTCTTGAAGACGATCCCGGCGATTACAAGCCGCCATGCACCTTGAGGAAATCGACGATGGCGCCGATGCCGTCGCCGCGCTTCATGTCTGAGAACACGAAGGGGCGTGTGGCGCGCATGCGCGTCGCGTCGCGATCCATCACGTCGAGATCGGCGCCGACATAGGGCGCGAGATCCTTCTTGTTGATGACGAGAAGGTCCGACTTGGTGATCCCGGGCCCGCCCTTGCGCGGGATTTCCTCGCCCTGGCAGACCGAGATCACATAGATGGTGATGTCGGCAAGATCGGGCGAGAAAGTCGCCGCCAGATTGTCGCCGCCCGATTCGATGAAGACCACGTCGAGATCGGGAATGCGCTCGTTGAGGCCGGCAATGGCCTGCAGGTTGATCGTGGCGTCTTCACGAATGGCGGTGTGCGGGCAGCCGCCCGTTTCCACGCCGACAATGCGCTCCGACGGCAGCGCCTGCATGCGCATCAGTGCCTCGGCATCCTCGGTCGTGTAGATGTCATTGGTGACGACGGCGACCGAATATTGGTCGCGCATCGCCTTGCAGAGCTTTTCCGTCAGCGCCGTCTTGCCCGAGCCGACCGGTCCACCGATGCCGACCCGCAGAGGTCCGTTTCCTGATTTCATATCGTGCACTCCAATCGAGAATAATCATAGCGCGTCAACCGCAAGGCGGCCACCGGCAAATGGCGCAGATCGTTAGCGACAAGCGCCGTTGTCACGATCGAAAAAGCCGCGTCGATTGCGTCTCGTGCCGTAGCGAGACGATATCGGCCTGCACCGTTGCCGAGCCCAGTTCATCGAGCGTCGAGCCCGCCGCCCGCCGCCCAAGCAGAGCGATATCCCCTTCCCGCGCCGCCATGATCGCAACGCCATCCTTCTGGCCGGCAACGCCGAGCCGGATACCGGCGGAGACGGCCTGCGAGACATAAGCATGCAGAAAGGCGGCGACCGCCTTTTCAGCGCCGATCCCATGCGCACCGGACACGGCGCCGACGGCAACAGGATAAGCCACATGTTTCGGCAGCCGTGTGAACACCTCATCAGGCCATGCGCCGGCCGCCGACAGGAACGCGTCGCCGAGCAGCATCGTCTCCTGGTGCCGTTCGCGCGATCCCGCCAATGCCTCGGCAAGCTCGGCCACCTCAGACAGCGCCGAGGCGTCGCCATGCACCCTGTTGCTCTCGGCGAGCAGCACGACGTCGTTCCAGACGGCGCCATGATCCATCATGGCGCCCAGCCAATCACTGAGCGAGGCGGCATCGTGCACGAGCCCATCATGCACCGCCCGCTCCAGCCCGCCCGAATAGGCAAACGAGCCCACCGGAAAGGCCGGCGAAAGCCATGCCATCAACCGCAGCAGCGCCTGAAGATCACCGTTCTCGGTCATGGCTCAGTCGTGCGAATGGTTGTGCCCATGATCATGTCCATGGTCGTGTCCGTGGCCATGATCGTGTCCATGGCCATGCGAATGGCTGCCATGGGAATGATAGGCACCACGAGCCGGCTGGAACGGCTCGGTGACATCTGACACCGTCGCGCCCAGCCCCTCAAGCATGGCGCGAATGACATGGTCGCGCAGGATCAGGATACGCTCTTCCTCGATCTGCGCACCCAGATGCCGGTTGCCCAGATGCCAGGCGAGCTCGATCAGATGCAGGCGATCGCGGGCCTTGATCTCGAAAAGCTTCTCGTCGGCCGCAACGATCTCCACCAGCTCGCCATCGCCGAGAACCAGCATGTCGCCATTGGCGAACAGCACCGGCTCCTTGAGGTCGAGCATGACCATCTCGCCATTGTCGAGATGCAGCAGCTTGCGCCTGAGGTGCCTCAGATCATGCGGCAGCACGACCTTGTGGGTGGGGTGGGAAGACGGCGTGCCGGCCGGCAGATAGGAGGTGATGTACTGCATGATGTGTCCATTCCGGTTCAGGCGAGGAGCATGCAAAATCGGCTGGAACCGCGCAAGGGTCAAAACGCCGTATTGCGCACTATACGCGTGTCGTTGCAACGCTTTAGTGAATAGCGGACGACCTGCCGTCGACATTGGTTTCATCCTGGCTGAGCCGCATGCGGCGTTGCAGGCCCTCATCCTCGTGGACGACCCGATTGCGGCCGAGCGTCTTCGCCAGATAGAGCGCCTTGTCGGCGGCGGTGTAGGCGGCCTGCCTGCTTCGCCCATCGAAGAGCTCCGCGATGCCGGCCGACATCGTGACATTGAAGCTGCAGCCATCGAGCGCGATCGTCCGTTCGGCAAGCCGGTTGCAGGCCGCCCGGATCTGCGCCACCCGCTCCTCCTTGAGCGGCGCGATAACGACAACCCCGAACTCCTCGCCACCAAGCCGCGCGACGGTCGATTCTTCGCTGAAGGCCGCAGACAGCTCCGCCGCGACGGCAACGATGACAGCATCGCCGCAGGCATGCCCATAGCGATCGTTGACAGCCTTGAACCGGTCCACATCGAAGATCGCGAGACAGGCAGGCTCATCGACATCATCGAGCGCCTCGGTGAACGCCCGCCGGTTCAACAGGCCGGACAGCATGTCGGTGCGGCTCAGCTGTTCGAACTCGGCGCGCGAGACGCTGAGCTGATGCATCGCATAGCCTGCGACCAAGGCCAGCGCTCCCGATACAATCCCGCCGATCACCCAGGATAACGCCACGCCATAGATCACCGCATGCTCCAGCGAAACCGGCAGCATGCCAGCCCAATCGAGCGGCAACAGCAGCACCGCGATGACAAGCGAGGAGAGCATCACCGCGGCGAAACTCATCTTCAGCGCATAGGTATAAATCGTCAGGCGATTCCTGAAATCGCCGAGCTCCGCCTCGAGTAAAATGTGCATCCGAATCGACCTTCTAGCCCCGCGCCAAGTCTATTGATGAGACACGAACCGCTGCCGGGGTCTTAAGGGAATCACTAGGATTTTAGCGAGTTTTGTAAATTGTTCGTGCGCTGCACAATGGATCGAAACGCGACGAAAATGGCTCTGGAAATGTCCGTGCGGCTGCGCATCTAATGAATTGATAAATCACACTTTTCAGGATTTCGTCGGCCGTCGCGTCCCATTTCGGACGCAACGCCCCATGGTGGAACAACACGCAATCACGACACAACTTTAAGAATGCATTGCTAAACGTGTAGTCAGAAGTTGGCCGGCACTGAAGCGCCGGCCATTAAAGCTGATCAGTACATGAAGTAACGCTGCGCCATCGGCAGCGAGGTCGCCGGTTCGCAGGTGAGCAGCTCGCCGTCGGCGCGCACCTCGTAGGTCTCTGGATCGACCTCGATATGCGGCGTCAGGCTGTTGTGGATCATCGACGCCTTGGAGATGCCGCCGCGCGTGTTCTTGATGGCGACGAGGTCCTTGGCGACGCCGAGGCGGCCCTTCAGGCCGGCATCGAGCGACGCCTGGCTGACGAAGGTGACCGACGAGTTGGTGCGCAGCTTGCCATAGGCGGCGAACATTGGGCGATAGTGCATCGGCTGCGGCGTCGGGATCGAGGCGTTCGGATCGCCCATGGGGGCTGCCGCGATCGAGCCGGCGAGCAGCACCATCTCCGGCTTCACGCCGAAGAAGGCCGGGTTCCAGAGCACGAGGTCGGCGCGCTTGCCGACTTCGATCGAGCCGATCTCGTGGCTAACCCCTTGAGCAATCGCCGGGTTGATCGTGTACTTGGCGATATAGCGGCGGACGCGGAAGTTGTCATTATCCCCCGTCTCCTCCTTCAGCGGACCGCGCTGGCGCTTCATCTTGTCGGCCGTCTGCCAGGTGCGGATCGCGACTTCGCCGACGCGGCCCATGGCCTGGCTGTCGGACGAGATGATCGAGAAGGCGCCGATATCGTGGAGGATGTCTTCGGCCGCGATCGTTTCCTTGCGGATGCGACTTTCGGCGAACGCGATATCCTCGGGAATCGACGGCGACAGGTGGTGGCAGACCATCAGCATGTCGAGATGCTCGGAAATCGTGTTGACCGTGTAGGGCCGCGTCGGGTTGGTCGACGACGGGATGACGTTCGACTGACCGCAGATCTTGATGATATCGGGCGCGTGGCCGCCGCCCGCCCCTTCCGTGTGGAAGGCGTGGATGGTGCGGCCCTTGAGCGCCCCAATCGTATCCTCGACGAAGCCGCTTTCGTTCAGCGTGTCGGTGTGGATCATCACCTGGATATCGTATTCGTCGGCAACCGAGAGGCAGCAATCGATCGCGGCCGGCGTCGTACCCCAGTCCTCGTGCAGCTTCAGCGACGACGCGCCGGCGAGCACCATTTCCTCAAGTGCGGCCGGCAGCGAGGCATTGCCCTTGCCCGCCAGCGCCAGATTCATCGGGAAGCCGTCGAAGCTCTCGATCATCCGCTCGATATGCCAGGCGCCGGTGCAGGTGGTGGCGAGCGTGCCGTGCGCCGGGCCAGAGCCGCCGCCGAGCATGCAGGTGATGCCGGACATCAGCGCTTCCTCGATCTGCTGCGGGCAGATGTAATGAATATGCGCGTCCATGCCGCCGGCCGTGATGATCTTTCCCTCGCCGGCAATCGCCTCGGTCGACGGGCCGACGATGATGTTGACACCAGGCTGCGTATCCGGATTGCCGGCCTTGCCGATGGCGTGGATGCGGCCGTTCTTGAGCCCGATATCAGCCTTGACGATACCGGTATGGTCGATGATCACGACATTGGTGATGACGGTATCGACCGCGCCCTGCGCGCGCGTTGCCTGGCTCTGCCCCATGCCGTCGCGAATGACCTTGCCGCCGCCGAACTTCACCTCTTCGCCATAGGTGGTGAAATCCTTCTCGATCTCGATGAAGAGTTCGGTATCGGCAAGCCGGACCTTGTCGCCGGTGGTCGGGCCGAACATGCCGGCATAGGCGGCGCGGGAAATCTTGTAGGGCATGGGTCAGGCTCCTTGGGAGGACGAACGGGATGCGGACGGATAAAACCGCGTGACGCGGCCGGCGGCGACGTAAGCGTCGACGAGCTGCCTTTCGGCGGCGAAGGGATGCCACTCCCAGCCTTGATGGCCGAAGCCGGCAAGCGCGATCGGGGCAT
This sequence comes from Rhizobium sp. NPDC090275, assembly GCF_044772225.1. Lineage (NCBI taxonomy): Bacteria > Pseudomonadati > Pseudomonadota > Alphaproteobacteria > Hyphomicrobiales > Rhizobiaceae > Rhizobium > Rhizobium sp. NPDC090275. The sequence goes on along the minus strand of NZ_JBIVYL010000001.1, from coordinate 160,076 downwards.
CGGGAAATCGGTTCATGACCTCAGCGATCACGATCATGCCGCTGCTCGGCACGACGTAAGGCGCGGGATCAAATGTGGCCAGTGCCTGGTCGACGCCATCATGAATCACTTTGTCAACGACCACATGCGCCTTGCCAGCGTCCTTGCAGAAGCTGCTGAATTGACTCGTATAGTCGTCGCAGAAATCGTCGAGCTCGGGATGCGAGACGGCCAGCGGGCCTTTCAGCGCCGCGAACTTCTCCGGATCGCGCACGCTCCAGATCTCCGAAGCCTCGACGATAGCGGGATGCGCGCGCCACGCCTTAGAAGACAGCATCGCCTTGGCGGGACGGCCGGTGTTGCAGACGGCGACGACATCGGTGCGGCCGGGGCTCGCCTCATAGGATCGGCATTCGTTGAACCGGATGACGAAGCCGGCTGCGGCAACAGCCGCAGCCCCTTCCGCACCGATCTCACCATTGCCGACGATCATCATGCTCTCTGCCACCTCAGTTGCTCATCGCATCTTCGAGCGTCTTGAGCTCCTTGGTCCTGGCATCGGTCACGTTGGCGATGCAGCCGGCCACCAGCATCGGCTCCATCGTACCGCCACGCGCCTGAAAGCCGGCCGCCTCGCATTGCGCATCACGGTAGGTAATCCAGGCGCGCTGGGCGGTTACCAGAGCTTTCTCAGCCCCCTTCATGTCGCCATCCTGATCGCTATCGATGGCGACCATGGCGGCGCGGGTCTTCTTGTATTGAACGTTGAGCGCCTTGTCGGCCTCGTCCTGCCGCGCCCGCTCGCAGAGCGTCATGTCCGTCTGTGTCGTCGGGCTCTTGCAGTCGATCTCCTCGGCACCGGCGCTGCCGGCAGCCATCAGCGCCATCAGACCAAAACCCACAGACATAGCGAAACGCATCATCTCCTCCCGAGACATGATCACAGCTTGCCCATCACCAGCTGGCGGAAGCCGTAGACTTCGCGCTTGCCGGATAGCGGGATCAACGTCACAGAACGCGTCTGCCCCGGCTCGAAGCGCACGGCGGTGCCGGCCGGAATATCGAGCCGCATCCCATGTGCCTTCTCGCGATCGAAGGAGAGCCCGGCATTGGTCTCGCCGAAATGATAATGGCTGCCGACCTGCACCGGGCGGTCGCCGGTGTTCGACACCTCGATGGTCACGGTCGGCGCGCCGGCGTTGAGTTCGATTTCGCCGGGTGCGGCAATGATTTCGCCTGGGATCATGATTTTCTCCTCACGCAGCCTTCACGGGCGCGCAGCCCTCGGCCTTCAGCACGCGTTTCGTCGATGCCGGGTTGTTGATGAGCTTGGCCGCCGGACGCACCGGCCTGCGCACCAGTTCGCCGCCGCAATTCGGGCAGACGCCTGAAAGCACGTTGTCGGCGCAGGCAGCGCAATAGGTGCACTCGAAGCTGCACATCATGGCCTCGCGGCTTTCGGGCGGCAGGTCCTTGTCGCAGCATTCGCAATTGGGTCGAAGCTCGAGCATGATGGCCTCAGCGGATCGGTTCGTGAACGGTCACCAGCTTCGTCCCGTCAGGGAACGTCGCTTCCACCTGCACGTCGTGGATCATCTCGGCGATGCCGTCCATTACCTGGTCGCGACCGATGACATGGGCGCCGGCTTCCATGAGTTCGGCCACCGGCCGGCCGTCACGCGCGCCTTCGACGACGTAGTCGGTGATGAGCGCGATCGCCTCGGGATAGTTGAGCTTGACGCCCCGCTCCAGCCGTCGCCGCGCGACCATCGCCGCCATCGAAATCAACAGCTTGTCTTTTTCTCTTGGTGTGAGGTTCATCGTGCATCCATCTGCTTGAACTAGAGATTCCAGACTTTCGGCACAGGCGCGCCGTTGCGCAAGGCTGAAATGATCGGGATCAGGATTTTTCGAAGTGCGAAGCCATCCGACGCCGCCAGCCGAACGACGAGCTTGCCCGCCCAGCAACTGGCGCCGCCCATATGACCGTCGAGCAAAGGCCTGACCGCATTGAGATAGCTCTCCGCCTGCGGCCCGACATAGAGCAGCGTCGCGAAGGCGACCTGGCCGGACAGCACCGCCCGCTCGCGCGTCAGCGACTGGACCTCGCCCGCGAGCCTCAGATCTTCGGCATGGCAGAGCCGGCCTTCCCTGCGGATACGCCAGCGATCGCGGAACAGCCCGGAGACAACCGCCTCGCCCATCGCCTTGCGCCCGAGCAGGATCGCCTCGACCGCCAGAAACTCCGCCCCCGCGTCGAGATCGACATCGAGCCGGCGATAGAGCGAGGAGCGATCGAAGAGGATGGTTTCCTGCGGCAACCAGTCGACCCGCGCATTGGCGCCGACGTGAATTTTGGTGGTGATCTCGGCGGTGCCGGCGGACGCCTTGTAGATCTTCTCGCAGGCTTGCGTGGTCACGTCGATGCGCGTACAGGGACCGGCAACGACGCTCCAGTCCATGCGGTCGCCACCGGTGAGCCCACCTGCCGTATTGATGATGACGGCTTCCATCGAGGCATCGAAGGTATCTGGCAGCCGGATCTTCGCGGCACCCTCCTGATAGAGCTCGCGGATGCGCGTGCGCCCGCCCAGCGACTTCGCGGCCAGATGCCCGCGGCCTTCGGCCCTTTGCGGTCTGGTGGCTGCCGCGGCGTTCGTCATTCCATGCCCTTTTCATGCCGCCGGTTTGCCCGGCCGTTCTCATTCAATCCTGTAACTGATTGAAAGCAAGCAATTTCCATGCCGCGCGAAGGACACTGAAATCTCGGCGCCGGCCAACAGGGCGCATGTCGTCGAATGCCTTTAAAAGCGGCGAATGCCGATCAGACGGTCAGATGCCGGCGCGCCTCCGGCGTATCCAGCGTCTCCGCCAGACCCTCGTGCACGATCTCGCCGCGATCCATGATGTAGACGTAATCGGCAAGCTCCCGGCAGAAATCGAGATACTGCTCGACCAGCAGGATCGCCATGCCGGTGCTATCACGCAGATAGCGGATCGCCCGGCCGATATCCTTGATGATCGACGGCTGGATGCCTTCGGTCGGCTCGTCGAGCACGAGGATCTTCGGCCGCGTCACCATCGCCCGCCCGATCGCCAACTGCTGCTGCTGCCCACCCGAGAGATCGCCGCCGCGCCGCCCGAGCATGGTCTGCAGCACGGGAAACAGGCTGAAGATATCGTCGGGGATGTTCTTGTCGCGGCGCGTAAGCGGCGCAAAGCCGGTCTCGAGATTTTCCTTCACCGTCAGCAACGGAAAGATCTCGCGCCCCTGCGGGACATAGCCGATGCCCTGCTTGGCGCGCGCATAGGGCGCTAGGCCGTTGAGTTTTGTGTCGTTGAAGGTCACCGTGCCTGAAGACAGCGGATGCTGGCCGGTAACGGCGCGCAGCAGCGAGCTCTTTCCCACACCGTTGCGCCCGAGCACGCAGGTAATCTTGCCCATCTCTGCCTTCAGCGAGATGCCGCGCAGCGCCTGCGCCGCGCCATAGTGGAGGTTTGCGTTTTCGATGGTCAGCATGGTTTTCCCCTATGATCGCTTACGGTTGTGGCACCCCCCTCTGCCCTGCTGGGCATCTCCCCCACAGGTGGGGAGACTGGCTGGGTGCACCCGCTCGCTCCAACGGCTATTGATTGACGAGACGCCCGCCACGGGTCGATCTCCCCCCTTGTGGGGGAGATGCCCAGCAGGGCAGAGGGGGGTATCACACACTCAACGCCCATCACCGCCCCAGATAATTCTCGATCACCTTCGGATCGGAACTCACAAAATCAATCGACCCCTCGGCCAAAACCGAGCCTTCAGCCAAGCACGTCACCTTCACCCCAAGATCGCGGATAAAGCCCATGTCGTGCTCGACGACCACAACCGACCGCGTCTTGGCGATCTCCTTGAGCAGAATCGCCGTCTCCGCCGTCTCCGCATCCGTCATCCCGGCCACCGGCTCGTCGACCAGCAACAGTTTCGGCTCCTGTGCCAAGAGCATGCCGATCTCCAGCCACTGCTTCTGCCCATGGCTGAGATTGGCGGCGAGGTCGTCGCGGCGGTGCGTCAGGCGAACGGTCGCCAGGATCTCCTCGATACGCGACCGGTCCTCGTTCGACAGCCGGTAGAACAGCGTCGAGAACACGCCACGCCGGCGGTTCAGCGCCAGCTCGATATTGTCCCAGACCGTGTGGCTCTCGAACACCGTCGGCTTCTGGAACTTGCGGCCGATGCCGAGCTGGGCGATGTCGGCTTCGTCGAGCTTGGTGAGGTCGGTCTGGCCGTTGAAGAACACCTGGCCAGTGTCCGGCCGCGTCTTGCCGGTAATGATGTCCATCATCGTCGTCTTGCCGGCGCCGTTCGGGCCGATGATAGCGCGAAGTTCGCCTGGTTCGATGACGATCGACAGCGAATTCAGCGCCTTGAAGCCATCGAAGGAGACGGAGACGTTGTCGAGATAGAGAACGCTGTTGGGTTTGACGTCAGGGATCATGGCGCTCACTCCGCGGGCTGGATTTCGGCGTCGACACCGTCTTCGCGTTTCGCGGGCGGCGTGTCGCTGGAGGATGGCTTGCGCTTGCCGAGATACTGGCCGATCGTGCCGACGATGCCCTTGGGCAGGAACAGCGTCACCGCGACGAACAGCCCGCCGAGCGCAAAGAGCCAGAATTCCGGGAAGAGGCCGGTAAAGATCGTCTTGCCGCCATTGACCATGATCGCGCCGATGATCGGCCCGATCAGCGTCGAGCGCCCGCCCACCGCCGTCCAGATGACGACTTCGATCGAGTTGGCCGGGGCAAATTCGCCGGGGTTGATGATGCCCACCTGCGGCACGTAGAGCGCGCCGGCGATCCCCGCCATCATCGCCGAAACGACGAAGGTGAAGAGCTTGAAGTGCTCGACGCGGTAGCCGAGGAAGCGCGTGCGGCTTTCCGCGTCGCGCACGCCGACCAGCACCTTGCCGAACTTCGAGCGCACGATGCCCGACGCGATCAGCAGCGACAGTGCGAGCAGGATCGCGGTGGCCGAGAAGAGTGCCGCACGCGTGCCGTCGGCCTGGATGTTGTAGCCGATGATGTCCTTGAAATCGGTCAGGCCGTTATTGCCGCCGAAGCCCATGTCGTTGCGGAAGAAGGCGAGCAGCAGCGCGTAGGTCATCGCCTGGGTGATGATCGAGAGATAGACGCCGTTGACGCGCGAGCGGAAGGCGAACCAGCCGAAGACGAAGGCGAGCAGCCCGGGCACGACGAGCACCATCAGCGCCGCGAACCAGAAATGGTCGAACCCATGCCAGAACCACGGCAGTTCCTTGTAGTTCAGGAACACCATGAAATCGGGAAGGATGGGGTCGCCGTAGCTGCCGCGCGTGCCGATCTGGCGCATCAGATACATGCCCATCGCATAACCGCCGAGCGCGAAGAAAGCGCCGTGGCCGAGCGAGAGAATGCCGCAGAAACCCCAGACGAGATCGAGCGCCAGCGCCAGCAGCGCATAGGTCAGATACTTGCCGAACAGCGACATGATGTAGGTCGGGATATGCACAGGGCTCGTTGCCGGCGTCATCAGGTTCAGAACTGGCACCAGCACGGCAAGCGCCAGCAGGATGATGAGCGCAACGATGATCTTGCGATCGAGAGACCGGAGAAGGAAGGCCGTAATCATGCTTCCACCGCCCTTCCTTTGAGTGCGAAGAGCCCACGCGGCCGCTTCTGGATGAAGAGAATGATGAGGACGAGCACCAGGATCTTGCCGAGCACGGCGCCGGCGAAAGGCTCGAGGAACTTGTTGACGACGCCGAGCGACAGCGCGCCCACCAGCGTGCCCCACAGATTGCCGACGCCGCCGAACACCACGACCATGAAGCTGTCGATGATGTAGCTCTGGCCGAGATTGGGCGAGACGTTGTCGATCTGGCTGAGCGCCACGCCCGCCATGCCGGCGATGCCGGAGCCGAGCGCGAAGGTGAAGGCATCGACCCAGCCGGTGCGGATACCCATCGACGACGCCATGCGCCGGTTCTGCGTGACGGCGCGCATCTGCAGGCCGAAGGCGGAACGCTTGAGAAGCATGAGCAGCGTCACGAACACGGCCATCGAGAAGACGATGATCCACAGGCGGTTCCAGGTGATCGACAGGCCGCCGAGTTCGAACGCGCCCGACATCCAGCTCGGATTGCGCACTTCGCGGTTGGTCGGCCCAAAGATCGAGCGCACGGCCTGCTGCAGGATGAGCGACACGCCCCAGGTTGCAAGCAGCGTTTCCAGCGGACGTCCATAGAGATAGCGGATCACGGTGCGCTCGATGACGAGGCCGACGAAGCCGGTGAAGAGGAAGGCGGCGGGTACGGCGAAGGCCAGCGAATAGACTTCGAGGCCGGGGAAGGTCGAGGCGATATACTGCTGCACGACATAGGTCGTGTAGGCGCCGATCATCACCATCTCGCCATGCGCCATGTTGATGACGCCCATGACGCCGAAGGTGATGGCAAGGCCGATGGCGGCAAGCAGCAGCACCGAGCCTAGCGACAGGCCGTACCAGACGTTCTGCACCACGTCCCACAGCGCCAGGCTGCGGTTGATCGTGTTGATATGCGTCTGGATCTCGCCCTTCAACTCGTCGGGCGCGGTCGCCATCGCGGTCGTAAGAATAGTCAGCGCGTTGCGACCGCCACGGGCGGCGATCGTATCGATGGCGGCCTTCTTGTCCTCGGCGCCGACATCGCTCTTCAGCACCATGACGGCGCGGGCGGCTTCCATCGTCTCCTTGACCTCGCCGTCCTTCTCGGCGGCAAGTGCGGAGTTCAGAAGTTCGAGATTGGCGGGATCGGCATCGCGCAGCAGCCCCTGGGCAGCCGCAAGGCGGGCGCCGCGATCAGGCGACAGCAGCGTCAGCTGGCTCATGGCCGAAGCAATGACGCCACGCAGCGAATTGTTGATCCGGACCTTGGACATATAGTCCGCGTCGATATCGGCGACGGCTTCGCCGCTGATCGGATCGGAAAATGTCGGCTCGTCCTCCGTGCCGCCCTGAAGCAGAACCGGGCCACCGCTTTCCGAATTCACGTAAAGCTGGCCGTCGCTGAGCTGCTGCAGGATCTGGCTGACATGGGCATCGCCGGATGCGACCAGCGCCTTGATGGCGACCTCGCGCTCCGGGAAATCGCCGACGCCGAGCGCGTCGACCAGCGCATGGATGTCTTCCTGCGCCTTCAGCGCCGTGGCGAATGCCGGCAGGGCCAGGCACAAGGTCAAAAGCAAAATCTTGATGGCGCGATACATCGGCTTTCTGCCTCGGTTATCGTTGGCCTTCCGGCGCAATCGGGGAAATTCAGGGGCCCTTAGGTCGGCTGCTTCCACTGAGTGGATCGGTGCCGTCCGAAGCCTCAGGGCCGCGCTTCGGAGATGGACCTTCCGCCCGGACAGGAGAGACCGGGCGGAAGTCTTCAGGCGTCAGAGTGACGGGGTGGTCAGCACTCAGGAGCCCTTGCCGCCGCACTTGCCCGTGGCAACGTTGAAGTTTCCGCAGTTCATGGGCTTGCGCCAATCGGAGATCAGGTCCTTGGAGTCAGGCAGGAAGTCGGACCATTCGTCGCCGACGACAGCAGGGGTCTGCTGGACGATTTCGAACTGGCCGTTCGCCTGGATTTCACCGATCAGCACCGGCTTGGTGATGTGGTGGTTCGGCATGACGGTGGCGTAGCCGCCCGACAGGTTCGGAACAGTGGTGCCGATGATCGTGTCGAGAACCTTGTCCGTGTCGGTCGTGCCGGCAGCCTGGACCGCCTTAACCCATGCGTTGAAGCCGATATAGGCAGCTTCCATCGGGTCGTTGGTCACGCGCTTGTCGTTCTTGGTGTAGGCATGCCATTCCTTGATGAACTTCTTGTTGGCCGGGCTTTCGACCGACTCGAAGTAGTTCCAGGCAGCGAGGTGGCCGACCAGCGGCTTGGTGTCGAGACCGGCAAGCTCTTCTTCGCCGACCGAGAAGGCGACAACAGGGATATCGGTTGCCTTGACGCCCTGGTTGCCGAGTTCCTTGTAGAACGGAACGTTGGCGTCACCGTTGATCGTGGAGACGACGGCGGTCTTCTTGCCCGCGCCACCGAATTCCTTGATCTTGGAGACTTCCGTCTGCCAGTCGGAGAAGCCGAACGGCGTGTAGTTGACGATGATGTCTTCCTTCGGAATGCCCTTCGAGATCAGGTAGGCTTCCAGGATTTTGTTGGTCGTGCGCGGATAGACGTAGTCGGTACCTTCCAGAACGAAGCGCTTAACGCCTTCCTTTTCCATCAGGTAATCGACAGCCGGGATTGCCTGCTGGTTCGGAGCAGCACCCGTGTAGAAGATGTTGCGCGAGGATTCTTCGCCTTCATACTGAACCGGGTAGAACAGGATGGAGTTGAGCTCTTCGAAAACCGGCAGGACCGACTTGCGCGACGAGGACGTCCAGCAACCGAAGACGGCCGCGACCTTGTCCTTTTCGATCAGCTCGCGTGCCTTTTCGGCAAACAGCGGCCAGTCGGAAGCCGGATCGACGACGACGGCCTCGAGCTTCTTGCCGAGAAGGCCGCCCTTCTTGTTCTGCTCGTCGATGAGCATCAGCATGGCGTCTTTCAGCGTCGTTTCGGAGATCGCCATCGTGCCGGACAGCGAATGCAGAACGCCGACCTTGATGGTGTCGTCAGCCGCAACGGCTCCATGGAATGCGGCCGTGGCCGACATGACGGCGCCGAGCACGGCACCGGAAACATATGATCGCAGATTCATCTGGTTGATCCCCTCTTCTTGTTCCGACAACAGGCCTGAAACGGCGATTAACTGTTGCTTAAGGGACTATCCGGTGCTGCACTGCGAAAGCGTATACGCGAAATGACGTAGGTGACGGGGCGAAATGTGCAGTTTTGCGTTGCACCGCACTCTTAAGCCCCGCACTGTTCCATGTTACGAACGCATGACAAGGGGAACGAAAGGGCCGATTACGGGCATGGCAGCGCGGCAACGCATTATTCCGGTCAGGCGCGAATACAATCGCTGGGTCGCCAACCAGACGCTGGAAGACTATGCGCTGCGCTTCACCGCCAAGAGCGCCCGGCAATTCTCCTCGCAGCGCATCTCGCAAACCGCGATCGGCGCCATCTCCTTTCTGGCGCTGGAGGCGATCGGCGGCGCCATCACGCTCTCCTACGGCACCACCAACGCCTTCTACGCCATCATCGTCGCCTCGATCGCCATGCTCGCTATCGGCCTGCCGATCAGCCGCTATGCCATCCGCCACGGCGTCGATATCGACCTTCTGACCCGTGGCGCCAGCTTCGGCTATATCGGCTCGACCATCACCTCGCTGATCTACGCCAGCTTCACCTTCATGCTGTTTGCGATCGAGGCGTCGATCATGTCCGGCGCGCTGGAGCTGACCTTGGGCATTCCGCTCTGGATCGGCTACATCATCAGCGCCGTCATGGTCATCCCGCTCGTCACCCACGGCGTCCGGCTGATCAGCCGCTTCCAGCTTCTGACGCAGCCCTTCTGGATCGTCCTCAACATCCTGCCCTTCCTCTTCATCGCCGTGATGGATTGGGAAAAGTTCGACCTCTGGCGTGCTTTCTCCGGCATCCGCCATGCCTCTGGCCCACCCGGCACCGTCGCCCCCTTCGATCTCGTCGAATTCGGCGCGGCCTCCGCCGTCATCCTGGCGCTGATGTCCCAGATCGGCGAACAGGCCGACTTTCTGCGCTTCCTCCCTCCGGAAAAGCAGACCAAGTGGCGCCACCGCCTCGCCGTCTTCCTCGCCGGTCCCGGCTGGGTCATCATCGGCGCGCCGAAGCTGCTGGCCGGCTCCTTCCTCGTCGTGCTCACTTTTGCTTCAGGTGTTCCCGCAGACCGCGCCGCCGATCCGGCGCAGATGTATCTGACCGCCTTCGGCTACATGATTCCCTGGCACAACGCCGCGCTGCTCTTGATGGCCGCCTTCGTTATGGTCTCGCAGCTTAAGATCAACGTGATGAACGCCTATGCCGGGTCGCTCGCCTGGTCGAATTTCTTCTCCCGCTTGACCCACAGCCACCCCGGCCGCGTCATCTGGCTGGTGTTCAACGTGGCGATCGCGCTGCTGCTGATGGAGCTAGGCATCTACCGGCTGCTTGAGGAAACGCTCGGCATCTTCTCGATCATCGCCATGGCCTGGCTCTGCACCATTTCGGCCGATCTCTTCATCAACAAGCCGCTCGGTCTTGCCCCTCCAGGCATCGAATTCAAGCGCGCCCATCTCTACGACATCAACCCCGTCGGCCTCGGCGCCATGACGCTGTCGGCGACCATCGCGCTCATCGCCCATTTCGGCGCCTTCGGCACGATCGCCGCATCGCTCGCGCCCTACATCACCCTCATTGTCGCCCTGATCGCCTCGCCCGCGATCGCCTGGGCCACGAAGGGCAAGTTCTACCTCGCCCGCAAGCCGCGCCAGAGCTGGAAGAACCTGACGAACATCACCTGTTCGGTCTGCGAACATCCCTTCGAGCCGGAGGACATGGCCTGGTGTCCCGCCTATGCCGCGCCGATCTGCTCGCTCTGCTGTTCGCTCGACAGCCGCTGCCACGACATGTGCAAGCCCAATGCGCATCTGAACGCGCAGGTCGGCTATGTCGCCAAAGCGGTGCTGCCCGAAACCATCGTCCAGAAGCTGACCACGCGCCTTGGCCGCTACGGCATCGCCGTCATTCTGGCGCTGACCGCCGTCGGCGCCATCCTGGCGATGATCGCGCATCAGGTCTCCTCGGCCTCGCCGGCAACCGCCGAGGTCGTCAACGGCACGATCCTTATCGTCTTCTTCGTCTTCGCCGTTATCGCCGGCGTCGTCTGCTGGTTCTATGTGCTCGCCCATGACAGCCGCGTCGTCGCCGAGGAGGAATCCTCGCGCCAGAACACGCTGCTCCTCAAGGAAATCGCCGCTCACAAGAAGACGGATGCCGCACTCCAGGCCGCCAAGGAGACCGCCGAGGCCGCCAACCGCGCCAAGAGCCGCTATGTCGTCGGCCTCAGCCACGAGCTGCGCACGCCGCTCAACGCCGTGCTCGGCTACGCCCAGATCCTGGAGCGCGACGAGACCATCCCGACGCCACGCCAGTCGTCGATCAAGGTCATCCGCCGCTCGGCCGAACATCTCTCCGGCCTCATCGACGGCCTGCTCGATATCTCGAAGATCGAGGCGGGCCGCCTGCAGGTCTATTCCAACGAGATCAACATCCAGGATTTCCTCGACCAGATCGTCGACATGTTCCGCCCGCAGGCGCTCGCCAAGGGTTTGACCTTCAACCACCAGCGCGCGCCTGCCCTGCCCCAGTTCGTGCGGACCGACGAAAAACGCCTGCGCCAGATCCTCGTCAATCTCCTTTCCAACGCCATCAAGTTCACCGACGAGGGCACCGTCACTTTCGATGTCGCCTATCGCAGCCAGGTCGCGACCTTCACCGTGACGGACACCGGTCGCGGCATCGCCGAGAAGGACCTGAGCCGCATCTACGAGCCATTCCAGCGCGGCGAGGCCGACAGCATCCGCCCCATGCCCGGCCTCGGCCTCGGCCTGACGATCACCCAGCTTCTGACCAACACGCTCGGCGGCGAAATCTCCGTGACCAGCGAAAAGGACAAGGGCTCGACCTTCCGCGTGCGCCTGATGCTCTCGGCCGTGCTGCGCGAGATGGCCGCGCCGCCGCAGGAAAAGAAGATCGTCAGCTATGACGGCCCGCGCCGCACCATCGTCGTCGTCGACGACAACGAGGACCACCGCGAGATGATGCGCGAGATCCTGGTGCCGCTGGATTTCGTCGTGCTGACGGCGGCAAGCGGCACGGATTGCCTGACGCTGATCGAAGGCATCCAGCCCGATCTCTTTCTCGTCGACATCCTGATGCCGGGCATGAACGGCTGGCAGCTCGTCTCGCGCCTGCGCGAAGCCGGCCAGACCGCGCCCATCGTCATGCTGTCTGCCAATATCGGCGACGCCGCCGCCCATGGCGACAGCGACGACAGCCACAATGACGCGATCGGCAAGCCGGTCGACATCCGCCGCCTGCGCGACAAGCTCGCGCTGCACCTCGGCCTGAAATGGCTCTACGCCGAAGCCGCCCCCGCGACGCCAAAGAAGACTGAGCAGATCTTGCAGAGCCCCGGCGATGCGCATGTGCAGGAACTGCTGCGTCTCGGCGAGATCGGCTATATCAGGGGCATCGAGGCAAAGCTCGCCGACCTTGCCAAGGTGGAGGCAAATCAGCCATTTACCGAGGACCTTCGATCCTATGTCGCCGCCTTCGACCTGAACGGCTTCATGGCCTTCCTGCACCGCTTCGACGAAAAGGTGGAACACATTGGCTGAGCTCCCGCGCGACATCGTTCTGTTGGTCGACGACTCGCCGGAAGCGCTCGGCTTCTTGACCGATGCGCTGGAGCAATCCGGCTTCTCCGTCCTGATCGCCACCTCGGGCTCAGCAGCGCTCAACATCGTCGAGCGCATCACCCCCGACCTCATCCTGCTCGACGCTGTCATGCCCACCATGGACGGTTTCGAGACCTGCCGGCGGCTGAAGGCCAACCCGGCGATCAGCCAGATCCCCGTCATCTTCATGACCGGGCTGACCGAGACCGAACACGTCGTCCACGCGCTCGGCTCCGGCGGCGTCGATTATCTGACCAAGCCGATCAACATCGACGAACTCCGCGCCCGCATCGGCGTCCACCTCAAAAACGCCCGCTCCGCCCAGAGCGCCCGCGTGGCGCTCGACGCCGCCGGCCGCCACCTGCTGGCGGTCAAGGGAGACGGCAACATCCACTGGTCGACGCCCCAGGCGACCCGCCTCGTCAACGCCGCCATGGGCAGCGACGACGGCATGGACACGGTGATCTCAACCATCGCCGCCTGGATGAAAGACCGCACCGCCTCCACCATATCTGTCGCCCATGGCGGCCAGGACGTGCTGCAGCTCGCCTTTCTTGGCACGATCGGCCCCGACGAATATCTCTTCCGCCTCACCGCCAGCCAGCGCGCCGACGACCAGGTATTGCGCCAGCGCTTCGCGCTCACCCACCGCGAATCCGAGGTGCTGCTCTGGATCGCCAAGGGCAAAGCCAACCGCGACATCGGCGAAATTCTCGGCCTATCCGCCCGCACGGTGAACAAGCACCTCGAGCAGATCTACGTCAAACTCGGCGTCGAAAACCGGGCTTCGGCTGCCGTCAAGGCGGCTCATGTGTTGCATGAGACGTAGGTGAGCGAGCCGCTCACACTTTAGAAAGCACACACGGATATCCTTGAGCGACGCCCGCAACCCGGGCATGGCATCAAGATGATATCCGGCAGGTCATGAAGGACAGGCTTTACTATGTGGATCGGCTGCGGATTTCCGCCTTCGCGATCCTGATCCTCTATCACTCCTCGGCGGCCTTCTTCACCGACATGGGTTGGCTGATCCATAGCGATCGCACCAGCCCCGCGCTCTCGCTGATCATGGAATTCCCGCGCGCCTGGCGGCTGGCGCTGCTGTTCTTCGTCTCGGGCATGGGCGCTGCCTTCTCCTTTCGCTCCGATTCCAGCCTCGCCTTCCTGCGCAAGCGCACCATCCGCCTGCTTGTCCCCCTGCTCTTCGCCATGGCCGTCCTCGTCGTGCCGCAGGTCTGGTACGAGCGCATGTATGAGACCGGCTATGACGGCTCGCTCATCAATTTTTGGCTGACGCGCTATTTCACCGAGGGGCGCTACCCGACCGGCAATTTCACCTGGGCGCACATGTGGTTCGTCGCCTATCTGCTTGTGATGTCGGTGATCTGCTACCCGATCTTTCTCTATCTCAGCCGACCGGGCAACGCGATCATGGCCTGGTTCGAGCGCATCGCGAAATCAGGCGCCATCTATCTCTTCTTCCTGCTGCCGCTGGTGTTGAACCTTGTTCTGACGCCGTTCTACCCCAAGGAAACCAATGCGCTTTACAATGACGGCGCCTGGTTCGCGGTCTGGGCAAGCTGGTTCGGCCTCGGATTCCTCGTCGCCCGCAATCATCGCAGCCTAATCGAGCCGATCATCGCCAAGCGCTATGTGAGTGCCGCGGTCGCGCTCGCCGTGACGATGTTTCTATATGCCTTCGCCTGGCTCGCCCCCGCCGAACAGGCGATCGGCAGCTACGGCGATGAAACCCCGCTCTTCAAGGCCGCGATCTTCCTGCTTGCCTGGTCGATGATCCTGACCCTGATCGGCTTCGCCGCCCGTCATTTCAACCAGCCGGACGCGCGGCTGGTCACGGTCAACCGCCTAGTGTTCCCGCTCTACATCATCCATCAGACGGTGATTGTCGGCGCGCTCTATTACGTCCTGCCGCTCGGCCTGCCCGCCGTGCCGAGCTTCATCATCATCGCCGCCGCGACCTTCGTGCTGTCGAGCCTCTTCGCCATCGCGGTGGACTTCATCCCCGGCCGCGCGCGGCTGCTCTTCGGCCTCGAAGCCAAACCGCGTGGTCCCTCGGGCGAGCGAAAGACCGTCGGCGCGCAGCGATAGAAAGGCGTCAGGCCACCCGGTCCGGCGGCTCGCGTCCCTCGAAGAAGGCAGTGATATTGTCCACCACCTTCATCCCCATCGCATTGCGCGTCTCCTCAGTCGCGCTGCCGAGATGCGGCAGCAAAACCACATTCTCCATCGCGCGCATCTTCTCCGGCACCTGCGGCTCAGCCTCATAGACGTCGAGGCCGGCGCCACGGATCACGCCATTCTCAAGCGCCGCGATCAATGCCGCCTCGTCGACCACATCGCCGCGCGCCGTGTTGATCAGATAAGCCCCAGGCTTCATCGCCGCGAAACGGGAGGCATTCATCAGGTGCCGGTTCTCCGCACCTCCCGGGCAATGCAGCGACACGAAATCACTGGCCGCGAGCACCTCTTCCACGGTCGCCAACTGCCGCGCGCCATATCGCGCCGCCTCAGTGGGATCGACCGTCGAGCGGTTGTAGAACACCACGTCCATGCCGAAACCAAAATGGCAGCGCTGGGCGAAGGCCTTGCCGATGCGCCCGAAGCCGATGATCCCCACCGTCTTGCCCGTAACCTTGCTGCCGATCATATGCGTCGGGCACCAGCCGTTCCATTCGCCGGCCCGGATCTGCCGCTCGCCCTCCCCGCCACGGCGCGCGACCGAAAGCAGGAGCAGCATGGCGATATCGGCGGTGCAATCGGTAAGCACACCAGGCGTGTTGGTCACCACGATCCCCTTGGCCTTCGCCGCCGCGATGTCGATGTGGTTATAGCCGACCCCGAAATTGCCGAGGACTTTGGCCCGGATCTCGCCTTCGAAAACCGACGCCGGAAGCTTGTCCGACACGGTCGGCAGCACGGCGTCGTGGGTGCGCAGCGCCTCGGCGATGGCTTCGGGCGACATCGGCAGGTCGTCGGTGTTGAAGGCCGGGTCGAAGCGCTCGGCGAGCACAGCCTCGACGGCGGAGGGCCAACGGCGCGTGAGGAGAATCTTGGGGCGGGACATGGCGTATCCGTATCGTCTGCGGCTGCGCGCCGATAGGCGGCAACCTGTTGAATTCGCGGGCGATCCTAACCGGATCGTCCTCGATCGCAAGACCGGCAAGCGGCCGGGCGGTTCGCATTGTGGCCAAAACGAAAGAAGCCCGGTGCGAGACCGGGCTTCCAAGGTGAGAACGAAAGTTCTTACTTCGCGTCCTGCGGGAAGTAGGAGAACTTGCCGTCTGGGCCCTTCTTCCATTCGTACATGACGTAGCCTGGAATCTTCGGGTCGCCCTTTTCGTCGAACGAGATGTCGCCGAGAACGGTCTTGAACGGACCCTTGGCCTTCATCGCTGCGGCAACGGCTTCAGCGTCGGTCGAAGCAGCTGCCTTGGCAGCTTCAGCGATCGTCTGCATCGCGGCGTAGGAGTAAAGCGTGTAGGCTTCCGGGTTGAAGCCGGCAGCCTTGAACTTCTCGACGAGTGCCTTGTTGTCGGGGTTCAGCGTTGCGTCCGGACCGAACGTGTTCAGCGTACCGGCGACTGCGTCACCAGCGATCGATGCCAGTTCGTTCGAAACGATACCGTCACCCGATACGAGCGTTGCCTTCAGGCCCTGGTCGGCGGCCTGGCGGATGATCAGACCAGCTTCGGTGTGGAGACCACCCCAGTAGATGATCGAAACGCCGGCTTCCTTCATCTTGGCGATGAGGGCCGAGAAGTCCTTGTCGCCGACGTTGATGCCTTCGTACATGACTTCGGTGAGACCAGCGGCATTCATGGCCTTCTTGGTTTCGTCAGCGAGGCCCTGGCCGTATGGGGTCTTGTCGTGAACGACGGCGATCTTGGCGTCCTTGAAGTGGTCGGCGAGATACTTGCCGGCGATGCCGCCCTGCTGGTCGTCGCGACCGCAAGTACGGAACGTGTTCCAAAGACCACGCTCGGTGAACTGCGGGTTGGTCGCAGCCGGGGTGATTTCGAGGATGCCGTTTTCAGCGTAAACTTCGGAAGCCGGGATCGAAACGCCCGAGTTGAAGTGGCCGATAACGAACTTGACGCCGTCAGCTGCGAACTTGTTGGCAACCGAGATACCCTGCTTCGGGTCGGACACGTCGTCGCCGAGCACGATCTTGATCTGCTCGCCATTGATGCCGCCAGCAGCGTTGATGTCGGCAGCTGCCTGCTCGGCACCCTTCTGGAGCTGTGCGCCGAACGCAGCGTTCGGGCCGGTCAGCGGACCAGCAACGGCAACCGTGATGTCGGCCCAAGCGTTGCTGCTGAAGGCGACCATCGCCGTCAGAGCCACTGCCGACAGAAGAGACTTCTTCATTATGTTACTCCCAGTTTTTTAGCGGGTTCCGTTCCATTACCCAGCGCATCACCCACTTTACTGCGCTGGGAAACCTGTTCCACTCGGAGAGGTAATTTGTCCCTAGATTCAACCGGCTGTCAATGTTTTGCCTTCCAGGAGAAGGGTGACGTCTTTTCGTAGAGCCAGTAGTAATTATTGACCATCTGATTGGTCCGGCGATAGCGGTATCCCGCCGTCGCGAAGATCAGGAGAAGGACGAAGTCGATGGCGTAATAGAACACGCTCAGCACCGGTCCGTCGAACAGCGCATGATGCAGAAACTGCATCGCAGCCGCCAGAAGCACGCTGTAGCCGATGACAATAGGATAGTCGCTCCAGCCATCGGCAGCAGCCTTGCCCGAACGCCACGCGGTCCAGAAGCCGATCAACACGACGATCAGGCGGATGACGCTGCGAACGCCGGTATCGCCTTCAAAGAAAAGTCCCTGCATATCAAAGTCTCCCCTTCGTCATGCTCAATGCCGTCCGCCTTCGAGATAGGCGGCGCGAACTTCAGGATTGGCGAGCAGCTCCTGGCCGGAGCCCGACATCGTCACCTTGCCGTTGACCATGACATAGGCCCGGTCCGACAGCTTCAGCGCCGCGAAGGCGTTCTGCTCGACGAGGAACACGGTGAGCCCCTCATCCTTGTTCAGCTTCTTGATCGCCTCGAAGATGCCCTTGACGATCAGTGGCGCGAGACCGAGCGACGGCTCGTCGAGAAGCAAAAGCTTCGGGCGGGCCATCAGCGCGCGGCCGATCGACAGCATCTGCTGCTCGCCGCCCGAAAGCGTGCCGCCGCGCTGCGTCTGGCGCTCCTTGAGACGCGGGAACATCGCGAAGATCTTCTCGACGTCTTCCTTGAAGTATTTCAGGTTATCGAGGCCGGCGCCCATTTGCAGGTTTTCCATCACACTCATGCGCGGGAAAATGCGGCGACCTTCCGGCGACTGCGCGATGCGCAGGCGGGCGATCTCGTGAGTCGGCATCTTGGTGATGTCGCGGCCCTCGAAGATGACCTTGCCGGCGCGCGCCTGCGGGCTGCCGCAGATCGTCATCATCAGTGTCGACTTGCCGGCGCCGTTGGCGCCGATCAGGCTGACGATTTCGCCCTGGTTGACGTGGACATCGATGCCGGCGAGCGCGCGAATGTTGCCGTAATAGGTTTCAACACCCTCGACCTTGAGAAGTGGCTGACCGGTCATCAGTGCGTACCTCCTTCGAGGTTTTCGACGTCTGCGATCACCTGTTCCACTTCCTCGTCTTCGACACCGAGATAGGCCGCGATGACCTTCGGATCGTTCTTCACATGATCGGGCGTGCCGTCGGAAATCTTCTGGCCGTATTCGAGCACGACGACGTGGTCGGAAATTTCCATGACCACGGACATGTCATGCTCGATCAGGAGCAGCGACGTGCCCTCGTCGCGGATACCGCGCAGAAGCGTGTTCAGCGTCAGCGATTCCTTCGGGTTGAGACCGGCGGCCGGCTCGTCCAGGCAGAGCAGTTCCGGTCCCGTGCACATGGCTCGCGCGATTTCCAGACGACGCTGAGCGCCATATGGTAGATCGCCGGCGGGATCGTCGGCGCGATCGATCAGATCGGCCTTCTCCAGCCAGTAGCGGGCAAGCTCGATCGCGTTCTTCGCTTCCGCGCTGTAGCGACCAATCCCGAGCAGGCCGAGAATGGTGTAGCCCGATGCCAGCATCAGCTTGTTGTGCTGCGCGACCAGAAGGTTTTCGAGAACCGTCAGGCCGGAGAACAACCGGATGTTCTGGAAGGTACGGGCGACCTTGGCTTCGCGGGTGATGCGAAAGTCCGGCAGACGCTCAAGTAGATGTTCCCTGCCGTCCTTGTGGCGCATGGTGATCATGCCCATGGTCGGCTTGTAGAAGCCGGTGATGCAATTGAACACGGTGGTCTTGCCGGCGCCGTTCGGGCCGATCAGCGCGGTGATCTCGCCGCGCTTGGCCTCGAACGAGAAGTCGTTGATCGCCATCAGGCCGCCGAACTTCATCGACAGGTGCTCGACCTTGAGCAGGGTATCGCTGGACATGTTGGTTTCCTGAGGGCTCATCAGCCGTGGCCCTCCTTGGTGAAGCTTCCCGATACCGATTTCCGTTCTTTCAGGAACGCCGTCGGCTCACGCGATCCGACGAAGCCGCGCGGCTTGATCAGCATGACGACAACCATCGCCAGACCGAAGAGCAGCATGCGGTAGAGTTCCGGCGTGAAGTCGGGTCCGAAGATGAGCTTCAGGAACTCCATTTCGCGCAGCATCTCGGTACCGCCGATCATGACGATCGCGGCAATCGCGATGCCGGTCAGCGAGCCCATGCCGCCGAGAACGACGATGGCGAGGATGACCGCAGATTCCAGGAACACGAAGGATTCAGGCGATACGAAGCCCTGGCGAGCGGCGAAGAAGGAGCCGGCGAAGCCGCCGAACATCGCACCCGTGGCGAAAGCCGTGAGCTTGGTCGTCACCGTGTTGATGCCGAGCGAACGGCAGGCGATTTCGTCTTCGCGAAGCGCTTCCCACGCACGGCCGATCGGCATGCGGCGCAGGCGGATCGTCACGTATGCCGTCAGAAGGCACAGCGCCAGAATCAGATAGAAGAGGAAGATCTTGTAGTAGGCCGAAGAGATCGGCAGGTGGAACAGCTTGGCGAAACCATGCGGGCTGGCATCGAAGGGAATGCCGAACAGCGTTGCCTTCGGAATGCTGGCGATACCGAACGTGCCCTTGGTCAGATCCGTCCAGTTGATGATGACGAGGCGGATGATTTCACCGAAGGCCAGCGTCACGATCGCCAGGTAGTCGCCGCGCAGACGCAGCACCGGGAAGCCGAGGATGATGCCCCAGAGACCGGCAAGAATGCCCGACAGCGGCAGAAGAACCCAGAAGGACAGGCCGAAATAGCTGGAGAGCAGCGCGTAGGAATAGGCGCCGACCGCGTAGAACGCGACGTAACCAAGGTCGAGCAGACCGGCGAGACCGACGACGATGTTCAGGCCCCAGGCCAGCATCACGTAGATCAGGATCTGGATACCGAAGTTGTCGACCCACTTCAGCGAGCCCTGCGCACCGACCAGCGCCACGATGACGACCGGATAAAGAACCAGCGCCAGAAGCGCGATCTTCAGGAAGTGGGCGTGGAAGAAGCCCTTCTTCTCGGAGATGTCGAGTTCGCCGCTGCGCGCCTTGGCAAGCTTGCGGGCATCGAGATGCGGACGCAGGAAGACCACGATCGCAAACCGGCCGACCGCCGCGATGGCGACGAAGATCGCGAGCAGGCCCCAGCGCTGAACCACGACGAGTTCGTTGCTGATGTTCTGCTGCGTGCCGAGACCGACATAGAGAACGAACATGCCGAAGGATATGATGCCGGCGAAAATAGCTTCTTTAATACCCTTCTGGACAAGTCCGGATGCGGGCTTGCCAGGGGCGTTTTCAACATTTGCCATGACGTTAAACCTTCTCGACTTCCGGCCGGCCCAGGATACCTGTCGGCTTGAAGATCAGCACGAAAGCGAGGATGGCGAAGGTCGCCACATCCTTGTAGGCGATGGTGAAGTAGGCCGACCACAGGCTTTCGATCAGGCCGATCATCAGACCACCGAGAACGGCGCCCGGAAGCGAACCGATACCGCCGAGAACGGCCGCCGTGAACGCCTTCACGCCAGGCACGAAGCCGTCGTTGAAGTTCACCACGCCGTAGTACATCAGGTACATCGTGCCGGCGACGGCAGCGAGTGCGGCGCCCATGATGAAGGTCACCGAGATTGTCTGGTCGACATTGACGCCAAGCAGCGCCGCCATCTTGCGGTCCTGCTCGGTGGCGCGCTGCGCGCGGCCAAGCGCCGTATGATTGACGAGATACCAGAAGACGGTGAGCAGCACGGCCGTGATGATGATGATCACGATCTGCTTCAGCGAGATGGTGACGCCACCGATGTTATAGACGCTGCTGATCAGCGGCGGGATCGGCTTGTTGCGCGGACCCTGCGTCACCTGGATGAAGTTCGACAGCGTGATCGACATGCCGATCGCTGTGATCAGCGGCGCCAGGCGGAACGAACCGCGCAGCGGGCGATAAGCGACGCGCTCGATCGTCCAATTCCACAAACTCGTCATCAGCATCGCGATAAGCAGCATCAGCAGCAGCAGAACCGCGACCGGCAAACCAGCAAAAATCGATGTGAGGACGAGAAAGACGATAAGGGCGGCGAAGCCACCGATCATGAAAATATCGCCGTGAGCGAAGTTGATCATGCCGATGATGCCGTAAACCATCGTATAGCCGATAGCCACGAGGCCATAGATGGATCCAAGAGTCAGCCCATTAATGAGCTGCTGGACAAAATATTCCATATGTCTTTCCCCTGGACACAGAACCGTGAAAAGCCTGCGTCTCTTGTTATTAGAGCCCTTGTTGAGCCCTTGATTAAAGATTTCATACTGCTTTCAAGGCAAAAGGGAAGCGCAAAATTACAAAGCTCCAAAGTTCTTTACCGTTTTGGTGAAAATGACTTTTTGGCATCCATAAAGTTGATTTTTTCAACACAATCCGGCCTCTGACGCCACTTTTCACCGCAAATTCACTTTTCCCTGGGTTCTTTAGCCTTCGCCGATGGATGGAAAATCGTCAAAGCACACCTGCGTCCTTTTGCGACGGCGGACGAGCCGTGCAATGAAGCGTGAAAACGACTATATGAGAAGCATGATGGAGAAGGGATCGAACCGACCCGCGATGCTCGAAACGTTTGAACGCGCCGCCCTTGAGGCTGGCAAGGCGATCATGGATGTGTACCGCGCCGGCTGCACGGCGGCCAGCAAGGCCGACAACAGCCCTGTCACGATCGCCGACGAGCAGGCCGAGCGGATCATTCTGGCGCATCTCTATCGCGATTTCCCCGACATTCCCGTCATCGCCGAAGAATCGGTTGCGGCCGGCATCGTGCCGGCGGTCGGCTCGTCTTTCTTCTTAGTCGATCCCCTGGATGGCACGCGCGAATTCGTCGACAAGCGGCCGGAATTCACCGTCAACATCGCCTTCATCGTCGATGGTCACCCGGCTGCCGGCATCGTCTTCGCGCCCGCGCTGGGCGTCGCCTTTCTCGGCGAGAACGGCACGGCCGAGAAGCTGCATATCGGCCCGGACTTCCGCGTGGAAAAACGTCTGCCGATCAATGTGCGCCTCGCCAAGGCCGAGCGCACCGCACTCGCCAGCCGTTCGCATAACAGCCCGCAGACGGCGCGGTTTTTGGCCGAGCAGGCCATCTCGGAGTGCAAGAATATCGGCTCGTCGCTGAAATTCTGTCTGCTCGCGGAAGGAGAAGCGGACGTCTATCCGCGCTTCACCCGCACGATGGAGTGGGACACCGCGGCCGGCGATGCAATCCTGCGCGCGGCCGGCGGCTGTACCGTGACCCTCGACGGCCGCCCCCTCACCTACGGTAAGACCCGGCAGGCCCACGACGCGGATTTCGCCAACCCCGATTTCATCTCCTGGGGCCACGCCCTCCGGCTTTGAACATGGGGATATTTCTCGCAAATATCCATGTGAAATCAGCGCCCGACCCCGCGCGCTGTCCCCGCTTCCCGACGCGCCTCTACGATTTGCGGCAGTGAAACCTGCCGCAAACACCGGAGCTCGATCGTGTCGGACCAGACCAACAACCTCGCCTTGCCCTACATCCTGCCCTCCCAGGCACAGAAGCACGTGCCGCATAACGAAGCGCTACAGCGCCTCGACGCCGTGGTCCAGCTGACGATCATCGCCGAACGCCAGGCACCGCCCGAAACACCGGGTGAAGGCGACCGCTATCTCGTCGCCGCCGATCCCGAGGGCGCGTGGCTCGGCCGGCAGGGGCTCATTTCCGTCTGGCAGGATGGCGCATGGGCCTATCTCTCGCCAAACCCCGGCTGGCGCGCATTTTTCCTCGAAACCCGTCAGCTCCGCGCATTCGACGGCGCGAACTGGAAGGTGATCTCGCTCGATGCGGATGGCGGGCTACCGATGATCGGCATCAACGCGACGGCCGACGCGATCAACCGGCTGGCGGTCGCCTCTGAAGCAAGTCTCTTTACCCATTCAGGCCAAGGTCATCAGTTGAAGATCAACAAGGCCGACCCGTCTCAAACAGGCACGCTGCTCTTTCAGACAAATTGGTCGGGCCGCGCCGAGATGGGCCTTGCGGGAAGCGATGCCTTTTCGATCAAGGTCAGCGGCGATGGCAATGATTGGTCGACGGCGCTCGTCGTGGCACCGGACGGCGTGGTGCGCATGCCCGCGCGGCCGATCGTGCGGGCATCGCTTGCTGCCGGCACAGCGTCTCCACCAGCGGGAAGC
The DNA here is from genome assembly GCF_044772225.1 of Rhizobium sp. NPDC090275. Lineage (NCBI taxonomy): Bacteria > Pseudomonadati > Pseudomonadota > Alphaproteobacteria > Hyphomicrobiales > Rhizobiaceae > Rhizobium > Rhizobium sp. NPDC090275. The sequence continues at coordinate 136,916 of NZ_JBIVYL010000001.1, read as the reverse complement.
CGCACCGGCTTCACGGATATCAACGCGGGACAAGGCGGCTTCGAGCTCGGCACCGCCGTGCCGTCTGGCTCCGGCGCGCGGCTGATCGTCCCGGCCGACGGCTTCTATCTTCTGTCGCTCTCCGTGAGCACCCTCACCTCGTCGGGCCACGGTGTCGCGATCGAGGTCAACGGTACCACCGTCGTCGCGAACGCGAGCGGCCCGGCCTCGACATCACCGACTCGGCAGAGCGTTACGACCATCGTTGAACTGCATGAAGGCGATTGGCTTGCATTGCTTCACAGCGGCACGGCGCAATACGAATTTGGACCGGCGAAGACCGAACTCTGCGCCGTCATGCTCTGAACAAGTTACAGCAGGCGGTAGCGGAAGGCCCGGGCAACCGCCTGCATCCGGTTGACGGAATCGAGCTTGCGCATCGCGCTCTTCAGATATCCGACCACGGTGTGCGGCGAAAGCTCGAGTATGATGGCGATCTCGTCGCTGCTCTTGCCCGCCGCCGACCAGCGCAGGCATTCGATCTCGCGGCTGCTCAAATTCTCCAGAGGCTGTTCGGTCACCTGCAGGCGCGCGTAGACGTCGAGGAATTCCATGGCGCTGAACACATGCGCCATCGCCTCCTCGCGCGAAAGATCCGCCCGTGCGCCCGAAAACGCGAAAATATAGGGCTGACGATCGGCATCATGCAGCACGAAAGCAAATGTCCGGCGAAATCCGAGCTCGCGAAACAGACCGGTAATCCGCTCGTTCTTCGGGTTCGTCACGCTGCTTTCGAACGCCCCGCCGCCAAACGATACCGGCAGGCTCGATTTTCTGAGTTCCGAGACAAGCGCACTATTGTGAAACAGGTCGTCTTCGTCATAGGCGGTAACCAGACTGTCAGGCCAGTTGCTGAAGATATGGTTTCCCGCAAAGCCGCCATTGTCGCCATGGGGAAAGCCCGCGAACAAATAGTGGTTGAAACCCGCCGCCTTCGCCAGACGCGCGAGGCGTTCCTTGGGATCGGCTGGCGATGGACTGGTTTTTTCTGGCGATAAAAAAGCAATATTGGCCGCGCCGTCTTGAACGGCACGTTCTTCATTCCGCATCGATTTCGTCCTTCAAAGGCTAAACTTGCCTGAAAACGCTCTTCTGGCAGCAACAATCAAAGTATAGGAAAAGAAAAAAGATCACTTCGACGCTAGGCAAAGCCTGTAATTCTATTCCCAAGGCACACAGAAACAACAATCGCGACGACACGCAACGTTCTATCTGCCGTTGGGGAGGCTTATAGTTTGATGGGGATCAGACAACTATTATTCATTGTGCATGGCTCCCATGCACTTATGACAAATTTACGCAAGGGAAGCCGCACGCGAGGCGCGGGCAAGCGCCATCATGCGACGCGGTTAAATTTATTATCAAAGTCTTACGACGCGTTTAGGCAATTTTTAAATGTGACAAGCTAGAGTGGCTCTCGTGGTCTTGAGTTGTGTAGAGAGTCCAATGACCGAAATGATACGTCCCCGAGTGAAATATGTCATCGGCCCCGATGGCAGCCCGCTGACGATTGCGGATTTGCCGCCGCCGAATACTCGGCGCTGGGTAATTCGCCGTAAGGCAGAGGTTGTCGCAGCTGTGCGCGGTGGCCTGTTGAGCTTGGAAGAAGCTTGCGAACGCTATACTTTGACCGTCGAGGAGTTTCTCTCCTGGCAGTCATCAATCAACAGCCATGGTCTTGCCGGCCTGCGCACCACGCGCATCCAGCAGTATCGCCATTGATTAGTTATTGAAGTTGATTCCATTTCAGTTCGGGCCGACCGCACATCGCAGGATGTGAAGCCGGCCCGAAGCTTTTGCTGCTATCCGGCGTTTATCTCATTGCCGAACTGAACCGACGCTCTGAAGCGCGGCCACCGTCCCCAAAGACCACTCGGACAGCGGCTGCGCGAGCAAGGCTCGAGATATTCTTTTCTCAAACGCCAAACCACCTGCCTCCCCTTTCATCGAACAATGCGTCACCTTGAGCGGCCTTTGCTTTGCGCCGGCGCCATGGCACGTTTGCTTCAACGCAATCGAAAGGAAGGCAGTCGGGATGAAGATCACCAACGAAGAAAACGCATCGGGCGGCCGCTACGTCGCCGAACTCGAAGGCCATCAGGCCGAAATGACCTATTCCCGCACATCGCCGACGCTGATCATCATCGATCACACCGGCGTGCCGGATGCGCTGCGCGGCAAGGGCGTCGGCCAGGCGCTGGCGCTGCACGCGGTGGAAGCCGCCAGAACCGGTGGCTGGAAGATCATTCCGCTCTGCCCTTTCTTCAAGGCGCAGGCGCTTCGCCATGAAGAATGGCGCGACGTCATCAACTGATCTTCTGAAGTCGAGAAACGCCAAAAGCCATGTATGACGGACAGCACGCCCGTCATGCATGGCTTTTATGAGATGACACCCCAGATGCCCGAAGGCATCGATCATCTTGGCTTAGGCTCTTGCCCGAACCGCCCCGTCGCGCTCTTCGAGCGCGGCAGCGCGTGCATATTCCGCCTGCATCTCTTCGAGCGTCTGCTCCAAGGCCTCTTCCTGCATCCTCAGTTCCTTGATCGAAACCTGAAGATTGTCCGCGCGCTGGCGTGCTGCCTTCGCGAAGGTGGGATAGGCGAAGTGATTCGGGTCGGAAATGCCGGACTTCTTTTCCTCGACGACGATCTGGCTCTCCAGATCCTTCGTCATACGGTCAAATTCAGACATCATCATCTGCAACTGCTGCAGTTGACGACGCTTTTCGTTCACCTGAAACTCTTTCAGACGAACTAGGCTCTCACGCGACTTCATACGCATTACTCCAGTGATGCGAGACCCCGGCTTCACTTGAAACCGCCCATTAGCTGCCGCTGTCATGCGACTTGCCCAAAAAATTTCCCTCGGCGTTAACAAAAACCTACCGCTGGTAACCTTTCGTTTACGGGCATCGTTAATGATAGTGCCGATGATTTAAGGGTCGGTAAACACAACTACGCGATTTCCGGTCCGTTTCATTGGTGAGTCGAATGAATCGCTTGCCGGCCTTTCTTAATGTAACAGTTGAGAAGAGGGCCTTGCGGATTCTCGTTGGAAAACAGCGGAATGGACAAAATATTTAATAAATTGATTACCTCTTGCCAGAGTGAATCAGAATTTGTTAACCATTTCGTGGCAGCTTCCAAATCACGCAGTGACATTTCTGTATCGCGTAGGGGCCAGACCACCTTTCGGCGGCGGTAAAGGGGATAAGAATGCGGGTACTACTCATCGAAGATGACAGCGCGACAGCGCAGAGCATCGAACTGATGCTCAAGTCAGAAAGTTTCAACGTCTACACCACCGATCTTGGTGAAGAAGGCGTCGATCTCGGCAAGTTGTATGATTATGATATCATCCTTCTTGATCTCAACCTTCCAGACATGTCCGGATATGAAGTGCTCCGCACTCTCCGTCTGTCCAAGGTTAAAACACCGATCCTGATCCTCTCCGGCATGGCCGGTATCGAGGACAAGGTTCGCGGTCTCGGCTTCGGCGCCGACGACTACATGACCAAGCCTTTCCACAAGGACGAACTGGTTGCTCGCATCCATGCGATCGTCCGTCGTTCGAAGGGTCACGCTCAGTCCGTCATCATGACCGGCGAACTGATCGTCAACCTCGACGCCAAGACCGTCGAAGTCGGTGGCCAGCGCGTTCACCTGACGGGCAAGGAATACCAGATGCTGGAGCTGCTTTCGCTCCGCAAGGGTACCACGCTCACCAAGGAAATGTTCCTGAACCACCTTTATGGCGGCATGGACGAGCCGGAACTCAAGATCATCGACGTCTTCATCTGCAAGCTGCGCAAGAAGCTTGCGAACGCTGCCGGCGGCGCAAACTACATCGAAACCGTCTGGGGCCGCGGCTACGTTCTGCGCGAGCCGGATGGCGCCGAATACGCCGAAACAGCCTGATATCCGATTTCGGTCCCTACGCCGATCATCCTTAAGATCCCGCCTTCACGGCGGGATTTTTTGTGTCCATGAACACGTCTGAAACAACAAAAGCCGCCCTGAAGGCGGCTTTTGCATGTTAATCGAATGGGAATATCAGGCGGCGATGGCGCGATTGCCGAAGACCGCGGTCAGGATCTTGCGGTCGAAGGGCTTGAGCAGGAAGTCCGTGGCCCCTGCCCGCTTGCCCATCATCAGCTTCTTCAGGTCGGCCTCGATCACGCAATAGTAGATCTTGACCTCCTTGCCGCCTTCCATGGCGCGAACCGCCACGATCAGATCAAGCGCGCCATCCATGGATGAATCGACGATCAGGTAATCGGGCAGTTCCACCTGGCAATGGGACAATGCTTCGCTGGCGCTGGAGGCTTCACTGACCATGAAGTCGAGTTCCGAGAGAATCCGCTTCCCGACTTTACGAACGACGTCCGACGAATCGGTGATCATGAACCTTTGCATCGCTGCTCCATTGCCCAGCTTCTGTCCCGGCGGGCATCTTCACGGGCAAGGATAGAAACATTCGGCTAAGGAAGTATTACTTCGATACAAGCAATGTGCCGGGAATCTATCCCGGCGCTGTTTTAGATCAGGCCGGAATGACTTCGGCGGTGAAGACGATCTCTTCGGCACTGGCGCTATGGCCAAGCTTCATCCCGCACTCTTCCGCGAGCAGCACTGCGTAATAGGGCTGGATCGTATGGGCGTCGATCGCTTCTTCGATCTCACCGGTCGAAATCTCCACGAACTTCGGCGGCAGGCGCATCAGCTTGCCCTTGGCGACGAGCGTGAACTTCGCGTCGAATTCCGGGTTCTCAAGCGTGATATCGATCTGGCCACCGCGCGGAATGGAGGAATAAGCGACGAGGAACAGGTTGAGCAGCAGCTTGACGCGGTTCTTCGCGATGATCGCGCGCGGTCCGTTCCAGACCACTTCGGTCTTCTTCTCGGCGGCGGCGAAGTCCTTGGCGGCGCGTTCTGCTTCGCCAGTGTCAATCGAAGCGCCAACGGAGCCGGAAGCGCCGAAGGCAAGGCGTGCGAATTTGAGACGAACCGACGCGTTCAGCGCGCTGGTGCGGATAAGATCCATGGCGTCTGCATCGGCGCCGCCCTCGTCGAGCAGTTCAAGACCGTTGTTGATCGCGCCGACGGGCGAGATGACGTCATGGCAAACACGGCTGCAGAGAAGCGCGGCCAGATCAGGGCCGGTCAGGGTAAGGTTTGGATTCTTCGACATCATTGTCTCCAAGAAGGCGGTGATTCATTCCGCCACACATATTGCTTCATCATTGCACGAAGTTTGCGAGCGTACTCAGCGCCATAATGACACCATATTTGGTAAACCGATTGTTAAGACCATCCGCGCAAAATGATAGAAACGCCGGAAACGGCACCATGTATCGACCATGATGAACGGATGACACCATGCGCCCCTCAATCCTAGGAAGATTCCTGGCCGACTGCCGGCGGGTCTCAGTGCTCGCGATCTCGTGCCTGATGCTCGTCGCGACGGAGGCCGCGGCTCAGCAGGCCAGGAACGATCAATATTCGATTCAGGAAATCGTCGACGCCGGCCATTCCTTCTTCGGCTCCACCAGCGGCGGACTTGCCAAGGCGGTCGAGGCCGCCTTCCAGAAGTACGGCTTGCCGAACGGCTATATTCTCGGCCAGGAAGGCTCCGGCGCCTTCATCGCCGGCCTGACCTATGGCGAAGGCCAGCTCAACACCAAGAACGCCGGCGAGCATCCGCTCTACTGGCAGGGCCCCTCACTCGGCATCGACTACGGTGGCCAGGGCACGCGCGTGATGATGCTGGTCTACGACCTGCCGTCGACAGACGCCATCTACGCCCGCTTTGGCGGCGTCAGCGGCCAGGCCTTCGTGATCGCAGGCTTCGGCATGACGCTGCTCAAGAACAACAACGTTCTCGTCGTGCCGATCCGCACGGGCGTCGGCGCCCGCCTCGGCCTCAACGTCGGCTATATCAAGATTACCCCAAATCCGACCTGGAACCCCTTCTGATATCATGGTCACGGCGAACTCTGTCTCGCCGTGACCCATCCGCCACTTGCCCTAACGGCGTTGGCCGCTTAATCATTGGCTGACGCAAATCAACTTCTGGAAGCAGTGGCCTCGCCGTGATCGAATACGCGCTCTTGTTCGGATTGGGCTTTCTGGCCGCGGCGTTCCTGGTTTTCCTCGTATCGCCGGCCGTCCATCGCCGTATCGTCTGGTACACGGAAAACCGCATGCGCGCGACGATGCCGTTGAGCCCTCAGGAAGTGCGCGCGCAAAAGGACATGGTCCGCGCGCTTTATGCCGCCGAAAACGCCCGCACCACGCAGGATCTGATTCGCGAACGCGAAAAGTCGATGTCGCTGCAATTGAAGCACGACCAGATCGCCCGCGACGCCGGCCACTTCGCCTCCGAGATCAGCGCGCTTCAGGCCCAGATCGCCGACATGAGCGTCGAGGCCGCCGAGCTGCGCTCTCACCTGCGCAAGGACGAGAACTATATCAGCCAGCTGAAGACGAGCCTGCACATCGCCGAACAGGCCAGTGCCGCCAAGGAAGGCGAGCTCGACGCGCTGCGTATCCGCCTGAACAAGATCGTCGAGCAGACCGACAATCTGAAGATCGACATGGCCGCGCGCGAGACCGAGCTCGAGAACCTCAATTTCAAGCACAGCGGATTGCGCACCGAGCGCGATGAGCTTCGCCAGGACGTGGGCCTGCTGCAGAAGCGCGCCAAGGATGCCGAACAGAAGCTGACGCAGCAGGAACACGCGGTTCTCCGCCTCGAAGACCGCGCCGAGCGCGACAAGGCGACCCTTGCCGACAAGGAAGCGCTTCTCACGCGCCGGCAGCAGGACCTGACCAAGCTCAAGGATCAGGTGAAGGCCGCCAATGCCGACATGCGCAAGGCAAACCGCGCGCTGCGCTCGGCAGGCCTCGCCCCTCTCGTCCTCATCCCGCCGCAGGAAAAGCCCGTGCCGGAAGAAGCCCCGATCTCAGAACTCGACACCGCCGCGGTCGCAGCGCGCCTCGCCGAAGAAGTGCGCGCCCGCAGCGCCGCCGTATCCGAGGAAATCCTCGCCGCCAGGCTGAACACCTCCAACGACGGCGCTATCCGCGAAGAGATCGCGACTATCGCCGCCGACATGGTGGCCTTGACCGCCATCAACGAAGGCAAGGCCTCGCCGATCCGCGAGCTGCTGCCTGAGACGGCGGAGACGAAGGAAGGCGAGCGCATCGACCTCGCCCAGCGCGCCGCCACGATCCTGTCGCAGCCCGGCTAAGACTAAGTCGCCAAAAGTTTTCAGATACGCTTGGCCGTGGAAGACATGGCAAACAGCGCGATGCCGGTCGCGGTCGCGACGTTGAGGCTGTCGAGCCCCGGCGATTGCGGAATGCGCGCGCTGCGGAAGCGCGACAGCACCGCCTGCGGCAACCCCTCGCCTTCCGTGCCGACGACGAGCGCCATGCGCTCCGAGGCCGGAATGGAGCGGATATCGACCTCGCCGCGCGGCGACAGCGTCCAGATGGCGAAATCCCGCTCGGCCAGTTGCGTGAGCAGGTCCACCGCGTCACCGCCGCGCTGGTAGGGAACGCTCAACACCGATCCGACCGAAACGCGCATCGCCTTCCGATAAAGCGGGTCGCACGAGGTCTCGTCCAGGAAGATCGCATCGGCATCGAAGGCGGCCGCATTGCGGAACATCGAGCCGGCGTTGTCGTGATTGGAAATGCCGCAACCGACCAGCACCAGCGAACGCTCGGGCAACCGATCGATCAACGCGCCGCCCTGTGGCTGCCGCCGCCCCAGCGCAAGCACGCCGCGATGAAGATGGAAGCCGACGATACGGTCGAGCACATCCGCTTCCGCGACGTAGACGGGAACGTCATCCGGCAGCCGCTCGAGAATATCGGCAACGCCCTCGACACGGTTGCGCAGCAAAAGCACCTTCTCGGCAGCGAAATCGCCGCCCGACCGGTGGGCCTCGGCCAACATGCGCAGCACGACGGTGCCCTCGGCGATAAACCGGTTATGCCGCCCGGTCAGATCGCGTTCGCGAATGTCGCGAAACTCGGCGATCTCAGGGTCGTCGGCATTGTCGATCGCAATCAGCCGAGGGGCCATCGTTCTCAGCCGCCGTTGACCGTCACGTCAGCGATGATGCTTCCGGCCTTGATGTCGAACACCAGCGCCTTGGCCACGCCCTCGGCGGTCTTGCCGAAGAACATGATCTGGCCGCCCGAAAGCGAAGAGGACTGAAGAACGAAGCCGGCGGGCAGGTTTGCGGTCACGGAAACCGGCGCATCCGACGGAATTCCGGCTGATGTAATCGCGACCGGCTCCTTCGCTGGCGCCCGCATCGTCTTGTAGACAACCGCGCCGAAGACCGCCATAAGGCTCACGAACATGATGAAGCCGGAGACGATCTGCAGGCGGATCATCTTGCGTCGGACATTTTCCATTGCCGGATCGAGGGGCTTTTCTTCCTGATCGTCTTCTGGCTGGACATTCGTCATATATGGCGTTCCATTCTATAAAATACTTCGGAGAAGAAGCGTCTTGAGCGACCCCTTTAAACAAGCAGCCGGCAATATGAAAGTCCTGACGGCGGATGAACATGCCGAAGGCCGGCTTGATGCGTGGATGACGGCTCAGCTTGGCGAGGAATTCTCCCGCAGCCGCATCAAGGTGCTGATCAAGGAAGGCCAGGTCACGTCGAAGGGATCAGTCGTTGTCGATCCGCAGAAGAAGGTCCGCCCCGGCGACGTCTTCGAGATCAACCTGCCCGAGCCCGAGGACCCGACGCCGAAGGGCGAGAATATCCCGCTCGACATTCTCTACGAGGACGACGACCTGATCGTCATCTCCAAGCCATCGGGCATGGTCGTGCATCCGGCCGCCGGCAACTGGACGGGAACGCTGGTCAACGCGCTGATCTATCACTGCGGCGACAGCCTGTCGGGTATCGGCGGCGTGCGCCGTCCTGGCATCGTGCACCGCCTCGACAAGGACACGACCGGTGTCATGGTCGTCGCCAAGAACGACGTCGCGCACCGCCACCTCTCGGCCCAGTTCGCCGACCACGGCCGCACCATGCCGATCGAGCGCGCCTACCAGGCCGTCGTCTGGGGCCGCCCGCGCACATTGACCGGCAGCATCGACGCGCCGCTCGGCCGCGACACCGGCGACCGCACGCGCCGCGCCGTCAAGCGTCCGGGCACGGCGGATGCCGACGAGGCCATCACGCATTATGAAGTGATCGAGCGTTTCCACGAGACGCCGGATGCGCTGTCGCTCGCCTCGCTGGTCGAATGCCATCTGGAAACCGGCCGCACCCACCAGATCCGCGTCCACATGGCCCATATCGGCCATCCGCTCCTCGGCGACACCGTCTATGGCGCAGGTTTCAAGACCAAGGCCAACCTCCTGCCGGATGCCGCCAAGAAGGCGGTCAATAGCTTCGGCCGCCAGGCGCTGCATGCCTACATGCTGCAGTTCGAGCACCCGCGCAGCGGCGAACTCATGCGCTTCGAGGTTCCCCTGCCCGATGATATGGTGGCGCTGGTCGACGCCTTGCGCAATGCCGAACTGTAACGGCATCGTGAACCGAGCCTGAGCCTTGAACTACGGTTTCGCCACACTTATCTCTACACTGACTTCGTGCGGGCTTTGACAAAGCCGCACGTTCCCGGTTCGCCTTCAAGACGCAGGGACGCGTCCAAGCGGGGATCGGAATTCAGATAGGAGGGTGCAAGAATGGCCCGAAGCAGTTTGCCGTCCATTACCGCCGGCGAAGCCGGTCTCAACCGTTATCTCGACGAAATCCGCAAGTTCCCGATGTTGGAGCCGCAGGAAGAATACATGCTGGCAAAGCGGTATTCCGAACACGGCGACCGCGAGGCTGCGCATCGTCTCGTCACCAGCCACCTGCGTCTTGTTGCGAAGATCGCCATGGGTTATCGCGGCTACGGCCTGCCGATCGGCGAAGTCGTGTCGGAAGGCAATGTCGGCCTGATGCAGGCCGTCAAGAAGTTCGACCCGGAACGCGGTTTCCGGCTGGCAACCTATGCCATGTGGTGGATCAAGGCCTCGATCCAGGAATATATCCTGCGGTCCTGGTCGCTCGTGAAGATGGGCACCACCGCCAACCAGAAGCGTCTGTTCTTCAATCTGCGTCGCCTGAAGGGCCGTATCCAGGCCATCGACGAAGGTGACCTGAAGCCGGAACACGTGGCCGAGATCGCAACCAAGCTGCGCGTCTCCGAGGAAGAAGTGATCTCGATGAACCGCCGCCTGTCCGGCGACGCTTCGCTCAACGCGCCGATCAAGGCGTCGGAAGGCGACAGCGGCCAGTGGCAGGATTGGCTCGTCGACGATCATGACAGCCAGGAAGACGTGCTGATCGAGCAGGACGAACTCGACACCCGCCGGCGCATGCTGGCCAAGGCGATGAGCGTTCTGAACGACCGCGAACGCCGCATCTTCGAGGCACGCCGCCTCTCCGAAGATCCGGTGACGCTGGAAGATCTGTCGAGCGAATTCGACATCAGCCGCGAGCGCGTGCGCCAGATCGAGGTCCGCGCCTTCGAAAAGGTCCAGGACGCCGTCCGCAAGGACGCGCTCGACCGCGCCAAGGCCGTCCGCGTCGTCGAAGCCACGGCGTAAGCGAACCAATCCCCAAAAGACAAAGGGCGGGTCTCACGACCCGCCCTTTTCGTTTACAGGGTTCCGAGCACTGTCGCGCCCGCCAGCAGCAAGCCCGTCAGGATATTCGCCAGGAACAGCCGATAGTTCACCTCCGGGCGAACAAGGTCGATCCGCCCGGTCTGCCACGCAAGGTGGGCGGCAATCACCAGAATTCCGAGCATATAAGGCAGCGACATCCCAAGCAGCCATCCGCCAAGTGCCCATGCGCCAACGGCCAGGCCGTAGAAGACGCCAATGATTGCCTTGCCATGCCGGCCAAACAGGATCGCCGTTGATTTCAGCCCAAGCCGGGTGTCATCCTTGACGTCGACATAGGCATAGACCGTGTCGTAGCCGATCTGCCATGCAATCGCCCCGCCCCACATCAGGATGGCCCCAAGCGGGATGTGCCCGGCGACCTCGGCCCAAGCCATCAGCATGCCCCAGTTGAATGCCGCGCCGAGAACGGCTTGTGGCCAGTGCGTGAAGCGCTTGCAGAGTGGATAGATGATGACGAGTGGAACGACACAGATCGCGACCAGCTTTGTGTAGGGCGAAAGGAAGAACAGCAGCGAGGCCGCCAGTGCAAACTGAACCGCCAGAAAGCTCAGTGCCTGCGGGATACCAATCTGGCCATTCGCCAAGGGCCGGAAGCGCGTTCGCTCGACATGGCCGTCAAACTTGCGATCGGCGATATCATTGACGGTGGACCCGGCGCTTCTCATCAGCAGGGCGCCGAGAGAGAATATCACGAGCTCCCGAATATCGGGGAAACCGTGCGACGCCTGAATGAGTGCCGCCCAGCACGGGAAAAGCGTGAGCCATATCCCGACGGGACGATCCAGCCGCGCCAGGCGCGTGTAGGGTCTCCATGCTCTGGGAAGCCTGCGCTCCACCCAGTCGTCGAGGTTGATATCGCTCAAATCCGGGTGGCTTGCAGCGGTCATCTTTTCCAAACTCCAAATCCGGAAAGCCCGGCAACGAAGGGGCCGATCTCGTCAAAAAGGGCAAGTCTCGCGACCTGCCCTTTGTCTGTTCAGTCCGAACGACTAGCCTTACTGGCTGGTCGAGACGTCGCCGGCTGCGTTCCATTCGCGGATCGCGGCGTTGAAGGCTTCGACGCCGGTCTGGCCTTTCTGCATGGTCAGAAGCGCGCGGCGGCCGTTGCGATAGGTGATCGGGATATCGATCCAGTCGCGCGTCGACAGAAGGTCGAGGTTGGCCTTGCGGGCATCCGGGTAGTCGTTGAGCGCGATCATGTGGAAGTCATCGGTGATCTTCGCCGGCACCGCGACAAGCGGATCGCCACGATCCTGCTCGGTCCGCTTCATCGAAATGCGCTGAACGCTGTCGATCGCGCCACCTTCGAAATTCGCCGGCAGCGAGAACACCATCTCGACGATGTGGCTGGCCGGAAGCGAAGGATCGGAATTGCGCTTGAAGTTGATCTGCGCCGTGAGGTTCCGCTCGGGCACCGTCAGCGTGCCCTGCACGGAAGCTTCCTGCTTGCCATCGGCGCCGGCCTCATGGTGCAGGCTCCAAACGATCGAACCCTGGATCGCCGTCGGCGAGCTCTGGCCGATGCGCTCCTCATAGAGGAACATCTTCTCGCTGGAACCGGCAGGCGCAGTCTGGCCGGCAGCGGGCGGCGTCGCGGACGCTGCGGCAGCAGGTGTGGCTGTGCCGGAAGCGGCGGCCGGCGGTGTCGTGCCTGCGGCAGCCGGTGCGACCGGGTCGGCGGAAGCGACATTCTGCTCGGCGACGGACTTGCCTTCGGCGACCTGCGTGCTTGGTGCGGCGGCCGGGCCGCTATCGACCTCGGTGCCATCGGCCATCAGCCGCTGCGTGAACTTGTTGCCGGCGGCCGAACCGTCGGCGGAAGCCGCACCGCTCTGCGTAGCATCAGGCGTAGCAGCAGCCGGCTTGGCATCGCTCGTCTGGTCCGCAGGCGCTGTCGTGCCTGCAACAGGCGGCGTCTGCGCGGTCTGCGACGGTGCTGCACTGACCAGGCCCTTGACCATTTCGGTTAGGGCAGCCTGGTGCGTATAGGCGGCATAACCGCCGCCGCCGACAACGCCCAAGGCGATCAGAAGCGCGATGATGGAACCGATGCCGAAACGGCGGCGCTTCGGCTCCATGCGGAAATTCTTGCCCTGGAACTTCGAGGCGATGTCGTCGTCGCTGTTTCCAAGCGACAGGCCATCGTCATCCTCGGCAACCACGCCGCGATTGTCGTAACCGCGAAGCCGGGTCGCTTCCTGCCAGTCGTCGCCGGCGAGAGGCTCGTTTTTCGGCGTCGGCCCACCGTGAATTTCGGAGAAGAGATCGACATCCTCGTAGGATGTGGCAGCCGGTGTCTTCTTGTCGTTGTCGATCGGCGGCAGATCGTCGAAGGCAGCGGCTTCCCAAGAGAAGCTCTCATTGGCAGCCGGCATCTTGGCCGGTGCAGCCGGCACCGGCACCGGCACCGGCGCCGCAGCGTAGTCGATGCTCGAAACCACCTCGTCGAAGGCGCGCGCCGCATCGTTGGCGGCAGGTGCTGCATGCGAGGTCTCGGAGAACTGGCGCAGCTCTTCGAGCGCCCAATCCGTCGGCTCAACCGTCTTCGTGGACGGTTCCGGCACTTCCTCAGCCGGCTCGTTCCAAACCGGATCGAAATGACCGGCAGCGTCGGCATGAATGGGATCGTCCTGCGTCTGCTCGACGAACTGATGCGGCGGCTCGAAAACAGGAACCGGCTCGACGAGACGGTTGCTCAGGTCGAAATCGCGCGCGACCGGCTGCGCCCGCGGCGCGTCGTCGATGACAGGCTCGGCATAGGGCTCAACGTCGGGCGCTGCCGCGAAATCATGGCCATGCGTCTCGCGCGCGGCCTCATACTGGTCCTCGACCGGCATCTGCCAAGGCTCAACCGGCTCCGGCTCGGAGGCGGCGGACACATGCGGCGCTTCCTCGAACACGGGCTCACCATGCGAGTGCGTGGGCTCGTGATAGACTTCCGGCTCGGGCTGAACTTCGGGCTCTTCGTGAACCTCGGCGGCATGCACCGGCGCCGGCTCTTCGTAAACCGGTTCCTCATGCGCGACAGGCTCGTCAGCAACCGGAGCCTCGGGCTCGACGGGCGCTTCGTAAGCCGGTTCCTCGTAAGCGGGCTCCTGCGCGGGCGCCTCGTAGGCCGGGTGCTCGTAAGCTGGTTCGGCTTCCGGTGCCTCTTCGGCCTGTTCGGCGACTGACTCGGGTACTGCGGCAACCTCGGGCGCGGCTTCGGGCTCCGGCGGCGCTTCCGTCACCGGCTCGACAGCGGCCTGATCCTCGGCCGGCAGCGCATCGGCATGCTCGGCTTCGACTTCACGAATGGCGGCTTCGAGCTTTTCCAGCTGGCGCTGCAGCATGGCCTCGGGCGGACGCGGCTTCATGTTCTCGAGCTGCCGCTGTACGGCACCGCGAGCACGCTCGTAAACCTTCACCCGCATATCGGGAGTGTTGTCGGTCAGGCCGTCAACCGCCCGCCGGATAACTGCGATAAAATCCGCCATACGTACTTTCTCTAAGAGTGTGGTTCGCCGCGCGAACCACACAAATAATCATATAAAACCTTAATCCTCAAAAGGATCGGTCACAAGTATGGTGTCATCGCGCTCAGGACTTGTAGACAGGAGAGCGACGGGGGCGCCGATCAGCTCCTCAACCTGGCGGACATACTTGATCGCCTGGGCAGGAAGATCGGCCCAGCTGCGCGCGCCGACGGTCGATTCCTTCCAGCCCTCGAGCGTGATGTAGACAGGCTCGACGCGTGCCTGCGCAGCCTGGCTGGCCGGAAGATAATCGATCTCCTTGCCGTCGAGCTTGTAGGCGACGCAGATCTTCAGCTCGTCGAGGCCGTCGAGAACGTCGAGCTTGGTGAGCGCGATGCCCGTGATGCCCGAGGTCTTCACCGTCTGGCGAACCAGAACGGAATCGAACCAGCCGCAACGGCGCGGACGGCCGGTATTGACGCCGACTTCGCGGCCGACGGTCGAAAGATGCTTGCCGACATCGTCGTTCAGCTCGCACGGGAACGGACCTTCACCGACGCGGGTCGTGTAGGCCTTGGTGATGCCGAGAACATAACCGATCGCTGTCGGGCCGAGACCGGAGCCTGCGGCAGCCTGACCGGCAACCGTGTTTGACGAGGTGACGAAGGGATAGGTGCCGTGGTCGTTGTCGAGCAGCGCGCCCTGCGCACCTTCGAACAGGATGCGGGCGCCGGCCTTGCGCTGGTCGTCGAGGATACGCCAGACCTGGTCGACATAGGGCAGAACCTGGTCGGCCACGTCGTTCAGTTCCTTCTCCAGCGATTCCACCGAAATCTCCGGCAGGCCGAGGCCGCGGCGCAGCGCATTGTGGTGCGTCAGAAGACGGTCGATCTTGGCCGGCAGCGCTTCCTTGTCGGCGAGGTCGATGGCGCGGATCGCGCGGCGTCCGACCTTGTCTTCGTAGGCGGGGCCGATGCCGCGGCGGGTGGTGCCGATCTTGGTGCCGCTGTTGGAGGCAGCATCTTCACGGAAGCCGTCGAGATCGCGATGCAGGGACAGGATCAGCGGCGCGTTGTCGGCGATGCGCAGAATCTCGGGCGATACGTTGACGCCCTGGGCACGCAGCTTCTCGACTTCGGCGACGAAATGATGCGGATCGACGACGACGCCGTTGCCGATGACGCTGAGCTTGCCGCGCACGAGGCCCGACGGCAGCAGCGCCAGCTTGTAGCTGACACCATCGATGACCAGCGTATGGCCCGCATTGTGTCCGCCCTGATAGCGCACGATCACATCGGCACGTTCCGAAAGCCAGTCGACAATCTTGCCCTTGCCTTCGTCACCCCATTGCGAACCGACCACAACTACGTTCGTCATTCACGTCTTCCTGTTAAAGGCGGATTTAACCGCTCCCTGCTCAAACCCGCGCATCTATAAGGCTTTGTTTTTGGGAAAGCGACCCTGTATTGCCGTCTGAATTGGCTTTTTACGTGACAAATCAGCTATTGGCAGGCTATTTGCCGCCATCGTCGGAGGAAGTTCTGCGCCCGCGCAGCCGACCGGGAGAGAATCGGCCGTGCAGTTTGCCGCCTACATATGCCTTGTCGTTGCCGCGATGTGCTGGGGTGGCAATACCGTTGCTGGAAAACTGGCGCTCGGTCACGTCAGCCCGATGATGCTGACATCGCTGCGCTGGTTCGTCGCAACGGCGATCATTGCCGCCATATCCGTGCCGCAGCTGAAGCGCGACTGGCCGGTCGTGCGCAAAAACCTCCCTCTGCTCTTCTTCTACGGCATCGTCGGCTACACGCTCTTCAATGCCATGCTCTATTCCGCGGTAAAATATACGACCGCCATCAATGTCGCAATCGAGCAGGCAGGCATCCCGATGCTGATATTCCTGCTCAACTTCCTATTCTTCCGCACCGGCGTGTCTCTGGCCCAGATCCTGGGTTTCGCGATGACCTTGATCGGCGTGGCACTCACGGCCGCCCACGGCAGCCTGACCACGCTTTTGGAGCTCGGCCTCAACACCGGCGACGGCCTGATGCTGGTCGCGGTCGCCGCCTACTCGGTCTACACCATCTTCCTGCGATGGAAGCCGCCGCTCGACTGGCGCACGCTGATGGCCGTGCCCGCGCTCGGCGCCATGCTGAGCGCGCTGCCGCTTCTCGCCTGGGAGGCATCGAAGGGTGCGGCACAGGCTCCCGACGCGACCGGATGGCTCATCACCATCTACACGGCAATCTTCGCCTCGCTGATGGCGCAGGTCTTTTATATCAAGGGCGTCGAGTGGATCGGCGCCAACCGCGCAGCGCTCTTCATCAATCTCGTGCCCGTCTTCGGCACCCTGTTTTCGGTCGCGCTACTCGGCGAAACGCTGCAGACGTTCCACATCGTGGCACTGGTCTTGACGCTCGGCGGCATCGCCATCGCCGAAAAGGGCCGTCCCAATCGAGTGGCCCCTGCGACGTCGGACGCGGGCTAGCTAGCCCAGTTCCAATGTGGTGACGCCGAAGACATTCTTCAGCGGAACCGTGGGAACGGCGCCGCGATACATGCGAGATGTCTCGAACACCGGCTCCAGCCCCATGCCGACGGCAAGCGCCACGGCTTCGCGATTGTCAGAGGGGATATCGATGAACACCCGTGCGCCCTTCGCCTCCTGCCCGAGCGTGGAAAGCAGTGCCGCGGCGCTATCCGCATCGGCGGCAAACAGCGGCCCGATCTTGTATCCGTCATAACAGCGGCGGATCGTGCCATAGCCACGGATCTTGCCGCTCTTGCGCACGACGGCCGTGCGCCGATGCTTGCGGTTGGTGCACCACGAGGTCACGAAGGCCGGGCGCTGCGCTGAAAACACGCTGGCATCATAGCGCACCAGCCCGTCCAGCTTGTCGGTCACGGGCGTGGCGGTCAGAGACGACGATGGCAAAGAGCCGATCACGCCGCCATAGCGAACCGTCTTGTAAGCCTCCTCGAAGCCAGCCTTGCGGTAATTCTCCTGCTGGGCGACGACGCCATCGAGCCCGATGCTGCGGCCATTCGCCGATGCGATGCCGGCATCCCAGATCGCCCTGCCGTAACCCTTGCCGCGAAATTCCGGGTGAACCATGTAGAGCCCGAGAAAGGCCAGGTCATCGCCATATTTGACGACGGATATCGAGCCGACGGGGACTTCGCCGACCGCGCCGACGAAAAACCCCGATGGATCCGCGTCATGAAATGGAAGCGAATCGTCGAGACCTGGATTCCACCCCTCCTGGCGCGCCCATTCGAGCACTAGCTCCAACTCACCGGGCCGCATGGGGCGAACGGCAAACTCCGAATTCATGCAATCTTCCCAATCAGGCCCACGGCGAGCGCACACAGGCGGCGTACTATTGTGAAATCAAGTCTAGCGGCCGCAAAACGCGATCGATGACCAGGAAACATGTTCTCTACGGAAGCGATCTGCATCGATCGACATGACGTCGGACACAGAAAACCTTCCGGCCGGAATCATCATGGAACAAGGAAACTGTAATCTCAAGATAATTACTTAAGACAACATGAAGGTAACCACGCTTTGCGCGGCTCGACCGCAAAAGAACTTGCGCCAACAGCTCGTCCCCGTCTCCCGAGACTGAACTAGGATATTTTTCCCAATTCCTACAGGAGACCCGCAATGCTTCTCGGTATCGGCCTTTCGACTACCCAATCCCCCGCCCGGCAAAGCCCTGCCTCCCGCACGATCATCGCGTTCGGCGACAGCCTGACCGAGGGCGCCGGCGCATCGTCCCGCGACCATACCTTCCCGTCCATTGCCGCCGGCCTCTTCCATCCGCCGAGGACGATCATCAATCGCGGCATCGGCGGCCAGACCTCGACCGAGATCGCGGCCAGACAGGGCGGCGTGCCGCTGCTGCTTGCGGTCGCCGTCGGCGATATCAGGAACCTCTATCCGCATACGCGCGACTGGATGGACCGGTTCGAGACCGGTATCGTCAGCGGGCTCACGCATGAATTCATCAACAAGGGCACCGACGAAAACGGCCTGCCCTATGGCGATGTCAGGATCCACGGGACGGCGACAGCCGGCTTCACCGACATCGGCCGGCAGATCTACGGCACTATTGCCGCCAACTACGCGGCGGAACCGGGCAGCCCCTGGACGATCTCGAGCACGATCCAGATGATCGCAGGCTCCACGTCAGGCGTAGCGGGCATGCGCCTGCTGCTGATCGAGGCCGACGAACTCGGCGGCTACCTCGCCGAAATCGCCGCGCCCGCTTTCGTCCTGGATGGCACGCGGAGCCAGGTCTCGGCGACGGCGACCAACACCCATGGCTTCATCCGCTCCACGCATCTGCTCGATATCATCCCTGGCAGCGCGATCGACATCACCCTGCGCATCTTCCCCGGCCAGCTCGAACAAGGCGCGGCCGCAACAACGCTGCAACTGACACCCGGCGATGGCGAAATCCCCGCCTATCACCCGGAGTTCTCGCGGCTCTATCGTTTCGATCAGAACAACGAGGGCTGGCTGCCGCGAATCCAGGACGGTCGCGCAGCACCGGTCTCGACGCGCGACGGCAGGCTGATCGTCGAAAACGACGACGCCGGCGTGCTGCGCGGCTGCGAACTCAACGTTGCCGAAATCCCAGGCGGCAAGCTCATCCACATCGCCTTCGACATCGAGATCATCGACGGCAGCGGCCAGATCCATGTCGGCGGGCTCGCCGCACCGGGCGGCAGCTGGGCGACGACGACATCGGGCGGCGACCCCACATCGGCGATCTCGGCCAGCGGCCATTACGAACTGATCTTCTCAGCCGGCAATCTCGCCAGCGCAAACCCATCCTGCGGGGCAATCGCCTTCCTCAGCAGCGGCAGCCTTCTCCGCTGGTCGCTCGACAACATCGTCATCGAATGGGGCGACGAGACCCCTCAAGTTGAGGTCCTCTATCGATCGGTAGAGGCGCTGCACGGCGCCAATGGCGCCATCGGCCTCAGCGGCACGCTGCCCGGCGTGGAGGGCACGCTGACGACCGATAGCGGCACGCGCTACCTGTTCACGCGTAGCCATGCGGGCGATACCGTGGCCGTCGCATACGCCACGCCCTTCCACCCCAGCGATGTGACCACCGGCCAGATCCAATGGCTGTGGGCCGGCCGCAACAATGCGGTCACACCAGAAGCCGTTCTCTCCGACATCGCGGCCATGGCCGCCCATGTGCCCGGCGGCCGCTACCTGATCGGCTCGATCCTGCCTTCCGCCGCCGACACCCCCGAAACCCGCCAGACGATCGCCGCCCTAAACGCCACACTGGCCAACATGCACACGACACGCTTCGTCGATCTGCACGCCGCGCTCGCCGCCGCCGCCAATCAGACGACCGAGGACCAACAGGACGTCGCCGCCGGCCTAATTCCAAGGTCCTTACGCTCCGATGCGCTGCATCTGAACGACCAGGGCTATGCGATCGCCGCCGCAGCCTGGGTATCGGCGACCACGGCTATGGGCTGGTGACGCGCGCGCGGCTATGGGCTGGTAACTCGAGCCCGGATCGGCCGCGCCGGATTGCCGGCATAAACGGTCCATGCGGCAAGATCGCTGAAGGCAACGCCCCGCGCGCCAAGAACCGCCCCCTCCCCGATAAAAACGCCGGGACCGACAAAGGCCTCGGCGGCGACCCAGGCCTCCGCGCCAATGGTAATTGGCCGAGCCGTAAGCTGGAACGACGCATCATCGATATCATGCGAGCCGGTACACAGATGCGCGCCCTGCGAGATCACCACGCCACGCCCGAGGCGAACAGGCGCAACGCAGTAGATGATCGCCCCGCGACCGACCAGCGTGTTCTCCTCCATAATCAGATGCGGCGGATACCAGATCCGCGCCGCTCCATGCACCCGCACATTGCGCGCCAACCGCGCCCCAAACAGCCGCAACAGAAACGTTCGCCACCAATGCAACGGCGCCGGCGTCCACGCCGCCAGCAGCGCCCAGGCGATCCCCCAGGCGAGCCGTAGCGCGCGGTGCCTAACGCTAAAACTCGGCCCGCCCTCACGCGATCCGGACGTCGAGGCGTCGAGTATGCCGAAATTCTCTGACCCGCCTTCCGTCATCATCGCAACCGCTCGCGATAGAACGGCGCCGGATAGACTTGGTCCCGGACCGGCCACGACAACGCCAAAACAACCGCGATCTGGCAAACGAACAACGGCAGCACGGCGCCGACGGGACCTCGCAAAAGGATCGGCATCGACGAGGCGATGAGAATACGCAACACGCTGACGCCGCCGACCACGCCCCATTTCGCCATCAGCACCGACCGCAGCAGCATGGCGGTGACAGCCCCGCCCAGCGCGACGCCGGCGAAGCCGAAATCCATGTAGAGATCGCAGCCGGCGAGGAAGGACAGGTTCGGCGTCCCGTACATGCCCGCCGCGAACAGCTCGTTGCCGACATCGAGCCCGCCCACCACAGGCTTTCCGGCCCAGACCGCGCGCGGCACGAAGAACAACAGGATGGCGACGAGCTTCTCTCCCCACATCTGATCATGCGCCGACATGAACCGCACCGCATGCACCGCCATGTCGAAAACGTCGACCGAGGGAATATCGAAGAAATTGCCGAAGACGGATATCTCGGAGAGATCGCCCACGCCATCAAGTCCAAGCCGCGTGGTTATGTTCAGGATCGGAAACAGGATCGTCAACGCCAACAGGCCAGCGACATAAAACCATGCAGCCGCAACCCGGCCGCCGCAAAGCGCCAGCATGACCGGACCCCAGACCGCCAGCAGCATGAAGCGCGGCGCGTTGAACGGATTTCGCGCGACCGCCAGCAAGGCGATGACGAAAAGCAGCGGCACGAAAGAAATTAGTCGCGATCGGGCAGCATGAAACCGCACCGCGACAAGGCAAGCCGTCACGGACTGCAGGCCAAGAAAGAACAGGCTGCCGATGAAGGCCTGCGCCGGATCCTGCTCCAGCCGCGACGACAACAGCCGCTCCATTCCGCCCTCGGATGCGACGAAGGATGCAAAGGCGAGACTGTTCAAGGCCAGCAGAACCGGCATCGGAAATATCGAACCACCCGCTTCGGCGGGTGGCTGGTCTCGCTCCATCGAGACAAACAGGAACGGCAGACAAAACAGGACGACGATCAGCATCGCTGCAATGAACTCCTGCGGTTCATAGGCATAGGCAGTGATCGCGGTCGCGCCGCCGATCCGGTCCCCATGCATGCGCTGCAGGGGCGAGATCACGAAGTAGACGAAGAGGCAGAACCAGAAGACATCGCCGACCTGGAACCGGCGCGACCGAATGCGATACAGCCCGACCAAAACCATGAGGAACATCGGCAGCGTCAGCAGAACGACGAAGAGGCTATCGGCGAACGGCAGATTGGCGAGATAAAGCGCCGTAACGGTCCAGAGCCTGATCATGCGCCGACCCGCACGATCTTCCGCCCGTCCACTCGCCAGAACACCGAGGCCCATATCACCAGCGCCCCGACCACATGCGTCACCACTTCCGCCATCGCCAGTCCGAGAAGCCCAAGCAGTGCCCCCAGACCGGCGCTCGCTCCAAAACCGACCAGCATGGCCAGCACGGCGGCGACAGCCACGACCCGAAAGCGGCCAAGCCCCTGCGCCGCCTGCCCCAGCGTCTGCGACAGCGCGCCGGTCAGCACCCCGACAGAAAAGAGCGCGGCCACCAGACCCGATTGCGCAAAGGCGCCGCTCATCAGCAAGAAGCAGGAGCTACCAACCAGCATCAAACCAAGCGTCAACGCGATCGCAAGCAACGTCGCCAACCGCTGCGCCTCGAAGCCCGCCCTCAACGTGGTATCACCCAACCGAAGGGCACGGACCATATCGGGAAAATGCGCGCGCCGCACGAACTCCAGGACCTGCGAGGCGGCCGCCGCGATCTGCCTGCCATAGACGAACAATCCCACCCCCGCCTGCCCCAGCACCGCCGCGCAGACCACGATCTGAAAGCGGAACGACAGCTGCCCGGGCAGTATCGCAAGGAGCACGCTCAGGCCCTCACGGGCAGTCGCGCCGCAATCTGCGACGGTGAACGTCACCACACGCATCTGGCAGCCCAGCCGCCAAAGCACAGCCAGTTGCGCAACGACCGCGAAGGCGTAACCAAGCGACAGCGCCACCCCGAGGATCATGCCCGCATCGGCCGAGGCTGATTGTGCACCCGCCGCGACCAGCGCGATGGCGGACGCGATATAGGCGAGCATCCCGGTCAACCCGCTGATGCCGCTAAGCCCCAGCCCATCGAAGATGCCCGCCGCGTTGAATGCCGAGATCAACAGCGCCGGAATGGCCGCCGGGACATAGCCCCGTGAAAACCCGTCTCCGCCGAACCATGCATAGCCAAGGCCAGCCAACGACACAGCGAACGCAACACCGAGCCGAACAGCCGAGGCCTGCCAGTAGCAGCGCCGTGTCACATCCAGGACCTCACCGTCCCCCGCCAGCGAAATCCGCCTCGCGACGACCACGGGCGCGCCGAAGTCGACAACCATCAATGCCAGGATCGCAAAGGAGAAATGCGTCGCGAACGCCGCCAGGAGATCGAGCGCGCCGCGATGGATCAACCATGTCTGCGCCAGGAATATCGAGCCCTGCCCGACTGCGAAGCTCACGATCAACAGCGCCGCGTTGGTCGAGCCGCGTGGCCTCCCGCCCATGGCGGAGAGCCTATCACACTGGGGAAAGCCGCTTCTCACGCAGCGCTCCGTAGAAGCTGGTTTTCGATCCACGCATAGGTCTTCTCCAGGCCGTCCATCAGGCTCTGCGTCGGCCGCCAGTGGAGGGTCTCTGCAATCAACCTGTTGTCCGATCTGCGGCCGCGAACGCCCATGGGGCCAGCGACATGCCGCTTGTGCAGCCGCTTGCCGGCGATCTCGCACACCATGTCGACGAGGCGGTTGATGCTCACCATTTCCTCGGAGCCGATATTGACCGGCCCGGCAAAATCCGAGTGCATCAGCCGGATCGTGCCCTCGATGCATTCGTCGATGTAGAGGAAGGAGCGGGTCTGCAGGCCATCGCCCCAAATCTCGATCTCACCGCCATGATCCGCCTGCGCCACCTTCCGGCAGATCGCCGCCGGCGCCTTTTCCCTGCCGCCGTCCCAGGTTCCCGATGGGCCGAAGATGTTGTGGTAGCGGGCGATGCGGCAGGTCATGCCGTAGTTGCGGGCATAGGACTGATAGAGCCGCTCCGAGATCAGCTTTTCCCAACCGTACTCGCTGTCCGGTGCTGCGGGATAGGCGGACGTTTCCTCGCAGTTCGGGTTGTCTGGATCAGCCTGGTTGACCGCGGGATAGACGCAGGCCGACGACGAGAAGAATACGCGGCCAACGCCGCGCCGGCGGCACAGATCGGCGACGTTGAGATTGATCGTTGCCGAATTGTGAATGATGTCGGCGTCGTGCTGGCCGGTGAAAATATAGCCGGCACCACCCATATCGGCCGCCAGCTGGTACATCTCGTGGAAATCGCGGTCGATCACCCGTTCGCAGACGTCGATCAGCCTCAGATCTCCAACGATGAATTCGTCGGCCACGCTTTCCTCATAATCAGGCAGTTTGAGATCGACGCCGCGAACCCAAAAGCCGTCGCGCTTCAGTCGGCGGACGAGGTGGCTGCCGATAAACCCTCCGGCGCCGCAGACAAGTGCAGTCTTCTCCAGCATGCAACGCCCCCAGCGCTAGATTGCCTGTTTCTCCATCTGATAGAGACCAGCGAAAATCGCCTCGAAACGGTCGGTGATCGGCTCGATCGCGAAATTGGCGCGGGCATAGGCAAGGCCGTTTGCCCCAAACCGGAGGCGCAGCGCGGCATCGCCGGCAAGCGCACGCAGATTGTCGATGAACGCCGCCGCATCACCAGGATCCGACGCAAGACCGGCACCGGCGCGCTCGATGAGCCGCCGGGCAAGGTTGTTGCGTGGCACGGAGGCCAAAACAGGCCGCCCGCAACCGAAATAGGTCAGCACCTTGGATGGCACGCAGAACGCCCCAGCCCCCTCTTCGATCATCGCGATCAGGATATCGGCTGACCCGAGCACATCGGGCAGATCGGCAAACGGCACCCACGGCTTTACGCGCAGATTGCGGACACCTTCCGCCGCCGCCTTGCGCGCCAGGCTTTCGGCAATCGCGCCCTCGGAATGAACGTCGATCGTAACAGGCAGCGCTTTCGCCGCCTGCAGCAGCAGATCGGGATTGTGCTTGTAGCCGAGCGTGCCGGCATAGACCGCCTCGATCTGGCCATCGCCTCTGCCGTTCTCGGACTGTTTCGGTCCGACCGATCGCATCTCATCCAGCGGCGCCCAGTTTTCGATGACGGAGAGCCGACCCGGCGCGATGCCGTTCTGCCGGAGATGTGGAACGAAATCGTCGGTGATCGCGACGACATGATCGCTTGCCCTCAGCAGACCGAATTCGAGCCGCTGATACCGTCGCGCCACCGCATTCCCGATCAGCGGAAACGCAGCGGGCAGGAAGCGGCCGATGGCCTCGCTGTAGATATCCTGCAGCCAGAACACGAACCGCGCTCCGCAGACGCGCGCGGCCTTGTGAATGACGGCCTGCGTGTCGAGCGGCGCATTGGCGGAAAGCACGATGTCAGGCCGAAACCGCCTGATCTCACCGGCCACCATCCGCCCGAACTCGATCTCTTGCGCCCTCCGCTTCAGGAGGCTCGATTTCTGGAACGGCTCGGACAATGAAAGGCCGGCAATACGAAACCCGGACGGATCATCCGGCCGCGCGGCAAGGTCACCCTTCGGCGTCTGGAAGCTTTCGGAATAGACGTGCAGAACCTCATGCCCTCGCCGCGCCAGCGCGCGCGCAAGCTGCACCTGAAACGGATGACCGGAATAATCGTGGACGAGAATGCGCCTTGCATGGACCATGCGTCGCTCTTCAACGAATGAGTGAAATCGCTATTTCAAATGCCTGCAATCAAGCGCCACGGAGAAAAATCGGGGCGCAGCCATGACGTGAATAAGGTTGCATTTATGAATGGATTAAACCTTTAGTAACGCAACCAGCATGTCAAGACGCCGTCACCGTTAAACGCCTGGATTGCACCTAAAGAGGTAGGCCAACGGGTCAACGGACACTGCTGAGACTACCCAGCATAGGCAGTGCGCCACAGCGGCTTGGCCTTGAAGCTGAACCAGCGGCGCTGGTCCTGCCCGTTCAGCACCGCGATCACGGGCGTGCCGCCGCCGACATTCCCCTTCAGCGCCGCCACAGCCTTTCGCGCGACGTTCTGCGGCGTCCGCGCCCAGCGCACCACGAAAAGCGCGACATCGCAGAGCCGGGCCAGATAAAGCGCATCCACCGCCGCCTCGACTGGCGGCGTGTCGATGACGACGTAATCGAAATGCAACCGCGCCCGAGCGAGAAGCGCCCGCACCCGCGCGCTCATCAGCAGCTCGTCGGTGGCAAACTCCGCCGGCCGCGCGCCCAGTATGACGGAGAGGTTCGTGGCGTGGTCGACATCCACCATACTGGCGAACCCAGGATCGGCCTCGCCGCGCAGCAGATTGACGAAAGCGGGCGTCGGCTCGCGATCGACATGGCGGTGAATGCTGGGCTTCCTGAGGTCGCAGTCGATGAGGAGCGTGCGCTTTCCGGCAAGCGCATAGGTCCGAGCCAGCGCGGTGGCGAGCGTCGATTTCCCCTCGCCCGGAAGGCTGGAGGACACCATGATCACGATGCCTTCCTCGCGGGCATCCTCCATCACGGGATGCCGGTTGAGAAGCGCCTGCTCGACCGACACCCGGATACGCCGGATCGATTCTGAAAAGACCGAGAGCGGCGCCGTCATGATCCGGTCGGAGAGCCCGCGCCCATGCGGCCGCTCCAGTTCGCCACCCTCCTCGTGCGGCACCACCGATGCCAACTGGATGTTCAGCACCGCCTCGACCTGGTCCTCCCCGGTAAATCCGCCAACGAAGAACTCCCGCAGGAAACCCGCCCCGATGCCGAAACCAAGCGCGACGAGGCTCATGACGGCAAGGATCGCAGCAACCCTCGGATACGATGGCTCGATCGGTGGCAACGCCTCGGAGATCACCCGACTGTCAGCCAGTTGCAGGCTGGCCTGCGCCTCGAAATCCTGCAGTCGCGTGAGGAGGTTCTGATATTGCGCCCGCGCAATCTCAGCCGATTGCTGCAGGCTGTAGAACTGCGTCAACGTCTCGGACGGTGTGGGCAGCTGCGGCGTGCTCGTAGGTGACGCGGCCGCCCGATTGAGTTGCGCATCGGCGACGCGCAGGCCGATATTGGCGTTCGTGAAGGCGTCGCGCATGCCGGCATTGGAGGCAAGGAAGCCATCCAACCGCCCTTCGTTGCTCGCAAGGCTGTCCTTGGCGGCGCTCACCCGTGCTTGCAGGCTGTTGCGGGCCGCGATCGTGCCCGCCACCTTGGCATCGACCTGATGCCTGATGTAGACCGAAGCCACCCGATTTGCGAGAAGCGCGGCCTTCCCGGCATCCTCGGATGTAACACCAACGGTAATGAGATAGGTCAGCCCCTCACGACGGACCCGGACCGCCTCCTTGAACGAGGCCAGCGTCTTGCGCTCGGCGTCATCGGTAGTGTGAGAGGATGCACCGCCGAAGCGAGCCAAGATGGCCGTAAGGTAGCCGGATCGGGATGCGAATTCCGGGTCATCAACCAGCTTCCCCTCGCGCACGACGTCGAGGAGCACCGCATCGGACTGCGCGATCCGCACCTCTCCTTCGACGCGCGCATTATCGGAAGCATTGGCGATTGCAGCACTATCCGGCGCCAACAGGTTCTTGGCGCTGGTGTCGACGACCACAAGCGCCTGCGCGGTATATCGCGGCGTCAACACCGTCAGGATGATAGCGGTGAGCGAGAGAATGGCTGCCGCGGTGGCCAAGACCACCCATATCTGGCGACGGAGAAGGCCCAAGATCATCCTGAGGTCGGCAATATCGCTCATACGAATGCATTCCTCGGAAAATGAGATCCTATACCCGCTCCAGTATCAATGATGAAAAATTACCACAGAAGATTGAAGGCATGACCCTAGATCAAAGTGGTAGCGCGCAGGAAGCCATCGGGCAGACCCCGAAAGGCCTGCCCGATGATTTGTCCTATCTATATGGCTCAAAGAGCGCCTTGATCGCATCGACCTCGTTCGGCCGGATCTCGTGTCCGCCGGGATGCCACACGGTCGTCACATCAGCCTTCTGGCGCTCATAGTAATCGGCCAGCGCCTTGGTAACCGGCACGGGGCTGATCGGATCGCGCTCGCCGGCGGTGATCAGCACCTTGCGTCCCGCCAGACCTGCGTTGGCCTTCGGCTGGAAGGGAATGAGCGGATGCATCAGCGCCGACGCATCGAACACCCCCTTCTCGATCAGCACGTTGGCGAGAATGTTGGCGCCGTTCGAAAAGCCAAGCCCGAGGATGGCTGACGCCTGGTGCTCCCTTGCGAGCTCGCTGACGTAACCAGCCATCTTGTCGGTCGCCCGCGCCAGATCGGCCATGTCGTAAACACCCTCGCCGGTGCGCTTGAAGAAGCGCGCGGCGCCGTATTCCGAGACATCGCCACGCGGCGAGACGATGGTTGCCTCGGGCAGGAGTTGCCGCACGAAGTCGAAGAACTGGTTCTCGTCTCCGCCCGTCCCATGCAGTGTAAAGAGAATAGGCTTGCCCGCAGCACCGGCATGCAGCCGGTGCACATATCCATGATCGGTCATATCGATATCCTTAGCTTATGCTTCCAGCGGTTCGAGGTGCTGTTCGAGCAGCGCGCGCAGATGCTCGTGCTGCGTCGGCAGCTTCAGCGCTTCGCCGAGATGCGCTGTATCCTCGTCCCGGTCGAAGCCCGGTTCGTTGGTGGCGATTTCAAACAGCACGCCGCCTGGCGTGCGGAAATAGATCGCCCAGAAGTAATCGCGGTCGATAACCGGCGTCACCTGATATCCGGTGTCCATCAGGGCTTTGCGGACCTCCAGCTGCTTCGCGCGGTTTTCGACGGCAAAGGCGACGTGATGCACCGAGCCCGCACCCGGAAGCGCCCGCGAGATGTTCGGCATCGTCTCAAGATCGATCAGATGCGCGCCGTTGCCGCCGGGAATGGTCAGGCGCTTGACGCCATCGCGTTCGTCCTGGACCTGATAGCCCATGAACTGTAAGAGTTCCGATGTCGCGCCGTCGTCGCGCAGCCGCATGGCAACCGAATGGAAGCCGCGGATCGCATGATCCTGATCAACGCCGCCATGCGTCCAGGGCAGACGGGTGTCATCCTTGACCTCGACCAGCGCGAAGCCGTCACCATCGGGACCGGCAAAGTTCAGCCGCTTCTCGCCGAATGTCTCCTCGGTCTTCAGACCCGTCACATTCAGCTTGGCGAGGCGATCGCTCCAGAAGCCGATCGAGCCCTCGGGAATGGAATAGACCGTCGTTCCGACTTCGCCGGTGCCCGGACGGCCCTGCGCCATCTTCGGGAACGGGAAGTAGGTCATGATCGTGCCCGGCGCGCCGTTCTCGTCGCCATAATAGAGGTGATAGACGTCGGGAGCGTCGAAATTGACGGTCTTCTTGACGCGGCGCAGGCCGAGCGCGTTGGTGAAGAATTGATTGTTCGTCTGGGCGTTCGCAGCCATCGACGTAACGTGGTGAAGACCCTTGATCTGGTCGAGCATTTGAGACCCCTTTCTGGCCCGCCTGGCGGGCTGTTCGATGGGTCATAGATGATCCTTATCCGGCCGTTGGAATAGTCCCAGCGACCGGAACGCATTGTCTACTTTTAGTGAACGACAAGGGGATGTCGTTCATCTCAAGCTATTCATCGGCAGGATTCTCGGGAAGCTGCCAGTCGATAGGCGAGCGGCCGTGTTTCTCGAGAAAGGCGTTGGCCTTGGAGAAGTGATGGCAGCCGAAGAAGCCGTTATGCGCCGAAAGCGGCGATGGATGCGGCGATTTGAGAACGAGATGTCTGGATGTATCGACGAACGCGGCTTTGCGCTGCGCATAGGCGCCCCACAATATGAAGACCACCGCATCGCATTCGTCGTTGACCTTGCGAATGACGGCGTCGGTGAAGGTCTCCCACCCCTTGCCCTGATGCGACGCGGCCTGCGCCTCCTCGACCGTCAGCACGCTGTTCAAGAGCAGAACGCCCTGCCGCGCCCAATGTTCGAGAAAGCCATGGCGCGCCGGAACGATACCGAGATCGGCCTGCAACTCCTTGTAGATATTGACCAGCGACGGCGGAATTCTGATGCCCGGCTGCACGCTGAAGCACAGGCCATGCGCCTGGCCCGCGCCGTGATAGGGGTCCTGCCCGAGGATCACGACCTTCACATCGTCGAGCGGTGTCAGATCAAGAGCCCTGAAATATTCCGATCCCTTGGGAAAAATCCGTTTCCCCATCTGCTTTCGCTCGATAAGGAAGTTTTTCAGGCTTTGCATGTAGGGCTGTTCGAACTCGGTGGACAAGGCGCTCTTCCAGCTGTCTTCGAGTGCGATGGTCTGTTCATTCATGCAATTGCCTCCACCGGCTCGCCAAAAACGAGCGACTAACTTGCGTCGAAAAGGGATTTGGCGGACATTTTACCGGTCGCCGGCCATCAAAGTTTACGAACTTTGAGTAGTCTGCTTTCAAAACACGGTCGAATTCAAGCGTTGCCGAGGGCTTATTCATAATGAAATTTGGGACAAGCGGGCTTCGCGGCCTTTCCGAGGATTTGAAAGGCCGGGCTTCGGCGCTCTATGCGACGGCGTTCGGGCGCTATCTCCTCGAAAGCGGCCGGGCGAAGGCGGGAGACCCGATCCTTATTGGACGTGACTTTCGCGATTCCAGCCCCGAGATATCAGCCGACTGCATCAAGGCGCTCGGCAAACTCGGCTTTGCGATGATCGATTGCGGCACCGTGCCGACGCCGGCGCTGGCGCTTTACGGCCTGCATCTCGGCGCCGCCTCGCTGATGATCACCGGCTCCCACATCCCCGCCGATCGCAACGGCATCAAGTTCTATCGGCCGGATGGCGAGATCGACAAGGCCGACGAGGCTGCGATCACCGCCGCCGCCGCCGATCTCGACCGCACCGGCTTCGAATGGCCGCTGAGCAACCGGCAAGCCGAGGATCGGTCGGCCGAGTGTCTCGCTCTCTTCACGGAGCGCAACGCCAGCCTGTTGCCCGCCAATACGCTTGCCGGCCTGAAGGTCGGCGTCTACCAGCACAGCACCGTCGCCCGCGATCTCATGGTCGACCTGCTCGAACACTTCGGCGCTCAAGTCACGGCCTTCGCGCGCTCCGAACACTTCATTCCTGTCGACACCGAAGCCGTCTCGGAAGAGACCATTGCACTGCTGAAGCAGGCAGCAACCGACCATGGCCTCGACGCCATCGTGTCTGCCGATGGCGATGGCGACCGGCCGCTGGTCACCGATGAAACCGGTACGCCGCTGCGCGGCGACCTTCTCGGCCTGATCGCCGCCAACTTCCTCGGCGCCGATGCCGTGGTGACACCGGTGACCTCCAACTCCGGCATCGAAGCTTCAGGATCGTTCAGCGTCATCCGCACCCGCGTCGGATCGCCCTTCGTGATCTCAGGCATGCAGGAGGTGATTACGTCGGGCAAGACCGGCGTCGTCGGCTTCGAGGCCAATGGCGGCACGCTGGTGGCAAGCGACTTCGAGCTCAACGGCACCACGCTGCTGGCCTTGCCGACCCGCGATTGCTTCCTGCCTGTTCTGGCGACGCTGGCGCAGGCAGCCGCAAACAAGCGCCCCTTGTCGGTCATCGCATCGGGCTACGGCCTCCCCTTCGCCGCCGCCGACCGGCTTGAGAACTTCCCGGTCGAGACCAGCTCCAAGCTGATGGCGCATCTGCGTGCAAGCCCCGCCAATCTCTCCGACTTCCTGCGGTCGATCGGCCAAGTCGAACGCACCAGCGACATCGACGGCCTGCGCGTGACGCTTGCCGACAAGCGCATCATCCACTTCCGTCCCTCTGGCAATGCGCCGGAAATGCGCTGCTACGTGGAAGCGGAGACGGAGAGCGCTGTCACCGACCTTCTTGCAGCCGGTCTCGGGCGCATCCGCGCCTGGGCAAGCGCAAACTGATCAACGATTAAAGACCATTCGAGGACACATCCAGATGACGCAGAAGATCGTTCCGGTAATCATGGCAGGCGGCAAGGGCACGCGTCTGTGGCCGCTGTCGCGCGCCGCCGCCCCCAAGCAGTTCATCCGCTTCATCGGCGACACGACGCTGTTCCAGGACACATTGCTGCGGGTCTCGGACAAGGCGCTCTATGAGCCGGCGATCGTCATCACCAACGAGGAGTTCCGCTTCCTCGTCGCCGAGCAGGCCCGCGAACTCGATATCTCGCTGTCAAGCATCCTTCTGGAGCCGATGGCGCGCAACACCGCCGCCGCCGTTGCCGCAGCCGGCGCGCTGGTGCGTGAACGCTTCGGCGAGAGCGCCATCATGCATGTGCTCGCCTCCGACCATGAGATCGACGCCGACCAGGTCTACTTCGACGCGGTACGCGCAGCGATCGCCGCCGCATCCGCGGGCAAGCTCGTCACCTTCGGCATAAAGCCGACGGAGCCCGCAACCGGCTATGGCTATATCGAAGGCGGCGAGGCGCTGCCGAGCGGCGCGCTGTCAGTCAAACGCTTCATCGAGAAGCCGCCGCTTGAAAAAGCCGAGGAGATGCTGGCATCCGGCGGCTTCTACTGGAACTCCGGCATGTTCATGTTCCCGGTCGCCAAGCTGCTGAGCGAGATGACCACGTTTGCCCCCGATGTCCTCAAGGCCGCAGGCGAAGCCATCGCTCGAGGCGTCAAGGATCTCGACTTCATCCGCCTCGACAAGGCGGCATTCGCTCAAAGCCCGGATATCTCGATCGACTACGCGGTCATGGAGAAGACCAAGAACGCAGCCGTCGTTCCCTCTCCCTTCCAATGGTCGGATCTCGGCAGCTGGGACGCGATCTGGAAGAGCGGCAATCCTGACGAAAAGGGCAATGTCGCCGCCGAAAACACCACTGTCGTCAATACCCGCAACTCGCTGGTCATGACCCACGGCGTGCATCTCGCGGTCAACGGCATGGACGACGTCGCCGTCATCGCCAGCGAAGATGCCGTCTATGTCGGCCACCTCAAGGACAGCCAGGACGTCGGCGCGATCGTCAAGATGCTGGCCTCCAAGCCGGCGACATCAAAGCTTACCGAGACGCACCCGACCTCCTACCGTCCCTGGGGCGGTTACACCTCGATCTTCAACGGCGACCGCTTCCAGGTGAAGCGCATCTTCGTCACCCCAGGCAAGAAGCTGTCGCTGCAGAAGCATCACCATCGCTCCGAGCACTGGATCGTCGTCAAGGGCACGGCTGAGGTCACGATCGGCGAGAACGTGCAGATGCTGCGCGAAAACGAATCGGTCTACATACCCCTTGGCGAAGTCCATCGCCTGGCCAATCCGGGCAAGATCCTGCTCGAGCTAATCGAAGTCCAGACCGGCTCCTATCTCGGCGAAGACGACATCATCCGCATCGTCGACGAGTTCGGCCGCAACTGAGCTCGTGGTTGTCTTGAACTTATAAAATTACCTCTGTAACACCATCATGGCCTTGCCATCAGGCAGGGCTGTGATCGGTGTTTGAGGAAATTTCCATGCGTATTGTGATGATCGGCTCGGGCTATGTCGGCCTTGTCTCGGGGGCCTGCCTCGCGGATTTCGGCCATCATATCACCTGTGTCGACAAGTCGGCGGCCAAGATCGATGCGCTAGAAGCAGGCGAAGTGCCGATCTTCGAACCCGGCCTCGATACCATCATCGCGCAGAACCGTAGCGCCGGACGTCTGGATTTCTCCAAGGATCTCGCAGCCCCCGTCGCCGCTGCCGACGTCGTCTTCATCGCGGTCGGCACGCCCTCGCGCCGTGGTGATGGCCACGCCGACCTCAGCTACGTCTATGCCGCCGCGCGTGAAATCGCCGCATCCGTCGAAGGCTTCACCGTCGTCGTGACCAAGTCGACGGTTCCCGTCGGCACCGGCGACGAACTCGAGCGCATCTTCCGCGAAGAGTTTCCCGACAAGGACATCGAAGTCGTGTCCAACCCGGAATTCCTGCGCGAAGGTGCCGCCATCACCGACTTCAAGCGCCCCGACCGCATCGTGCTCGGCACCGAGGAGCCGCGCGCCATCGAGGTCATGCGCGAAGTCTACCGCCCGCTCTATCTCAACGAAGCCCCGCTCTATTTCTGCGAGCGCCGCACCTCCGAGCTGATCAAGTACGCGGCCAACGCGTTCCTCGCCATGAAGATCACCTTCATCAACGAGATCGCCGATCTCTGTGAACAGATCGGCGCCGACGTGCAGAAGGTCGCCAAGGGCATCGGCATGGACAAGCGCATCGGCGACAAGTTCCTGCATGCCGGCCCAGGCTACGGCGGCTCGTGCTTCCCGAAGGACACGCTGGCGCTGGTCAAGACCGCGCAGGATCATGACAGCCCGATGCGGCTGATCGAGACCACCGTCGCCATCAACGACAACCGCAAACGCGCCATGGGCCGAAAGGTGGTCGCCGCCTGCGACGGTAACGTGCGCGGCAAGAAGATCGCCATCCTCGGCCTGACCTTCAAGCCGAACACCGACGACATGCGCGACGCGCCCTCGATCACCATCATCCAGGCGCTGCTCGACGGCGGCGCGGCGGTCCACGTCTACGATCCCGAGGGGATGGACGCGGCGAAAGACTTGCTCGGCCCGGTCGTCTACGGCAAGGATCCCTATGAGATCGCCGAGGGCGCCGATGCGCTGGTGCTGGTCACCGAATGGGAAGAGTTCCGCGCGCTCGACTTCAAGCGGCTGAAGACCTTGGTCAAGACGCCGGTGCTGGTCGATCTGCGCAACATCTATCCGATCGCCGAAGTCACCAGACACGGCTTCAGCTACTTCGCGGTCGGCAAGAAGAGCAAGGCATAACCAAAAGCAGGGCATGAGCATGCGGTATTTCATCACCGGAACGGCCGGTTTCATCGGCTTCCATCTCGCGCGCCGGCTGCTACAGGACGGCCACGAGGTCACCGGCTTCGATGGCATGACGCATTATTACAACATCAAGCTCAAGCATATGCGCAATGCCGCGCTTGCCCAGTTCCCGGCCTTCAAGCCGGTGACGGCGATGCTGGAGGATCGCGCCGCACTCGAACAGGCGGTAGCAGTCGCCAAGCCCGACGTGATGATCCATCTCGCCGCCCAGGCCGGGGTGCGCTACAGCAACGAGAACCCGCAAGCTTACTTGAACTCCAACCTGATCGGCTCCTGGAACATCCTGGAGATCGCCAAGAACACCGGCGTCTCCCACCTGATGCTGGCCTCGACCTCCTCGATCTACGGCGCCAATCCGACCGTTCCCTTCCACGAGACCGACCGCGCCGACGAGCCGCTCACCTTCTACGCCGCGACCAAGAAGTCTATGGAGCTGATGGCGCACAGCTACGCTCATCTCCACAAGATCCCGACCACGGCCTTCCGCTTCTTCACCGTCTACGGCCCCTGGGGCCGGCCGGACATGGCGCTCTTCAAGTTCGTCAAGAACATGCTGGAGGGCCAACCGATCGAGATCTACGGCGAAGGCAAGATGAGCCGGGACTTCACCTATATCGACGATCTCGTGGAGGCCGTTGTGCGTCTCTCGGCCGTCGTTCCCGCCGAGAGCAATCGCGTAGCATCGGAGAAGGTCGAGACGCTCTCGCATCAGGCGCCGTTCCGCATCGTCAACATCGGCGGCGGCCAGCCGATCAGCCTGCTCGACTTCGTCGAAACGGTGGAGAAAGCACTCGGCCATCCGGCCAAGCGCGTCATGCTGCCGATGCAGCAGGGCGACGTACCGCGCACCTATGCCAGCCCCGATCTCTTGCAGGCGCTGACCGGCTACACACCGAGCACCTCGCTCGAACAGGGTGTGGCGGCTTTCGTGGAGTGGTATCTCGAAGCGCGCGGCGAACTCGGCACCGCTGCCTAATCCTCAACCCGCGACCAGCGCCGAAAACTTGGCGTCAATCTCGGCAGCCGGCGCGGGCCTGCTCAGCGCAAACCCTTGCAGAGCATCGCATCCAAGCTTGGCCAGCGTCGCCGCATGCCGCTCGGTCTCGACGCCCTCGGCGATCACCTTGACGCCAAGCGCCTTGGCAATCTCGATGATCGACTTCACCACCCGCCGCTGCTCGTCGGACGTATCGATCGCATCCACCAGCTGGCGGTCGATCTTCAGCCGCGTCGGGCGCAGCCTGACGAGGCCGATCAGCGAGGCATGGCCGGAGCCGAAATCGTCGATCTCGATCTCGATGCCCATCAGCTTGATCCGGTCGACGCTCTGCATCATCTCGTCGTCGCAGTCGTCGAGAAAGATCGTCTCGATCAGCTCGAAAACGATCGAATTATCAGGGATATCAAGTGCTTCCAGATCACTGATCAAAAGCGGATCATAAAGCCGCTGCCCTGAAATATTCACCGAAATCCTCGGCACATCGAAGCCACGCCGCTCCCATTCGCGGCGGTCCCTCAGGACGTGCCGGAGGATCGAAGCGTCGATTTCGGCGGTCAGCCCATGCTCGTCGGCCACCTTCAGGAAATCCGCCGGCGCCAGAATGCCCCTTTCCTTGTGACGCCAGCGCGCCAGCGCTTCGAGCCCGACGATCTCCCGCGTGCGCGCGTCGAATTGCAGCTGGTAGTAGGGAACGATTTCGCCTGCCGTCAGCGCCAGCTTGAGCTCCTCGGCGATCCGCCGCTTGCCCATCAGCTCGTCCTTCAGCCGCTGCGTGAAGAACTCGATACGGTCGCGCCCGCTGCTCTTGGCCGCGTAAAGCGCCATGTCGGATTCGGCCAGAAGATTGGTATCGCCGCGATCCGCCGACCATGAAATGCCGATCGAACTACCCGATTGCAGCATCTCGTGGCCGAAGCGGATCTTCTTGCGCAACCGCTTCTGCACACGGCGCGCAATCTCCCGCAATTCGTCCATGCTTTCGAAATTGACGAGCACGATGACGAATTCGTCGCCGCCGATGCGCGCCGCCATCCCGGTTTCCGGCAGCACCGCGGCGATCCGCAAGGCTGCCGCGCGCAGCACCGCATCGCCGGCGGCGTGGCCGTAGCTGTCATTGATCTGCTTGAACTCGTCGAGGTCGAGATGCAGCACCGCCAGCGTCGAGACACTTTCGTCTTCGGCGAGCTCGGCGATCCGCTTGTCGAAGAAGCGCCGGTTCGGCAGGCTGGTCAGGTAGTCGTGCTCGGCCGCATGCTCGATGAGCGCTGTGCTTTCCTCAAGCGCCAGCGCGCGGGCCTCCGCGACCTCCCGCTGCCGCGCGGCTTCAGCGTTTAAAAGCACGTCGGCGGTCACATCCCATTCCGCACCGATGAATGAGGGCGCTCCTTCCTCGCTCACATAGAAATGCGCGCGCGAGCGGATGTAACGGATCTCTCCATTCGGCCAGATGATCCGGAACTCCGAATTATACTGGCCGCGCTTGGCGATGGCGTCGTTGAATTCCCGGGTGGCACGCGCGCGATCATCGGGATGGATCGCGTTCGACCAGATCGAGGTCGGCACGGGCCCGCTGCGCTGGCCCGTGCGGTAGAGGCGATGCATCTGCACGTCCCAGGAGATCTCGTTCGATCGCAGGTCATGCTCCCAGACACCGATCTGCGACGCATCGAGCGCAAGCTCCAAACGCCGTAGAAGATCTTGAAACTCCCGCTCAGAGCGTATGGAGTTCTTAGATGCCAAAGCCATTCATGCCTCACGCCACGTCAAAGCGAAATCCATCCCCACTGCCCGGCGGCAACCACAATCACCTACCAGTGATTGCCAAGTGTGACATTAATTAGAACACCCTAAAAATCTATCAATGATTGCATGCTGGCGCGCCAGCACTATTTATTGTTCGTCAGGGACCGTACCGACCATCAGGATTTTCCGCCTTCGCGGCCCGACTTCCGCTCCAGATGCAGCAGCAATCCGCTGTGATCCGTATCGCCATTGCCATCCTCGACGAACGCGGCAAACTCCGCGCGCACGGCCTCGGTCAGCGGCAAGGTGAGCGCCAGGCTTTTCGCCTCGGCGACGATATTGTTGAGATCCTTCAGCTGCAGCCTCGAAGGGCCGGCGCCGCCGAAATTGCGCTCCACCATACGTTGACCGTGGATCTCAAGAATTCGGCTCTCGGCAAAGCCGCCCCGGATCGCGCGGCGAAACGCCTCCGCCGACCCGCCACCGGCCTCAACCAGCATCATCGCCTCGGCCACAGCGCCGATGGTGATCGCCACGATCTGCTGGTTGCCGAGCTTTGCGAGTTGGCCGGTGCCGCTCGGCCCGACATGCGTCACCCGGCCGAGCGCGGAAAACACATCAGACAGAGCATCGACGACATCGGCGCTACCGCCCGCCATGATCGCAAGCGTACCGGCCGAAGCGCCGACGACACCACCGGAAACCGGCGCATCGAGATGGCGGATGCCGCGTTCACTGAGCCTCGCCGCATGATCCCGCGCCGCTTCAGGCGTGATCGAACTGCAATCGATGACGACCGCGCCGGGTGCGAGCGCCTGCGCGACACCTTGCGAAAACAGGACGTCACCAACAGCATTGCCATCGCTGAGCATTGTGAAGACAACCGACGCGCCCTCAACGGCCAAAGCCGCTGTCGTCGCAACTGCGGCACCATCGGCTCTCAGCACTTCGGCCTTGGCGATGTCACGGTTCCAGGCGGTGACGGCAAATCCGGCATCGAGCAGACGCCGCACCATCGGCGCGCCCATCAGCCCGGTGCCCAGAAACGCGATCGCCCGTTGTTGACTGCTCATCGGATACTGCCTTCCATTTCATCTTCTATATGCACGCGAATGATGTCTTCGAAGCTCGTCTCGGCCACAAAGCCGAGGCGCGTTGCCCGCTCCGGCGCGAAGGCCCGGGCCCAGCCGCCGACGATCCTCATAACCAACTCGTCCGGCTCCCGCCGGATCAGCGCCACCGCCTTGTCGCCCGCGATCGCACGCAAGGCCTCGATCTGCTCGCCGACAGAGGCGCTGACACCGGGCATGGTCAGGCTTCGCTGCGCGCCGAGCGGCTCGAGATCGATGCTGGCGGCGTGGATCAGAAAACCGACCGCCGAACGTGGCGACGCATGCCAGTGGCGCACCGTATCCGGCACCGGAAGGGTCGCCGGCTGTCCCGCCAGCGGCTCGCGGATGATGCCGGAGAAGAAACCGGAGGCCGCCTTGTTCGGCTTGCCCGGCCGGACACAGATCGTCGGCAACCGGATACCGACACCGTCGATGAAGCCGCGACGCGTATAGTCGGCGAGCAAAAGCTCGCTCATCGCCTTCTGCGTGCCGTAGCTCGTCAGCGGCGTCAGATTGAAATCGTCGGGGATGACATCGGGCATCGGCGCGCCGAAGACGGCGATGGAGGAGGTGAAGACCACGCAGGGACGATAGCCATCCTGCAGATGCGCCAGGCGGATCGCCTCGAACAGCGCCCGCGTCCCCTCGAGATTGATGCCGTAGCCTTTCTCGAAATCGAGCTCGGCCTCCGCCGAAACGATGGCCGCGAGGTGGAAGATGATATCCGGCCGCGACCCGACGATCAGCGCCGCCTGCCCCGGCTGCGAGATATCGGCCGCACTCGCATCCACCCGCCCGGCAAAGCCGACAGGTGCCGCCGGCGCCACGACATCGACGAGCGTCAGCCGCCCGATCGTCTGTCCGGACAGTTGCCCGTCGGACACCAGCCGTTCGGTGAGCTTGCGCCCGATCATGCCGGCAGCGCCGATGATTGCGATATGCATGGAACCTCCTCTTGTGACAGGCGGCGAAGCAGCAACCACCCGTATCCCCTCACAATTGATAGGGCCGCCCGCGCCGATGCAAGCTCAAAAAGCCATGCTGCATTGCAAACAAAATGCTGGACATATCCCGCCGGATCCGTGAACCCGGGCGACGAAACACGCAAGGATCCCCACGATGAAACTTCCCCCGCTCCCCTACACCTCGCTCGATTGGCATGCGCTTCCGGCCACCGAACACAAGGGCGAAACCGGAACGGCCACATGGAGAACGCTGAACAACGGCGATGTCCGCATGCGCATCGTCGAGCTCTCGCCGGGCTACCTGGCCGACCACTGGTGCGACCGCGGCCACATCGTCTACGTGCTCGAGGGAGAGGTGACGAGCGAGCTGAAGGACGGCCGCAGCTTCGTGATGAAGCCTGGCATGGGATACACGGTCTCCGACCACGGTGACGCCGCCCACCGATCCAGGACGACATCCGGCGCCAAGATGTTCATCATCGACTGACCGCTCCTTCAAAACAAAAAAGGGCGGAACTCGCGTCCCGCCCTTTGCTCTATTTATCTGTATCGGAAGCCTATTCGGCCGCCATCCGGATCACCTCGGCCCCACCGTGGCCGTTGTGGTCGTCGTCCTTGTGCTGCACCAGCGGACGGTTGCCCGCCAGCTTGCGGATCAGCACGTAGAACACCGGCGTCATAAAGATGCCGAAGAAGGTGACGCCGATCATGCCAGAGAACACCGCCACACCCATGGCGGCACGCATCTCGGCACCCGCGCCGGTCGAGACGACGAGCGGCACGACACCCATGATGAACGCCATGGACGTCATCAGGATCGGGCGCAGACGCAAGCGGCTGGCCTCGACCGCCGCCTGAACAGGCGTACGGCCTTCGAATTCCAGCTCGCGGGCGAACTCCACGATCAGGATCGCGTTCTTCGCCGAGAGACCGACAAGGACGATCAGGCCGATCTGGGTGAAGATGTTGTTGTCTCCACCGGTGAGCCAGACGCCCGTCAAGGCGGCCAGCACGCCCATCGGCACGATCATGATGATCGCCAATGGCAGTGTCAGGCTTTCATACTGGGC
Organism: Rhizobium sp. NPDC090275; assembly: GCF_044772225.1. Taxonomy (NCBI): domain Bacteria; kingdom Pseudomonadati; phylum Pseudomonadota; class Alphaproteobacteria; order Hyphomicrobiales; family Rhizobiaceae; genus Rhizobium; species Rhizobium sp. NPDC090275. Next base: position 96,739 of record NZ_JBIVYL010000001.1, on the reverse strand, counting down.
AGCCAGCACGAGATAGACGAGCAGCAGCGCCAGCGGGAAGACGAGCACGCCCGAGCTACCGGCCAGAATCTGCTGGTAGGTCAGATCCGTCCACTCGAAGCCGATGCCCTTCGGCAGCGTTTCGTCGGCGATCCGCTCGATGGCCGCCTGTGCCTGCCCGGACGAGAAGCCCGGTGCCGGACCGCCATTGATATCGGCGGCGAGGAAGCCGTTGTAGCGGGTCGTGCGTTCCGGTCCCGTCGTGGCATCGACCTTCAGCAGCGCCGACAGCGGGATCATCTGCCCCGAGGCCGAGCGCACCTTCAGTTGGCCGATATCATCGGCATGAGCGCGGAACTGCGCGTCTGCCTGCACGCGGACGCTATAGGTGCGGCCGAATGCATTGAAGTCGTTGACGTAGAGCGAGCCCAGATAGATCTGCAGCGTTTCGAAGACATCGGTCACCGACACGCCGAGCTGTTCGGCCTTGGCGCGATCGAGGTCAGCGTAGAGCTGCGGCACGTTGATCTGGTAGCTCGAGAACAGGCCGGCCAGCTCAGGCGTCTGATACGCCTTGGCGAGGAAAGCCTTGGTTGCTTCGTCCAGCGCGTTGTAGCCCAGGCCCGCCCGGTCTTCGAGCTGCAGCTTGAAACCACCCGTCGTGCCCAGACCCTGGACCGGCGGCGGCGGGAACATGGCGATGAACGCATCCTGGATCGCGCCGAATTTCTGGTTGAGCGTCATGGCGATCGCTCCGCCTGAGAGATCGGGCGTCTTGCGCTCCTCGAACGACTTCAGCTTGACGAAGACGACACCGGCGTTCGAGCCGTTGGTGAAGCCGTTGATCGAGAGGCCGGGGAACGCGATGGCGTGTTCGACGCCGGGCGTTGCAAGGGCGATATCGCTCATCCGCTTGATCACGTCTTCGGTGCGGTCAAGGCTGGCGGCGTCGGGCAGCTGCGCGAAGCCGATCAGGTACTGCTTGTCCTGCGCCGGCACGAAGCCGCCGGGAACGGCGTTGAACAGGCCATAGGTCGCACCGGCAAGCGCCAGATAGATCACCATGACGATGCTCTTGCGCGACACCAGCCCGCCGACACCCTTACCGTAGGCATTGGAGCTGGCGCTGAAAGCGCGGTTGAAGCCGCGGAAGAACCAGCCGAACACGAAGTCCATGCCGCGCGTCAGCCAATCCTTCGGCGCATGGTGACCCTTCAGAAGAAGGGCGGCCAGAGCCGGGGAAAGCGTCAGCGAGTTGATGGCGGAAATCACGGTCGAGATGGCGATCGTCAGCGCGAACTGGCGATAGAACTGGCCCGACAGACCAGTGATGAACGCCAGCGGCACGAACACCGCCACCAGCACCAGCGCGATCGCGATGATCGGGCCGGACACTTCCTTCATGGCCTTGTAGGTAGCGTCGCGCGGCGAAAGGCCGTTCTCGATGTTGCGTTCGACGTTTTCGACGACGACGATCGCGTCGTCCACGACGATACCGATCGCAAGCACGAGGCCGAACAGGCTGAGCGCGTTGATCGAGAAGCCGAACACATACATGACCGCGAAGGTACCGATGATCGAGACCGGAACCGCGATCAGCGGAATGATCGAGGCGCGCCATGTCTGCAGGAACAGGATGACGACGATGACGACGAGCGCGATGGCTTCGAGCAGCGTGTCGACGACCTTCTCGATCGAAGCGCGGACGAACTGCGTGGTATCGTAGACGATCTCGTACTTCACGCCTTCAGGCATTGCCAGCTGCAGCTCGTCCATGGTCTTGATGACCTGGTCCGAGATCGTGATGGCGTTGGAGCCGGGCGCCTGGAAGACGGGGATAGCGACGGCCGACTTACTGTCGAGCAGCGAGCGCAACGAGTAGTCCGAGGCGCCGAGTTCGACGCGTGCGACGTCGCGCAGACGCGTGATTTCGCCGTTGGCGCCGCTCTTGACGATGATGTTGCCGAACTCCTCGGGCGTCTGCAGACGACCCTGGGCGTTGACGTTCAGCTGGATATCGACACCGGTGAGGCTTGGCGACGCGCCGATCGTGCCGGCAGCCGCCTGCACGTTCTGGGCGCGGATGGCATTGGTGATGTCGCTCGCCGCCAGATTATGCTCGGCCGCCTTCTGCGGGTCGATCCAGATGCGCATCGAATAGTCGCCCGACCCGAAGATCTGCACCTGGCCGACGCCCTCGATGCGGGCAAGCCGGTCCTTGACGTTCAGGACGCCATAGTTGCGCAGATAGGTGATGTCGTAGCGATTGTCCGGCGATGTCAGGTTCACCACCATCATCAGGTCGGGCGAACTCTTGACTGTCGTGATGCCGAGCGCGCGCACCTCGGTCGGCAGGCGGGGTTCTGCCTGTGAGACGCGGTTCTGCACCAGCTGCTGTGCCTGGTCGGGATTGGTGCCGAGCTTGAAGGTCACCGTCAGCGTCATCACGCCGTCGGATGTCGCCTGGCTGGACATGTAGAGCATGCCCTCGACGCCGTTGATCTGCTCTTCGAGCGGCGTGGCGACGGTTTCGGCGATGACCTTCGGGTTGGCGCCGGGATAGGTGGCGCGCACGACGATCGATGGCGGAACGACTTCCGGGTATTCGGAAATCGGCAGCGATCGCATGCCGATCAGGCCGGCGACCACGATGAGGACCGATAGCACCCCGGCGAACACCGGGCGGTCAACAAAGAATCTGGAGATATTCATTTCAAAGCCCTCTCCGGGATGAAATTTGGGATGCAACGACCCTCTCCGGCGGTTGGGATACCGCCGGTAGGAACAGTCTGTGTATGAAAACCCCCTCTGGCCTGCCGGCCATCTCCCCCACAAGGGGGGAGAAGAATCGTGGCGGGCGCCGAGAAGCCCCTCCCCCTTGTGGGGAGGGGTTGGGGAGGGGTCTTAGCTCTTACTTGGCCGCGACTTTCTCTTCCATCTGCGGTGCGACCACCGCGCCCGGACGAATGCGCTGCAGACCGTTGACGACGATCTTGTCACCGACGGCAAGGCCGTTTTCGATCACGCGGTCACCACCCTCGGCAATGCCGAGCTGGACCGGCCGGTAGCTCACCTTGTTCTCGCCATCGACCACGAAGACGAACTTCTTGTCCTGGTCGGTGCCGATCGCACGTTCGCTGACGAGGATCTTGTTCTCGGCCTTCGGCTGGCCCATGCGAACCCGCACGAACTGGCCGGGGATCAGCTTGCCACCGGGATTGTCGAACACGGCGCGAACGCCGATCGTGCCGCTGGAGGCATCCACCTGGTTGTCGATCAGCTGCAGCTTGCCCTTGATCGGCGTGCCCTCATCGGCAAGCGTGCCGACTTCGACGGGGATCTGTTCAAGGGCCGGAACCGCGCCATTGGCGGCGGGAAGCTGGGCAAGCGCCTTGGCGACCATGCCTTCGCTGGCGCTGAAGCTGGCGTAGATCGGATCGACGGAGACGAGCGAGGCCAGCTCCGACGAGGTCGATCCGGCCGCAACCAGATTGCCGACGGTCACTTCGAGCTTGCCGACGCGGCCGGCAACGGGTGCCTTCACCTCGGTGTAGCCGAGCTCGAGCTGTGCCGAGCGAAGAGCAGCCTGCGCGGTGCGAAGACCGGCCTGCGCTTCGGTGAATGCGTTCTGCCGCTGGTCGAGATCGCTCTGCGAAATCGTCCGGTTGTCGGAAAGCCTGCGGCCGCGATCAAGCTCGATCTGCGCGAGATTGACCTTGGCTTCGGCCGAAGCCACCTGGCCCTCAGCCTGCGATACGGCCGCCTGGTAGGGTGCCGGATCGATAGTGAAGAGCAGGTCGCCGGCCTTCACCAGCGCACCTTCGCGGAAATGCACCGACTGCACGGCGCCGGCGACACGCGAGCGGATCTGCACGCGATCGACGGCTTCGAGCCGGCCGGAAAACTGCTCCCATTCGGTGACGTCGCGGCTGGCGACGACAGCGACGGTAACGGGCACGGCCGGCGGAGCGGCCTGTGCCTCGGCGGTTGCGGCAGTCGCGGTGCCGCTCATCGGCAATTCGAAAAACAGTGCTGCGGCTGAAACGGACGCAACAAGGCTCAGACCGGCGCCCACAAGGGCCCAGCGCTTCTTACTGGACGTCATTTGTATTCTCCTTACGGCCCCCACGGCCGAGTATTGATCAGGTCTTCAAAGGTACGGGTTGCCTTCGCATGTCACGAACGAAGCTTCCGAATTCTTGGGTGATGCTTTCGCGCCAACCCGGAGGCTTGTCGGACGTCCCGCCGTAAATCGAAGGCCAGCCTGCCCCGGCGGGAGAGACATGCTGACGAACTGGTACGCCGGCCTGTTTCAGGCGATCGGCGAACCCAAGCGTCTCATCACGAAGGGGATCGTCCTTCGCGGCGAAGATCAGTGCGGGCGCAACGCCCGAGATGCGTGAACAGAGGCACGGCGCCGCATAGGGATGGCAGCCGCCGCCGCTGAGATAATGGCTCCAGCCCGCGGCCCAGCGCTCCCGCATGCCGATGCTGTCGGCGTCGCGCATCGATGACGATCCCATGAACGGATCGACCAGCGGAGAAATCAGCACCTGGCCATCGAGGGCATCTGCGTAGTGGTCGCGAGCCTTGAAGGCCACGCTGGCGGCGATGTTGCCACCCGCTTCCTCGCCGGCAACCAGCAGCGCGGAGTTGCGGTCACCGAGACCCGAGGCGCGCTTGTTGGCCATGTAGGAAAACAGCGAGTAGCCGACTTCGAGAGGCTTCGGGAAGACACCGCCCATCGGAGCGTTGTAATCCGCGACGACCACGATGGCGCCGGCACGTGCGATCGCTTCGGCAACGGCATTGTCCTGCAGTCCCGAGGACTGGAAAGCACCGCCGTGGAAGTACAACACGATCGGCGAACCCTTACCGTATTCGGCGCCCTGATAGATACGCGTCGACACGGGGCCAATGGCCACCTTGTCAAACACCATGTCTTTCACTTGCACCGTCATCGTATCGATCCTTGCGTCGCGGGTGTAATGTTGCCGTTGCAACATATTGCCCAAGGCGACGGCTTGCAATTTCTGAAAAAAAGATATTGTTATTCCACTCACGGAATAAGAAGCCTCAATACGATTACACTGTTCCGGATTTCGAACAATACCGCACTGCAACCTACTCAGGTGAATTCCGATGGACCAGCTCTCGGCAATGCGCGCTTTCATTCGCGTCGTGGAGACAGGCAATTTCACACGGGCCGCCGACACGCTCTCGATGCCCAAGGCGACGGTGACCAACCTCATTCAGGGGCTTGAAGCGCATCTGCACACCAAGCTCCTCAACCGCACTACCCGCCGCGTCATGGTGACGACCGACGGCGCGCTCTACTACGAACGCGCGGCCCAGATCGTCTCCGAGATCGCCGAGCTCGATGGCAGCCTCACCAACTCGCAGGGGCTTCCGAACGGGCGTCTGCGCGTCGAGATGGCCGGCGCCTTCGCCGACTGGATCGTCGTGCCCGCGCTCTGCGATTTCTATCAGAAATATCCCGATATACGCATCGACCTCGGCGTCGGCGACCGCACCGTGGATTACCTCGCCGAAAACGTCGATTGCGCCCTGCGCGCCGGCACCCCGGCCGACCAATCATTGATTGCACGCCGTGTATCCGAGGTGGAACTCATCACTTGCGCCTCACCCCTTTATATCGAAAAATACGGGATACCGAACAGACCGGAAGACCTTGAAAACGATCACTATTCCGTAAGCTATTTCCGCGCAAAGACCAACCGGACGCTTCCGTTCGAGTTTCGCAAGGACAACGAGGAGTTGGAGATCAATCCGCGCTATCTCGTCTCGGTCAACGATAGCAGGACTTTCGTGACAGCAGCCACGAGAGGGCTTGGCATCGCGCAGTTACCGCGCTTCATGATCCGTAACGAGTTGGAAAACGGCGAGCTGATACAGGTGCTGCCGGAATGGAACCGCGAGCCGCTCGGGCTCTACATCGTCTATCCCCCGAACCGCCACCTCAGCAACAAGGTTCGCGTCTTCGTCGACTGGATGGTCAAGCTTCTGACCGACGCCAAGCTGGATGCCCGCTGACAGAACTGCGGCCCGCGAGGCGTTTACCTTCAACGGGCCGCAACCATATGTTTTGCCATTTCTTCTTTCACTCTCTGCCGGGTCACCAGGGAACAATGGCTCGGCAGTTATTGAGGTCTGATGCGTAGGATTGGAGGAGTCCCGCACATCCCTACATTGCTAATATAGACAATCATGATGCAAATGTAAGGGGATATTGCAGCCCCGCCGCTTCAAGGCGGAGCGTATCCCTATCTCCTTGCAGATACTGGCATTTTTCAGCGCGTGATATCCACAACAGCGACCCGCCGGAAGATGCGCGGCCCGAAGGCCGCCCTCCCCAAGACACAAATCAGATCATGCCGCCATTGGCGCGTAGCACCTGCCCATTGATCCAGGAACCATCGGGACCGGCCAAGAAGGACACGGCTGCGGCGATATCCTCGGGCGTGCCCAACCGCTCCAGCGGGTTCATCTTCGCCATCCGCGCAACCAGTTCGTCCGACTTGCCGTTGAGGAACAGATCGGTGGCCGTTGGCCCCGGCGCAATCGCGTTGATGGTGATGTTACGGCCGCGCATTTCCTTGGCCATGATCCCCGTCATCGTCTCGACGGCGGCCTTGGTCGCGGCATAGACGCCATAGGTCTCGAGCTTCAGCCCGACCACCGAGGTCGAGAAATTGACGATCCGGCCGCCATCGCGCATCCGCTTGCCGGCCTCGCGCAGCGTGTTGAACGTGCCCTTCAGATTGACGTCCATGATGCGCTGGAAATGCGCGTCGTCGGCATCCGCGATCGACGAAAGCGCCATGATCCCGGCATTGTTGACCAGCACGTCGACACCCCCGAATGCCGCCTCGGCCGCATCGAACATCCGCCGCACGGCCTCCGCGTCGCTGACATCGGCCTTCGCCGTCAGCGCCTTGCCACCGCGCTTTTCGATCGCGGCAGCCAGTTCCTCGGCCGGCGCGGCATTGCCGGAATAGTTGATCACGACGGTAAATCCGTCGCGCGCGAGCCGATCGGCAATCGCCGCACCGATGCCTCTGGAGGCGCCGGTTACGATCGCAACCCTGTTTTCCGATACCGTCATTGTCGTTCTCCTTGCTTGGAAGCGCGATATCGCGCCGTTGGAGAGAAGATGCCGCTTTTCTCGCGGCGGATAATCATCCATTATTCGCCATCACTATCCGGAAACAGAGAACAGATAGATGGACAGATTCGATGCCATGCGCGTCTTTTGCCGTATCGTCGAGCGCCGCAGCTTCACCGCCGCGGCCGAAGATACCGGCCTGCCGCGCTCGACGGTGACCGACGCGGTCAAGCAATTGGAGGCCCGCCTCGGCGTTCGCCTGCTGCAGCGAACGACGCGCCACGTTAGCCCGACACTCGACGGCGAGGCCTACTACCGCCGTTGCCTGTCGATCCTCTCGGATATCGAGGACGCGGAAGGCGCCTTCGCCGGCGCCAAGCCGAAAGGCCTGCTGCGCGTCGATGTGCACGGCACGCTGGCGCGCCATTTCGTGTTGCCCAACCTGCCATCCTTCCTCGAAGCCTATCCCGATATCGAACTCTATATGAGCGAGGGCGACCGTCTGGTCGATCTCGTGCGAGAGGGTATCGACTGCGTGCTGCGGGTCGGCATCCCCTCAGATAGCGACATGGTCGCGCGCCGTGTGACGATGCTGGAGGAAGTCACGCTCGCCTCCCCTTCCTATCTCGCCCGCTACGGAACGCCTGAGCATCCCGACCGGCTCGACGGCCACCGCATGGTCGGCTTTCACTCCAGCGCCACCGGCGCGCTGGTGCCACTTGAATTCCTCGTCGGCGGCCAGATCCGCAACATCACCCTGCCCGCGACGCTATCAGTCAACGCCGCCGAAAGCTTCCACGCGGCGGCACGGCTCGGCCTCGGCATCATCCAGGTGCCGCGCTATCATGCCCAGCGCTATATCGACAGCGGAGAGCTCCAGCCCATCCTGCAAGACTATCCGCTGACGAAAACGCCCGTCTCGCTGCTCTATCCGCGAAACCGCCAGCTCTCGCCACGCGTCCGCGTCTTCATCGAGTGGTTGACGAAGGTGTTCGCGAGGCAAACATAGTCATACGATCAAGACCTCGGCAAACCCATCATCGGGAGCGAAACCATGACCATCACAGACATATCAGTGAATGCACGCGAGGGCGGCTTTACCGTCATGTTCGGCGACAAGACCGGAAACAGCATTGCCGTGACGCTTTATAATGCCGCCACTCCCGGCCTGACCCGCGACAATGCCGTCTCCCACGCCCGCCATCTGCTTCTCGCGGCACACGACAGCTCGGCCGGCGACGGGCCGCACAGCAAGGATGCGGCGACACTGGAAGAGGAACTGGACGAAGGCCTCGAAGACACCTTCCCGGCAAGCGACCCGGTTTCCGTCACCGGCTCGTCCATCCCGCTGCATGATCCGAAGCCCGGCCGATAGACAAAATGGACGACAGGACAAGCGCGCTCGGCGCGGCATCGATTGCGGGCGACGCCCTCACCCGCTTCTTCGAGCGCGATGCAATCTCGGTCGCCCGCGACCTGCTTGCCTGCCGCCTCACCGTCGGCGGCATCGGCGGACGCATCGTCGAGACCGAGGCCTACTTCCCCGATGACGAGGCCTCCCACAGCTTTCGCGGCCCAACACAGCGCAACGGCGCCATGTTCGGCAGACCGGGCAATGTCTATATCTACCGCATCTACGGCATGCACTGGTGCCTGAACTTCGTCTGCACCCCAGGCTCCGCAGTGCTCATCCGCGCCATCGAGCCCGAAATCGGCATCGCCGCGATGATCGAACGCCGCGGCACCGATGCGCTCACGCAGCTCTGCAGCGGCCCCGGCAAGCTCTGCCAGGCCCTCGACGTCACCATCGCCCTCAACGATCGCCTGCTCGACCGCGAACCCTATTCACTCACGCCGACTGCACCGGAGCAGATCGTCAGCGGAAAACGCATCGGCATAACGAAAAATGCCGAAGCACCATGGCGCTTCGGCATTTCAGGGTCTCGCTATCTCAGCAAACCATTTCGCTGATCACTCCATCACGGCGCTGTGGTCCATAACAGGCGCCACCTTGGGCTTGCGCAGCAACAGCACCAGCGGAATGACCGCCAGCGACATGATCATCAGCAGCTTGAAGTCATCGATATAGGCGATGATCGTCGACTGCAGCGTGATCAGCTCGTTCAGCGCCGCGCGACCGGCGGCGGTGAGCGGGCTCATCCCCTGCGCGGCCGCCGCGTCGAAGGCGTGGTTGAACGGCGTGACATAGGCGGCGATGTTCTCGTGGTTCACCTGTGCATTTTCGACCAAAAGCGCCGAGACGATGGAGATCCCGACGCTCGAGCCGATGTTTCGCGACAGGTTGTAGAGGCCGGTGCCGTCGCCGCGCATCTCCGCCGGCAGCGTCGAAAACGCGATCGTCGTCAGCGGCACGAAGAGGAAGCCGAGTCCGGCGCCCTGGATGAAGCCGACAGAAACGATCGTCCACTGCGAGACATCGGGCGTCCAGCCTGTCATGTCGTACATCGCCCATGCCGTCAGCCCGAGGCCGAGCACGAGAAGCAGGCGCGTATCCACCTTGCCGATCAGCCGCCCGACAATGAACATGCACAGCATCGTGCCCATGCCGCGCGGCCCCATGCCGATACCTGCGGTGATGACGGGATAGCCCATCAGCGTCTGCAGGTAGGGCGTCATCAGCGCCAGCGAGGCGAGATAGGTGATCCCGATCACGAAGATGAAGATCATGCTGACGGAGAAGTTCCGGTCGAGAAACAGCTTCGGATTGACGAAGGATTTCTCCGCCGTCAGCGTGTGCACGACGAGCAGATAGAAAGCCGCGGCACAGATGATCGCCTCGATCATGATCTCGCCCGAGGCAAACCAGTTGAGCTGTTCGCCGCGATCGAGAAAGAGCTGCAGTGAAGCGATGCCGAGGCTCATCATCCCGAAGCCGAACCAGTCGAGCTTGGCGAGCGCGTCCAGCTTCGTCTCGGTGACGTAGATCATGATGCCGGCAAAGGCGAGCGCCCCGATCGGCACGTTGATGTAGAACACCCAGCGCCAGCTGATGTTGTCGGTCAGCCAGCCGCCGATGACGGGGCCGAGCACCGGCCCGACCATGACCGACACGCCGAACAAGGCCATGGCGGACCCGCGTTCTTCCGGCGTGTAGATATCGAGCAGAATGCCCTGCGACAGCGGCACCAGCGATGCGCCGAACAGGCCCTGCAACAGGCGGAAGCCGACGATCTGGTTCAGCGATTGCGCCAGACCGCAAAGCACGGAGGCCACGACGAAGCCGGTGATCGCCGTCAGCAGCACCTTCTTGCGGCCGAACTTGGCGGCAAGAAAGCCAGACGGCGGCGTCATGATGGCGGCCGCGACGATATAGGAGGTCAGAACCCAGTTGATCTGGTCGGCGCTCGCCGAAACGCTGCCCTGAATATAGGGCAGCGCCACGTTGGCGATCGTCGTATCCAGCGCCTGCATGATGACGGCCAGGATGACGCAAGCCGTGATCATGCCGCGGTTGGCGACCGGGACGAAGGACGCGGAGGCAGCGTTACTCATGATCTCCGCCCGAGCGGCCCAGAAGCTTGGACACGAAATCCGGCAGGCCGCGCGCGTGGCCGGTATCGACATCGACGACCGTGCTCATGCCGACGCGAAGCGGCGGCTTGCCGGCTGCATCCTCGATGCTGACGCGCATCGGGATACGCTGCACGACCTTGACCCAGTTGCCGGTCGTGTTTTGCGCCGGCAGCAGCGAGAAGCTGGAGCCGGAAGCCGGGCTGATGCTCTCGACCTTGCCCTTCCAGGTCACACCCGGATAGGTGTCGACATAGATGGTGGCCGTCTGGCCGGGCTTCACATAGGTAAGCTCGGTTTCCTTCGGGCTGGCGTCGATCCAAAGGTTGTTGGTCGCGACCAGCGAGAAGGCCTGCGTCGATGCCTCAAGATAGGATCCCGGCTGCAGCGCGTTGACATTGGTTACGATGCCATCGAACGGCGCGCGTACGACGCTGTGATCGAGCTGGCGCTGCGCGTCGTCGACCTTGGCCTTGGCTTCGAGATAGAGCGGGTTCTGCTCGGCCGGCTGGTCGGCATTGCCGCCGAGTTGGGCGAGCGTGGCAGCCGCCTGCGCCTTGGCGACGGCGACCTTCTGCTGGCCGGCCTGCAGATTGTGCTTTGCCTGATCGAAAGCGGTGCGGGTGGCCGCGGAGCTGTTCAGCAGGTTCTGCTGGCGGTCGAACTCGGTCTGGAAATACGGAATGTCAGCCTCGGCCTGGGTGATCTCGGCCAGCGACTGCTGGTAGCTTGCTTCCAGATTGAGGATCTGGTTGCGCACCGCGCCGAGCTGCGCCTTGGCGCCGTCGAGCGCGATCTTGAACACGTCCTGGCGGAGGCTGAACAGCACTTGGCCCTGCTTCACCGCTTCGTTTTCATGCACGTTGATCGTGTAGACGATGCCGGAAACGTCGGTCGTCAGCCCAACCATGTCGGACTTGATGTAGGCGTTGTCGGTCGACATCACCTGGCCGCCATTGACGTAGTAATAGCCACCAACCACGAGCGCGACGGGCAGCAGCGCAAACAGCACCGGCCGGGTCATGCTGCGCTTGCGGCGCGGGGGCGCGGTCACGGGTGGCGCGACGGCGGTGACAGGCGCCGGAGTGGACGATGGCGCCTCGGCGACGGTTTCCTCGCGAGGAGAAACCTCGTTCGTTTCGGCAGCAGTCTTGCCGGCAGCAGTATTGGCATCGGCGTCGGAAACGACGCGCAGGGGAGTTTTATCAGCCATGGTTGGTCTCGTTTTCGGCCAATGCCAGGGGGGTCCGGCAGGCCTGCACTAGGTTGGTCTTCATCTGCGACAGGATTTGGAAAAGCTGCTCCCGCTCTTCGGCGGAAACATCCTCCAGGGCTTCGCCTCGCGTCACATCGCCAAGTCCGCGCATTTCCGCCAAGAGCGGATGTGCCTCCTCGCGCATGTAAAGCAGCCAGATCCGGCGGTCCGTCGGGTGCTGGCGGCGCTCGATCAGCCCGCGCTCGGCGAGCTTGTCGAGAATGCGTACAAGTGTGATCGGCTCGATCTCCAGCATCTCCGCCAATCCGCCCTGATGTATCCCCTCATTGTTGGAGAGATACACCAGCGTCTGCCATTGCGACCGCGTCAGCCCAAGACATCTCGCCCGCTGCTCGAAACGCTTTCGAAGCAGACGTGCGACATCATGGAGGAGGAAGCCGAGGGTCGGATTGCTGTTCATTGAAGACTGCGCGAATAGTAAGCACACTTATAATGTGTCTAGATATATTGAGCAGGTGCAACATACAAGTCACCTCTGCTTGATTATTGCTAATGTGCGACCAAATTGTCGCACCCGGCTAACGAACGCCCTGCCGAAACCGGTAAGCGTTGGGGGCCCGCGATACCCTCCCTGATTTCATTGGTCTTGGAAATTTCAACCCACTGGGATTTGCTTTTCGTCAAGACACCCGTTTATATCGAAATCCAGAGGCTTACCGGGTGGGGACCTTCCCGGCCAATCGATCGCAACGGCATGCAAGTCGTGAGCGCTATCAGCGCCACGAACGTAAGACAGCATAGAAAATAGGCGAGCGACACACAGTCGCTCGAGTACCGCCTGACATGAAACGCATTCTTTCAGCATAGTCATGGCGGCGTGTTTGGCCGCCCGAATGGGGAGCCGCCATGCCTTTCTCGCTTCGATACGTCTTGGCCTTCAGCAGCGTCGCGTTCTTACCCTTCGCCTCATCCGCCCAGCAGGCCGCCGCTCCGCCTCCGCCGCCCGTGACAGTGGCCAAGCCCGTTGTGCGCGAGGTCGTCGATAACGACGAGTTCATCGGCCGCTTCCAGGCGGTTGACGAGGTCTCGGTGCGCGCACGCGTCGGCGGCTATCTGAACGAGGTCGATTTCACCGACGGCGCGCTGGTGAAGAAGGGCGACAAGCTCTTCGTCATCGACCAACGCCCCTTCGTCACCGCGCTCAACGAAGCCAACGCCGCGCTCGAAGTCGCCAAATCCACGCAGACCTACGCCGAAGCGCAGTTCAACCGCGCGCAGAGCCTTGCCACCAGCGGCAGCCAGTCGGTCTCGACACTCGACGATCGCCGCCGCGAATGGCTCTCCGCGCAGGCCAATGTTCGCGGTGCCCAGGCAACCGCCGACCGCGCGGCCCTCGACATGGAATATACGACGATATCGGCGCCGCTCAGCGGCCGCATCGACCGCCGCCTGATCTCCACAGGCAATCTGGTGCAGGCGGACCAAACGATCTTGACGACCATCGTGTCGCTCGACCCGATCGATTTCTACTTCGACGTCGATGAACGCCGCCTGCTGAACTTCGCCGATACGGCGCGCAAGCTCGGTAAGGATCTGCAACTGGGCGGCGGCGGCGTGCCTGTCACCGTGACGATCTCCGACCCGACCGCCAAGCCCTTCACCGGCAAGCTCGACTTCGCCGAAAACCGCATCGACAACGAAAGCGGCACCATCCGCATCCGCGCACGGCTGGCCAATCCCGACCTGATCCTGCAGCCCGGCCTCTTCGGCCGCGTGCAGGTGGAGGCGTCCAACAAGTACAAGGCGATCCTCGTGCCCGACGAGGCGATCGGTTCCGACCAGAACGAACGTGTCGTCTTCGTCGTCGGCACCGACGGCAAGGTATCGACCAAGCCCGTGCGCCCCGGCCCTAGGCTTTATGGCTACCGCGTCATCCGCGAGGGCCTTGATGGCACCGAGACGATCATCGTCAACGGCCTGATGCGCGCCCGCCCCGGCGCCACCATCACGCCGCAGATGACCGAGCTGCCGCAGGAACGGCGCGATACGCCGCCGGAAAACGCCGCGACGGAGACGCCACAATGAGGTTCGCTCATTTCTTCGTCGACCGCCCGATCTTCGCGGCGGTCATCTCGATCGTGCTCCTCGTCGTCGGCAGCATCGCCTATACGCAGCTGCCGGTGTCGCAGTATCCCGAGATCGCCCCTCCGACCATCGTGGTGCGCACCTCCTATCCGGGCGCCGACCCGCAGACCATCGCCGACACGGTATCCACGCCGCTGGAGCAGCAGATCAACGGCGTCGAGGACATGCTCTACATGTCCTCCTATTCCAGCGCCGATGGCGCCATGTCGCTGACCATCACCTTCAAGCTCGGCACCGATCTCGACAAGGTACAGGTGCTCGTTCAGAACCGCGTCTCGATCGCCCTGCCCCGACTTCCCGAAGAGGTACAGCGCCTCGGCGTCACCACCGACAAAAGCTCGCCCGACCTGATGATGGTCGTGCACCTTCTCTCGCCCTCGCACCGCTACGACCAGCTCTACGTCTCCAACTATGCCCGCAACCGCATCCGCGACACCCTGGTGCGCCTCGATGGCGTCGGCGACGTGCAGGTGTTCGGCGAGCGCCAGTATTCCATGCGCATCTGGCTGGACCCACAGAAGCTCTCCGCCTACGGCATGACATCGGATGACGTGGTCTCGGCCCTTCGCGACCAGAACGTCCAGGTCTCCGGCGGCAAGATCGGCGCGCCACCAGTCACCGGCAAGAACGCCTTCGAATATACGGTGAGAACCGACGGCCGCTTCTCCGACGTGCGCGAATTCCGCTACGTCATCGTCAAGTCGACAGACACCGGCCGGCTTGTGCAGCTGCAGGACGTCGCCCGCATCGAATTGGGCGCTCAGGACTATGTGACCAACAGCTATCTCAACAACGACCCCGCCGTGGCGCTCGGCATCTTCGCCCGCCCCGGAACCAACGCGCTCGACACCGCGCACCAGATCCAGTCGCTGATGAAGGACATATCCCAGACCTTCCCGCAGGGTCTGGAATACCGCATTGTCTACGACACCACCGAGTTCATCTCGGAATCGATCACCGAGGTCTATCGAACCATCGCCGAAGCCGCGATCCTGGTGGCGATCGTCGTCCTCGTCTTCCTGCAATCCTGGCGCACCGCGATCATCCCGATCATCGCCATCCCGGTCTCGCTGATCGGCACCTTCGCCGTGCTCCTCGCCTTCGGATTCTCGCTGAACATGCTGACGCTGTTCGGCCTGGTGCTGGCGATCGGCATCGTCGTCGACGACGCGATCGTCGTGGTCGAGAATGTCGAGCGCAATCTCGCCAAAGGCATGACTCCGAAGGAGGCCGCGCATGTGACGATGGACGAGGTCGGCACCGCCGTCGTCGCCATCTCGCTGGTGCTGATCGCCGTCTTCGTGCCCACCGCCTTCATCCCTGGGATCTCCGGCCAGTTCTACAAGCAGTTTGCCGTGACCATCTCGGTCACCACCGCGATTTCGGCGCTGAACTCGCTGACGCTGTCGCCGGCACTCGCCGGTATTCTGCTCCGAAGCCACGATCACCAGCACACGCGCAACAACATCGCCCTGCGTTTCGGGCGCGGTCTCGCGAACGGCTTCAACAACGGCTTCGATCGTCTGAGCCACGGCTATTCGTGGATCGTCAGGCACCTCGTCAGAAGCTGGATCGGTATCACCTGCTCGCTGCTCGTCTTCGCGGGCCTGCTCGGCGCCACCTACTTCATGATCACCAAGGTCCCGTCGGGCTTCATCCCGACCATGGACCAGGGCTACGCGATCGTCGTCGTGCAATTGCCTGATGGCGCGTCGCTGGCGCGTACCGATGCGGTGGTGAAGCAGGTGGGCGATATCGCGCGGACGGTCCCCGGCGTCGGCAATGCCGTGCAGTTCGCCGGCTTCAGCGGCGCGACCTTCACCAACGCCTCCAATTCCGGCGTCGTCTTCGTCCCCTTCAAGTCGTTCGCCGAGCGCGAGGAAGGCGGCGAGACCGCCAACAAGATCATCGGCGAGCTGTTTGGTAAGCTGCAGAGCATCCAGGAGGCCTTCATCATCGCCGTGCCGCCGCCATCCGTGCGCGGCGTCGGCAATTCCGGCGGCTTCAAGATGCAGATTCTCGATCTTGAAAACGCCGACATGACCCGCGTGCTCGGCCTTGCCCGGCAGATGATGGGCGCGGCCGCCACGACCGAAGGCCTGACCGGCGTCTTCACGACCTTCTCCGATGCCAGCCCGCAATATTATCTCGCCATCGATCGCGACAAGGCCCGTTTCCTGAACGTGCCGATCCCCAACATCTTCAACGCGCTGTCGATCAATCTCGGCGTCGCCTATGTCAACGACTTCAACGCCTTCGGCCGCGTCTACCAGGTCCGCGCCCAGGCCGACCGGCAATACCGCATGGACCGCGAGGACATTCTCGGCCTCAAGGTGCGCTCGGCGACCGGCGCGCTGGTGCCGCTCGGCACGCTGATGGATATCCAGGATTCCAGCGGCCCTGCCCTCGTCCAGCGCTACAATATGTATGTCTCCGTTCCGCTGCAGGGCAATCCGACACCCGGCACATCGACGGGCGACGCGCTGAAGAAGATGGAGGCGCTGGCGGCAAAGATCCTGCCGCCCGGCACGACCTTCGAATGGACCGAACTCGCCTACCAGGAAACCCACACCGGCAACACGGCGGTCTATATCTTCGCCCTGTCAGTCATCTTCGTCTTCCTGGCGCTCGCGGCCCAATATGAGAGCTGGGTGCTGCCGCTGGCGATCATCCTGATCGTGCCGCTGGCGGTGCTCGCGGCACTGATCGGCGTCTGGTTCCGGGGCATGGACAACAACGTGCTGACGCAGATCGGCCTGATCGTCTTGATCGGCCTTGCGGCCAAGAACGCGATCCTGATCGTCGAGTTCGCCCGCCAGGCGGAAGACGAAGGCAAGTCGCCGGTGGAGGCAGCCGTCGAGGCGAGCCATCTGCGCCTGCGCCCGATCCTGATGACGGCGTTCGCCTTCATCTTCGGCGTGCTGCCGCTTGCAATCGCCACCGGCCCCGGCGCCGAAATGCGCCAGTCGCTCGGCACGGCCGTCTTCTCAGGCATGCTCGGCGTCACGATATTCGGTCTGTTCCTGACACCCGTCTTCTATGTCGCGCTGCGTTCGTTCAGGAGAAAGGCCCGACCGGCGGAGACAGTGGAACCGGATACGCAAGCGCCGCCTGCTGAAGCCTCGTCATGAGGCTCGGCGAGCGAGTGTCGCCTGTTTCGAGCGGGAACCGGAGAGCAGCTTCCTCAGCGGCTTTTCGATGAGTTCGTAGGCTGCGGTTCCAAGAACCACGCCGGCAAGAACGCACACCGGAGCCATAACGGTGGCTGAGAGGCCGATCACCTGCCCCGCCTTGGCGACCACCGAGATCGCCAGCGTGTGCCATAGATAGATCGAGTAGGAGGCGTCGCCGAGATAGGTCAGCAGCGGCATGCGGCCGAGACTTCCGGCCGCCTCCAGCGAAACCATCCCGTAAACCAGCACCATCGCCAGCGGACCGCATATCCCGGCATTGAACTCGGCGCCCATCAGATGGATGGCGGCGAAGCCGGAAAGGGCAGCGCCCACGCAGGCAAGTCCCAGGCTGGTGCCGGCGATCCACCAGCGCAGCCACAGCTCGGCAATCAATACACCGCCGACGAATTCGAGAATGATCGGACGCGTGTAGGTGTAGAGCGCCGGCGTCGTCGGCTGCAGGATTTGCCCGGCCAGGAAGAAGCCGCCGAACAGTGCGAGCAGAAAGGCGAGACGCCATTTGCGCGGTAAGAACAGCGCGCCGGCGAAGAGGACGTAGAAGAAGATCTCGAAATTGAGCGTCCACCCCTGCACCAGCACCGGCCAGATGTCACCGGTGCTCGGGGAATGCGCGGGAATGAAGAACAGCGACGCAAGGATATGCGACGTCGTCAATTGCAGGTTCGGAAACAGCCCGGTCACGGCGCCGGCGATCATGATTGCTGTCACCAGCCAATAGGATGGCGCGATGCGGCGCAGGCGGTCGATGAGGAAGCCCTGCGGCGTCATCGGCCGGCGCTCGCTGATCACCCACATGATGAAGCCGCTGATGACGAAAAACACATCGACACCGGCAGCCCCGATGGCGAAGTGCTCGCCGGACTTCTCGGCCGCGTGAAAAACGACGACAGCAAGCGCCGCGAAGGCGCGCAGATATTGGATGCCGTAAAGGGTCTTCATCCGGTTTCCTCAAATGACCGGTCAGTGCCGGCCGACAATGCTGTTAAGTGCTAATGCATCAAAGGTTCGGGCTGCCGTGCCTGCCGCGCCCATGCCGCGACATCAAGCTGGCGGCGCACGCTCATCAGCTTTCCGGCGCAGAAATAGAACAGGAACGTCCCGACATTGTAGGGCGTCAGAATGTCGATCTCGACGAAGGAGCGGATCAACAGAAGCACGCAGATGGCAAACAGCAGGTAGGATTCATCGTTCCTGATGTCTTCGATCAGGCGACGGAGATGCCCCCACAGGATCTTCAGGAAAGTGAAAACCAGGATCGCCAGGCCGACGAGGCCGAGCTCCACCGTCGTTTCGATATAGGTATTGTGGAAGTGGAAGCCGCTGCGCGAGCCGATGAAGAACTCTTCCCAGAGACGCTCCGGCTCCGAAAAGCCCTGAACCCAATAGGCCTGGTAGCCAACGCCGAAATAGGGATTGTCGGCCGCAGCCTTGATCCCCTGCTGCCACAGATAGGTGCGGCCCGTCAGCGTCGAATCCTTGCCGAAGATCCCGAGCACGGCATCGACCGCGCCGAGATAGACACCGGCGACCGCAAGCACGATCACCGCGACCCCGCCGCCAATGACGAGCAGCTTGCGCTGGTCGGGCGTCAGCGTTAGCACGACACGCAGGCCGACCATCAGCGCCAGAACCACGACGGCGGTCAGGACCGAAGTCGCCGACTGGCACATCATCAGGCAATAGGCCGACAGCAAGCCGGAGACCCCGGTGACAGCCAGCCAAGATGGGCGGCGTTCGCCGAAGATGAAGACGGTCGCGAAGCAGGCGATCAGGCCGAGCGAGGCGTAGAACCCAAGCTGGTTCTTCGACGCGAAGGCGCCGACGAAGCTGTAGGTGTTGTCGATCACGTCCAACTCGTAGTGCCCGAAGAGCACTGAATAGACGAGCACGATGCCGATACCGGCGACCATGCCGAGCGTCAGCGTCTTGGCATCCAGCACCCTGACCGCGATCAGCGTGCAGAGCACCTGCGTGAAATATTGAATGGCGGCGCGCATCGACACGCTGGGCGCCGCCGACCAGAAGACCGATAGGAAGGCGATCGCCGCGAAAGCGTAGATCCAGATGTAGCGATTGTAGTTGCCGAGAACCTTGCGGTAATCGACCGCGATCAGCGGCAGCCAGAGCGCATAGTAAAGCAGGATCGACACCTGCCCGAACCGAAGCGAGTAGGCGAACGAAAAAAGCGAAATCGCCACGGCGGAAACGGCATAGGCCACATTCCCGCCGGGCTGGATGAGCGCCGACTTAGCGATACGCATACTGCCTCATTACCTCATGGCCAGTCCGGCGGTGACCTTGATCAGATCGCCGGGCTGCAACGCGGTGCTTTCCTGCACCGGGATTTCCTTCGGCTTGCCGTCCACGTCACGAATGACGGAGTAGGCAATGCTGGCGGCACCCGTCGACGTGTCGAAGCGGGCCGCGTCCGTGGATTGGGTCAGCGCTTCGGCCATCAGCGAGTTGCTCGTCGTGAGCTTCAGGTTGAGCTGGTCGAGCTGCGCGTCCGCACTCTGCTTTTCCTGGGCGAGCTGTGCGTCCCAGTCGTTGCGAAGCGTGATCTCGTCTTGGTTGGCCTTGCTGATATCCTGCTTGGCCTTGAGCGAGTTCGTGTCGATGTCGAGAAGCATCGCCTCGAGATCGGCCGCGCGTTGCTCGGCCGTCATCTTGCGGGCGCTGAGCACCAGCCCCTTCTCGGCGAGATCGTCGACCTTGTCGCGATCGGCCGTGGCAAGCTCCAGCTGGCGGGTCTGGGTCTGCGTCTTCTTGGCAAGCGTCTCGACTTCGCTCTGCAGCAGAGCCCTCAAGTCATCGAGTGCCTGAAGCTGCAGCGTCAGCCGCTTCTTGCGCGAGGTCATGAGCGCGTTCTCGCTGTCGACGAGCGCTCTGGCCTCCGGCTTGTCCTTCAGTTCGGCCGGAATCTCGAAACTATCCTTGTTGTCGATTTCGGCCTGAAGGCGAGCCTGCTTCACCAGAAGCCGCGCCCTGTCCGCCATGTAGACGACGGCGTCGCCCTTGGCGTTGATGAAATCGCGGGCGAACCGCTGGCCGGAATCGGCCCGGCGAAGGCCGCCGGCAAGGCTGACGGCCTTGGCGACGGTGAGGTTCGGCGCGAACGGAAACTCACCCGGCTTCTCCACGTCTCCGGAGAGATAGACAGGGCGGAATTCCGACAATTCGACGGATGCCGACGGCCGGTCCTTCAGGGCGAACTGCCTCTGAAGGGCCATGCCGATCTGCTTGGCGATGGCGTCGGTCGTCTGCCCGGAAGCAGCGAGATCGCCGACGAATGGCAGCGAGATGCTGCCGGACGGGCCAACCGTGTAGTCGCCGCTGACGACAGACCAGTCGCGGATCGTCCCATCCGCCGTCTGCCATTCGGCAACTCGAATCTTCACTTTATCCATGGTTCCAAGGCGGTAATCGTCCGCGCTGGCAATGAATGAGGACAGCAGGAATGCACTCAACCCGGCAGCGACTGCAACACCGGATCGAAGGGCACGGGATCGCCCAGCCTGACTGCCAAATAGACGTTCGTTCATATTTTTCCCCGTGTTTCGTCCCGACGGCGAGCCATAAGACGTGCTCGTCGGGCGTAAGGATGCCGTTAGTAGCTTCCGCGCTGAGCGCAGACGGCGGGAATGGTCTTTGCGATGATCGCAACGTCCCGGGCCATCGACCAGTTTTCGACGTAGTGGGTGTCGAAAGCGACGCGAGCGGCATAGGAGACGTCGTTGCGTCCGCTGACCTGCCAGAGACCGGTAAGGCCTGGGCGGGACTGCAGATAGAAGACGGCGGCGTGCTCGTACATTTCAAGTTCGTCTTGAACGACGGGACGCGGACCGACGACACTCATCTCACCGCGAATGATGTTGAAGAGCTGGGGAAGCTCATCAAGGCTCAGCTTGCGCAGCACGGCGCCAACGGCAGTCACCCGAGGGTCGTTCTGCAGCTTGCGCGTGGCGCGCCACTCATCCATGGCGGAAGGGTTGTTGCGCAGGTATTCCTGCAAAACCTTGTCGCCATTGGTGACCATTGTCCGAAACTTCAGGCAACGGAATTCCTGGCCGTTGTGGCCGATGCGGCGATGGCCATAGAAGGCCGGACCCTTGTCCGTGAGCTTCACAAGCAGCATCACCATCAAAAAGATTGGGCTCAGAAACAGAAGCCCGAGGCAGGCGGCGGACACATCGAATGCCCGTTTTGCGAAACCGCCTGTGGGCGGAAACGCGTTTTCGTGAACTGCGCCATAAAATGGCGAACTGTCCGATCTCGTCGCAGACTTCATAGAGGTAACTCCACTTATGTTTGCCGTTTGGTCGGTTAAGGCTCAGGACGCTTAGCTAGCGCTGACGAGTTGGGAGTGTATGAGGGGATTTTGTTTTTTTAAGCCACGTTTTTAAAACCGCTCGTTATCGAACGTTTTTGGAAACATTTGTTCAACTTTTTGTATTTCAGAGGTCGCTGAAACATATTTAGATTCCACCAAAGCGATCAAAACTATATTTGCAGACCGAAATAAAATGTCCTGTGACTTCTTGCCAATACACCCTGAACGAAGTTTACAGGGGCAACCCGCCCCGGTCGAAAGTTCTTGGTTACGGCCATCACTTCTCCAACGGACCTTTTTTTAAACTTGAACGGGGCCGTTTTATTGCATCGCAGCATCAATTTTGCGCCGCACTCACAAATCGTTTGAAATTAAAACTTTGTAATAAAAGTTGAATGCGAAACGCGGCCACTACACCTCAGCGGGTATCGATTGTGGCATAAACAAGAACGTGCATTGCCAAATTGGATGCAACCCTCGGATCGAAACCCAACTTTAACGACGTTTTCCGATTGCCGGGCGCACGGGCCGATAAGTGGCATTTTTACCAATACGCGGAACAAACCTTTAAGGTGACGCTTGTAGTTACTGAATACAGGCGCAAAAGACGTCTTCACCGCTTTAGTTACATGACGAAGTCCTGTAAAAAGAATCTACAAAATGGTCCTGGTGTGGCCGCGTATTCAATGGCTGTTCATTGAAGGGCACCATCTGGGGAGGCAACAAATGTATGCACCTCGCGTTTTTGTCAGCATGTTGGGCGCACTCGCCGTGTTCGCCGTCGCGACCTATTGGCTGAGCGGCTCTCTATCCGGCACCCTCATCAAGACCGTGATCTGTGCGATCCTGCTGCAGGCAGGCTATTTCGGCGGCGTGCTCTACCTCGTCTGGAAGGAAAGCAAGGAGCGCAACGGCGCCAAGCGCACGGCAGGCCGCGCCGAGGAAGCTGAAAAGCTGCACGTACCGCCTTTCAACAGCTCCGAGCCGTTCAATCGCTAAGCGCTGAGGGCAGCCCTGACTGCCCGTCCGCCGCTCACGAACCCACCCTTCGTAACATCATGTGAAGCGCTCTTTGTTGTCTGCTGCGCTGCAACGTCCTAGGTCTTGGGCGAAACAACGGAGGTAGAGCGTGGCTGAAACAGCTAGCATATGCGTCATCATCGCCGCCAAGAACGCGGCCGATACGATCGAAATCGCCGTCAGATCAGCACTTCTCGAGCCTGAAGTCGCCGAAGTCGTGGTCGTCGACGACGGCTCGAGCGATTCCACGGCGCAAGCCGCCGAACGCGGCAACGACGCCACCGGCAGGCTCAGGATCGTCAGGTTCGAGAAGAACAAGGGCCCGTCGGCCGCGCGCAATCATGCCATCGATATCTCCACAGCGCCGCTGATCGCCATTCTCGACGCCGACGATTTCTTCTTCGCCGGCCGCTTCTCGCGCATGCTCTCGGACAATGACTGGGAGTTCGTGGCCGACAACATCGCCTTCGTCGATGCCGACACGGTTGCCCAGGCGCCGCAGAAGCTCGATCGTTTCGCCGAAAACCCTCTCTATCTCGATCTGACGACCTTCGTGGACGGCAACATATCCAAGCGCGGCGTGCGCCGCGGCGAGATCGGCTTCCTGAAGCCCGTGATGCGCCGAAGCTTTCTCGACAAGCATAAGCTCCGCTATCGCGAGGACATGCGCCTCGGCGAGGATTACGATCTCTACATCCGCGCACTGGCGCTCGGCGCCCGCTACAAGGTGATCCACAGCTGCGGCTACGGCGCCGTCGTGCGCGGCAATTCGCTGAGCGGCAGCCACCGCACGGAAGACCTGCGCCGCCTTTACGAGGCGGACCGTTCGCTGCTGAAGGATTTCAAGCTGAAGCCGATGGCCGCGGACGCCGTGCGCCGGCACGAACAGCATATTCGCGCCAAATACGAGCTGCGCCACTTCCTCGACATCAAGAACCAGAGGGGCGCCGGCGCCGCGATCACCTATGTCGCGACGCATCCCTCCGCCTTCCCGGCGATCGCCGGCGGCATCCTCGCCGACAAGACCGAGCGCTGGCGCAACCCGGATGGGGTGGCGGTCACCTCAAGCGGCGACCGCCTTCGCTATCTGCTCGACGCGCCGGCGGAGTAAAGCATGTCGCGCAAAAGTGTGCCGCGGTTTTGCGGCACCGACATGCGATAAAGCAAAGAGCAGTTACTTCACCAGCTTGCCCGCAGCGAGCTGGAATGCGCTCTGGATCAGCCGCGGGTCCTGCACCAGCCAGCGGGCGAGCAAGCCGAAATCGGGGCGGCGGCGGCGTTTGAGCTGCCCCACCTGCCCCCACAGCGCCTGCTTGCGCGCCCGGCTCTTGTAGGACTGGATGGTCGCGATCTCGCGCGGCCGCGAGGCGAAGCGGCTTTCCAGCCTGTCGAGCGCCATCCAGGTGATGAACTGCTGCTTCAGATACTCCGGCGACGTGTTGTCGACGCCGTGGAAGATGTTGATCCCTTCGCCGCGCAGTGCGCCAGCATCGGCGCACAAGAGAACCTGCCTGGCCGCCAGCATGCAGTCGCAGAAGAACAAAACGTCTTCCGCCGCCAGTCGCAACGCCGCGTCGAAACGCGCGGTCTCGATCAGCGGACGGCCGATGACCATGCACGACATGTGCAGGAACGCCCAGTCGTTGATCATCACCCCCGCAATATCGGGAACCGATAGGATGTGGGGCGTCTCCATCAGCCGCTGCGCGCCGTCGATCTTCGCAAGCGCCGCGATCCCGAAGTGATAGTCGAACTCCGCCCCGCCCTCGATCGACGCCCAGTAGCAATCGCCGCCGAGCGTATCCATGGCCGTGAACGCGTTTTTCAGATGATCCGGGGTCCAG
This sequence comes from Rhizobium sp. NPDC090275, assembly GCF_044772225.1. Classification (NCBI taxonomy): domain Bacteria; kingdom Pseudomonadati; phylum Pseudomonadota; class Alphaproteobacteria; order Hyphomicrobiales; family Rhizobiaceae; genus Rhizobium; species Rhizobium sp. NPDC090275. The sequence goes on along the minus strand of NZ_JBIVYL010000001.1, from coordinate 72,354 downwards.
ATGTCGTCCGAATCGAGAAACGCGACATAGCGCGTGTCGGCGCGAACATGATCGAGCCCGGTATTGCGCGCGCCGCCTGGCCCAGCGTTCGGCTGACTGACGACAGTGATTCGCGCCCGCTCTTCGGCGGTCAGCGGCGCAAGCTCGCTTGCCGGCGCATAGGGCGACTGATCGTCGACGACGATGATATCGAAGTCCTGAAAACTCTGCGCAAACGCCGACGCAAGCGCCCGTCTGAGGATGCCGTCATCCCGCTGGTAGAACGGAATAATGATCGTGAAAGTCGCCATACTCTCTCCCTGAGAGGTTCGAATTGGTGCTTCGGTCGGTGCCTTTAGCCGTGCCATCTAGGCCAGCTGCTGCACCGCACAAGCATCAGGGGCATTTCGGCCGAAATTTGTCAAAGGCGACAGGAAAACCGCTGGCGGCCCCTCGATCCGGAAACGCTCCATTCCGGATCAAACCGCCCCATTCCGACCATAAATGATGAACCACTTGCGGACGGCTACTGTAACATTTCCTCTCATTTGATAAAAACTTTCGTGCGCCGCACCACGTCTTTTGCGCCTAAACCAGTGAATATAATCATTTTCTTGAATGCACTGCTGACACTGGCTTCTGGCCGCGGCGAGAACACTTCAGCCGCGTATTTTTCGCGAGCCGTTACGGCAAGTAGTATCCGTTACGAAACGGCGTGATCGATCACTTTTGCTGCAGTGCCATATTTTCTTCCGTGAATTCGCCCTAACTTCCCTCGCTGCGGGCTGAAGTCTGCTCTGATTGAAACGGTTGCAAAGGGGAGCTGCGACCCAAAAGGGGTGACTGACAACGTGAATGTTGATACCAACGTGTCCTCACGGATCAACCTGATGCGGATTGTGCTCATTTCGGGCATCGTATTCGTACACATACCATTCGGCGACCAGACCAGTCCCTTTGTCGGGACCTATGGCGCCTTCGATTGGCTGAGAGTATTCCTGGCGGAAGCGCTGTTCAGGGTGGGCGTGCCCTGCCTGAGTGCGATTTCCGGCTACCTCCTGTTCCGTGGCGGCTTGGAGAATTTCAGCTACCTGAAAACGGTGCGCACGAAATCCAAGACCGTGCTCCTGCCATTCCTCTTGTGGAACGGCCTGTTCTTCCTGGCGATCCTGTTGGCGCTCGGCGTCGGCCTCGGCGACGGATACGTGCCAAACCCGTGGCAGGCCTCGGCGCGCGAGCTGATGACCCAGCTCTTCGCGGTCGAAGACTTCCCGGTCAACGTGCCGCTCTATTTCCTGCGCGATCTCTTCGTCTGCATCCTGCTGTCGCCGCTGCTCGCATGGCTGATCCGCCATGCGCCGCTGCTGACGCTTTCAGTGCTGCTCGTGGTCGCCGTGGTGCCGGAGGCATCGCTCTATATCGTCCTGAAGCGCTCGATCCTCTTCTCGTTCAGCCTTGGTATCTACATCGGCCTGAACAAGATCGATCTGAAGGCGCTCGACCGCTTCGCCACGCTTGGCGCAGTCCTCCTGCTCGCCAGCTGCGCGGCGCTTGCCACCGTCATCTACATGACCGGCCCGAGCCTGCCGGATTGGGTGCAGTTCCTGCGCAACACGCTCGCCATCTTCGGCACGCTCGGCTTCTGGCTCTTGTCGGCGCCGCTGATCGAGACATCGATCGGCCAGCGCCTGTCGAAAACCGGCAGCCTGAGCTTCTGGATCTTCTGCGGCCACTATCCGCTGCTGATCTTCATGTGGATCGTCTGGGGTAAAGCCGGGGTCAGCTTCTACCCTGCCTTCTTCATTCTCTCGCTGGCGATCCTCTTCCCGTTCCTGGTCTTCTCCAACGACCTGTGCCGCCGCATTGCCCCTCGCCTCTACGCCGTCATGACCGGCGCGCGGGCCAAGAAGCCCTATGAAAAGCCGGCCTCAGCGGGCGCGGCTCCTTCCAAACTCGTTACACAGCAAAGGTGACACATGACGACCAAAATCGCCCATGCGCGAAAACTTTGCCCCACACTCGGCATCATCGGCACGCTCCTCATCGGCGCCTCCTCGGCTTTCGCCCAGCAGGCAGCCCAGCAACCGAGTGCCCCCTCTTTCGTCGAGAACTTCGATAAGCTCGACCGCAGCGTCTGGTACATCTCCGACGGCTGGAATAACGGCCCGCATCAGAACTGCACCTGGTCGAAGAACCAGGTGAAAGTCGAAGGCGGCACGCTGCAGCTCTCCTTCGCCGAGGGTCAGTCGAAGGACCGCAGCTATCTCTGCGGCGAGATCCAGACCAAGAAGCGCTTCGGCTACGGCACCTATGAGGCCCGCATGAAGGCGGCCACCGGGTCCGGCCTGAACTCGGCCTTCTTCACCTATATCGGCCCGGCCGACAAGCAGCCGCATGACGAGATCGACTTCGAGGTGCTCGGCAAGAATTCCGGCCAGGTGCAGGTCAACCAGTACATCAAGGCCAAGGGCGGCAATGAGAAGCTGGTTCCGATCGGCGCCAACGCCGATGACGGTTTCAACGACTACGCCTTCGTCTGGGAGCCCGGCCGGCTGCGCTATTATCTGAACGGCAAGCTCGTCCAGGATGTCACCGATCCCTCGAAGATCCCGGATAGCCAGCAGAAGATCTTCTTCAGCCTCTGGGGCACCGACACGCTGAAGGATTGGATGGGCAAGTTCGCCTACACCAAGCCGACATCACTGGAAGTCGACCGCTTCGCCTACACGGCCCCCGGCGACAAGTGCCAGTTCCCTGAATCGATCGCATGCACGCTGAACTGATCGGCGCCGAAGGCGCACAAATGACAAGGAGTGCCATGCTCAAAGTCCTGTATCTCGTGCATGATCTCTCGGATCCCGCCGTCCGGCGGCGGGTGCTGATGCTGCGCGAGGGCGGCGCGGAGGTGACGCTGGCCGGCTTCCGGCGCGGCGAAAACCGCCTCGCCGAAGTGCACGGCATCACGCCGATCGAGCTTGGCCGCACCGCCGACGCCAAGTTTGCGCAGCGCATCGGCGCTGTCGTGAAAGCGATGAGCGGGCTGAAGGGGCTGCTGAAAACGGTCGACAAGCCCGACGTCATCATCGGCCGCAATCTCGAGGCGCTCGCGGTCGCCGATCGCGCCAATGCGATGTTCGGCGGCGATGTGCCAGTCGTCTACGAATGCCTCGACATTCACCGGCTGCTGTCGCGCAACGACATGGTCGGAAAGATCATGCGCGGCGCAGAAGCCCGTTTCGGCCGCAATGCGCAGCTGATCATGACGAGCTCGCCCGCCTTCATCGAACACCACTTCGCGCCACGCTCCGGCATCAGGGCCGAGACGCTGCTGATCGAAAACAAGGTCATATCAATCGACCAGACGGTCCAGCCGACCATCGCCCGCCCGCTGAAGCAGCCTGGCCAGCCGTGGAAAATCGGCTGGTTCGGCGCGCTGCGTTGCAGGAAGTCGCTGACCATGCTCGCCGAGTTCTCGCGCCTCATGGAAGGTCGCGTCGAGATCGTGCTGCGCGGCCGCCCCGCCTATTCCGAATTCGAGGATTTCGACGGCTTCGTCGCCAGCGAGCCCTATCTCCGCTTCGAAGGCCCCTACAAGAACCCCGAGGATTTGAGGGCGATCTACGACGACGTCCACTTCTCCTGGGCGATCGATTTCTTCGAGGAAGGCCTGAATTCCAGCTGGCTGCTGCCGAACCGGCTCTACGAGGGATGCCTCTACGGCACCGTTCCGATCGCGCTCGAAGGCACGCAGACCGCGCGCTTCCTGCGCGAAAAATCGATCGGCCTTGCTCTTCCGGATGCAAGCCCGGCGGCGCTGCGCACGCTGTTCGAAACCATGACCGGCGAGCGCTACCATGCGCTCAGCGACGCCGTCGCCTTGACCGATCAGAAAACCTGGCTCGCCGACCGCAGCGACTGCGAAGCGCTCGTCGCCAGCCTTTCCCGCCTTGTGCCTGCTGCCGTCGAGAGGGGCGACAGCAGTGCATCCGCACCGAAAACCGTATCTCCAGAAGGGTGGACAACCATGCAGCCTGATGCCAGTTCCAGCGTCTCCAGTCTCATAATCATCCCCTGCTTGAACGAAGAGAAGCACATCGAGCCACTGCTCGCCAAGCTGAGCCGTGAAATCGATCACATGAACGCCAAGATCGTCGTCGCCGACGGCGGCAGCAAGGATGCGACGCGCGAGATCGTCGCGCGCATCAGCATGTCCGATCCGCGCATCGTGCTGCTCGACAATCCCCGCCGCCTGCAGAGCGCCGCCACCAATCTGGCCGTCGCTACCTTCGGCCGCGACTACGATTATCTCATCCGCATCGATGCCCATGGCGACTATCCCGACGATTACTGCCGCCGCCTTGTCGAGGAAGCCGTCGCGACCCAGGCCGATTCCGTGGTCGTATCGATGGAAACGGTCGGCTTCGGCATGTTCCAGAAGGCCACCGCCTTCGCCCAGAACTCCAAGCTCGGCAATGGCGGCTCGAAGCATCGCGAGGGTGCCAAGGGCCATTGGACCAACCACGGCCACCACGCCCTGATGCGCATCGCCGCCTTCGAGGCCGTCGGCGGTTACGACGAGACCTTCAGCCACAATGAAGACGCCGAACTGGATTACCGTCTGAAAAAGGCCGGCTTTGGCATCTGGATGACCGACAAGACCCGTATGGTCTATTACCCTCGCTCCAGCGTCGCCACGCTATTCCGGCAGTATCTCGGCTATGGCCGCGGCCGCGCCAAGAACATCCTGAAGCACGGCAGCATGCCGAATGTTCGCCAGATGCTGCCGCTTCTGGTCGTCCCCGTCTTCATCGGCGCATTTTTGGCCGTGGTAAACTGGGCCGCCGTCATCCCGTTCAGCCTCTGGGCGGTCGCCTGCGTGGGCTACGGTTTCTGGATGGCGATCGGCCAGCGCAACCCTTACGGCCCGCTGGCCGCCGTATCGGCCATGGTGATGCACTTCGCCTGGTCGGCCGGCTTCTGGATGGAACTTCTGAGCTTCCGCGGCAGAAAGGTGGCGTCGTGAACCAGCCCCCCGAACAGACTCAGAAAGAGCAGACAAAAAAGCAGCAGACGAGACAATTGCAGATCGACATCGGCATCTGCACCTATCGCCGCGCGTCGCTTGACGAGGCGCTGCTGTCGCTCGCCGTCCTCGAGGTCCCTCCCGGCTCGCGGCTGCGCATCATCGTCGCCGATAACGACAAGACGCCGAGCGCCAGGGAGCGCGTCGAAGCGCTTCGTCCGCGCATCGCTCACGAAATCGCCTATGTGCATTGCCCGGCATCGAACATCTCGATCGCCCGCAACGCCTGCCTCGACAACGCCACCGGCGACTTCCTGGCTTTCATCGATGACGACGAGGATGCCAGCGAGGATTGGCTGGTCGAACTCCTCTCGACCGCCCGATCAACCAAGGCCGACGCCGTTCTCGGACCTGTCCGCAGCGTCTACGCGGACACCGCGCCGCGCTGGATGCGCGTCGGCGATTTTCATTCGACGCTCCCCGTCTGGGTCAACGGCGAAATCCGCACCGGCTATACCTGCAACGTCCTGCTGCGCCTCTCCTCGCAGAGCCTTGCCGGCCGCCGCTTCAATCTGGCGCTCGGCCATACCGGCGGTGAAGACACGGAATTCTTCAGCCACATGCATGAGGCCGGCGGCAAGATCGCCTTTGCCGAGAAGGCCTATGTCTACGAGCCCGTGACCGAAAACCGCGCCGATCTCTCCTGGCTCGCCAAGCGCCGCTTCCGCTTCGGCCAGACGCATGGGCGGCTGCTGCAGGAGACGGGTTCCAGTGGCCTCAACCGGCCGAAGCAGATCGCACTTGCCGCGGCAAAGGCCGGCTTCTGCTACGCCGCCGCCCTCGCCTGCGTCTTCTCGGCCGTGCCGCGCTACCGCTATGCCCTTCGCGGCGTGATGCATTCCGGCGTCGTCAGCGGCCTGCTCGGCGTGCGCGAAATCCGCCAGTACGGAACGGCGGAGGCCGCATGAAGCAAGACATGCCCGACGTCAGCTTTATCATCGCCGCGTATAATGCGGCGGCGACGCTCGGAAAGGCGATCGACAGCGCGCTTGCCCAGCGCGGCGTCACGGTCGAGGTGATCGTTGCCGACGACTGTTCGGCCGATGAAACCAGGGCGATCGCCGAAAGCTATGCCGACCGCAACGTCCGGCTGATCGCGCTCGCCCGCAACGGCGGCCCGTCGGCCGCGCGCAACGCCGCGATCTCGGCTGCCACCGGCCGCTGGCTGGCGGTGCTCGATTCCGACGACACGGTCGATCCCGACCGGCTGCGCCGGATGATCGATCGCGCCGAAAAGGCCGGCGCCGAAATCGCCGTCGACAACCTGCGTGTCATCAGGACCGACGGCACGCCGGCCGAAACCATGTTCGCCGAGAACGCGCTGGCGCAAATGCCGACGCTCACGCTTTCCGCCTTCATTCGCTCCAACGCCCTTTTTCAAACCACCCATAATTTCGGCTATCTGAAGCCGGTCTTTCAGCGCGCCTTCATCGAAAGCCATGCCCTTCGCTTCGACGAAAGCCTGAAGATCGGCGAAGACTATCTCTATCTCGCCAGCGCCATGGCGCTCGGCGGACGTTGCGTTTTCGAACCACTCGCCGGTTACGACTACAATATCCGCGAAGGATCGATCTCCCGCGTTCTTTCGCTTCACCACATCGACGCCATGATCGAAGGGGATAAGACCTTCCTTCGCAATCACACGCTGGATGCGGAAGCAGCCGCCGCCCAGGATTTCAGGGCAAAAAGCCTGCTTCGGGGAAGAGCCTTCCTCGTTCTCGTCCAGAATATCAAAGACCGGTCGATCCTCGGAACGATCAGGACAGCCTGGGGCACCCCATCCGCTGTCGGGCATCTCAGCATGCCCATCGCAGCACGGGCCAATCGCGTTATCGCGTCGCTCCGCAAACTGATTGGCCCGCAGGCCGACCTCACAGCCATCGATGGCACGACCCGTTCCCGCAAAGGATAGAGCCATGAACCAACGGAACCTCACCTTGCACAGCTCTCTGCCAAAAGCGCCCGACGACTCCGATTCCTTCATCGACATCGATCGCCTGATCGCCATCCTGATGCGCCGCATCGGCTCGATCGCGCTCTGCGTCGGGGTGACAGTGACGCTGGCGGTGATCTACCTGCTGTTCTCCACGTCGCAATATACGTCGATGACGCAGATCCTGCTCGATGACAGCATGACCAAGTACGCGCAGGACGCCACGCCGGTGGCGAACTCGCAGCAGGTCGACATGCAGATTGCCAGCGCGGTCGAAATCCTGAAGTCCAATCAGCTCGCTCTGCGCGTCGTCGATGCCGAGAACCTGCAGGACAACGCCACCATTCTCGATCCGCCGGCCTCCCCGGTTGGCCTGATCAAGTCGGGTGTCAAGCTGCTCGCCAGCGCCGTCCTTCCCGGCCGTCCTCCGGTTTCCGAAGACGACGCCCGCGCCGGCCGCCGCCAGAAGGCAGCCGCCCTCATTCAGGAAGCCGTCGCCGTCTCGCGCGTCAACCGAAGCGCGGTTCTCGCCGTTTCGTTCCGCTCGACCGACAAGCTGCTCGCCGCCCGTATCACCAAGGCCTACGCCACCGCCTATCTCAGCGACCAGCTAAACGCCAACTTCGACGCCACCGAAAGCGCCTCCGTCTGGCTGCAACAGCGCCTGACCGACCTGCGCGAGCGTTCGCAGCAGGCAGCGCTTGAGGCCGCCAATTTCAAGGCGAAGAATGGCCTGACCTCGGCCAATGGCGAGCTCATGTCCGAGCAGCAGCTGGCCGACCTCACCAAGCAGCTGATCGTCGCCCAGTCGGACGCCGCCAGCACCTCGGCACGCTACAACCAGTTCAAGCAGATCATCGATCTCGGCCCCGAGGGCGCGGTCAACAACGCCGCCATCTCGTCCGGCCAGGCCAACAATTCCGTCATCCAGGATCTGCGCACGCGCTACATCAATGTCAGCAAGCGTGAACAGGAAGTCACGACGAATTTCGGCGCCGATCATCCGCAGGCGGTCGCACTCCGTTCGGAAAAGGAAGATCTGACCCGCCAGATCTTCCAGGAGCTGCAGCAGCTGGCTTCGAACGCCCGCAATGAATTCGAAGTTGCCCGCTCGCGCGAAGCGTCGCTTCGTCAGAACATCGACCATCTGACCGGCAAGAACTCGGAGGCCGACAAGTCCATCGTTCAGCTGAACGACCTGGAACAGCGCGCATCTGCACTGAAGACGCTCTACGAATCCTACCTCGGCAAGTACGAAGAGGCCTCGCAGCAGCAGTCCTTCCCGATTGCCAAGGCGCGCGTGATCTCCGAAGCCGGCATTCCGGTCTCGCCGTCCAGCCCGAAGCGGACGATGACGCTTGGTCTCGCCATCGTTCTCGGCCTGATGGCGGGCGGCGGCCTGGTCGTCTTCCAGGAATTCCGCGAACGCTTCTTCCGCGTCGAGGGCGACGTCCGCACCATTCTCGGCCTGAAGTTCCTGGGCTACCTGCCGCTGGTCGGCAAGCCGCCGCGCGAACGCAAGATCTTCCGAAACCCGAGCCAGCTTGCCCCTGAGCCCGGAGATCCTGTCGGTGACGACGGCGCGACCTTCGAGCGCATCATGCGCGTTGTCCTGGAAGCACCGCGCTCGGTCTTCGCCGAGACACTGCGCAACGCCAAGCTCGCCAGCGACGTCATGTTCCAGGGCCGCTCCGACCGCGTCATCGGCGTCGTCTCGGCGATGCCGGGCGAAGGCAAGTCGACGACGGCTGCCAACTTCGCGGCACTGCTCGCCTCAAGCGGCAAGCGTACGCTCCTCATCGACGCCGACCTTCGCAATCCGGGCCTCACCCGCATGCTGAAGACGCCGCCGCAGCATGGCCTCGTCGAAGCCGTTCTCGGTGAAATCCCGTGGGCCGGCGCCGTTAAGGTCGACCCGGCCAGCAAGCTCGCGATCCTGCCCGTCGTCTCCAATGACAACCTGATGCACACCAGCGAACTGCTGGCCTCGCAGGGCATGTTCAACCTGATGGAAGCTGCACGCAAGATGTTCGACTACATCGTCGTCGACCTTGCGCCGCTCGGCCCCGTCATCGATGCCAAGGCCTTCGCGCCGCAGGTCGATGGCTTCCTGTTCGTGACCGAATGGGGTGAGACGCCCACCAACCTGGTGCGCGATGTCCTGAACGCCGAGCCGCAGATCAAGTCGAAGATCCTTGGTGTGATCCTCAACAAGACCGACATGGCCGAACTCGGCAAGTTCACCAACTTCGGCGGCACCGAGCGTTACCGCCACAAGTACACGAGCTACTACACCGAAGAGACGCCGAAGATGCGGGAAACCGCCGAAGCGGATGCCTGATCAGGTCGAGAAAAGGCGCACCTCGCCCTGCCATAACCGCGCGACAGTCAACCTGTCGCTGCGGTAGGCGCCGGTGTCGAGGTTGAGCCGCATCTCCTGCACGTCGGGCTGATCGACCGGCGTGTGCCCGTGCACGACGAGCTTCGGCAGCGGCAGATCGCTCTCGAAGAAGCGATGGCGGATGAAGACCAGATCGTCATCCTGCTGATTGTCGATCGACCGGGCCGGATCGATGCCGGCATGCACGAACAGCACCGCCGGCGTGTCGATCAGGATCGGCAGCGCGCGCAGGAAGTCGATATGCGCCTTCGGCAGCGAATCGCGGATGAAGGCATCGCGCTTCGAAGCCGTGCGAAACAGGCCCGGCATCTGGTTGGTATCGATGCCGTAGGAATGCAGGAGCGCTTCCGCACCGGTCATCATCCAGCTGTCGTAGGACATCTTGCCGTCGAGATAGTCGAGCATCATCATTTCATGATTGCCCGTCAGGCTGATGCGATCGAAATCCTCAGGCACCGGCTGCATCAGATGCGAAATCACCTGCGCCGACGCCGGCCCGCGATCGATGTAATCGCCGAGCGTGATGATAAGCTTGCGGCCCGGAATCTGCGATGCATCCTCGAAGATCGCCTGCTCGGCCTGTCGCAAGAGATCGAGCCTGCCGTGAATGTCCCCAATCGCGTAGATCGGCATGTCGCCGGGATCGAGCTGGAGCCGTGTGCGAGGGTTCGACGGCATATGGTACCTCATGCTGCATAATGTCATGGGTCGCGGAGGCTGCGCCTTTCATCAGGCAGCGGCAAACACGACCCAAGACAGCGCCCACGCGGGCAATGGAATGTCAGTAACACTCTTATTTCTTAAAAAACACGCGCTATCTTCGCGCAGCCACCCCGCGAAGACCATCCCCTCACCATATAGTGAGCATCCTATGAATCGACAGCACGGTCATGGGACAGGTCTCTCACGGCCGAAATCATCGGAAATGCTGGTGTAGGTACGAAATGCCGTCGGTCAGGCGACCGACATCGGCACCGTCTCGTCGCTCTCGGTCCACTTGTTGTTGCCGGATGCGACGAACTGCTCGAGCGTCATGTTGTCGAGAATATCGGCGATCGCGTCGCGCACATCGGTCATCGACCGGCGCACCTGACAGGTCTCGGGATCGGAACAGTCGTCGCAGGCTTCGAACGCGGTGCGGCTTGCGCAGCGGATCGGCGCCAGCGGGCCGTCGAGCGTACGGATCACATGGCCGATGCGGATTTCGGACGCCGGCCGCGACAGCGAGTAGCCACCGCCCGGCCCCTTCTTCGAGCGAAGGATGCCGACATTGCGCAGTTCGAGGAGGATGGTGTCGAGGAACTTCTTCGGAATATTGTTGCGGGCCGCCACATCGTTGATGAACGCGGTTTCGCCCGGTGCTAGCCGTGCGAGATCAACTAATGCCTTCAGGCCGTATTTTCCTTTTTTCGTCAGCATTCCGACTACCTTACGCTCCTCACGTGATCCCCTATCCGGCAGGGCATAGCGCCGAATCCGTGAAGAGACAACAAATGACATCGTTTATAGAGTATATATGGCGAAGTGTTGCCCTATGGCCCCTCGGAAGACGGCCTATCGACGGCTGGAGGCGACGTCGCGGCACCGGGATTGGGCCCATCGCTCTTGAAAACGGCAAAGGCGAGCCCGATCATCGCGATCACGAAGGCGGCCGCGCCGATCAGAGCCCACGCCGAAAGCCTGCGGCCTTCGCTGAGCATGCGCTCTTCCCTGTCATCCAGACGGCCGGGCCGTTCGGCGGCCTGATCCGCCGAACCTTGATTAGCCAGACGTTGATCATTCAGGCGATCGTCATGATCCGCCATGTCCTATCTCCAGCGGCTGCCGCGCCGGTCGTCAGATCAACGGATCACGACCCTGCGCGATGCTCCGGTTGAGCTCTTCGGCGATATCGCGCGCGTCCTCCCTGGAGAGCCCGACCAGGTCGCGCCCGTCGCTTGCCGCAGGCAGCGCGGTCATCGAATCCACGACCGTCCACCGCCCCGAGGGCTCGCGGCGGATCTCGTAACGCAACGGTTCGTCAGGACCATCACACTCCACGAGCATCTACCTCCGTAAGCTATGCTCTCTTATGTGTGCCACCGGCACGCTTCGGCAAGGATGCCGCCGCCAACTCCGTCAGTTCGCGACGTCGGGAACGTTGGCCTTCAGCTCCTTGATCCAGATCCGCGCATTGCCATCCGACGGCGCGCGCCAGTCGCCGCGTGGCGAAAGCGAACCGCCAGACGTGACCTTCGGCCCGTTCGGCGAGGCCGAGCGCTTGAACTGGCTGATCGTGAAGAAGCGGAAGAGGAAGGTTTCCATCCACTTCTTGATCACGGGAAGATCGAAGGCGCGGCGCTTGTCCTCGGGGAAATGCGGCGGCCAGACACCGGCGTCGACATCCTTCCAGGCGGAATAAGCAAGGAAAGCCACCTTCGAGGGCCGCAGCCCGAACCGGGTGGTGTAGAACAGCGCGAAATCGTGCAGATCGTAAGGGCCGATCTTGTCTTCCGTGCTCTGCATCACGCCGTTCTCGTCGGCTGGCACCAGCTCGGGCGAGATCAGCGTGCCCAGAATGCGTTCCAGCGTCGCCTTGGCGTCGGCGTCGAAATCGCCGGTGCGGATCACCCAACGGATGAGGTGCTGGATCAGCGTCTTCGGCACGGAGGCGTTGACATTATAATGGCTCATCTGGTCGCCGACCCCATAGGTCGACCACCCCAAACCGATTTCCGACAGGTCCCCTGTGCCGAGCACCAGCGCATTGCGCTGGTTGGCGGCGCGGAACAGGAAGTCGGTGCGCAGGCCGGCCTGCACGTTCTCGAAGGTCACGTCGTAGACCGGCTGCCCGCCGGAGAACGGATGCTTGAGGTCGCGCAGCAGCTGCAGCGCCAGCGGCTTGATGTCGATCTCTTCCGCCGTCACCCCGATGCTGCGCATCAGCGCCCAGGCATTCGACTTGGTCTCGTCGCCGGTGGCAAAGCCCGGCATGGTGAAGCACAAGATATCGGAGCGCGGCCAGCCGAGCTTGTCGTATGCCCGCGCCGCCACCAGCAGCGCATGCGTGGAATCAAGCCCGCCCGAGATCCCCAGGCAAAGCCGCTTGATCCCCGTCGAGCGCAGACGCTTCATCAAGCCCTGCACCTGGATGTTGAAAGTCTCGTAGCAATCCTGGTCCAGCCGGCTTTCATCGGCAGGCACGAACGGAAAGCGCGCGACATCACGCTCCAGCCCGATATCGCCCTGCGGCGCCTGGAACTGGAAGCCGATGCGTCGAAACGCCCGGTCGGGCGTGAGGTTGAGCGTCGCGGCATCGTTGAAGGTCCCGGTGCGCAAGCGCTCCAGCCGCAACCGCTCGACATCGATATCGGCAACGCACATCTGCGACGTCATCGGGAAGCGCTCGGTCTCCGATAGCATCGAGCCAAGCTCGTAGATGCAGGCCTGCCCGTCCCACGCCAGATCCGTCGTCGATTCCCCCGGCCCGGCGGCCGAATAGATGTAGGCAGACAGGCTGCGCGACGATTGCGAAGCGCAGAGCAGCTTGCGGGTCTCCGCCTTGCCGACGGTGATGTTGCTGGCCGACAGGTTGGTGAGGATGAGCGCGCCGCCGAGCGCACCGAAATCGCTCGGCGCTGCGGGCGCCCAGAGATCCTCGCAGATCTCGATATGGAAGGTGAAATCCGCCCGATCCTCGGCCGCGAAGATCATGTCGATGCCGAAAGGCACGGTCTCGCCGGCGATCCGGATAGCTTGGCCGCGCACCGTCCGCCCGGATGCAAACCAGCGCTTCTCGTAGAATTCGCGATAATTCGGCAGATGCGTTTTTGGCACGACGCCAAGGATGCGGCCGGCGTGAATGGCAACGGCGCAATTATAAAGTCGGCCCTCGTGCTGCAACGGCGCTCCGACCAAGAGAACCGGGGTGAGTGCCGCACTCGCCGCCACGATCTCGGCGATCGACGCATCCACCGCCTTCAGAAGCGCGTCCTGTCCAAGAAGGTCGTCGATGGAATAGCCAGATATCCCGAGCTCCGGAAACACCATAAGGCCGACACCCTGCTGATGGCCCTGCCGCGCCATGTCGAGTGTCGCCTTCGAATTGAAATCAGGATCGCCGACCTCGCAGATCGGCGTGCAAGCCGCCACGCGGACAAATCCCTGATCATATACCGAATAGAAATTCACGAATGCCTCCAGCAGCCAAGCGCTTCGCAAGGATCATTACATCCAAATGCGGCAGCGCAAAACCGCATCTCTTTGCAATGCTGCCCCCTGCCGAGCTCATTCTTGCAAACTTCTGGAACATGTCTCAACCGGAATTTCACCTAAAGTTGTACACATCGCGAATATATCGCGATCATCGGTGAAAAATTACAAAACTGTCATAAAACCATGAGGTCAGCGCCCTATAGCGACCGCGCGCGCCCTTCGGTTTTTCACCAACAGAGTTCTGAATGCCAAACCTCGCTCCCGTCCACGCTGGACTGCTCCGGGAAACTGTGCCCGGCGAGCGGCGCGTTGTGTTGACGCCCGAGGATGTCGGCAGCCTATTGACACGCCTGACCATCAGCTTCGAACGCGGCTGCGGCACGGCCGCTGGCTACGAGGATGAGGCCTATATCGCTGCAGGCGCACAGCCCGCCAACCGCGAGACGATCGCGCGCGACTGCAATCTCCTAGTCAGCATCCGCAAACCGCTGGACGTACGCGGCTTCGCCGGATCCCCGACCCTGATCTTCCTCGGCTCCCCGCTTGACGCCAGCGAGCCGGTAACCCGCAGCCTCCTGCTCGACCTCGCGCGCCTTGAAGGTATCGCGGACGCCGGCAGCATGGACGTGGCGACACGACAGGCGACCATCTGCGGCTATGCCGCGGTTCTCGAAGGCGCCCGCAAACTCGGCATCGGCCACCCGATGCTTGTCATGGACGGCTCCCAGGCGCGTCCGGTCAAGATGGCGGCGCTTGGCGCCGGCGCGGCCGCCATGCAGGCGATCGCCACGGCCAAGCGCCTCGGTGCCCTCACCTATCTCTTCGGCTTCACGGACGACGAACGCGAGCGCGCCGAACTGTTGGGCGCGAAATTCGTGACGATGGATCCGGCACTCAGGCATTCGCGCGCCTTTACAGGCGACGCCCTGATCGCCGCCAGCCGCAAGCAACTTGCCGGCCAGCTCCGCGAAATGCAGCTGATCGTATCCAGCACTGGCAGCGCGGCCGGCACCGCACCGATTCTGATCGACGACGCATCGCTTCCACTCCTGACGACCGGCACCGTTATCATCGATCTCGAAGCCGCCGCCGGCGGCAACTGCGCGATGACCAAGCCGGACGAAATCGTCGCCCGTAACGGCATCAGAATTCTCGGAACGACTACTTTAGCGAGTATCGACGCACAACAATCCAGCCGCCTGTTCAGCGAAGGCGTGCGCAGGCTGCTGGAGCGCGTGACGACACCAGACGGCCGCCTGCGAATTGACGGCAGAGACTTGTTGACCCGCCATCTCATTGGCGAGCGATTCGTCGGCGAAAGCGCCGCATCATGACCGAAGGACAACTGTAACTCGGTCATATTATTGCACTGCAGCACGATAGACGTGCATAAGCATTCCGCTATATATCATTGAGATGGTTCGATTTTTAAGATCGAGCCGCCGCCGACCCGTTGCCGCCGTCACAAAAGTTGCCTTTCTGCAACACCACCTTTTTGCATCGCAAATATAACGAATTATGACTGTATCTGTAATTGATACATTTAAGCCAAAATGTAATTTGCCGGTCACGGAGACATCACGTCCCCGTGAGGGCTTGTTTTGAAATTGGGGTAGGTAGAGCCGTTTTCGGCAACAGTGACCTGTGCCCAATCCTAAATAGATTGGACTCAACTATGACTATTCGTATGATGCTCATCAGCTCGGCAGCGGCTCTCGCAGCCGTCTCGGGCGCTCAGGCTGCAGACGCTATCGTCGCTGCTGAACCGGAAGCTGTAGAATACGTTCGCGTTTGCGACGCTTACGGCACCGGCTACTTCTACATCCCGGGCACGGAAACCTGCCTCAAGGTCAGCGGTTACATCCGTACCCAGATCAACGCCGGCCCGAACGCCAGCGCAACGACCGGCAACGGCTCGACCGTCGCCAACCGTTCGGACTGGGACATGTACACCCGCGGTCAGGTTCAGTTCACCGCCAAGAGCGACACTGAATACGGCCCGCTCACCGGCGTTATCGTAATGCAGACGAATGCCGACAACGCTTCGTCGCAGGCTGCTATCCTCGACTCCGCTTACATCGACATCGCCGGCATCCGCGCTGGTCTGTTCTACAGCTGGTGGGACGACGGTCTCTCGGGCGAAACCGACGACATCGGCTCGCCGGTTACCCTGCACAACTCGCTGCGTTACCAGTACGAAGCTGACGGCTTCTACGCTGGCATCAGCGTCGACGAGCTGGAAGACAGCCCGTACTACAACGGCGAAACCGCCAACAATTTCGGCGTTGCTGTTGGCCTCGGCGGCAAGGCTGGCGCCTTCACGTACCAGATCACTGCAGGCTACGACACCGACAACGAAGCTGGCGCCGTTCGCGCTATGGGCACCGTTGCCATCGGCCCGGGCACGCTCGGTCTCGCAGGCGTCTACTCTTCCGACCCGAACGCCTACTACAACAAGGCTGAGTGGGTCGTCGCTGTCGAATACGCTATCAAGGCAACCGACAAGCTGAAGATCACCCCTGCGTTCCAGTACTACGGCAACTACGGCATCGTCTCTGGCGAGTTCGACAAGAACAACGACGCTTGGAAGGCTGGCGTAACGGTCGACTACCAGATCGTTGACAACCTCTATGCCAAGGCAACCGTCAACTACCTCGACACCGACAAGGCTGACGGCGTAACGACGGGCTTCTTCCGTCTGCAGCGCGCATTCTAATACTCTTCGGGCGCCACTTTTCAATCACGCCGGATCCTCTGATCCGGCGTGAGCGAGAAATGGCGCCCGAATCAGGTGTTTCTGATCAGATTGACCTCCGATCAGTTTACGGAAGGTGGTTCGGTTTCCCTGCCGAGCCACCTTTTGCTATTGTGTGAATAGACTATTCCGCGGCGTCACGCCGACCGGCCGCAGGTGTGTCGGCCGCGTCAAGCTTGTGCCGCTCCCCATCGAGACGACGCAGTTCCGCGACGCTATCCGCGACCGTCATTGCTCCCAGCATGTCGACAACCGCCTGCTCTGCCCGGTCACAAAGATATTCCGATAGATCGCCGATATTTTCGCCCACCAGACCCGCATGCGGGATTTCGTGGCGCGTCGCCCAGAGCTTCCTGCTTCCCGTTACCGCTGCATAAATCTCGCTAAGCAGGATGTCTTTGCTTGGCCGAGCCAACCTGATCCCGCCCTTGCTCCCTGCCAAAGAAACGAGAATGCCGCTCTCCGTCAGCGGCGGCAGCAGCTTGCGCACGAAGCTCGCATTCGTATCCAGCCCCACTGCGAGCGACTGGCTCGTCGAGCGCATGTCGGCTTCGTCGTTGACGGCAACGCTGACGACGATCTGCATCGCCGTGGAGAAACGCGTATCGATCATGCTGATCTTAAGCCTTGGTTGAAGGCAGCAGGTGGCGGGGACACGGACAGCAGAGGCCACACGCTGCAGCGGTAGAAGCAGTGATATTTCCCCTGAAATTGCATTGTCAATAAAGCCGACGCTAAATCACGCTTGTTTGATACCCGGCTATCACACACGGAGGCTAAAGCCAGCCGATCCGTCGCAGCGCCCAGAGCGTCGCGATCGACGTGATCGTCACGAAACCGACGATGACGATGAACGCCCAGGTATCGTTGACCCCGGGTATCCCGCCGACATTCATCCCGAACAGACCGGCCACCACGCTCGGCGGCAGAAGCAGCGCCGCAAGCGCCGCCAGCCTGTTCGAATTGCGGGCGATGCGCTCGCTGATCACGGTCGACAAGTCGTCGTGCAGAATCCCCGTCCGGTCGCGGATCGCGTCGAGATATTCGATGAAGCGCATCAGCTTGTCGATCACTTCGCGCAGCCTCAGCTTGTCGCGTTCGAGCAGCCAGGGCGCGTCGTCATGCTCGATACGGTTCAGCGCGTCGCGCTGCGGCGCCAGATAGCGACGCAGCTGCACCGAACGGCGGCGCAAGAGCTTCAGGCGCTCGCGCACCTCGCTCGCTTCGCCGTGAAAGATCATCTCGTCGAGCTCGTCGACCTCCTCGTCCATTCCGTCGAGAACAGGTTCGAGATCGCGCACGAGCTTCTCGCCGATCAGCGCCAGAAGGTCGCCGCTGCGCTGCGGCCCCTTGCCCTTCTCCAGCGCCGCCCTGATATCGCGAAGTGCGGTAATGTAGTGCCCGCTGTCGCGCAGCGAGACGACGCGGTTGCCATCGACCCACAGATGCAGCGGCACGAGATCGAGCCCCGAATGCGGCTCCTCGGCCTCATCGGGAGCGGTGGCGCAAACGCCGCGCAGGATGATCAGCAATCCGTCATCGACTGGCTCGACGCGCGGCCGCGTCTCTTCCTCCAGCAGTGCTTCGGCCACGAAGCTATCGAAACCGCCCTTGGCGTTCACCCATTCGGCGGCCGCCGGATGATCGCGCTCCAGATGCAGCCAGATCACGCCATCGCCCGGCTTCCAGGCGCAGACGTCATCCATGTCGACCTGCCTGCAGCCGCCGCGCCCATCAAGGAGCAACGCGAAGCGTATCCCTGGTTCGACACCGTAGCTTGCCATCGGCGCACTTACAGTCTTCATTGCCGGTCCTTGCCCGCGGGGGTAACGGAAATAGAGCCAACTCTCTGAATATTAGGAGGGATTCTAACATGTCGCGGAAACGACGCAACATCAGCCTTGCCCGGTGGCGCAGGTCGGGTCCATAAGACGGCGAAAGCCCGCGCTGCCCGCGCCGGTCATCCACAAGCCACATGCCTCTGGTCGTGCAGTTTGATAATTATGTCGTAGACAGGCTCTACACGTCGCGTTTCTATCCCTAAAATCCGATCTCAATATTCAATCAGGGTCGCACTCAATGGCAGAGTTTCCTAAGCAGGCTAAGGTCGTCATCATCGGTCTCGGCGGCATCGTCGGCGCATCCATCGCCCATCACCTGATCGAGCGCGGATGGGACGACATCGTCGGCATCGACAAGTCGGGTATCCCGACCGACATTGGCTCGACCGCCCACGCCTCGGACTTCTGTTACACCACGTCGCACGACTATCTCTCGGTCTGGACCACCCAGTATTCGATCGATTTCTACGAGAAGATGGGTCACTACTCCCGCATCGGCGGCCTTGAAGTGGCGCGTACCGGCGACGACGCCTGGATGGAAGAGATCAAGCGCAAGCTGAGCTCCGCCAAGGCCTTCGGCACCCGGGCGCATTACGTCTCGCCATCTGAGATCAAGGAAATGTTCCCGCTGATCGAGGAAGATCAGGTCCAGGGCGGCATGTTCGATCCCGACGCAGGCCTCGTCATCCCGCGCTCGCAGACCGTTGCCGGCAAGCTGGTCGACGCCGCCGAGAAATCCGGCAAGCTCAAGATGTTCGGCAACACGCCGGCTCAGTCGCTGATCGTCGAGGGCGGCCGCATCAAGGGCGTCGTCACCCATCGCGGCACCATCATGGCCGATCACGTCATCGTCTGCGCCGGCCTCTGGGGCCGCCTGATCGCCGAAATGGTCGGCGAGGACCTGCCGGTCATGCCGGTCGATCACCCCCTCACCTTCTTCGGCCCCTATAACGAGTTCGAAGGCACGGGCAAGGAAATCGGCTACCCGCTGCTCCGCGACCAGGGCAACTCCGCCTATATGCGCGACACCGGCGACCCGAAGACGACCGAAGGCGGCCAGATCGAGTGGGGTTATTACGAAACCACCAACCCGCGCATGTGCCACCCACGCGAGCTTCTCGAAAAGCACGAGGCGCGCCTGTCGCCCTCGCAGCGCGACCTTGAGATGGAGCAGATCCTCGAGCCGCTCGAAAAGGCCATGGAATTGACGCCGATCCTCGGCGAACTCGGCTATAACGAGGGCCACTCCTTCAACGGCCTGCTGCAGGTCTCCGCGGCCGGCGGTCCCTCCTGCGGCGAGAGCCAGAAGGTGCGCGGCCTCTGGTATTGCGTCGCCATCTGGGTCAAGGACGGTCCCGGTTACGGCAAGCTGATCGCCGACTGGATGACCGACGGCCGCACCGAGATCGACCACAACTCGATCGATTATTCCCGCTTCTACCCGCATCAGCTGACCGAGGACTTCATCGCCGGCCGCTGCTATGAGGCCGCGCAGAAGATCTATTTCCCCGCCGTCCACACCCGCGAACCCTACGCGTCGGGCCGCAATGCCAAGCGCTCGCCTTTTTACGAGCGCGAAAAGGAACTCGGCGGCTACTTCATGGAGCTCGGCGGCTGGGAGCGTGCGCATGGCTACAAGGCCAACGAGCACCTGCTGGAGAAATACGCAGATCGCGTTCCCGTGCGCGAAAACGAATGGGACAACCGCCACTTCTGGCGCGTCTCCAACGCCGAGCATCTGGCGATGAGCGAGGATTGCGGCATCGTCAACCTCAGCCATTTCCACATGGTCGACCTCGAAGGCCCCGATCATGTCGAGCTGCTTGAGTGGCTCTGCGCCGCCAAGATCGGCGGTGACGCAAACATCGGCAAGGGTATCTACACCCACTTCCTCGACGACGAGGGCATGGTGCGCGCCGACTTCACCGTCATCCGCATGGCCGACCGCTGCCGCCTCATCAACGGCGCCGATGCCGGCCCGCGCGACTTCCACTACATGAAGCGCGTGGCAGAAGATCGCGGCCTCGACGTGACGATCACCGACGTCTCGGAAAAGTTCATCACGATCGGCATCTGGGGCCCGAATGCCCGCGACACGCTGAAGAAGGTCGTGGCAGACCCGGCAGCGCTCGACCCCGAGAACTTCGCCTTCGCGGCCATCAAGCCGATCGAGATCGCAGGCAAGACGGTCACCGCCTTCCGCATCTCCTATGTCGGCGAACAGGGCTGGGAACTGCACATGAAGTACGAGGACGGCCTCGCAGTCTGGGATGCGCTGCGCACCACCGGTGTCATGCCCTTCGGCGTCGAGACCTACGCCAACTCGCGCCGCATGGAAAAGTCGCTGCGCCTGCAGAACGGCGACCTGCTCACCCAGTACAACCTGCTGGAAGCCGATCTCGCCCGCCCGAAGGTCAAGGAAGCCGATTTCCGCGGCAAGGCCAAGCACCTGGAATACAAGGCCCGCGAACACCAACCGGCGATGCTCTGCACCCTCGTCATGACCGAAAACACCGACAGCAAGGGCGTCAAGCGCTACCCCGTCGGCTCCATGCCGGTCATGGATCCGGAAACAGGCACGTCGCTGGTCGACAGCCTCGGCCGCATCTCCTACACGACCTCGGTCGCCTACGGCCCGACCGTCGGCAAGAACATCGCGCTCGCTTACATCCCGCAGGAATACTGCCAGGTCGGCCGCAAGCTGAATGTCGAATATTTCGCCGAGACCTATCCGGTCGAAGTGGTCAGCGTCGGCTACAAGCCCATCTACGACCCCGAAAACCTGAAGCCGCGCACCTGATTTCAGGTCGAGCTTCGCAAAGCAAAACAGCCCGCGGGATCTCTCCCGCGGGCTGTTTCATGTCCAGTCTTATGGAAAAACCGGCAGCACTCTCGCGCTGCCGGCCTCTTATCCTAGTGCTTCTCGCCGCGAACGGCGGTCACGTCGGCTGCCGAAACAGTGGCGGCCTTGTTGTGCCAGCCGTCGCGCAGGAAGGTCGCGAGTGCGGCGACTTCCTCATCCGACAGGCGGTTTTCGTAGCCCTGCATGCGCAGCTTCATCGGGCGATCCGGCGTCGACGGCAGTTCTGCGCCGTGCAGGATCACGCTGATCAGGCCCTTGGGCGACTTGGCGTCAACCAGCGAGTTGCCATCAAGCGCCGGGAAGGTCTCGCCGGCACCCTTGCCGCTTACCATGTGGCAGGCAGCGCAGTTGTCGAGATAGAGACGCGGGCCGAGCGGCATGTCGGGCTTGGCGTCCGAGAGCAGCGTTTCGGTTGCCGTCACCTCTGCCTTCTCCGGCTGTGCGGCCGAAGCCGAACCACCCGCGCTACCGATCTTCTTCAGATAGGTGGCGATCGCGAGGTTGTCGTCGTGGCTCATGTACTGCAGCGAGTCGCGAACGACGAGCATCATTTCGCCGGTTGCCGACGAGTGAGCGTTGCGGGCGGTCGACAGATAAGCTGCCAGCTGCTCGGTGCTCCACGTCTGCGGACCACTTGCCGGGCCGCGAAGATCAGGGGCCGTGAAGCCATCGATCTCGCCGCCGGAAAGGAAGGCCTTCGACGAATTGTCGATGCCATCCTGCGCCATGAACAGATTGCGCGGGCTGTGGCAGGCGGCACAGTGGCCGGCACCCTCGACGAGATACTTGCCGCGGTTGAACTGCTCGTCCTCGCCTTGCTCCGGCTTGAAGCCGGCTGCGTAGCTGGCGGCCAGCCAGTTCCAGGCGCGCAGGCCGAAGCGCATGTTGAACGGGAAGGAAAGCTTGGTTTCCTCGACCTTGTTCGAGACAGGCTCAACCTCGTGCATGAAGTAGTCGTAGAGCGCCACGACATCTTCTTCCGACAGCTTGCGGTAGTTCTCGTACGGCATGGCCGGATAGAGATGCGTACCGTTGGGCGTCACGCCGTCGTAGAGTGCAGCGCGGAAATCGGCAAGCGTCCAGTTGCCGATGCCGGTGTCCTTGTCGGGCGTGATGTTGGTGGTCCAGATCGTGCCCATCGGGCTCTGGATGGCGCGGCCGCCGGCGAAGGGCTTGCCGCCCTCGCTGGTGTGGCAGGCCATGCAGTCGCCGGCGCGCATGACGTATTCACCTTGGCCCTTGGCCGGCTTGAAGTCGGCTGCGAGCTGAGCGGTCGGGCCGGTACGCTGCACCGGCACGAAGATGAAGGCGACAAGGGCGATGACACCGAGAACGACGAGTGTTCCGATGATGCGGAGAAAGGTTTTCATCTCTGTTCTCCTTATGCCAGCGGCCGCGGGTTGGGCAGGTAATCCTTGCGGATGTGATGCGCCGCCCAGTAGGCCAGACCGCCGACCATGCCGGTCGGGTTGTACTGCGTGTTCTGCGGGAAGACGTTGGCACCCATGACGAAGACGTTATGGCAATCCCAGGACTGCAGGTAACGGTTGAGAACCGAGGTCTTCGGGTCGTCGCCGGTGACGGTGCCACCGGTGTTGTGGGTGGTCTGGTAAGGACGGACGTCGAACATGGCGCCTTCCTTCTTGAAGCCTTCCTGCAGCGTCGTCGGGTTCATCGACTTGGCCAGCGGCTCCATCTTCGACTTCATGAACTGCGTCTGGCGGATTTCGTTATCGTGCCAGTTGTAGGTCATGCGCATCATCGGACGGCCGTGGCGGTCCTTGTAGGTCGGGTCGAGATCGAGATAGTGGCCGCGATAGGACATGACGGAGCCGTGGGCGCCGATGTTCATCGCGTGGCCGTACCATTCGCCGATGCCCTTCTTCCAGCCCGCACCCCAGCTTGGCGTGCCCGCAGGAAGCGGCATGGTGTGACCCGGCTGGCCGTTGGTCTGGCCGGCACGCCAGTAAGCGCCGCCGATAAAGCCTTCCTTGGCGAAGTCGATATTGTCGATGCCGAAATCGTCGATGCAGAAGCCGTTGGCGCCTGTGCCGATGAAGGGGTTGAAGTTCTCGTCCTTGAAGAACAGCGTGTAGCCACCGGTGATCTGGTAGGCATAGTTACGGCCGACGACACCTTCATTGGTGACCGGATCGTAAGGCTTGCCGATGCCGGAGACGAGCATCAGGTGAACGTTGTTCAGCGCAAAGGCGGTCAGGATCACCAGGTCGGCCGGCTGGAAGACTTCTTCGCCGGTCTTGTGGTCGAAATAGGTAACGCCGGTTGCGGTCTTGCCGTCTTCGGCCTTCTCGACGCGCAGCACTTCCGAGTTGACGCGGTATTCGAAGTTCTTCTTGCGCTTCAGGGCGTCGATGATCGCCGTCTGCGGCGAGGACTTCGAATAGTTGTAGCAGCCGTAGCGCTCGCAGAAACCGCAATGGTTACACGGGCCCATCTGCATGTTGTATTCGTTGACATAGTCCTTGGAGGCAATGCCGCCAGGGCTCGGGAACGGGTGATAGCCCGCCGCCTTCGCCGCATCGCGGAACTTCACGCCATCCCAGGTCGACGGCATGGCAGGCATCGGATAGTCGTTGGACCGCGGCGCCTCGAACGGGTTGCCGCCCTCGACGATCTTGCCGTTGACGTTGCCGGCCTGGCCGGAAATGCCCGCGACCTTCTCGAAGCGATCGAAATGCGGCTCGAGCTCTTCATAGGTCATCGGATAGTCCTGGATCGTCATGTCCTCGGTCATGACGCCTGCGCCGAACTTCTCGGTCACGTAGGACTTCAGGCGGTATTCCGACTGCATCGGACGCCAGTTGAGGCCGTTCCAGTGGGTGCCAGCGCCGCCGACGCCGGTGCCGAGCAGAAAGGTGCCGAGGCTGCGGTAAGGCAGCGCGGTCTCATCCAGCGAACGGCGGATAGTGACGGTCGTGTTCGCCGGCTTTTCCATCATGCCGTAACGGATGCCGTACTTCAGCTCGTCGATCATGTTCGGGTACTGGAAGTCGGGAACGGTCGCCTGATCGTGACCGCGCTCCAGCGCCAGAACCTCGAGGCCTTCATTGGCAAGCTCGATGCCCATGATCGCGCCGGTCCAGCCGAAGCCGACGAGAACGACGTCTTTTTTCTTTTCTGTACGTGCCATGATCGTTAGCCCCTTTCGCCGGAGATCGAGACGGGGCCAAGCGGATACTTGACGTTATGCTTGCCGACCCACTCCTTGTAGGAGCCGCGGGCGCCCGGAAAGCCGATATACTTCCAGGCAGCCATGCCATGGTTGCCGCCATACATCGGGTCGGAGAAGTAGCCTTCCTTGGTGTTGGCGAGCAGGATCGAGAAGAACTCGCGCAGCTCGGGCTTGATCTTCATCTCGTCCTTCTGGAGCGAGGTGAGCGCCTTGTCCTGGGTTTCGGCATCCAGCTCGGCAAAGATCTTGCCGTGGGTCTGCTTGCACCACTCGTCGAAAACCGGGATCGCCTGCTGATAGGTTTCCAGCGGGTTGAGCGGCGTCTGCCAGCCGCGCAGCGGGCTGCCGGCCGGCTCGTATGGACCGACCATGTACCAGTCGGAAGCCTTGCCGTAATCGCCGGCGAGCTGCTTGTCGATGAAAACGGGAACGCGCGTCTCAATCGCGCCGGGGCCGTCGCCCTCCGACGGAATCAGTCTCGCGACCGCAGCCATGACGAAGGCCCACTCCGTGGGCTTCAGACAGTCCGGCTTGTATTCGGTAAGCGCGGCGGGTTCGGGCTTGGTTTCGGCTTTCGCTGCGCCGGCAATGCCGGCAATGGCCGCGGTCGCCGCGGAAGCTTTCAGGAAGCTTCTGCGGGACGGCAGGCCCGGGAGGTCTCTCATGATTGGCTCCTTCACGACCGTGGGAGTCGGCCGCTCAAGTTTTGCTGAAGCGTCAATTCAGCGCAGGGCAATTTGACGCTTAGCGCCGTACGCCCGCTTGGCCCGGGTGACAAGCACCGGCCGGCGAAAACCGGTTCGATTTCCGCCACAATTGAGAATTATTTTGCACATGTGCAAAGTGAAGCGTTATATTTCTCTCACAAATCACCGTATTTCTGGAATATTTCACTCAGGTATAATGAGTTGACCAGATTGCGCGGTTCAACGCAAAACGCCCGCTCGAAACCGGGCGGGCGTTTTTCATGCGATACGGATGTCGTTCAGTTCGAACCGGAGGCCGCGACCAGTACCGGCTTTTCGCTGTAATCCCCAGGGAACAGCTGCTTCAAGGCTGCGACCTTCGGCAGGTCGTTGATGACGATGTAGGGGTAGGTTGGATTGTTCGTCAGGAAGTCCTGATGATACCCCTCCGCGGGATAGAAGCTCTTGCCCGGCTCGATCTTCGTCACGATGGCCGCGTCGAAAACCCGTGCCTGGTTCAGCTGGCTTATATAGCCCTTCGCCACCTTGGCCTGCTCATCGTTAGCGGGGAAGATCGCCGAGCGATATTGCGTGCCGGTATCGGGCCCCTGGCGGTTCAACTGCGTCGGATCGTGCGCAACGGAGAAGTAAATCTGCAGCAGCCGGCCGTAGCTGACCTTGCTCGGATCAAACACGACCTTGACGGACTCGGCATGGCCGGTATCGCCGCCGCTGACGGTTTCGTACTGCGCGGTATTCTTGGAGCCTCCGGCATAGCCCGACGTCGCGCTTTTCACCCCGTTCACGTGCTGGAACACGCCCTGCACGCCCCAGAAGCAACCGCCGGCAAAGGTCGCCGTCTCGCTGCCACCACCGGCCGGTTCGTCCAGAACAGGCGCCGGAATGACCCGCGCCTCTTCGGCGGATGACGGGGTGAAATACATAGCCAGGCCCGCGGCCAGCACGCCCGCCGCACCAAAGGCGACGATACGCATCGAGCGCCGTGTAGTCGAACCCTTATGATCAGTCATGATGGTCTCCTTTCAACCGAAGGTGAAGGCGTAGGCTTGTACGCCGGGATCAAGAAATCGGATTTCGAATGTGTGATCGCCAACGGCGCCCGGCTCGCGGATGAGCTGGTAGAGCCGTTGTGCGGTCACGGTGCCGTTGCCATCGGCATCGGTATCGGCTCCATGCCCGTCACCGGGCGGCTTGCCATCGACGGTCACCTGGAAGCGCACCGGCTTGCCATCAGCACCCGGACCGAGCACCAGATGCAGATCGCGGGCATGGAAGCGGTAGTAGATGCTGCCGTCCTTGTCGTTCAGCGCGGCCTGCTCGGAACCAACAGTCCAGTTGCCCGTCAGGCCCCATTCGTTGAGCCGCGGCGTCGCCGCGACATAGGTATGGGCGGCGTCGTTGACCGTGCCTTTCTGGTCGACGAAGTTTTCGGAGCGCTGCCAGCCGACATAGGTCTCCGGCGATTGCACATCCGCCTGGTTCGACGCGGCTTCCGCACCGGTCGCCTTGACGTCGACCATATCGGCGGCAACGTTGGCCTTGCCGGCCTCCGCCAGAAGCTGCTGGATCACCCGCTCGGAACCGTCGTAATCGCCCTCGCCGAAGTGATGATGGCGCACCCGGCCCTCGGCATCGATGAAGTAATGCGCCGGCCAATACTGGTTTTCGAAGGCGCGCCAGATGGCATAGTCGTTATCGATGGCGACAGGATAGGTGATCTTGAGGTCGCCGATCGCCTTCTTGACGTTGTCGATGTTCTTCTCGAATGCGAACTCCGGCGCATGCACGCCGATCACCACCAGCCCCTGATCCCTGTACTTTTCCGCCCAGGCGCGGACATAGGGAATGGCGCGCAGGCAGTTGATGCAGGAATAGGTCCAGAAATCGACGAGGACGACTTTGCCCTTGAGCGACTCCGCCGAGAGCGGCGGTGAATTGAGCCACTGTACGGCGCCATCCAGCGACGGCATCGTTCCTTCGACCGGAAGCGCTTCAGCGGCAGCCTTCTTCGGCCCGCCCTTCATCATCATCGCGTTCGAGCCGGCCATCATCGCATTGTTGCCGGACATCATGGCCGGAGCGTTGCCGGACATCATGGCCGGAGCGTTGCCGGACATCATCATCTGGTTGCTGCCACCAGTCATCGCGTCGCCCTTCATGACGACGGAGGCGGTGTTCTCCGCCGTCTGCTGCTGCGGATGCAGCTTGTCGATCAGGCTCTGCTCCAGCGTGCCCGTGCTGGCCAGCGAGGCCTGCGTGAGGAAACCGGTGTCGAGGCCGAGACCGATCGCCACCACAGCGGCCAGAACGGCAACGCCAAGCCCGCGGCGCACCCATTCACCGACGCCGAGCGACCGCTTCATCGCCTGGTACACCCGGCCACCGATCAGAAGCGCCAGCGCCAGCGACGTCGCCGCACCAAGCGCGTAGGCGAGCAGCAGCAACGTCGTGCCGACGCTCGCGCCCTGCAACGCCGCGCCCGTCAGGATCAGGCCGAGAACCGGGCCGGCGCAGGGTGCCCAGAGCAGCCCCGTGGCAACACCCAGCAAGGCCGACGCCGCGACGGTCGATCCGCCGCTTCGGGAACCGCGATCGGCCGATTGCGACAGTCGCGCCCCGAGCGATACCAGCGGCCGCGTCAGATAATCGGACAGAGCCGGGAAAAGCAGGATGACGCCGAAGACGGCGAGCAGGACAAGCGCCGCATAGCGGCCATACTCGTTGGCCTGCACCGCCCAGCCGCCGCCGAGCGCCGCCAGCGTCGCAACGGCCGCAAACGTCGCCGCCATGCCGACAAGCATCGGCAGCGTGCTGCGCAGAAACGGCTGGCCGGCGCGCGCGAAGACGAAAGGCAGCACCGGCAGGATGCAGGGGCTGACGATGGTCAGCACACCGCCAAGATAAGCGAGAATGAAGAGGATCATGACAGGTCCCGTTGATCAGGCCGAAGCCGGATGAAATGTCAAAGCGACACCGTTCAGGCAGTAGCGCAGGCCGGTCGGTTGCGGCCCGTCGTCGAACACATGCCCAAGATGCCCGCCGCAGCGGCCGCAATGAACCGCCTCGCGCACCATCCCGAACTGCGTGTCGCGCGTCGTGCCGACGACCTTGCTATCAAGCGGCGCCCAGAAGCTCGGCCATCCCGTGCCGCTGTCGAATTTGGTCGCGGATGCAAAACCGTCTTGCCCGCAGCCGGCGCAGGCGAAGTTGCCCTTGCGCTCTTCGTGAAGCAGGGCGCTGGTAAAGGGGCGCTCGGTCCCCTCCTCGCGCAGGACGGCATATTGATCCGCTGTCAGCATCTTCTTCCACTCGGCATCCGTATGCGTGACGGGAAAGGTCTCCGCGGCCGAAACCTTCGAACGACCCAGCACAAGCGGCAGGCCGATCGCGGCAAGGCCGGCACTGAAGAGCAGTCTGCGTCTATTCATCATCTCGTGGTCTCCTCGACGGTATGAAGTGTGTCTGACAGCAAGTACGGGCGGCGCAGCCATTTTGTTACGCGCCACACTCGAAATACAGCGCCCTCACCAAAGCGCCGGCTGCCGCATCAGCAGAGCAATATATTCAAGGGAATACAACGCCATACGAAAGCCAAACCCGCCTTCCGGACAAGCTGCGACTGCCAATTCACCAATATGTGATTGTCTAATGGACGCTTGTCTTGTCGGATCGAACGCTGCGTAGGCGAAATCCGAGGCGAGAAACGAGAAAGGCGCCAGCCTTGCAGCCAGCGCCTTTCGCAATAACGACGATGATGTTCCGGTCAGACCGGACGGTGCAGGAAGGCCGGCATGCGGGCGCTCTCAGACAGCGTCGAGAGATAGAGCCGCGCCGTGTCGAGCGCCTCGCGGATCGTCACGTCCATATCGAGATAGCGGTAAGTGCCAAGGCGGCCGACGAAGGTGACGCCCTCTTCCTTCTCCGCGCGCGTAACATATTGCGCCAGCTGCTCTTTCTCCTCGACCATCCGGATCGGATAGTAGGGAATGTCGTCGGGACCGCAGGCGCGCGAGAACTCGCGGTAGCAGACCGAACCCTGATGCTCCTCCCACGGCGAGAAATGCTTGTGCTCGGTGATGCGGGTAAAGGGAACCGAGGCGTCGCCGTAGTTCATGACCGCGCAGCCCTGGTAATCGCCATCATAGCTGAAGCGTTCGAAATCCAGCGTCCGATAACCCAGCCGCCCGGCTTCATAGTCGAAATAGCCGTCGAGCTGGCCGGAATAGAAGACGTGACTGGCATCCGCGTGCTCGGCGCGCTCGAACCGCGTGCTCAGCTTCACACTGATATTGGGATGGTCGAGAATGCGGCCGATCATGTCGGTGTAGCCATTCTCGGGCATGCCCTGGAATTTATGGAAGAAGTAGTTGTCGTCGTAGTTGAAGCGCACCGGCAGCCGCTTCAGGATCGAGGCCGGCAGCTCGGTCGGCGAGCAGCCCCACTGCTTCTCGGTGTAACCCTTGAAGAAGGCCTCGTAGAGATCCTTGCCGACGAAGCGCATGGCCTGCTCTTCGAAGGTCTGCGGATCGGTGATCGTCTTGTCGGCCTGATCCTCGATGAACGCCTTCGCCTCATCCGGGCGCAGCGTCTTGCCGAAGAACTGGTTGATCGTGTGCAGATTGACCGGCAGCGAATAGACGCGTTCCTTGCTCGTCGTCTTCACCCGGTTCTTGTAGGGCATGAAGGTCTGGAAACCGTTGACGTAGTCCCATACCTCGGCATCGTCGGTATGGAAGATGTGCGGTCCGTAGACATGCACCATCACGCCGGTATCGGCGTCGCGCTCGGTGTGGCAGTTGCCGGCGATATGGTCGCGGGCATCAAGGATCTCGACCTTGTGCCCCGCCAGCGCCAGCTCCCGCCCGATCACGGCGCCCGACAGTCCGGCGCCGACGATCACGATCTTTCCATTCCCCTGCATTCTCTAAAGCACCCGTTGCCTGTGGCCTTGCGGCAAGTTGAAACCCCTTGAGGATGGACCGGCGGCGTTAAGCCGTCGGCTCGGTCCACAGGCGCTTATCGATGGCGAGCGGCGCGTAGTCGTTCCACTGCGCGAGCTTCTCGCGGTAGTGGCGGCGATAGCTCGCATCATCCTCGAACTCGCTGAGGGTCTGCACGAGCTCGGCGCCGATCTCGTAATAGGCATCGAGGTTGCTGAGATCAGGCGTCGGCGTTTCGCCGCGCTCTGCCTCGCCCTGCATTTGCCAGAAGAGCTGTTCCAGACGGCGGGCGAGACCCGGGATGTCGCGCAGCGCACTTCCCTCGCGCTTGTCTTTCAGCGACTGGCGAATGGCGGCAAGGCTTGCACGATCCTTGAAGAAGCCGATGGCGCGCGCAACGTAATCGTCAGGTCCGCTGCAGGCGAGCTCCGGCACACCGGCGGCGGCCACGATGCTGTTGCAGAAGCGCGAGGCAAAGCTCTTGCCCGGAACCGTCAGGACAGGCAGCCCCATGGTGATCGCGTCGCCCGCGGTCGAATGCGCACCATAGGGGAAGGTATCGAGGAAGAGATCGGCAAGCGCGATGCGCGCCAGGTGATGCGCGTTCGGCGCCTTCGGCGCGAAGATGATCCGCTTGGCATCGATGCCGGCCTTGACGGCAGCCTGCACGAGGCGGTCATTGACGTCATCGTCGGCTGCGAGCAGCCACAGCACGCTGCCTGGCGTCGCAGCCAGAATCGTCATCCAGCGGGCAAAGCACGGCTCGCTGATCTTCTGCATGCCGTTGAAGCAGGCGAAGACGAAGGCATCTTCAGGCAGACCCGCCTGCGTGCGCGTTGGCTGCGCGGCGATCTGGCGCTTGCGATCGATCGGCTGGTTGCAGGCGATCCGCAGGACCTTCTCGGTATAGTAGATCTCGTTTTCAACAGGCACGATCGTCTCGTCGGCGATCATGTACTGGTGCACCGGGCTTCCCATCGAACCTGGATAGCCGCAGAAGTTGACGATCACAGGCGCCGGACGATAGGCGAACAGCTTCGTGCGGGCATGCTTGGTATAGCCATTGACGTCGATCAGGATGTCGATCTCGTCGTTGCGGATCAGGTTGGCGGCATCGGTATCGCTGAGCGCGCTGATATCGCGCCAGCCATCGACAGCCGCCTTGATCCGCTCCTGCGTCGCGTCATTGGTGCGCGGCTCGCCGCAATAGTAACCGAAGATCTCGACCGTCGTCTTGTCGTGCAGCTCCAGCACCTCGCTGAGAGCGAAGCCGACGGCGTGATCGCGCAGATCCGACGAGACATAGCCGACGCGCAGGCGCTGACCGGTGCCCGTCTTCACGCGAGCAGGCTTGCGCGGGAAGGCCGAAAGGTTCGGGCGACCCACGAGCGTCTTGTTGTAGCGATAGGCCTTGGCGAGCTGATAGAGCGGATCGTCGGCGTAGCAGGAGAGCGTCAGCGTCGACATCGCGTCGAGCAACTGGCGGGCGCTGACATGAATCGACGGCGTCAGGATCGGCCACTTGCACTGCCGCTGGCGCAGCGACGTCCAGTGCTGGCCGGCTTCCGGCCGGTTCGGCTGCAGCTCGATCGCCTGCCACAGCGTGGTTTCCGCCGCCTCCAGCACGCCACCGCCCTCAAGCACGCGGCCGATATGCTGAAGCGTCATCAGACGGTGCTCGATGCGCTCGCTGGTAATATCGCTGGTCATCTCGACATAGCTACGCCACTGCTCGACGGCCTGATGGCCAAGACCGCAATCCTCGAGCGCACGGCCGAGATTGATATGAGCAGGGCCGAAGCGCGGATCGATCTTCAGGCAGGCACGCAGCGCGCTGATCGCGCCGGCCATGTCGCCGGCATTGCGCGACACCACGGAATAATTGAAATAGGCGAGATGCAGCAGCGGATTGTTGTCGTTGAACGCGATCCACGTCTTGTAGAGCTCTGCCGCCTGCTGCCGCTGGTCGGCATTCGCAAGACCCTCGGCGATGGAAATCAGATCGCCAAGCGAAAGGCGCTGGTGACGTGCCTGCTCCAAAATGTTTGCGATTGGAGAGACTTGGCTCGATGCAATGGCGGTGTTCGCGTTCATGGACGTCCTACGGCAAGGCGGCCGGATGGCCTGAGGTCAACAGACGCCGGAAAGCGTCGGGCTTCTTGCTATCGGATAGAGCTTGCGTCGGGCTGGCTGATTGACCGGTGCGACAGCGTGAGAACGCCTGATATCAGGGCGGTTCAGCACAGCGCGCCGAAACGAAAAACGCCGCCCGATGTGATCGGGCGGCGTCCTGTTTTCTTATCGGGCAGTCAAGCCCGCCAAGCTGGCTTAGTTCGAGTAAGCAGCGATGATCGCATCGACCTGTACATCGCTCAGGCGCGATATCTGCGCCGAAGTCAACGCATGCGCCTGTGCACTGCTGAAGGCTGCGATGTCTTCGGTCGCAAGGGCCGACAGTGCCTTCGTGCTGATCGCGGCGATTTCATCCGTCGTGAACGTTGCGATGTCAGTCGGCGCCATGGCCCCCAGCTGCGCAGAGCTCAGCGCACCGATCTGATCACTCGTCAGGGCGGCGATCTGCGTCGAGGACATCGCATCGATCTGCGTGGTCGTCAGTCCCGCGACCTGCGACGACTTCAGACCGGCCACCTGCGTGGTTGTCAGTGCGACAATGTCAGCGGTGGTCAAGGCAGCGACCTGTTTGGAGTTCAGAGCACCGAGCTGCTCCGAGGTCAGCGCGCCGATCTTGTTCGTAGCCAGGCTTGCGATCTGGCCCGTGGTCAGCAGCGACACCTGCTTGGTGCTCAGGGCGGCGAACTGACCGGTGCTGAGCGCTGCCAGCGTATCGGTGCCCAGCAGCGACACGACCTTGGTGCTGATCGCGGCGATCTCGTCGGTCGAGAAGGTCGCAATATCGGCAGTCGACATCGCAGTGAACTCGTCGGCGGTCAACGAACCGATCTGTGCGCTTGTGAGAGCACCGATCTGAGCCGTGCTCATGACCCCGATCTGCGTGTTGTTCAGCGCTGCAACCTGGGTCGACGACAGAGCGGCGATGCTGGCCGTCGACAGAGCCGCTGCCGTGGCGGTGCCAAGGTTAGCGATCTGCTTCGAGGTCAGCGCGCCGACCTGATCGGTCGTCAGCGTCGCGACGTTCGCGGTGGTGATTGCGCCGATCTGGTCGTTGCTCAGAAGAGCGACCTGCTTCGACGAGAGGGCGCCGACCTGTGCGCTGGTCAATGCCTTCATGTCGTCGGTGGTCAGACCGCCCAGAGCCTTGGTGCTAATCGCGGCGATCTCGTCGGTCGTGAACGCTGCCACGCCCGCAGACGACATCGCACCCAGCTGAGACGAGTTCAGAGCACCAACCTGATCACTTGTCAGGGCGGCGATCTGGCCGGAGCTCATCACACCGATCTGCGCGGTGTTCAGTGCCGCGACCTGTGCCGACTTGAGGCCGGCGACCTGTGCGGTCGTCAGAGCCTTGGCGGCATCCGTGCTCAGGCCGGCGACCTGCTTGGAGTTCAGAGCACCCAGCTGGTCGGTCGTCATCGTCGCGATGTTCGCCGTGGTGATCGCACCGAGCTGATCGTTGCTCAGAAGAGCAACCTGGCTCGAAGACAGAGCGCCGATCTGGGCGCTGGTGAATGCCTTGAGATCGTCAGTTGTCAGGCCGGCGATAGCCTTGGTGTTCAGGGCGGCGATTTCGCCGGTCGTGAACGCTGCCACGCCGGAGGAGACCATCGCACCCAGCTGAGACGAGCTCAGTGAACCAACCTGATCGCTGGTGAAGGCCGCGACCTGTGCCGAGGACATGACCTCGATCTGCGCCGTCTTCAGCGCCGCAACCTGCGACGACGTCAGACCAGCCACCTGCGTGGTTGTCATGGCAGCAACGTCGGCCGTGGTCAGGGCAGCGACCTGCTGCGAGTTCAGAGCGCCCAGCTGCTCCGAGGTCAGGGCAACGATCTTGTTCGTTGCCAGGCTTGCGATCTGGCTCGTGGTCAGCAGCGACACCTGCTTGGTGCTCAGAGCGGCGAACTGGCCGGTGCTGAGTGCAGCCAGCGTATCGGTGCCGAGCTGCGACACTACCTTGGTGCTGATCGCGGCGATCTCGTCGGTCGAGAAGGTCGCGATATCGGCGGTCGACATCGCCGTGAAATCGTCGGCGCTCAAGGAGCCGATCTGTCCACTTGTCAGCGCACCGATCTGAGCCGTGCTCATGACCCCGATCTGCGTGTTGCTCAGCGCTGCAACCTGCGTCGACGACAGAGCGGCGATGCTGGCGGTCGACAGAGCCGCTGCCGTGGCGGTGCCAAGGCTGGCGATCTGCTTCGAGGTCAGGGCGCCGACCTGATCGGTCGTCAGCGTTGCGATGTTCGCGGTGGTGATCGCGCCGATCTGGTCGCTGCTCAGCAGCGACACCTGCTTCGACGAAAGGGCACCGACCTGGGCGCTGGTAAAGGCCTTCATGTCGTCGGTGGTGAGACCGGCAATAGCCTTCGTGTTCAGGGCTGCGATCTCGTCGGTCGTGAATGCTGCCACGCCGGAAGATGCCATCGCACCCAGCTGGGCAGAGCTCAGCGCACCGACCTGATCACTCGTCAGCGCAGCGATCTGGGCCGAAGACATGACGCCGATCTGGGTCGTGCTCAGGGATGCGACCTGCGTCGACTTGAGGGCGGCGACCTGTGCGGTCGTCAGAGCCTTGGCGGCATCCGTGCTGAGGCCAGCGACCTGCTTCGAGGTCAGGGCACCGATCTGATCGGTCGTCATCGTCGCGACGTTCGCGGTCGTGATTGCACCGATCTGGTCGTTGCTCAGAAGTGCGACCTGCTTCGAGGAGAGAGCGCCGACCTGTGCGCTGGTCAATGCCTTCATGTCGTCGGTGGTCAGACCGCCCAGAGCCTTGCTGCTGATCGCGGCGATCTCGTCGGTCGTGAAGGCTGCAACGCCCGCAGACGACATCGCGCCCAGCTGAGACGAGCTCAGTGCACCAACCTGATCACTCGTCAGGGCAGCGATCTGGCCGGAGCTCATCACACCGATCTGCGCCGTGTTCAGTGCCGCGACCTGTGCCGACTTGAGGCCGGCGACCTGTGCGGTCGTCAGAGCCTTGGCGGCATCCGTGCTCAGGCCGGAGACCTGCTTGGAGTTCAGGGCACCCAGCTGGTCGGTCGTCATCGTCGCGACGTTCGCGGTCGTGATTGCACCGAGCTGGTCGTTGCTCAGAAGAGAAACCTGCTTCGAGGAGAGCGCACCGACCTGGGCACTGGTGAAGGCCTTCATGTCGTCGGTGGTCAGACCGGCAATGGCCTTGGTGTTCAGGGCTGCGATCTCGTCGGTCGTGAACGCTGCCACGCCGGAGGAGACCATCGCACCCAGCTGAGACGAGCTCAGTGAACCAACCTGATCGCTGGTGAAGGCCGCGACCTGTGCCGAGGACATAGCGCCGATCTGCGCGGTGGTCAGTGCAGCAACCTGCGAGGAGTTGAGGCCAGCGACCTGCGTCGTCGTCAGGGCGACAACGTCGGCGGTGGTCAGGGCAGCGACCTGTCGCGAGTTCAGGGCACCGAACTGCTCCGAGGTCAGCGCGACGATCTTGTTGGTTGCCAGGCTTGCGATCTGGCTGGTGGTCAGCAGCGACACCTGCTTGGTGCTCAGGGCGGCGAACTGGCCGGTGCTGAGGGCTGCCAGCGTATCGGTGCCCAGCTGCGAGACAATCTTGGTGCTGATCGCAGCGATCTCGTCGGTCGAGAAGGTCGCGATATCGGCGGTCGACATCGCAGTGAACTCGTCGGCGGTCAAGGAGCCGATCTGTCCGCTTGTCAGCGCACCGATCTGAGCCGTGCTCATGACACCGATCTGCGTATTGTTCAGTGCTGCAACCTGCGTCGACGACAGAGCGGCGATGCTGGCGGTCGACAGAGCCGCTGCCGTGCCTGTGCTCAGGTTGGCGATCTGCTTCGAGGTCAGGGCGCCGACCTGATCGGTCGTCAGCGTTGCGATGTTCGCGGTGGTGATGGCGCCAAGCTGATCGTTGCTCAGCAACGACACCTGCTTCGACGAGAGAGCGCCGACCTGCGCACTGGTCAGTGCCTTCATGTCGTCGGTCGTCAGGCCGCTCAGGGCCTTGGTGCTGATTGCTGCGATCTCGTCGGTCGTGAACGTTGCGACATCACCGGTGGCCATGGCAAAGAGCTGTGCGGAGCTCAGCGCGCCGATCTGATCGCTCGTCAGGGAGGCGATCTGGCCGGAGCTCATCGCATCGATCTGCGCGGTGTTCAGCGCTGCAACCTGCGTCGACTTGAGGCCGGCGACCTGCGCCGTGGTCAGGGCTGCCGTAGCGGCGGTCGTCAGAGATGCGACCTGCTTCGACGACAGGGCGCCAAGCTGCTCGCTTGTCAGCACGGCGATGTTTGCGGTGGTGATCGCGCCAAGCTGATCGCTGCTCAGCGCTGCAATCTGGCTCGACTTCAGAGCAACGATCTGGCCGCTGCTGAGAGCCTTAAGGTCATCCGTCGTCAGGCCGGCAATGGCCTTGGCGCTGAATGCAGCGACTTCATCGGTCGAAAACGTCACGATGGCGCTTGTGGAGAGCGAGCCCAGCTGTGCAGAGCTGAATGCAGCCGCCTGCTCGGTCGTGAATGCGGTAACCTGTGCGGTCGAAAGAGCCTTGAGCTGGTCGCTGCTGAGCGCAGCAATCTGCGTCGTCTTCAGGCCTGCAATCTGACCCGTCGTGAAGGCTGCGATGTCAGCGGTATCCATCGCGTTGAGCTGCTTGACGGTCAGCGCGCTGACCTGATCGGAGCTCAGCGAGGCGATCTGCGCGGAAGAGAGGGAAGCAACGGCGGCGGTCGAAAGCGCTGCCATCTGGCTCGTAGAGAAGCCACCGAGCTGAGCCGACGTCAGAACGGCCAGCTGATCGACCTTCAGGCCAACCACGGCGCTCGTCGACACCGCACTGATCTGCTCGGACGTAAAGGCAAGAAGATCTGCCGTTTCAAACGCGGAAACCTGGGTCGAGCTCAGCGCCTTGATCTGATCGGTTCTCAGAGCCGCAACATCTTCGGTCGTGAGGTTCGCGATCGCGGAAGTGAAGAGTGCCCGGATCTGATTGACAGACAGAGAAGAAACAATGGAAGTCATGGACGAGCGCCCCTCGCGTTAGCTGATCAAAAGACATCATCCCGCTCCGTCGGTCAGACGCGCACAGCCGCACTTAAGCCGGCCACACGGCGTCGTCGGCATCGACGATCCGGGTTTCCTGTCGGAACAAAATTGGGTCAAACTAAACATGGCTCGGACGAGCCAGCGCAACGGGAGGACATCATGCGCCCAGAGCCAAAGCGACTCTGATCCCTACGCCAGTGAACGCGAACTTCTTAACCCCGGCACCGTTTACCAGCGTCCATCATGGACCCACCGGCCAACCGCACTCCTCGGTAGAGCTATCGCGAGCAGTAAAACTCTTATTCGGCAGTCTTTAATTTCGAGTTAACATCGACCGTAGCTGAACTGCACTTCTGTTACAGATTCGGTCGCCAAAAGTCTAAATCGCCACTTTTCATATCCAATTGGCACACCACGCATTTTTATAAACCGAAACAGAAGGGTCTACTGGCGATTGCAACAATGATTGCATGCACCAATGCGGACTCAGCGTATCAAATAGAAAAAATAGAAATGGACAGAGAAAAGCTCCTCAATGAACATGATTTGCTTCATTAAGAACAAGATGATCAATTAGAAATATTACAGAAATGACAGCGAATCATCATGAATTCGCAAGTCACCTGCCGATTGAAGCCGCCGGATAATAAATATCGGCACAGCGCTCCAGCAGCATCGCCCCGTCAGCGGACAATAATTTCCGACCATTTTTGG
The DNA here is from genome assembly GCF_044772225.1 of Rhizobium sp. NPDC090275. NCBI lineage: Bacteria > Pseudomonadati > Pseudomonadota > Alphaproteobacteria > Hyphomicrobiales > Rhizobiaceae > Rhizobium > Rhizobium sp. NPDC090275. The sequence continues at coordinate 34,578 of NZ_JBIVYL010000001.1, read as the reverse complement.
GGTCTTTCCGACAATCGAGAGCCCGATGGCGCCCTGGATGGTGCAGTGCACACCAGCTCACCCCCAAGGCAAGCCCGGCACAAGTAAAATGGCGTTCATGGACCTATAGGGTGATAGGGACGAATAGAATGCGACTGTCTATATTGATTAGAGGCCACAACTATCTTGAGAAGGATCGTTTCGGCCTGCCGATGGACGGGCGGGACAATGCCGCGTCCCTGCTTGAAAACGTGATCGCGCCGATCCGCGCGAAAAACCCCGACGCCACGGTCTATCTGGCGACATATGAAAGCCCGGCGCTGGCCGAACTGCAGGAAAAATTCGCGCCATGCGAATTGATCCTGCTCGATCCCAACGGAAGCTCGCAGGCCGAAACCTACAAGGAAGCGCTGAAGTACATCTTCGAGAAGACGGAATATGACGCGCTGGTCGTCGTCCGCTTCGATCTGGCTTTCAAAAAGCCGTTCGACGCATGGAACCTGAAGATCGACATCAACAGCATCCATTTCACCTGGAAGGAATACCGCGACTACTGGCGCGATCACCGCCGCGTCGGCGATGCGATCCACGTGATCGGCAAGGCCGCCATTCCCGCCTTCCACAACGCGCTGATCATGAACCAGCTGTCCAACCGAGGTCATCTGCACCTGATGTACTATTATCTGCGCACGATGCACGACAATATGAAGTTCATCGAGGACGGTTACTTCGACACCAACACGCTGTTCGCCAACCCCGAATGCGACAACCCGCTCTACACGGTTTTCAACCGGCCGCGCCTGACCAGCATGGCCGGCAGCACCGGCATGATCCTGCAGGAAATCCGCGCGGAATAACGCGCAAGCCTGGTAACAAGAACGCCCGCATCGAGATCATCGATGCGGGCGTTCTGCTTTATAGGACTATGTTGAAAGTATAGCGCTCGCGAAACCATCCGCGAACGCTCTCCCCCAGGTCAATCAGACCAGATACTTGTCGTTCTTGGCGCTCGGGATCTTCACGACGGTCACCGTCGCATCGGTGAGCGCCTCGAACTGGTTGACCTGGCCGGGCTCGATATCGATGATGCTTCCCGCTCCCCACACCTTATCTATCATCCGCACCGTGCCGGAGACGACGAGCGTGATCTCACGCGCGATCTTGTGATAATGCGCCGCATCCTTGTCGCCGGCGACGTAATGCTTCACGCCGACCTCGAACGCATCCGTCTTGACGACCGTGGGGTCGAAGTCGCCGATGAACCAGCCGCCGATCATGTCGTCGAGGGTGAGTGGCTTATCGCTCATTTGTCACCTTCCGTGACGGACAGCTCGATCAGCTGGCGATCCGACTTGATGGGATGGAAGTCCTTGGCGTTGATCGGGAAGATCCCGATCTTCTTCCCATCGAGCACCATCTCGTTATAGACGGGGCAGACATAGAACATGTTGTTGTGCCGCGCGTCCTTGCGGATCGCGTTCTTCGCCGCGCGCACGAAATCGCGCCCCTGCCGGAAATAGTAGAAGCCGGCCGTCGCGTTGTCGCTGATCGGATGCTTCTCGGCCGCCTCGACAACCATGTTCTGCTCGTCGAGCCGGACGAAGGAGTAGCGTGGATGCACGGACTTGAAGGTCATCGTGCCGCCATCGAGCTCGCGCTCCACGAAGTTCTGGATGACGCCATCGAAGGGGACGGTCAGGAATTCGTCGCCATTGAGGATCAACAGCGGCTGATCGTTGTCGATGTAGCCGGCGGCGAGCAGCGCCGTGCAGGCGGCCCCTTCCGTCTTGTCCTCGACCGAGACCACAGCGGCCGCCGGCGACAGCAGGCGCACGACCTCGTCGAGGTGGTAGCGTGCCAAGTCCTTCTTCTGCATCGCCACGATGATGCGGTGGCCGGGGATCTTGGCGCATTCGGCCAACTGTCGCTGCACCAGGGGTACGCCGTTGATTTCCACCAGCGCGGTCGGATAAGCCTCCATCGCCTGGATGCGAGGCTCGCCGGCTATCAGGATCAGAATATTCATCGCAAGCTCATCAACCGTGGATTTTTCGAATGGTCTCGGTGATCGCGGGATAGTTCACATCCGCGATATCGTTCACCACCATGACATGCGCGCCGGAACCCTTGGCCGCCTTGATACCGTTCTCGTTGTCCTCGACGATCAGGCATTCCTCGGGCGTCAGGCCCATCATGGTGATCGCCTTGGTGTAGATCTCCGGGCTCGGCTTGCCGTGCTTGACGTCCTCGTTGCTCAGCTGGAACTCGAGGTAACCATCGAGTGCGGCTCGCGACATCATCAGCGACACCGTGCTCTTGATCGAGTTCGACGCCACGGCGAGCCGGTATCCGTCTTCCCGCAGCCGCGCCAGCGCGTATTCCTGCTTGAAGGTCGGCTTGCACTTGGTGTGGATCATCTCGGTCGTGTAGAGCTGCTTCATCTCGTTGATGAAGCCATGCAGCGCCTCGGGAAGCCCGCGCGTCGTCGTCAGGATCTCCAGCTTGCGCCGCGTCGGCAGGCCGTCGAAGATCGTCAGGTGCTCGTGCAGCGGAATGGTGTATCCGAAGAGCTCGAGCGCCCGGTTGAGCGCCTCATAGTGCCATTCGCGTGCGTCGATCAGCACGCCGTCCATGTCGAAGATAATCGCCTTAAGCGTGGTCATGCTGCGTCCCGGCCAGTCAATATCAGTTGCGCGCGCTCCGGAAAGTCGGTGCAGACGGAAAGCCCATCCCGCTCGTTGAGCCCCGAAGACACCAGCCACTGGAGAAATGGTTCATATTCGTCGTGGCGACCGTGAAGATCCGGCGCCACCAGCGTCGCCTGCTTGCCGTCGGCGAGAATGCGCTCGATCAGCGCCGCGTCATACCAGCGCCCCGGCAGGAAGTTGTCGATCCACACGCCGGTCACACCGGGATCGTCGTAGAGCGACGCCTCGCGCTCATATTCGCTGAGACGCGTGAACGAGACCATCTTGCGCTTCACGCCCTGGATGAGATCCGGGACCGACGCATCGAAGAGGAAATAGTTGTTGTAGCCTTCGCTCGACAGAACCTCCGCCAGCATGTCGTGCAGACCATCGGCCTTGATGTTCAGCGCCAGCAGCGGCGAGCCGTGTTGTTTGGCAATCCGGAGGAACTCCGCAAAGGAGATTTCTCCTCCGCGCGGAATGTCGTGCGAGATGACGATCGAAGGCGCGCCGTCCGCCTGGCTGTCGCGCACGTCGGTCTCCGTGCCGAAGCCGAGCGAGAAGGAGCGAACGAAGGCCTCGACCGAGTTCTTCTCCTCAGGCGTCTTCCAATAGCCGCGATGGCTGAGAACCTCGATCATACCGCAGCCCCCAGCGACCGCGTCACATCGACGGACAAGGGCAGGCTCTGGAAATGCGTGAGATCCTCGGGCACGCCGAGACCATACATTCCCGCATCCACCGAGCCGATCGAATAGGCGCCGATCTTCGAGCCGTCCTCGATCATGAAATTATAGACCGGCGCCACGTAGAACTCGCCATTGACGCGGAAGTCGCGCTCGATCATCCGGTCCGCATAGGAAACGAAGTCCGAGCCCTTGCGGAAATTGTAGATCCCAACGGTCGCGTGATCGGAAATCACCTGCTTCTCGACGACGTTGTCGATATAGCCATCGGCGCCGAACGAAACGAAGCTCCACTTCGGATCATCCGCCGTCATGGTCATGATCATCCCGTCGAGATCGCCCATGGCCCGAAGATAATCGTCGATATCGACGTCGATATACTGGTCGCAATTGGCGATCATCATCGGCTGATCGTTGTCGATCTCGTCGCGGGCGAGCAGCACCGTGCAGGCGGCACCCTCGGTCACCTGCTCGACGAGGAAGATCTCGCAGCCCGGCGCCCAGGCCCGCAGGTTCTCGCCCAGCCCATGCTCCCTGACATGGGCTGCCTGGCAGATGAAGATGAAGCGATGCTCCACGGACGGGCGAAGGTTTTCGATCACCAGCCGGATCATCGGCACGCCGTGCACAGGCAGCAGTGGCTTGGGGAGAGTATAGCCGGCCTTGGCGAAGCGGCTTCCTTGCCCTGCCATTGGTACGACGATGTTCAACATTGCGTATATCCCGAATTGTATCAGCTTACACCGTGAGGCGACCCTTAGCGGTCGAAGCTGGCGTCACGCTGTCCCGGATGGGCCAGAAGCCCGGCTGAGCAAAGAAACTTGCCCGAAATGAAACGACCCGCGCGGATCGCTCCACGCGGGTCGTTTCATGTATTTTTATTCAGCGTCTGCCAGACGCCTGCTGGAAATATTTCACAGGCTCCCGGCTGACCTGAAGTCGATCTCAGGATTTCTTCGTGAAGACACCGAGATTGATCAGCTGTACGCGCCGATTGTTCGATCCTGTCGTATCCGTGCCCGGAATCGGCATGTATTCGCCGACGCCGACCGCATAAAGCCGCTGCGGATCGACCGCGAAAGTCGTGGACAGAGCCTCCTTGATGGCAGCCGCCCTCTGCTCGCTGAGATCGAGATTGTGCTTCTCATCGCCCGTCGAACTCGAGTGCCCGACCACCAGGAATTTATAGTCCCAGAGGTTCGGATGATGCAGCGCATCGGCAAGCAGGCCGAGCGTGCGGTAGGAACTCGGCTGGATCGCGACGGAATCATTCTCGAAATTGATCTCGACCACCATCTGCGGCAGCTTGGCGATACGCTTCCAGTTCGGCAACTCCGACATCTGCTTGCTACCGCCGCTGATCGCCTCCTGCCTCAGGATCTCGAGATCGATGGCTGGCGCAGCGGAGGTCAGCTTGCCAAGCCCCTTGACGATGCGCTCCTGCGACACTTCCTGCGCCGATGCCAGGGCGGGAACAAGGACCGCCGCCGCCGCGACAATGATTGCTTTCGAAAGAACCCGCTTCATCATCTTATCTCCATCCCGCATTGGTGATCGTCTGATTGCATTCGTCGCTGACGCGCGGCTGCTTCTTGATCAGGCAGGCAAGCACGAAGCCGTCTCCCTTGATGCCGTTGCAGCTCTTCGACATGTCGCGCTGGCAGACGCGTTCATAGGCCGTCTGCGCCTGTTCGCGCGTCGTGATCGACTGGAAGACGGTGCCAAGCGAAGCCTTGCAGCTCGGCGAAACCTTGGCCGCGTTCTGCTGCAGGCAGTCGGCGATGCGGCCGCTGCCGAGGTTCAGTCCCTTGCACAGTTTCTGGATGTCGGTGCCGCAATCGCTCGCGAGCTTCGTCACCGCATCCGCATAGCTCAAGGTCTGCGCCGACGCTCCCCAGGCAAGGCCCATGGAGACACACGCAACGGCCGTTATCAGAATCCCTCGTCTTGATCTTTTCATCCTATCCGTCCCTGACTGGTCACATCGACGGGCGGGACGATGGCATGATGTCGCGCGAATGAAGCGTATATTACCGTAACGCACATCGGCCTCGGCGGGCCGGAAATGGAGCCGTCACGTGATCGTAAGGAGGCCCGGATCGATCTCGACGGCCAGCATTTGAAGCCTTTTCCGGGCCATTCCGGGCCGCAGCCGTAACATACCGTATCTTACAGCCACCCCCGCGTATCATACTGCCTTCGCTTCTCCATCCGCCCTATCATCTTATGAGGATGAACTTGGAGGACGTAGAGATGACATCGACGCAGACATCCGCACCCCATTCCATGGCCAGCGCCGAAGAACTGCGCAAACGCGCCCTTGAGCTCCAGATCGCCGAGATGGAGCGCGACGAGAAGATCAAGGCACGCGAGGCTGAGAAGCATGCCGAGTTCGTCGAGGACTTCTTCCGCAAGCATATCGACGAGAAGGAACGCGCGATGATCAAGCGCCTCGTCATGAAGGCCGCCGCGGACGGCAAGTACGAAGCGATGATCTACAGCTTCCCCTCGAGCTTCTGCGACGACGGCGGCCGCGCCATCAACAACAGCCTTCCAGGATGGCAGAAGACGCTTCAGGGCAAGGCGAAGGAGCTTCTCGACCTGTTCGAACAGCTTGCCAAGCCGCAGGGCTATGGCCTGAAGGCCATGATCATCGACTTTCCAGGTGGCATGCCCGGCGATGTCGGCCTGTTCCTGACCTGGGAACCCCCGGTCAAATAAAGCCCCGGGAGGGGCTGCGAGCACTCATCGATTTGACGGGTGGCGGTTGTTTCTGACAACCGCCACCCGAATGCATTTCGGCCTATTCGGACACGACCGACCAGTTGTTGTCGGGATTGAAGGTCTTGATCGCTGCCGCCTTCTTCTCCGTCTCCGGCCCGAGATCGCGCTGGTAGATGACGCTCATGCCATTGGCGATGAATGTCTGCACACCCGTCACCCTGTACTTGACCGGCCAGGCGATCACCGCGAAGCCCGCCGTCATGTGACCGTTGACGATGTAGCTCTGCTTGCCGCCGAGCACGTTGTCGCCCTGCCCCGTCAATATCCGGTAGTGATATCCGAAGTAGCCCTCGCCGCGTTTGGCCTTGCCGAAGGCGGCGGTCTCGATCAGCGGACCTGCCGGGCTATCCTCGTCGCCGGGGCCTGCCTGCCAGTACAGACCGTCCCGCTTGCCGGGCGAACTGATCAGCTTCTGCGCATACTCGTAGATGCCAGAACCAGTCCGATCCTCCGAGGCATAGATGTGCTGGGCGATGACGAAGTTATGGATGGTCTCGATCGTCGCGAGCTCGTTTTCGCCGATGCGGCGGTTGACGATCTCCTCCAGTCCGGTGCGCGTGTCGAACGTCCACTTGTCGTCAGCCCCCTTCGTCAACGGAAACGGCAGCGGCCAGAGCCTGTCGCCGATCTCGACGATCTTGCGCCCATCGAGATCCTCGAGTTTCATCAGCCGCGACGCACCCTCGCGGATCAGCGCGTAGCTGACCATGGCCGCGTTGTTGTCCTTGAGCTTGTCGGCCTTCAGCCCGAGCAGCTCCGCAAGCCCATTCAGATCGTTCGCCGCCAGCACCGCCTTCAGCTTGTCGAGCGCCATGTCAGGCGTGTCGAAAGACGGTTGCGGCGCCTTGCCGATGAACTCCGAGAGGGCGGTCTGCGCCATAGACGAACTTGCGAACGTCAAGGGCAGGACCACGCCAACCAGCAAACGCATCAACTTCAGTCGCAATGCCATGGTTGCCTCCATTGGCTCTGGAAACCCGGTCAGATCCTATCGTCTTCCACCACCGCCACCGCCGCGCCGTGGCGGCGGACGCGAATGACCGCCACCGCCACGCCCGGCTCCACCGGCATAAGACCTGGGTGCCGGGCGGCTCTGCGCCCGCGGCGCACCGCGCTGACCGCCGCCCATGCTCTGGCCGCCACGTTGTGACGCAATGGCTTCGCGCCGGCCGGATGATTGCGGGTTGCCGAGCGCGTTGGGCTGCCGTGAACGGTTGTCCGGCCTCGCCGCCATCTTCGGCGCGCCGGAATTCTTCTTCACATTGCCCTTCGATGGACGATTGGCCCCGGCATTGCCGGGACGCGCATCCGGACGAGACGCATTCGCAGGACGGTTCCCGGCATTCGGCCGGTCCGCCGGTCTGTTGGCGATGCCCGGCTTGCCGTTGGCCTTCAGGCCGTTGACGGTTCCCTTGCGGATGTCGTCGGCGCGCGCGGCCGGGTTGCGCCCGCCTGCCCCCAAATCCGCCCGGCGGTCGCCGACCTGGTTTTTCAGCTGATTGCGCTTGTCGCCTTCGAGGCCGGATTTGATCGCCGTGCGATCCAGATTGGCGAACTGGCTCTTGTCGATGCTGAGCTTGCTGCGATCGACCTTCGTCCAGTCGACATCGTTCCACTTCACCTTGCCGTTGAAATTCCGGTCGTTGAAGCAATTGTTGCAGTCGATATCGACATCGCCGTTCCACCGGCCGCCCCAGACCCCCCAGTCGTCCCAGTTGACGATCGCCGCCCAGGCGACGCCGGTGACAGCACCCGCGAAGAACGCGGCGCCCGGATAATAGTAGTTGTCGTAAGAGCTTGGATAATAGGAGATCGGCTCGGCGGCGTAGCCGGGCTCGTAGAGCATCTGCGGCTCATATTGCGGGATGTAGACCTTCTTAGGATCGGTCGGGCGGATCACCACGTTGTTGTTTTCGGTGACGACGGTCACCTTGTCGTCCGTCTTGATGATATTCTTCGCCACCGCCTCGTCGCGCAGCTGCTGGATGGCAACGAGCACATCCTTCTGCTGGTTGGTCAGCGCATCGCCGAGCTTTTGCGTCCAGTCGAGATCGTCGCTCATCATCTTCACGATGTCGGGATAGTTCAGCAGCGAAATGACGCTGCCATCCCAATCATCCTTGGGCTTGAGATCGGCGTTCTTTTTCTTGGAGTCCAGGAAGCGTTGCGCCTCGATGATCTGCAGCGGGAAAAGCGACGCCGCCGAAATCGCGGCGACCAGCTCGTCCGGATAGAGCGCGATACGGGCGACCAGTACCTCCAGCTCATCTTCGGACAAGAGGTCGGCCGTGGCTGCAGGCGCGGCAGGCGCCGGCGCGGCAGCGGGAGCCGCCGCCGTTTGCGCGAACACGAAGGATGGCTCCTGCATGGAGATGAGCGCCAGCGCCGTCAAACCAGTTGTCAGGCCAGCGGTTAGTCTGAACGATCTTGATTTCATGACGCATCGACCTTTCCGTGCAAATGGCGATGAATGCTGCTCTCGGCGCGCTCCGGGGTCCGGGCCACGTCCGGGCGCTCAGGAGCGCTTGAGCGATACGACGTTCGATTGCGACAGCGCCTCGCCGATTTCGCTGAGAAGCGCTTTCTCCAGTTCCTTGTATTCCTGCCGACGCGCCTCCCGTTCCGTGCGCGGAAGGTCGTCGAGGTGGGCCAGCGTCTCCAGGATCACCGCGAGGTCCTCGCACATGCTGCGGAACGTTTCGCTCACCTGGTAGAGATGCCGAACCCTCTTGGCCTTCTCAGGGAAATGGACCTCGGCGACGGCGAGAGCGGACAGTCGCGGTACATTGCTTTCTCTCCAGCTCATCGCACGCCCCCACCGCCGATCTCCCCCCAGGAAGACCAGCCGATTATAGGGCGGTTGAGCGCGGACGCAGACGTAAGATACGCGAAGATACGCGGCATCCGCGATCCGTGCGGTTGACGATTGACGGACGCGGACCACGTCAAGTCGCGCGCCATGGTCGACGATCGGCGATGTCGCGCACGACAGCGAAGAGCCCCTCGCCCGTCCTCGATCCGATAGATGTTACGTGATGCTACGGGCATCGCCGTCCACGCAGGTCTATTGTTTTTGCGTATTCCCCGCACCCGCTGAGGTCGACCATTCGTTGTCGAAAGGCAAAAACCGTGTTCCTCGACTATTTCGCACTGGGCGTTCTGTTCTTCGTCGTGATCACGCTGTTCTACGCGGTGATCGCGATCCACGACATCCCGCACCTGATGGCAAAGGCCAGAAACCATCCGCATCAGGATGCGATCCATGTCGCGGGATGGGTGAGCCTGTTCACCCTCCATGCCATCTGGCCGTTCCTTTTCATCTGGGCAACGATCTACCGCGAGGATCGCGGCTGGGGCATCCGCAGCGATGGAAAATTGTCGCCGGCGCAGGAAGCCAACGCTGAAATCGCACGCCTGCATGCCCGCATCGCGGAACTCGAAGGCCAGTCGGAAGGCCAGACATCGGAGAAGGAGAACGCCTGATGGACCTGCTTCTCATACTGACCTACGCGGCGCTCTGCTACGCGATCTTCAAGATCTTCCGCATCCCGGTGAACCAGTGGACGCTGGCCACATCGGTTCTCGGCGGCATCTTCCTGATCGGGACGCTGTTGCTTTTGATGAGCTACAATCACCCCTACACCAGCGACGCCCGCATCTACTTCACTTCGGCGCCCGTCATCCCGACGGTCGGCGGCCAAGTAATCGAGGTGCCGGTAACGCCTAATGCACCGCTGAAAAAGGGCGACGTCCTCTTCCGCATCGATCCGCGCCCCTATCAGTTCACCGTCGACCAAAAGACGGCGGCGCTCGCCGAGGCAAAGCAGACGGTGCTGCAATTGAAAGCAGCACTCGACGCCGCCAACGCGGCCGTCACCGGCGCCGAAGCCTCCAGGGATCGTTCGCTGCAGGCCTTCGAGAAATTTCAGGCATCCAACGAAAACGCCAAGTCGAGCGGTCGTGGCGCCGTCTACTCCGAACTCGAAGTCGAAAACCGCAGGGGCCTCTACCTGACGGCCGAGGCCGCGGTCGATACCGCCCGCGCCCAGGCCACGCAGGCAAAACTGGCTTATGAATCGGAAATCAACGGCACCAACCCCACCGTTGCCCGCCTGCAGGCCGAACTTGCCAACGCTGAATACGAGCTCGATCAGACGACGGTCCGCGCCCCCAGCGACGGCTACGTCACCCAGGTCTTCCTGCGCCCTGGCATGATGGCAAACCCGCTGCCGCTGCGCCCGGTCATGGTCTTCATCGACAGCCAGGACCAGATGCTGGGCGCCGCCTTCATCCAGAACTCGCTGCAACGCGTCAATGTCGGCGACGATGCCGAGGTGGCCTTCAAGGCGGTCCCAGGCAAGATCTTCAAGGCCCGCGTGCAGGGGATCATCGACGTGATGGCGCAAGGTCAGTTGCAGCCCTCCGGCGCGCTGATCGATCCGCAATCGCCCGAACGCGCAGCCCCCGGCCAGACTATCGCCAGCATCGAGCTCCTTGAGAGCACCGAGGGCTACCAGCTACCCGGCGGTGTCGTCGCCGAGGTGGCCGTCTACACCCACCACTGGCACCACGTCGCGGTCCTGAGAAAGGTGCTGCTGCGGATGAGCAGCTGGATGAACTACGTCTTCCTTGAACACTGAGGGGAGAAGGCCGGTCCCGCTCTTGCGGGTGGGGCCGGCACGAACATGGGAATGCCGATGACGAAGTGATAAGGAGCCCACGGTGATAGGCAGTCTTCCGATGTTGCGAGGCCTGAGCGGTTTCAGCAGGGATTGGCTGAAGAGCGATATCCCGGCCGGGCTGTCGATTGCAGCCGTTGGCCTGCCGAGCGCCATCGCCTATCCGGCCATTGCCGGCCTGCCGCCGGAAACGGGCATCTACGCCAGCATCGTCGCGCCGATCGCCTATGCGATCTTCGGACCCTCGCGGCTCCTTGTCGTCGGCCCGGATGCGGCCACCATGACCGTGCTTGCCGCGGCCATGGGCACGATCGTCGCCGCCTACCCCGCCGGCACGCCGGTCGATCGGGTCGCCATTGCGGCGGCACTCGCGCTTGGCGTCGGCATCTGCTGCATCGCCGCCAAGCTGCTGCGCCTCGGCGTTCTCGCAAGCTTCCTCTCGCGACCTATTCTCGTCGGCTTCTTCGCCGGCGTGTCTCTGTCGATCCTCGTCGGCCAGATCGGCCGTTTCACCGGCGTGAAGATCGAATCCGACGGGCTCGTCCCGCCGCTGGTCGAGATCGCTGGCAAGAGCGGCCTGATCCACTGGCCCTCGCTGCTTCTCGGCCTTGCGATGTTCGCGCTGCTGTGGCTCGTGCGTGCCTTCCAGCTCAAGATTCCAGGGCCGGTGCTGGTCGTCGTCCTCTCGGTGGTGCTCTCGGCCATCTTCGATTTTCAGGGGCGCGGCATCGCCGTCGTCGGCGATATCCCGAGCGGCCTGCCAAGCTTCTCGCTGCCCGCGCTCCACCAGATGCCACTCGACAAGATCATACTCGGCTCCGCCGCGATCTTTCTGGTGAGCTTCGGCGCGGGCATCGTGGCGGCCCGCAGCTTCGGCTCGCGCACCGGCGAAGAGGTCGATGCGAACCAGGAGCTGATAGGCCTCGGCGCGGCCAACATCGCGCCGGGGCTGTTCGGCTCGTTTCCGATCAGCGTTTCGGATTCCCGCACCGCGATCAACCTGTCGACCGGCGGCGTCTCGCAGGCGGCCGGCCTCGTCTCGGCGGCAACGCTGATCGCGGCCCTCGTCTTCCTGCACAGCGCGCTGCGCATCCTGCCCATTCCGGCGCTGGCCGCGATCCTCGCCATGGCGGCGATCAGCCTCATAGACGTCCACGAACTGCGCAAGATCTGGCGCATCAGCCGCATGGAGTTCATCTTCGCGCTGATCGCCATGTGGGGCGCCATCAGCTTCGGCGTGCTCAACGGCGTCATTGTCGCGGTGGCCGCAACGCTGGTCTATCTGCTGCGCCAGACGATGTTTCCGCGCGACGGCCTGCTCGGCCGCATCGAAGGCCGGCACGGCTTCTTCGACCTTGCCCGCCACCCCGAAGCGCGCCCTGTCGACGGCGCCGCCGTCTTCGCGGTGCAGGGCAGCATCCTCTTCTACAACGCCGATTACATCAGGAACCGCCTGACGTCAGTGGCGCGAAACCTGCCCGCCGAGACCCGCTGCCTCGTGCTCGATGCCAGCGCGATCACCCATATCGACAGCACGGGCGCCACCGCGCTCGAGGCCGTGGCCGAGATCCTCGCCAAGCGCAACGTCACCTTCGCCGTCGCCGATCTCAGCGAGGAGAGCCGCGGCATTCTGAGCCGCGCCGGCGTCATCAGGACGATCGGCCCGGACAACATCTTCAACGGCAGGGAAGAAGCGCTGCGCGCGCTGATCGGGAATTACGACCAGACAGTCACGACATCGGCAGGCACGACATCGGCAGGCAGCACGGTTTAAGAGCACGGAGGGAGAACCATGGACGAGATACTGGAAACCAAGGGGCACGACCCGGAGCCATCGGCAAAGTCCAACGGCAAGGACAAGAAGAAAAAGAAGGCGTGGGATTACGACAAGCAGATCGCCCGCCTGCAGGTGGAGCTGGCGCATCTCCAGGCGTGGGTCAAGAAATCCGGCGCCCGGGTGGTCATCGTCTTCGAAGGCCGCGACGCCGCCGGCAAGGGCGGCATGATCAAGCGCATCACCGAGAAGGTCAGCCCGCGCGTCTTTCGCGTCATCGCGCTGCCCGCCCCCACCGAACGCGAGAAATCGCAGATCTACATGCAACGCTACATCAACTACCTGCCGGCCGCCGGCGAAGTCGTGATCTTCGATCGCAGCTGGTACAACCGCGCCGGTGTCGACCGCGTCATGGGGTTCTGCAGCGAGAAGAAGGTGCAGCGTTTCCTCGAGCTCGCGCCGCGTTTCGAGGCGGCGATCGTCGAGAGTGGCGTGACACTGCTCAAATACTTCCTGACCGTCAGCGAAGAGGAGCAGGAGCGCCGCTTCCGCCGCCGCATCGACGATCCGGTCCGGCAGTGGAAGCTGAGCCCGATGGACGTGGAGTCCTACCAGCGCTGGTGGGACTATACCCGCGCCTATGACGAGATGCTCCGGATGACCGACAGCAACCACGCCCCATGGTGGATCGTCCCCTCGGACGACAAGAAGCGCGCCCGGATCAACTGCATATCACACATTCTGCAGTCCATCCCCTACGAGCGCATCAAGTTCGAGGAGCCCGATCTCGGCAAGCGCCAGAAGCGGCCGTCGGACTTCATCGAGGACGGCAGCGTTCGCCACGTCGTGCCCGACACGACGCAGTAACCAGACGCGCAAGGGGGCTCGCGGCGCGGGTTATGACGATGGACCAGACGAACGACGTGGGCATGGCGGCAAAGGACGCCGGACAGATCTCGATCGAGGCAAGGGTCAGCGACCTTGTGCGCCTCGGGATCATCGGCCTTTTCGCCTATTGGACGGTGCTGCTCATCGCGCCGTTCGCGCTGATCGTCGTTTGGTCGGCCATCCTTGCCGTCGCGCTCTACCCGATGTTCAACGCGCTCTCGCGGCTGATCGGCAACCGGCCGGTGATTGCCGCAACAGTCATCGTCGTCGCCTGCCTCGTGCTGATCATCGCCCCCGTGGCGCTCGTGGCGGTCAATTTCGCCGACGCGGTGGAAGGGCTGGTCGGCAAGCTACAGGCGGAGAGCTTCGCGCTGCCGGCAGCACCCGAGAGCATTCGCGCATGGCCGGTCATCGGCGAACGCCTTTACGCCGGCTGGAACAAGGTGGCCGGCGATCTCGCCTCCAACATCATCGAATATCAAAAGCCGATCCTGCATGTGATGGGGATCGTGGTCGCCAAGCTCGCCTCGATCAGCGGCGGCGTATTGAGCTTCGTCGCCTCCGTTATCCTCTCCGGCTTCTTCCTCACCCAGTCGACGCGGCTCGCCGAAACCATTCAGGTTCTGGCAAGCCGCATCGCCGGTGACCGGGGCGTCGGCTTCGCCAAGCTCGCGGGAACGACAGTCAGGAATGTCTCGCGCGGCGTCATCGGCGTTGCTTTCCTGCAGACGCTGATGTGCGGCCTGTGCTTCGCCTTCTTCGACCTGCCCGCACGGGGCGCACTGACCTTCATCATCTTCATGCTCTGCGTGATGCAGCTGGGCCCGGGGCTTGTCCTCGTGCCGGCGATCATCTGGGGCTGGCTCTCATGGCCAACATCGGTCGCCTTGGCGCTCACCGTCGTGGCGGTACCGATCATGCTGGTCGACAACGTGCTGAAGCCGATCCTGATGGCGAAAGGCCTCTCTACGCCGATGCTGGTGATCCTGATCGGGGTTATCGGCGGCACGCTATCCTATGGGCTGCTGGGCCTGTTCCTCGGGCCGATAGTGCTCAGCGTGTTCTACGAGCTGCTGCGCGCCTGGGCCTGGCCGCCGCGAGACAGCACGGAAACAAAGCCAATTGCGCCGGTTGATTGAGCCGGGACGCATGACAGCTGAACGATCTCATCCCTGAGATCTGAGCCCGCCGGAGCAATAGAGGATAACCTCCTGCTCGATCTCATGACAAAGTTCGGAATACTCCGCGATCAGACTTTCCTGCATCGGCAGTTCGCTGCGAAACCGGTCGAGCGCGTCGGCGGCGAGTGCGTAGGACTCGAACATGTCACCGAGCGCTTCCGTGGGCACACCTGCCAGAACATGCCGGATATCCGGCAGTCTGAGCATCAGCCTCCTCCGTCCGCGCTCCCGGTTCATGGCTTACCTCCGCATTCACTACTCCTTGTACGAATCCTTGAGGGTGTCGGATTGTTCCGCGATGCAGCAAATATCGCTTTTTATCGACAAACAGCCATGATGAGGCGGGTGGGCGGCCGGATTACTCCGGCAGCGCGGTCTGCCGGAAGAAGGTGACGATGGCCTCGTCGGGCACGCCGAACCATGTCGTGAACAGCTCCACGAAATCGGCCGAGGCGTAAGTCTGGCTGAGCGCGCGATCGACGGCGAGACGGAAGTCTTCGTCACCGCGCGCCAGTTCCAGCCCCAGCGGCTCATAGGTGAAATGCCGCCTCAGCACCACGAGATTGCCGGCATTGTCGCTGCGGGCGGCCGCATCCATGAGAAGCGGCATGTCGCCGAACAGCGCGGCCGAACTGCCGTCGACGACACGTTCGATACCGATCGCGTAGCTTTCCACCGGCACCGATGTCGCCGCCAGCTGGAAGGTCTTGATCCGGTCAGCCAGCCAGCGCTCGCTGGTCGTCCCCGCGATCGACGAGAAGGTCTTGTGCTCGAGGATGGTGCGAGCCGGAGAGCCGCGCCAGATCGGCCGGCTGGTGGGCTGCCCATAGGCCAGAACCTCGGTCAACGCCAATGGCGCGCTCTTGCTCAAGACCACGCCCGTGCCGCTCGGAAAGATCGGCAGCGAGAAAGACACCTCGGCGCGACGCGTGAGCGTGATCGGCTCGGCACCGCAGACGAGATCCACCGTCCCGTCCTTTATCGCCGGCTCCCGCCCCTTGTCCGTCAGCGGCACCCATTCGACATTCAGCTGCGGCAGGTTCAGCGCCGTCTTCAGGCTGTCGGCGATCTTGCCGCAAAGCGCGACCGCGTAGCCGCCGGGTGCCGCCTGCTCGGTCTTGAACGAGAACGGCCGGGCATCCGGTTCATAGCCGAGCTTCAGCGAACTGCTCGTCTTGATGCGATCGAGTGTCTGCGCCTCGGCGGACGACAGCGCCATGGAGGCGGCCGCGCCGGCGAGGATCGACGCGGTCAGCAATGTCTTCAAACGCTTCTTCTGTTGCATGACGCATCCTCCCCGGAACTATTCTGCCGCCGCGACACGGTTCAGGCCGCTCGAAAAGCGCGGCGCGATCCGGCCATAAATGATGAAGCTGATACCCGTGACCAGCATGCCGCCAAGCACCGCGTCCTTGCCGGAGGCATAGATCGCGAACACGCTATAGAGCATGCCGAGCGTGGCGATGATGGAGTTCAGCCGGTACTTCGCCGGCGGCACGCCCGCCTTCTTCATCATCACGAAGAGAGCCGAAAGCGCCACGATGTAAGGCAGCACGTTGGTGACGACCGCGAGGTTGACGAGGGCCGAGAACTGCTCATTGAGCGTCGGCGAAATGGTCATCAGGGCAAGCCCCGTCTGCACGATGCCGAGGATGATCATGCCCTGCACCGGCGCCCCCATCTGGTTCACCCGAGAGAAGATCGCCGGGAACATCCGCTCCTGCGCCGCCGTGCGCGCCGTCTGCGCGATGGTGAACTGCCAGCCGAGCAGCGACCCGACGCAGGCAAGCACCGCGAGTGCCATGATGATCGAGCCGATCGTCGGATTGAACATGGTCGCATAGGCAAGCGCGAAGGGACCGGTCGAGGCCGCGAGATCGGCGTTCGGCACGATGCCCTGGATCACAGTCGTCGACAGGATGTAGATGACGGCAGCGCCGAGCGTGCCGAACATACAGGCAAGCGGCACGTCACGCTTAGGATTTTCGACGGCATCGGAGTTCTGCGCCGCGGACTCCATGCCGAGGAACGCCCAGAGCGTCAGCGAGATGCTGGATCCCATGCCCTGCGCCAGCGTCAGCCCCTTCGGATTCCAGGCGGCGCCAAACGTGCTCGAACTGAACCAGAACCATCCGATGATCGACAACAGACCGACCGGAATGATGACGCCCCACACGGTGATCGACCCGATCCGCCCGGTGATGCGCGGGCCACCGAAATTGGCGGCCGTAGTGAGCCAAAGGAGCGCGATCAGCGCGACGCAGGTCATGACGGGCGTCGAGGTCAGCACCGGAAAGAAGCCCGCGAGATAGCCCACCGCCGAGATGCCGATCGCGACATTGCCGATCGCCAGCGACAGGAAATAGAGGAAGAAGACGAGGAAGTAGCCATCCTTGCCGTAGGCATCCTCGGCATAGGCAGACATGCCGCCGGGCCGCTGGTTGAACAGCCCGGCCTGCGCGAAACCGTAGGCGATCGCCATCGAGCCGAGCGCGGTGACGATCCATGAGAGCAGCGAGATGGCGCCGACCTGCGCCATGTTCGCCGGCAGCATGATGATGCCCGACCCCATCATGTTGACGGCAACGATGAAGGTCAGCTGCATCAGGTTCATCTTCTTCTTGGCCGTGGTATCGGCCGCAGCATGCATTGTGTGATCGGTCATGATGACACTCTCCCCTCGCCCTACTCGCGCACGACATATGTGTGGAACTTGATGCGCCCATCGATCCGTTCCTGGAACACGCCCTGGACTTCGTAGTTGAAGCCCGGGAAGCGGTTGAAGGACTCCTCGAAGGCCAGGAAATAATCGCGCATCGGCCGCGCCCTGTTGTCCCAGCGCTCTCCGGGCACGATCACGCCGATGCCGGGCGGATAGATCAGCGCCAGCGTCGCCGAGATGCGCCCGGCGGCTTCCGACAGCGGCACGTAGTCGACATTGTTGGCGACCAGCGCCTCGTAAGCCTGCTTCGACGAGATCGCCGGCTCCGGAAAGCTCTCGGAGCGGAAGCACAGGCGCTGCAATTCCTTGACGCCGGCGGAGCGATAGAAGCTGTGCATCTCCTTGCAGACCTGCCGCACCGTGTAGCCCTGATAGCGCTCGTGATTGGCGGCGAAGACGGTCGGCAGCACATCCTGCAGCGGGGCATCGCGATCCCACAGGTTCTTGAATTTCACCAGCTTGGCGACGAGCGTGTTGAGCTTGCTTTCGTCTTCGGCCGGCGTCAGCAGGAAAAGCAGGCTGTTGAGATCGCACTTCTCCGGCACGACGCGCTGCTCGCGCAGATAGTTGGCAACGACGGTCGCCGGGATACCGAACTCGCGGTACTCGCCGGTCTTCCGGTCGATACCAGGCGTCAGAAGCGTCAGCTTGTTGGGATCGACCATGGTGTAGCCCGGCGCATAGCCGGCATAGCCATGCCACGTCGCCTCGGGATCGAACCGCCAGCACTGCTGCTCGCGCTTCAGCACATCGGTCGGCACATCCTCCCACCTTATGCCCGTGAGGTCGCCGGTGTGTTGGGACCCCGTGACGGAGATCTTGTCCGGCACGAAGGGATCGAAGAACCATTGCTCGTCGGCGCTCGTCGCCTTGCTCTCGTAGTGCTGGACGAAGCCGCGCAGCTTCTTGCGCACCTCGATCCCGAGACCGATGCAGCGATCCCAGAGCATCTCGCCGGCCTTGCCCTCATGCACCTTTGCATTGACGTCGAGCGAGGCGAACAGCGGGTAGAAGGGCGATGTCGAGACATGCATCAGCAGCGATTCATTGAAGCGCTTGTGCTCGATGAAGCGGCGCTGGTCGCTGATATGTTCGTCGCGCTTGTGGATCTGCGACGCCTGCGAGAAGCCCGCCCCCTGCTTGTGTACCGACTGCGTCGAAAACAGGCCGGGCATGTCGGGCTTGAGATCCTTGAGCCGCATCGGGCTATGGCCCTCGAACAGCGGATGGAAGGCGTTGTAGCCGATCCAGGCCTCGTCCCAGAGCACGTAGTCGCAGAGATGACCGATATTCTCCATGACCTGGCGGACATTGTAGATCGTGCCGTCATAGGTGGCGAGCTGGATGCAGGCGAGCCGGAAGGGGCGCTCGGCATTGGCCCGGCTCTTGTCCGCCAGAAGCGGATGGGCCGCGATCTGCTGTCGCAGCCAGCCCTCGTCCCACGCCGCCCAGTCGACGGCGCCGATCATGCCGAAGGAATTGCGCGCCGTCGGCAGATAGATCGGGATCGCCCCCGCCTGCACCAGCGCGCCCTGGTGCAGCGACTTGTGATTGTTGCGATCGAACAGCACGAGATCGCCGGCGCGCAGCACCGCGTTGGTCACCACCTTGTTGGAGGTGCTGGTCCCGTTCAGGATGAAATAGGTGCGATCCGCCCCGAAGATCCGCGCCGCCTGCTTCTGCGCCTCGACGGCGGGACCTTCGTGGATCAGGAGATCACCGAGATCGACGTCCGCATTGCAAAGGTCGTTGCGGAAGATGCTTTCGCCGAAATACTTGAAGAACAGCTGGCCGGCCGGAGACTTGCGATAGAACTGCCCGCCCTGGTGGCCGGGGCAATCGAAGGCGATATTGGCTTCGCCGTCATAGGCCATCATGCCCCCGAAAAACGGCGGCAGCAGCGATTTGCCGTAGTTGATCAGGCTGGAGACGATCTGCTTGGCATAGAAGGCCGGCGTCTGCTGGCCGAGATAGACGAAGCCATCCACCTCGCCCGCCATCTCGACGACGTCCATGTCCGCAATGCTGAGCGTATCCGCCATCGCCCAGACCGGCGTACGGAAACCCGCCTCGCGCAGCGAGCGGAGAAAGCCGCGCGCATAGGGAAGCAACCCGCCTTCCAC
This sequence comes from Rhizobium sp. NPDC090275, assembly GCF_044772225.1. Lineage (NCBI taxonomy): Bacteria > Pseudomonadati > Pseudomonadota > Alphaproteobacteria > Hyphomicrobiales > Rhizobiaceae > Rhizobium > Rhizobium sp. NPDC090275. The sequence goes on along the minus strand of NZ_JBIVYL010000001.1, from coordinate 15,075 downwards.
GGAGCCGATATAGGCGCCCACCGACGCGTCTTCCGAAACGTCGGCCGTATAGTCATCGCGGAGCTCGACCTCGAAATTGTCTGCCGCGAGCTGCGCCAGCAGCTCCTGCACTTGGCGGTTGTCGCGATCGACGACCGCGACGATCTTCAGCATCTTGTTGAACGGTATCGCAACCGTCGGGGATTTCACGTCGCGCGGGATCATTGGACCGCCCCCTCCGCCACGCAATCGACGAGGTAGCGGCGGCCGTTGCTGCCGGCCTCGAAGCGCAGGCCGTGAATATCGGTCTCGAAGCCCGGGAATTTGCGGTCGAAGTCGCGCGCGTAAAGCAGGTAATCCTGGATGGATTTCGTCGTTTCGGTGATCCGCTCGCCCGGCATGATCAGCGGAATACCCGGCGGATAGGGAACGATCATCACCGCCAGGATGCGGTTCATCAGCTTGTCGATCTCGACGCTCTCGATCCGCCCCTTGACGAGGTGGTCATAGGCGTCGGCCGGCCGCAGCGCCATCTCGGGCAGCACCGTATACATCTCACGCTGCGCCTTCGGCACATCGTCCTTGCGGTAGATGGCGTGAACCTGCTCGCAGAGATCGCGCAGGCCCATGTTCCCATAGGCCTCGGGATGCGCGGCGGCCAGTGCCGGCAGCGCGCGCGTCAATGGCGCGTTGCTGTCGTAGAGATCCTTGAAATTGATGAGCTCGGTGACGAGCGTGCTCCACTTGCCGCGCGTGATCCCCATCGAGAACAGCACGAGGAAGGAGTAAAGCCCGGTCTTTTCGATCTCGATCCGGCGCGAGGAGAGGAACTTGGTGATGACGGCCGCCGGTATCCCGTGCTCCCGCATCGTCCCATCCGCCGAAAGCCCCGGCGACAGGATGGTGACCTTGATCGGATCGACCATCACGTGGTTTTCGGCAAGCCCGGTAAAGCCGTGCCAGGCGTCGCCCGGCTTCAGCACCCACTCCGCATGCGTATCGCTCGGCGTCTCCTCCGCGATCGTTGGTTCCCACACGTCGAACCACCAGCTCTGCCCCATCTGACCGCGCACCGCGTTCATCGCCCGGCGGAAGCTGATGGCCTCGTCGATCGTCTCCTGCACCAGCGCGCGGCCGGCCGGCTGCTCCATCATCGCCGCGGCCACATCGCACGACGCGATGATGCCGTATTGCGGCGAAGTCGAGGTGTGCATCATGAAGGCCTCGTTGAAGCGCGTGACGTCGAGCTTCTTGTTTTCGGCATGCTGGATGTGGATCATCGACGCCTGCGAGAAGGCCGCGAGAAGCTTGTGCGTCGAATGCGTGGCGAAGGTGATGGCGTTCTGCGAGCGCGCCGGCTGCGTCGAGGAAATGCCGTGGAAGCCATCGTAAAACTCGTGAAAGTTCGCATAGGCGTACCAGGCCTCGTCGAAGTGCAGCACCTCGACTGAATCCTTGAGCGACACCTTGATAGCGTCGACATTGTAGCAGAGGCCGTCATAGGTGGAGTTGGTGATCACCATCAGCCGCACCTTGCCGCTAGTCTCCCCCGCAAACGGGCTGACCGCGATCTTCTTTGCGATCGCCTCGGGCGTGAACTGATCCTTGGAGATCGGCCCGATGATGCCGAGCCCGTTGCGCGAAGGAATGAGATAGATCGGCGTCGCGCCGGTCATGATCAGCGAATGCAGGATCGACTTGTGGCAGTTGCGGTCGCAGAGCACGAGATCGCCGCGCCCGACCATGCCGTGCCAGATGATCTTGTTGGCGGTCGAGGTGCCGCCGACGACGAAGAGAGACTCATCCGTGCCGAAGATGCGCGCCGCGTTGCGCTCTCCCTCCGCGATCGGCCCGACGTGATCCAGAAGCGACCCGACACTGCCGACCGACACCGAGATATCCGACCGCAGCGTATTCTCGCCGAAGAAGGTGTAGAAGAGCTGCCCGACCGGGCTCTTGCGGAAGGCGACGCCGCCGCCGTGGCCCGGCGTATGCCAGGAATACGCCCCCTCCAACGTATAATCCATCAGCGCCTTGAACATCGGAGGCGGCAGCCGGTCGAGATAGTTGCGCGCCGCCTGCACGATGGCGCGGGCCATGAACTCGGCGGAATCCTCAAACAGCCGCAGGAAGGCATTGGCATGGCGCAGCACGCTGGCCGGCACGTCTTCGGCCGTCGTGTCGTCGCCGAACAGGAAGATCGGCAGCCTGTCGTTCTTGCGGCGCTTGGCGCTCAGGACCTCCTCCAGCACCTGCCAGCGCGACGCCTTGTCCTCCGTGCCATCGACGGAAACCAGCCAGGCCGACTCGGTGTTGAAGATATGCACCAGCCGCCGCGCATCCTCATAAGTGACGCCGGAGACGACACGAAAACCCTCCGCCTCGATGGCAGCAGCCAGATCGCGCATCCCGCGGCCGGCGGCACTCTTGCCGTCGAAATCCTCGTCGATGACTGCGATCGGAAATGACTTGTGGAATTCCATGCGCCCCTCCAGAACCCAAGTTTGGACAGCGGCTGTCATGCCGCTGTGTGCGTCTCAGATTGGGCGGATGGTACACGGCAGGTTGCGGACCGTCGTTGATTGCAGTCAACGTGAAGGCAAAAGCATACAGCTAAGAGAAACGGTGCCTATTCGGCCCATTCGGCATCGGCGGTAAAGGCGATCGTTAGCCAGCGATTGGCCCCCTCGCCGCCGATCCGGTCGCCGATATCGTCGCGCAGCGCGTCCCACTCCTCGATCGTCTTGGCGGGTAGTCCCTCCGGAACGATGAAATAGAGCTCGACCTCGGTCGCCCTGCCGACGCGCGCGACATAGGCGCGATAGGAGAGGAAGCCAAGGCGCTTGACGGTGTCCGACGCCACCTGGTCGACATGCTCCTGCAGATCGACGGGCGCGATCAGCAGCACCTCGCTCAGCGCTTTCAAGATCGTGCAGATAGGCAGCGGGATCATGACGAGGCACACGAGGCCGAGCACCACGGGGTCGACATATCGGGCGATCCAGGCCATCGGCGTCGGCAGCACCGCGAGACCGATCACGAAGGCGACAAGCAACGCAAACGCGATACCGCCGGACATGATCCAGGCCTTGATATCGAGCGCGATGAAATCGGACTTCAGGCTGCGGTTCAACGCAATGCCGATCGACGCCATGACCACGCAGACGACAAGCGTGGCGCCGGAATAGACGATCGCGGCGCCGAAATGCAGCTCATGCCCGCCATTGATGACGCTGATGACGGCATTGATCAGCGCGTAGACGGCCACCGTCATCAGCAGGCAACCGTTGAGCAAAAGCACGATGGGCTCCAGATGCCAGAAGCCCATGGTGAAGCGATTGCGGATGCGGCCGGACTTGGCATTGCTCTCCGCCGACCGCACGATCAGGCTCGACACCCAGAGCGCAAGCCCGGTCATCGCCGCATCGGCCAGCGAATAGACGCCGTCGAAGGCGATGGAAAATGAGCCCGATATGATGCCGAAGACGATGCCGAGAGCCGCCACCACGACGGTCGCTACGATCGATATGGTCAAAAAGCGCTGCTCGTTCCGCATCACTGTCTCCGCTTGTCTGCCCATCTCATTTTAGCGCGTTCACACGAATGGTGAAGGCTTCAGGCGTGGCGGCGTACTACGCATTGATCCGGATTGCGAGCCCTGCGGATTGGGAAGAGGATGCCCGTGGCCGCACAAGCCGGGACGCTATCCCGGACCATCCGACGGCTATCGTCCACAGCGGTGAACCGATCTTCGGGAGGGATTTCATGACGACCTCGCAGAACGGCAAAAGCCTCGGGCTCGCCGCCTGTACCGCCATCGTCGTCGGCAACATGGTCGGGTCTGGCTTCTATCTGTCGCCGGCCGCGGTCGCCCCTTATGGCAATCTGGCGATCCTGGTGTGGATGATCATGGGTTCAGGTGCGATCTGCCTTGGTCTCACCTTCGCGCGGCTTGCCGGCATGGTGCCGGCCGTTGGCGGTCCCTACGCCTATACGCGGCTTGCCTATGGCGATTTCGCCGGCTTTCTCATCGCCTGGGGTTACTGGATTTCGATCTGGTCGTCGCTTCCCGTCATCGCCATCGCCTTTACCGGCGTGATGATCGATCTCTTCCCCGCGCTCGGCAACCGGCTGACGGCAACGATCCTGACGCTCGGCGTCATCTGGACGATCGTGCTCGTCAACCTGCGCGGCGTCCACGCGGCCGGGCTCTTCGCGCAGGTGACGACCTATGCCAAGCTCATCCCCTTCGGCGCCGTCGCCATCATCGGTCTCCTCTATATCGACACCTCGCATTTCGCCGAATTCAACCCCAGCGGCCAGTCACTGCTGCAATCCTTCGCGGCCCTGGCGCCGCTGACCATGTTTGCCTATCTGGGTCTGGAATCGGCCACCGTTCCCGCTGGCGATGTCCGAGACGCGCGCCGAACAATCCCCCGTTCGACCGTGCTCGGTATCTCCATCGCCGCGGCTCTTTATGTGCTTGGCACCGTCGTCGTGATGGGCGTCGTGCCGCGCCCGCAACTCATCCACTCCGTCGCCCCCTTCTCGGAAGCGGCGGGGCTGATGTGGGGGCGTGGCGGCGAACTGGCAATCTCGATCGCGGTGGTGATCTCCTCGATCGGCGCGCTGAACGGCTGGACGCTGCTGATGGGCCAGGTGCCGATGGCCGCCGCCCGCGATGGATTGTTTCCGCCGCTCTTCGCCCGCCTCTCCAGCCGCGGCGTGCCTGCCATCGGCATGGTGGTCTCGGCCACCTTCGCGACCTTGCTCGTCCTCGTGCAGGCGGTCGGCTCCGATAGCTTTGCGGCGGTCTACCGGCTGATGGTGGGGCTGAGCACGATGACCGCAGTCGTCCCCTACGCCTTCTGCGCGCTCGCCGGCACCCTTGTCGCCTCGCGGCTGAGCAACGGGCAAAAGACGCCCCGCGTCACCGTCATCGAATTGATCGCCTTCCTCTTTGCCATGTTCACGCTCTATGGCTCGGGCGCCGAGCCGGTGCTCTATGGCATGGTCCTCCTGATGCTCGGCATTCCCGTCTATGTCTGGCAACGGCGAAACGGCGATGTCACGCGCACGCAAAGCGTCGAAACGCAAAACGGGGCGCCGATACGCCCCGCTGCCTCGCTATAATCCTCGTGCTACTTCGGGTCCGCCCATTCAACCGTGCCAGCTTAGCCCACCGAAGCGGCCATCGATGATCGTGCCCAGCTCGCCCCGCACCATGCCGGCAATATCCGCAAGCGCCCCGATCGCCGCCGCCTTGCCCGTCGTCTCGGCGAAATGGCAGGCGGCATCGACCTTCGGCCCCATGGAGCCCGCCGGAAAGTCGAACTGCTTCATGTCGCCGGGACGGGCCTTGTGGATCGCCTTTTGCGACGGCTTGCCCCAATCGAGGCAGACGGCCGGTGCGTCGGTCGCCATGATCAGCAGATCGGCGCCGATCTCGCGCGCCAGCAGCTCCGAGCAGAGGTCCTTGTCGATGACGGCTTCGACGCCAACCAGGTGGCGCTCCTTGCCCTTCTCGTACATGGTGGGAATCCCGCCGCCGCCGGCGCAGATGACGATAGTGCGCTGCTCGAGCAGCCAGCGCACCGGCCGGATCTCGAAGATACGCTTGGGAAGCGGTGAGGCAACGACCCGGCGCCACTTGTCGCCATCCTGCTTGAACACCCAGTTCTTTTCAGAGCGGATGCGATCGGCATCCGCCTTCTCGTAAACAGGGCCGACGAACTTCGTGGGGTTCGTAAAGCCCGGATCGTCGGCATCGACCTCGACCATGGTGAGCAGCGTCGCCAGCGGCTGCTCGAAAGGCAGCACATTGCCGAGTTCCTGCTCCAGCATGTAGCCGATCATCCCCTCCGTCTCGGCACCGAGCACGTCGAGCGGATAGGCCTCGTCCGGCTTGTAGGCGGCGCCCTGCAGCGCAAGCAAGCCGACCTGCGGACCATTGCCATGGGTGACGATGAGCTGATGCTCGGCGGCCAGCGGCGCAATCGCCTCGGCCGCCACCCGCGTGTTGCGTCTCTGAACATCCGCGGTCATCGCTTCCCCGCGCCGGAGAAGAGCGTTGCCGCCAAGCGCGATGACGATCCGCATCCTAGTCTCCCAATGTCGCGACAAGCAGCGCCTTGATCGTGTGCAGCCGGTTCTCCGCCTGCTCGAAGGCGACGTTGGCCTCGGATTCGAACACCTCGCCGGTCACCTCCAGGCCATTGCTCATGCCGTAATCCTCGGCAATTTGCTTGCCCAGTGTGGTCTCCGTGTCGTGGAAGGCCGGCAGGCAATGCATGAACTTGGTCTGCGGATTGCCGCTCGCCTTCATCAGCGCTTCGTTGACCTGATAGGGCGTCAACAGCTTGATGCGCTCGCGCCAGACATCCTTCGGCTCGCCCATCGACACCCAGACGTCGGTGTGAATGAAATCGACGCCCTTCACCGCCTCCATCGGATCGTCGGTGATCAGAAGCCGCGCGCCGGATCGCTCCTGCAATTCCCTCGCGATCTTGATGTATTCCTCGGCCGGCCACAGCGATTTCGGCCCGCAGATCCTGACATCCATGCCCATCAGGCAGCCCACGATCAGCAGCGAATGGCCCATGTTCGAGCGCGTGTCGCCGATATAGGCGTATTTGATGTCGGCGATCGGCTTGTCGGCATGTTCGCGCATGGTCATCACGTCGGCGATCATCTGCGTCGGATGGTATTCGTCCGTTAGGCCATTATAGACAGGCACGCCGGCATAGCGCGCCAGCGTCTCCACCCCCTGCTGCGCCGAACCCCGATATTCGATCGCATCATACATGCGGCCGAGCACGCGCGCCGTGTCCTTGAAGGATTCCTTGTGGCCGATCTGCGAGCCGGACGGATCGAGATAGGTCACGTTCGCCCCCTGGTCCGAGCAGGCGACTTCGAAGGCGCACCGGGTGCGCGTCGAGGTCTTTTCGAAAATCAGGCAGATCTCCTTGCCCTTCAGGTGCTGCTGCTCGGTGCGGGCATATTTGGCCCGCTTCAGATCGCGCGCGAGATCGAGAAGATAGCGGAATTCGCGTGGCGTATAATCCTGCACGGTCAGAAGCGAACGGTTGCGCAGATTGAAGCTCATGGTCTTGCTCCGTAGGGCTGTTTCAGGATGTCTGCTATCAATAGGCGGGGTCGCGCCAGATCGGGCATGTCATGCAGTGCCCGCCGCCACGACCGCGGCCGAGTTCGGAACCGCGAACGGTGATGACCTCGATGCCCGCCTTGCGAAGAAGCGTATTGGTGTAGGTGTTGCGGTCGTAGCCGACCACGACGCCGGGCTCGAGGGCGACGACGTTGTTGCCGTCGTCCCACTGCTCGCGTTCGGCCTGGTAGGCGTTGCCGCCTGTTTCCACGACCCTGAGCTTGCCGACTCCAAGCGCCTTGGCGACGATATCGAGCATCGGCTCCGTCTCCGGATGAATGTCGAAATTGCCGTCGTCATCGGTCTGCACCATGCTGTAGCAGCGGATCTGATCGACGACCTCTGCAAAGAGCGTCACCACATCGCGGTCGCAGAAGCTGAAGACCGTGTCGAGATGCATGGCCGCCCGGCTCTTCGGCATCAGGCAGCCGATGACCCTGGTAACCGCCTTGTTCTTGAACAGAGCGCGCGCCACCTGGCCAACCGCCTGATAGGTGGTGCGCTCGCCCATGCCGATCAGAACGGTGCCGTTTCCGATCGGCATGACGTCGCCGCCCTCGATCGAGGCGTTGGCGAAATCCTCGTCGCTGTCGCCCCACCAGATCTTGAAATCGCCGTCGCGGAACGTCGGATGAAACTTGTAGACCGCGCGCTGGATCAGCGTCTCGGGCTGCCGCGCCGGCCAGAACATCGGATTGCAGGTCACGCCATTATAGATCCAGCAGGAGGGATCGCGCTGGAACAGCGTGTTCGGGATAGGCGGAATGACGAACTCGGTCTCCGACAGCGCGCTCAGCATCAGCGTCTTCGCCTTGACGTCGGGAAGGTCGGAGATCGCGATGCCGCCGATCATGAAGGCCGCGAGCTGTGTCGCCGGCATCTCGTCGAGCCAGGGCCGCACCGCCTCGGCGATCTGCGAGCCGAGAACATTCGGCGTGATGCGGCGATCGAGCACGAAGTCGCGCGCCGGCTTGTCCACCAGGGTCTGCGCCAGCATGTCGTGCAGCTCGAGAACCTCGACGCCACGCTCCTGCATCTTCAGCACAAAGTCGTAATGATCCTTCTGCGCCTCGTGAACCCAGAGCACGTCGTCGAAGAGAAGATCATGGCAATTGCCCGGCGTCAGCCGCTGATGGGCGAGCGACGGTCGGCAGACCATCACCGTTCTGAGCTTCCCGACTTCCGAATGAACCCCAAAACCGCGCATCGCGCTCTCCTCCAAGCTGCCTGGGATAGCGATCGCCCTGCTACCCATGGATGGGATGAGCCTAACGGGACGGGTTCGGCCGTGTCATTGATCGCAAACAATGCGCTAAGCGGTATTGCTGGTCAGGAGGCCATCGCGAAGGCCGCGGTCATTCCACGTAGAAGACGAGGTTGCCGTTGCGCGCCCGCGTGACCCACTCGATATCATCAGGCGTCAGCTTCTTCGCCTTCAGCTGTTCGACCAGCCACTTGTTGGATCGCGCAGCCGCCCGAACGGCTTTCACCTCATCCGGCTTGCCCGGCTGATGCAGCGCGCCGGTTTCGATCGCCGTGCGATAGCTGACGACCGAGAACCGCTTGCCGTGATAGATCTTCACCGCATCGGGCAAGTTTTCGGCCCAGTTCATGCGCCGATATTCCTTGCGATCCTGTTGCGCACCGACAGGTGCCGCCATCACGGCGGCGATCGCAATACCTGTCGCAAGAACCAGCTTTCTCATCGTAGGGGCTCCATCGAGAATTGGGGGCGCGAATTGGGGAAAGTCCCGCGATGATAGGCCGTCCGGGGATAACCGGCATTGAGCCGGATCAACGCATCCAGACGCTTGAGACGTCCGACATCAATGTTTTCAACGTGTCGGCTACCACAGATGTTACGCGATGCTACGCCTGAAGAGCGCAGTGTAGTGGTAATATACAGTCAGTGAGAGAGTGGACAGGGGAACCGCGCTCTCGCGCTTTCGTTGCATTTGAGGGAGAGTTTACTCGATGGCGAATGACCTGACCGTGCACCTCGTCGACGACCAAGAGATACCGCGGCGATCCCTGACGTTCCTGCTGATATCCTCGGGCTTCGCGGTTCGCGCCTATGAGAGCGCGTCGGCGTTTCTGGATCAGTTGCCCGTCTCCGGCAGGGCATGCCTCGTCAAGGTCACGCGGATGTCCTGCACGGACGGGCTGCAACTGCTGGAGCGACTGAATGCGCTCAACGCAAACATCCCCACGATCCTCGTCGGCGGCGACGGAGACGTGGAGACGGCCGTGCAGGCGATGAAGGCGGGTGCGGCCGACTTCATCAAGAAGCCGTTCGAGGACCAGGCGCTGATCGCCGCGATCAACCAGGCCACATCGCGTCGTACGCCCCCCTCGCCCACACCAGTCGACACCGAAATGGTCGCCAATCGACTGCGGCAGCTGACCGAGCGCGAGCACCAGGTTCTGGCCGCTGTTCTTGATGGTCTGCAGAACAAGATGATTGCCTTCAACCTCGGCATTAGCGCGCGAACGGTCGAGGTTCATCGCGCCAACGTCATGGCGAAAATGGAGGCGCGCAACCTCGCCGAACTGCTGCGCATGGTCTTGACGTCAGGCGGCATGCCGCAACCCGCAGCACCTCGCAGCCCGGCTCTACCAGCGGTACCGGTCAGGCTACTTTAAGCTGCGTTCGACAAAGTCATTGAAACCACACATGGTTATGGGATATGCTCCATTAGTAGAGACTAAAGATGATTGCGTGATCGTGTCGGAGGGGCATCATGAGTAGCGCAAAGGTCGAGTTTTCGGGCGAACCAGGACCTAAACCGGACGATATCCTCCAGCAACTCGAGCGTGTTCTCGCCAGCGACGAGTTTCATTCCCCCGAGCGTGGCCGGAAGTTCCTGCGCTTCGTGGTCACCGAGACCCTGGAGGGACGCGCCCAGTTCCTCAAGGCCTTCACCATCGCCAATGAAATCTTCGGCAGGCAGAGTTCGTTCGACGCACAGAACGACCCCGTCGTCAGAATAGAAGCCGGTCGCATTCGCCGTGGCCTCGAGCGCTATTATCTCGTCGCCGGGCAGTCCGATCCGATCGTGATCACCATTCCCAAGGGCGGCTACGTCCCGCATTTCGACTATGCCGAGCCATCGCATCCATCCGCCGCTCCGGCCCCTCGTTCCGAGCCCGCGACGGCACGCGCACCGGCCGATCGCAAGACGAGAGATACCAGATCATTCGCCGCTTTTGCCTTTGGCGCCACACTCCTGATCGCCGCGACAGCCGGTTACCTCCTTTGGCCGGCGGGCTTGCTAACCGGCCGGGCCGGAACGCAGCAATCCCCGGTCGCGGATACCTCCAACCCGATGATCGTCGTCGAAAACTTCCAATCGGATGGAGAAGAAGGCGCCACCGCCGATATCGCCCAGGGGTTGAGGGACGAGATCATCGGTCAGCTCGCAACCTTCGACGACATCATCGTCGTCGCCGACCCATCGAGGGCCAAGGACGGCAACCTGCACGGCTTTGCCTTGCAGGGCAGCGTGCAGCGCGATGGCAACAGGCTGCGCTCCATATCGAGGCTGATCCGGCGCTCCGATGCTGCTGTCATCTGGGCGAACAATTACGACGCCGATCTTGGCGCCAAGAGCATCCTGCAGATCCAGGCCGATATCGGACAGGATATCGCGGTGTCGGTGGCCCAGCCCTATGGCGCGATCTTCGTCACCGATACCGACAAGATCGCCGAACCGTCCTTGAGCGAAATGGGCGGCGCCTACGACTGCACGCTCGCCTATTACAGCTATCGCCGGGGAATGGACGCAAAAAGCCATGCCGCCGCCCGCGATTGCCTTCTTCGCGCAACCGCGCGCTTCCCAAACAACGCGACATCCTGGGCACTGCTATCGCTTGTCTATCTCGATGAAATCCGGTTCCGCTACAAGCTCGGCGCGCGGCCAACACCCGACACCATGACGCTGGCGACGAAGGCAGCGGAGCGCGCCACGGCAATCGCTCCAAACAATACCCGCGCGCTGCAGGCGGCGATGCTGGTCAGCTTCTTCACCAACGATATCGACAAGGCGCTGAAACTCGGCGCCGCCGCCTATGCCGCCAACGCCAACGACACCGAGGTCGCCGGCGAATACGGCCTACGGCTGGCCATGTCCGGAAAGTGGCAATCCGGCTGCGAACTCGTCTCCCGCGCCGTCAACAAGGATGCCGGCCCCAAGGGATATTACGAAGTCGGCATGGCGCTTTGCGCCTTCATGCGTGGTGACCTGCAGGCGGCCGAGCTTTGGTCGCGTATGTCTGACCTGGAGTACAACCCGATGCACCGCCTGGTTCTGCTCTCCATCCTTGGAGCGGAAGGCAAGACCGAAGAAGCCGCGCAACTGAGAGACTGGCTGAACGCCCACGCGCCCGAGATGATGAAGAACGTCCGGGATGAGCTGTCTCGACGCATGCAGCGCCCGGAAGATCTGGAGCGGATGCTGACCGGCCTGCGCGCGGTGGGCGTCGGCAACGAGATGGCCGGCCTCAGCCCCGAGCGCCCGAACGTAAACGGCCCAAAGTGAACCGACAGAGCGTGATCGGCCAAGCGGACATTGCTAACGCCGCTGCGATGCATCCTTGATTTCACTGATCGTGGCAATGTCCTTGACCACACGCGTCCCGATCGCGTCCTGCAGATCGAAGACGTTCTGGCCGGTCGTATCGTGATCGAACCGCTTGGCCCATATCACCCGTCCGTCGGCGCTGCGGATCAACCGCAGCTGCACATGCAGCGCATCGTCCTCGAAGGTAACATTGCCCTGTAAGGCAAACACCGCATTCCCCGCCTCGTCCGCGGGAGAAGAACCGGCGGGCGTCATGACCATGACGCCATCGAGCTTCGTCAGCTGCGAGATGATCTGGTCGTTCAATCCCCTGGCGATCTCCGCGCCGCCTGAGGGGGCGCCGAGGACAGCCAGCGGCTCGACGATCACACGCGCAGCGCCTGCCTGATCCCGCGCCGCCGCCGGTCGGTTGGGCGCCGGCGCAAGATACTCCTCAAGCGGACGAATGAGCGCCAGCATGGCAAGCGCCGCGAAGACGGCGGGAACACCGACCGGCACCAGAAGATCGCGATAGCCAAGCTTGCGCGCGTTCCGCCCCGGCCGCGCCGGGCCGCTCGCCTCGCCGGAACTGGTGCCCGGCCCGTTCTCCGCCCCCTCAGCCACCGCTCGCCGCTCGAAACGCGGCGCGTAGTGCCCCTTCGGAATGGTGATATGCACGGGGTCGCCGCTTCCGCAGACGAGGTAATAGCGCTCCAGCGCACGCCGGATGCGCCCTGCCTCGATCCTGACAACAGGATCGCTCTGCGCATCGAAATCCGCGCCGCGACCGAACACCGCCTGCGCGATATTATAGGCGGTCAGCCGTTCGGCTCGACCATCGACCGCCTCTTCGACGATATAGCGCAGAAAACGACGGCCGCGATCCGGCGCCTGGAACTCGCGACTTCTCAATATCCGCTCGAGCTGCTCGATGATCTCGGCACGGTTCTGTTCGGCGTCGCGATTCTCGCCGTCGCTCGCTGCCATCGATCCCTCCTGCGGAAAGACCCGGTCGTTTTGTGGGGCTTGGCGGTTATACACCCCGAGCGCGAGGAGAGCTTCCGTAGCACTACGTAAGGGGAATTTCGAATGTGCTGCACCGCCTGATTTGCTTATTCTGTGGGGAATGGAGGGAGATACGATGTTGCATGTTCACGATCTGCGACAGGAGCCTATCCAAGTCCCCACGCGCCCGCCCGCCTTCGAGCCTGCCGCCCATGCCGACCAGACGATCAGGCTGAAACAGGACCAGATCGTCTATAGCGAGGGCCAGAAAGTGCTCGCCTTCTACCAGGTGGAGGCCGGCGCGATCAGGATCTACCGGCTCATGCCGGACGGGCACCGGCACATCTTGTCCTTCTGCGCCAAGGGCGATTGGTTCGGCCTCGAACAGGGCGACTGCCGTGCCGACTTCGCCGAGGCCGTCTGCGAGGCAAGGATCCGCCCTTTCGCCACGGCAGCAAACAGCACACCCACGGGCAGCCTGCTCAACATCGCGCTCGCCAATCTGGCAAAGGCGCAGTCGCGGCAGCTGGCGATGATCGAGCAGAGCGCCTTGAAGCGCGTCGCCGTCTTCATCGAGGAGATGGCCGAACGCCACCCCGGCGAGAGCGAATTCGACCTGATGATGTGCCGCAGCGACGTCGCCGATTATCTCGGCCTGACCATCGAAACCGTGGCCCGCTCCTTCACCAAGCTGCGCGAGAGGCACATCATCCGGCTCAAGGGCAAGCTGCAGCGGCGCGTGCAACTGATGGACAGGGACGCGCTCGCCGCCCTCGCGCTCTAGGCCAGATCGCAAACGATATCGCACCAGAAAAAAGGAGGTCTCGATGACAGATGTTGCGCTTCGACGTTCCGCCAAACGCCTCGTGTCGGCATTGCCGCTAGCGGCCACCACAATCGCCCTGCCCTACCTTGTCGGCACAGCCGCCGCTTACGCCGCCGATGATCCCTTGAAGAGCTTCCCCATCGTCATCCACTGCCAGCAGAAGGATACGACCCACATCTTCTACCTCTCCAGGGTCACCGACGCAGGCCTCGCAACCTACGTCGCCTCCGATCGCATCGCCGGCACCATCTCGCTTGACGGCCAAGCCAAGGCAGTCGTCGGCGGCGAAGGCGGCGGCAATTGCGTCGGCAAGACACTCGCGGATTTGAGAGCCTCCCATCAGGCTTATGATTTGAAGCCGCAGTGACATCGACTACAAGACTGCATCCGCCCTCGCTGCCGGCGACTGGCGACCGGCCGCCGGCTTCCGGCTTGCCCTTTCGGGGTCGTCAGCGTTAGTCTCAGCCGACCATCGCAGCGATCCTTGCGCTAGGACATGCTCCTGACGAGTATCGCGCCGATGCGCACGTGGCTTGCGAGGAGACGCCGATGGACGCCCCGACAATCGTCATCGACTATGCCGGGATCATCCAGACCTCGCTGGCGCCAGTGTTTCTGCTGGCGGGCACGGCAGCCTTCGTCGGCATCTACGCCACCCGGCTCGGGCGCGTCTCCGACCGGCTGAACGAGGTTGTCGCGAAGAATGAGCCCGACGACAAGCGAGAGCGGCAACTGATATACTTGCGGCGGCGCACGCTGGTGCTCGAAATCGCCGTTATCCTCGGTGTCATCGCCGGCATCTGCACCTGCTGCGCGATCCTCAATCTGCTGTCCGGCGCACTTGCCATCCGCATTCGACCGCTGAACCTCGTCTGGTTCTTCGGCAGCGCCATCGTCGCCCTAATGCTCTCGCTACTCGCCTTCCTGATGGAATTGCTGTCAGCCGGTCGCAGCATCCTGCTGCAGATCCGCGACAATCGGCGCCCTAAGGCGGGTCGGTAAGTCTGTCGTGTTTGTTCTGGAAAGAATGTTGGTTGCGGAGGCAGGATTTGACCCTGCGGCCTTCAGGTTATGGTCCTGAGGACGACGAGCTACCATCGCCAGGGAAGATGAAGTCTTCCCGCCAGCGATAACGTCGAGGTTCTGAAAAGAATGTTGGTTGCGGGGGCAGGATTTGAACCTGCGGCCTTCAGGTTATGAGCCTGACGAGCTACCGGGCTGCTCCACCCCGCGCCAGCGCAAAGCCTTCGGCTTTGTCGCGTCCGATTAAACCCTTTGGGTTTACCGGTACTACCGGAGCAAAACCCTATGGGTTTTGTTCCTGTAAGGGACGCACCTTGTTTCAGGTGCTTGACCCATTCATTTTGCTCTGCATTTGGGCCTTTGGAAAGCAGAAAGGACCGCTTTAGGCGGCCCTTTTGTTTCGGCCTTGGCCGTTTTCGATCAGAGAAGATTTTATGTTGCGTTTAGCAGACCTGGCAGCGACCGACTCTCCCGCGTCTTAAGACGAAGTACCATAGGCGCAGGGGCGTTTCACGGCC